>NZ_WMDZ01000001.1:2400000-3061299 GCF_021735935.1 Sulfitobacter sp. M39
TGGGTCGCCCGATCACCGCAAGACGCGCCAACTCGTGCATGGTGTGGTCGCGGGTGTGGGCGGCTACGGGAATTGCTTTGGCGTACCGACCGTGGGCGGCGAAGTGCGCTTTGACACCGCCTATGATGGCAACTGCCTTGTGAACGCCTTTGCCGCGGGTTTGGCCGACACCGACAAGATCTTCTATTCCGCCGCTTCCGGCGTTGGCATGCCAGTGGTTTACCTTGGTGCGAAAACCGGCCGCGACGGTGTGGGCGGCGCGACGATGGCATCGGCCGAGTTCGACGACACCATCGAAGACAAACGTCCCACCGTTCAGGTTGGCGACCCCTTCACCGAAAAACGCCTGATGGAAGCCACGCTAGAACTGATGGCGACCGGTGCCGTGATTTCGATCCAGGATATGGGCGCTGCGGGCCTGACCTGCTCGGCCGTGGAAATGGGCGACAAGGGCAACCTTGGTGTGCGCCTTGACCTTGAGAAAGTACCGACACGCGAACACGCGATGACCGCCTACGAGATGATGCTGTCGGAATCCCAGGAACGGATGCTGATGGTGCTGCGTCCCGAACTTGAGGCAGAGGCGAAAGCCGTCTTCGACAAATGGGACCTCGATTTCGCCATCGTAGGCGAAACAATTGCCGAGGACCGTTTCTTGATCGTGCACAATGGCGAGGTCAAAGCCGACCTACCGCTTAAAGCGCTGTCAGGCAACGCGCCCGAATACGACCGCCCCTATGTCGAGACACCCGCAGCCGAACCGCTGTCGGATGTCCCCGGCATCGACCCCATCGACGGGCTGAGCGCGCTGATCTCCAGCCCGAACTACGCGTCCAAAGCATGGGTGTTTGAACAATACGACACGATGGTCATGGGCGACAGCGCCCGCACCCCCGGTCTGGGATCGGGCATCGTGCGCGTGCATGGCACCGACAAGGCGATCGCCTTCACCTCGGATGTGACGCCGCGCTACGTCAAGGCGAACCCTGTCGAAGGCGGCAAACAAGCCGTGGCCGAAGCCTACCGCAACCTCTGCGCCGTGGGGGCACTGCCGCTGGCGACCACCGACAACCTCAACTTCGGCAACCCCGAAAAGCCCGAGATCATGGGCCAGTTCGTCGGCGCGCTGAAAGGCATCGGCGAAGCGGTTGCCGCGCTGGACATGCCCATCGTGTCCGGCAACGTGTCGCTGTATAACGAAACCGACGGTAAAGGCATTCTGCCCACCCCCACCATTGGCGCGGTCGGCCTGCTGAAGCACACGGACGAGATCATCGGCAAAGAGGTCCGCGAGGGCCATGTCGCATTGGTTCTGGGGGCCACCGAAGGGCACATCGGGCAATCCGCCCTGCTGCTTGAAGTGTTCAATCGCCGCGATGGCGACGCCCCCCATGTCGATCTGGCACTGGAGAAAGCCCACGGTGAATTCATCCGTGCCAACCGCGCGTTGATCAAAGCCTGCACCGACCTGTCTGATGGCGGTCTGGCACTGGCAGCCTTTGAACTGGCGGACGAGGCCGGCGTCGGCGTGACCTTGGATTCCGCCGATACGCAGGTTCTGTTTGGCGAGGATCAAGCCCGCTACCTGATCGCCTGTAACTTCGATCAGGCCGAAGCCCTGATGATCGCCGCGCAAAACGCCGGTCTGCATCTGGAAAGTGTCGGCAAGTTCGGCGGGGATTACGTGAACTTTGGCGGCGTCAAAGCGCCTTTGGCTGACCTGTCGGCGACCTATCGCGGGGCTTTTGCTGAAACCTTCGCCTAAGGCGTCGCCCCCATCACCTGCATCAATCGCGTTTTCTCGCCCCGGTCATCGGGGCGGGAGATCACCTCTGCCAGTTCTTGCAGCGACGCGATCGAGTGACCGGCCCGAAAGCTGTCGGTAAACGGCAGCATCGCACGGATACCCGCCGCTTTGGGCGCGAACCCGTCCCACCGCAGCAGCGGATTTAGCCAGATCAGCCGACGTGCGGACAGTTGCAACCGCTGCATCTGTCGCGCCAGATCATCGGGCGCATCGCGGTCCAGCCCGTCGGTGATCAACAGCACAACAGCTCCCTGCCCCATGACCCGCCGCGACCAGTCGCGGTTGAACGCCTCGATACAGGCCCCGATACGCGTGCCGCCCTCCCAATCCTGCGCCTCTGCCCCCGCCGCCTTGAGCGCTGCATCCACGTCGCGCGTCGCCAGATGGCGGGTGATATTGGTCAGCCGCGTGCCAAAGGTAAACGCATGCACCTGCGCCCAGCCCGCGCCCTTGGCATTGCTCACCGCATGCAGGAAATGCAGCACCATGCGGGAATATTGGCTCATGGACCCGGAGATATCGCACAGCACCACCAGATTGGGATAGCGTGGGCGCGGGGTTTTCAAGACCAGCTTGTCCATCTCTCCGCCCCGGCGCAGCGCGGCCCGCAGGCTGCGCCCCGCGTCGATCCGCCCCCTTGGGGACGTCATGGCACGGCGTGACGGCATGGGTTTGACCGGCAGGCGCAACCGCGCCAGCATCTTTTTGGCCTCCGCCACCTCCGCTAGGCTCATCAGTTCGAAATCAAGACTGCGCAGCCGTTCTTGCGAGGACATGGTCAGGCTGGCATCGACCTCGATCTCTGTCTCGCGCTCGTCTTGCGGCTCTTGGCTGTCCCGCTCCGGCGCTTCGGCACCGTCCAACAGCGCCTCTGCCGCGCGTTTTTCGGCGGCTTGGGCGGGGCGGTCTTCTTGGACGCCACGGATCGCGGGCAGCATCGCGGCCATCATATGTTCCAGATACCGCGGGTCGCGCCAATAAAGCCGGAAGAGCTGCGCAAAGACGGTCCGGTGTTCAGGACGGTTCACAAAGCAGGCGTGCAGCGTCCAGTAGAAATCGGTTTTGTCGGTGAACCCTGCCACCTCTACCGCGCGGATTGCGTCGATCACGCGGCCGGGACCGATGGGCAGACCGGCGCGGCGCAGGGCGCGGGCGAAATGGGTGATATTGCCGGCAAGTTTGGGGTTGTCGGGCAGGTCTAGGGGTAGATGTTCCATCAGGTCGCCTGCCGCCGGGGGCTGTCGGCCCCCGGACCCCCGAGGATTTTAGACCACTTGGAAGCGGCAGTATTAGTCAAGGGGTCGCGTCCAGCGTGGCTTTGGCCTGATCGAGGATACGTTTCGCCTCTGATCCCTGAAGTTTGGCGATGTCATCCTGGTATTTCAGGATCGCCCCAAGCGTATCCGCAATGGTTTCGGGGCTGAGGTTGATCACATCCAGCGCCAGCAGACATTTCGCCCAATCGATGGTTTCGGCCACGCCGGGCTTCTTGAACAGGTCCTCGGTTCGAAGGTGCTGGACAAAGGCCACGACCTCGCGGCTGAGCGCAGCTGAGGCTTCGGGGGCGCGGGCGGCCAGAATCTCCATCTCGCGGGGGAAATCGGGATAGTCGACCCAGTGATAAAGACAACGGCGTTTGAGCGCGTCATGCACCTCGCGCGTGCGGTTCGAGGTCAGGATCACAATGGGCGGCTCGGGGGCCTTGATCGTGCCGAGTTCAGGGATTGTGACCTGAAAATCGCTGAGCGCCTCAAGCAGGAAGGCTTCGAACGGGGCGTCCGTGCGGTCAAGCTCGTCGATTAACAGGATGGGGGCACCGCGTCCGTCAGGGCGCATCGCTTCGAGCAAGGGGCGTTCGATTAGGAACTCGTCGCTAAAGAGTTCTGTGGTGAGCTGCTGTCGCGAGCGATCGCCGGTGGCTTCAGCCGTGCGGATCGCCACCATCTGGGCAGGGAAGTTCCATTCGTAGACCGCCGTGGCGGCGTCCAGCCCTTCATAGCATTGCAGCCGGATCAACTTGCGGTCCAATGCCAGCGCCAATGCTTTGGCGATCTCTGTCTTGCCGACGCCCGCCTCTCCCTCGAGGAACAGCGGCCGACCCAAGGTCAGGCTCAGGAACACCACCGTCGCCAAGGGGCGCCCGCAGACATATCCCTGCCCCGCAAGCAGCTCTTGCACGGCGTCGATCGAAGGGGGCAGTTGCATGGCGTTCTCCGGTTGTGATTGGGACGAGTGGTGCATTCTGATCCCGCGCGGTCAAGGGGTCTGCACGGGGTTCAGCAGACTCTATGCCTTGGAGCGACCACAGAATGTGCTATAAATGTGCTTCAAATCTCCGCATTTTCGCCTTAATGCGCCGATACCTCAGACCAAAAGCCAGGGTTTCCTGTGCCCAGATACGATTGAGGAAGTTTACCATGATCGATACCGCCGTAACGCTCGACACGTCTTTTGAGGACTATTCCAAAAGCGAGTGGATGGATGCTGTGAAGCAGGTCGCGCAGAATGGCGGGTTCTATGAAGCGCTTGGGTCACGGCACCATGCGATGTTTCTGGAAAAATCCTCTACCCTGCTGGTCAGCTTTGAAACCATCAACGGGATGCGCGCCTTGTCATCTATGGCGCATCCTTTGGGGTGGGAAATGGTGCGCAGCGAAGGCTGGTCGCATCTTTGTCTGGCGTCAGAAGGGGATACATGGTTCCGAGATGAGCCAGTTTATGCGTTTTTCGACCGGCTGATCGACGATGGCTTTTTCGACAGCTTTGACCGCGTGGTCTTTTATGGCGCGGGTCCGGGCGGCTATGCGGCTGCGGCATTCTCTGTCGCGGCACCGGGTGCGAAGGTCGTTGCCATCCAGCCGCAAGCGACGCTGGACCCCAGCGTGACCGAATGGGACGATCGCTTTGTAGAGATGCGGCGCACGGATTTCACCTCTCGGTTCGGATATGCCCCCGATATGCTGGACGCGGCCGAGGCCGCCTTTGTGATCTATGACCCAACTGTGCCGCTGGACGCGATGCATGCCAGCCTGTTCACCCGCCCCAATGTGACCAAACTTCGGATGCGGCGCATGGGCACGGCGCTGCAATCGAAACTGCTAGAGCTGGACCAGTTTGAAGCGCTTCTGACCCTAGCTGCAGAGGGCGCACTAGACATCGCCAGCTTTGCGCGCTGCGCCCGTGCCCGCCGCGATCATCGCCCCTATCTGCGCGGCCTGTTGAATGCGTTGGAACAAGACCAACGCGAGCCTCTGATCCTCACGCTTTGCCGCTTTGTGACGGACCGAACCTCTGCACCGCGTTTTGCGCGGCGTCAAAAGCAGATCGAGGCGGAAATCGCACTGAGAAACGCAGCTGACAAAGGTGACGGCACAGATCAGGGCGCGTCCAACCCCGAGGCCGCCCAAGGTACTGGCTGAAGGCCAAAACACGGTGCCAAACTCGTGCCGAGACTAGCGCGCCCGCACGCCCTGTGCTAGCGGAGTGCCCATGACACAGACCCTCACGCTTCGACGCCCCGATGATTGGCACCTGCACCTGCGCGACGGCGCGATGCTGGACGCCGTGTTGCCCCATACCGCCGCGCATTTTGCCCGCGCCATCATCATGCCCAATCTGGTGCCCCCGGTGGTGCGCGGTGCCGATGCGGCCGCCTACCGCGATCGTATCCTAGCGGCACTGCCCGAGGGCACGGATTTCAAGCCGCTGATGACCCTGTATCTGACCGAGGATACCGATCCCGACGATGTGGCAGCCGCCCATGCCAGCGGGCTGATCACCGCGGTCAAGCTTTATCCCGCCGGTGCGACGACCAATTCGGCCAGCGGCGTGTCGAACTTTGACACTGTTGCGCCCGTGCTGGAACGCATGGCCGAGATCGGCCTGCCCCTGTGCACCCACGGCGAGGTGACCGACCCCGAGATCGACATTTTCGACCGCGAGGCCGTGTTCATCGACCGCGTGCTTGATCCGATCCGCTCCCGTCATGTGGGGCTGAAAGTCGTGATGGAGCATATTACCACCGCCGACGCCGCCCAATATGTCACGGAAAGCACCGGCAACCTGGGTGCTACGATCACCACGCACCATCTGGTGATCAACCGCAACCATATCCTCGCCGGTGGGATCAAACCGCATTACTACTGCCTGCCCGTCGCCAAACGCGAAAGCCACCGTCTGGCCCTGCGTGCCGCGGCGACTTCGGGCGACGCGCGCTTCTTTCTGGGCACGGATTCCGCGCCGCACACGGACGCGAACAAGCTGCTGCCCTGCGGCTGTGCCGGCTGCTTTACCGCGCCCAACACTATGTCGATCCTGGCCGAGGTCTTTGAACAGGAAGACGCGCTGGATCAATTGGAACGGTTTACCTCGCTGAACGGGCCGGATTTCTACGGGCTGGCTCCGAACGAAGCGAAGATGACGCTGACCCGCACACCGGCGATCTACCCCGATCACATCGACACGCCCGACGGGCCGGTCACCGTGTTCGATCCGATGATGCCGCTGAACTGGTCCGTCACCGACTGACGGCTCCCGTACCAAAGACAGTTTGCCGGTCGCAGCAGGATGGGACCGGCCCCCACCGCCAAGGCCCTATAAGGAACGCATGACATGATCCCCACCAGCTACCCCGACTCTACCGAAATGGCGCGCCTGACCGCGCGGATGTTGCTGGAGATCAAGGCCGTTCATTTCAACGCGGCAGAGCCCTTTACCCTCGCCTCTGGGCTGCCAAGCCCGACTTATATCGATTGCCGCAAGCTAATCAGCTATCCGCGCATCCGCGCCACCTTGATGGACTTCCTGACCGTCACCGTGATGCGCGAAGCGGGGTTCGAGGCGTTTGACAATATCGCGGGCGGTGAAACCGCGGGCATCCCCTTTGCCGCGATGGTGGCCGAGCGCATGGCGCTCCCCATGACCTATGTGCGCAAGAAGCCCAAAGGCTATGGCCGCAACGCCCGCATTGAAGGTGAGATGACCGAAGGCCAACGCGTTTTGCTGGTCGAGGATCTGACCACCGATGGCGGCTCAAAGATCAGCTTTGTCGACGCGATTCGCGATACTGGTGCGAGCTGCGCGCATACGGCGGTGATCTTTTACTACGGTATTTTTCCGCAGACAGAAAAGACCTTGGGCGATCACGGGGTTACGTTGCACAGCCTGTGCACCTGGTGGGATGTGCTGGCCGAGGCCAAAGCGCAGAACGCGTTTGACACAGAAACCCTGACCGAAGTCGAAGCCTTCCTGAACGCGCCCGAAGCGTGGCAGGATGCGCGGAAAAAAACCTAAGTAATCCACATGATATTGTGTCGCGTGGTGTAAAATCACGCGACATATGCTACGCTAGCGCAGAGATCAGGTTATCCACAGCTTATAAAGATTGCGGGATGACGGGCGGCTCGGGTAGATAAGCCTCGGGTCATTAATCAGTGGGGCAACACGTAGCATGAACGAGATTTCAAGCATCGACGGTAACCAGCTAACGGTTCAAGCGGCCGAGACAATGCCGCATTCCATCGAAGCGGAACAGCAGTTGTTGGGCGCGATCCTGACCAACAACGATATCTACGACCGCGTGGCCTCTGTCATCGGTCCCAAGCATTTCTACGATCCCGTTCACGCACGTATTTTCGAGATCGCCGCCGCGCGGATCGCCAAGAACAACCTCGCCTCCCCCGTGACGCTCAAGGCGTTTATGGAGGATGACGAAGGGCTCAAAGAACTGGGCGGCCCCGCCTATCTTGTGCGCCTTGCCGGAGCCGCGATCAGCGCCTTTGCTGTGCGCGACTATGCGCAGATGATCTATGATCTGGCGGTGCGCCGCGACCTGATCCAGCTGGGTCGCGATATTTCTGCCAAAGCCGCGCAGGTCGATGTTGCGTCAGAGCCGCGCGAACAGATCGTCGAGGCCGAACAGAAGCTCTATAAGCTCGCCGAGCAGGGTCAGACCGAAAGCGGTTTCCAGAGTTTTCTGAAAGCTGTGACCGACGCGGTCAACGTGGCCAATGCGGCCTACCAGCGCGACGGTGGCCTATCCGGTGTCTCTACCGGACTGATTGATATGGATAAAAAGCTGGGCGGCTTGCACCCGTCTGACCTTTTGATCCTTGCCGGTCGTCCGTCGATGGGGAAAACCTCGCTTGCGACGAACATCGCCTTCAACGTCGCCAAAGCCTACCGCCGTGGCACCTTGCATGACGGCACCGAAGGCGCTGTAGATGGTGGCGTTGTCGGGTTCTACAGCCTCGAGATGAGCGCGGAGCAGTTGGCCGCGCGTATCCTCTCCGAAGCGGCCGAGATCCCGTCCCAACAGATCCGGTCGGGTGATATGACAGAGACCGAATTCCGCCGTTTCGTCGATGCCGCCAAAGCGCTGGAAGCCTGCCCGCTGTATATCGACGACACACCCGCCCTGCCGATCAGCCAGCTGGCCGCCCGTGCGCGACGGCTCAAGCGGACCCACGGGCTGGACGTGTTGATTATCGACTATCTCCAGCTGGTGCGCGGGACGGGCAAAGGCGAAAACCGGGTGAACGAGATCTCGGAAATCACCATGGGCCTCAAGGCGATCGCGAAAGAGCTCAACATTCCCGTGATCGCCCTGTCGCAGCTGTCGCGTCAGGTGGAAAACCGCGAAGATAAGCGCCCGCAGCTGTCGGACTTGCGTGAATCCGGGTCGATCGAACAGGATGCCGACGTCGTGATGTTCGTGTTCCGCGAGGAATACTATAAGGAACGCGAAAAGCCCGGCGATCACGAGCTGGATAAAATGGCGATCTGGCAAGAAGAGATGGAGCGTCTGCACGGTCGTGCCGAAGTGGTCATCGGCAAGCAGCGTCACGGCCCGATTGGTACTGTCGATCTCAGCTTTGAAGGGCGCTACACCCGCTTTGGTAACCTTGTGAAACCGTGGCAGAGTGAAAATGGCGGTGGCGATCAGGAATTCTGATCGCCACACCCCGTTAATTTGATGAATAGATGCTCTGTGCGGAGGTTAGACAACCGCCGCGCGGGCGATCTCTGCCTCTGACAGATTGTATCTGGCGGCAAAGCGTTCCCGCGCCGCGATCAGCCTTGGGTCATTGGGTCGCATCCCCAAAGTACGAATAAATTCAATCCGTTGCTGGTGCTTTAGCGCCTCTCGGTCAATCGCCGTCCCCATAGCGCGGTCAATCACCGCCCCTCCGGGGCTGACGTGGAACCATTTGCTGAAATCGCGGAAGTGATGCTGGTTGTGCAGCCTGGTCACATAACGCTCTACCCGCGTTTTGGGCACGTTCACATGGGCGGTCATGTGGAACCATTCATAAACCATAAAGGTCAGCACCCCGCCCACTGGCACGACTGCCACGGCGATCCAGCCCGCCTGCGGCACGCCAAACAGGGCAAGAACACCCCACAGCAGTGCTCCGTTCACCAATAGCATCGGCAAAGCGACCCAGATCGGTACGAAAAACAGCTTGGTGTTGGTCGGGAAATCATGATGACCGTAGTGCGCCATATACAGCAGGTTGAATGCCCACTGCGCCCGCGGGGGCGCCAGGTGGAACACATAGCGGTGCAGGTTGTATTCATTCAGCATCTGGGCGGCGACCCCCAAGGGGATCAGCGCCCAGACCCATAGCGGCGCGAAGAACGCCAAGCCAACCAGCCCCGCCCCACAGGCGACCGCCATCACCACGACGGCCGCGTGCGAGAACATGATACGCAAGCGCATCATCAGCGGTGCTCCTTACTCGGGCGACAGGGTTTCATAACGCAACCCTTTGGCGGTATCCTTGTCGAACCCCTTCCAATAGCTGTGATCCTCCTTCGGGGTGCCATCCTCGTTCATCGACCAGACCCCGTCGTTGGAGTTTTCGACCAGATCAAGATAGGCCCCCATCTCGGAATCGCCCTTGAGATGCTGCGCCATCCAGACGGTGGCGAAATGCTGCGCGATGTTGTTCATGCGCACCGTGTCCCAGACCGGATCGGTATAGTGGCCCGACACGTTGAACCCCAGATCAGCGTCATCGCGAAAGGATTCTGCAGGCGCGGGCATCGGAGCCGCCGCATTATGGCCGCCGTTTTCAAAGGTCAGCAAGGCGCGGTCGACGCTGCCGGCGTTTTCCCAAATGGCGCGCACGCCTTTTTCGTACAGCGATACCATATCCTCGGACCCGGCCATGAAAAGCATCGGGATCTGCACGCCCTTCAAGCCTTCGGCATCCCAGAAGCCCGTGTTCATGCCCCAGGGGCCGATCGCGATGGCGGTCTTGATCCTTGGATCGGGCAGGTTGTTATGCGTCTCGGACCCCGCCTGATGGATGCCCAAGGTGCCATGCGGCCCGCCCCAGCCATAGCCGACCGACGCTTCGGTCACGCCACCGCCTGCGGTGATCACCGCGCCATAGCCGCCCATGGAATAGCCGATCAAGCCGGTGTTATCCACATCCACTAACCCATTAAGAAAAGAGCTTTCGTCTTGCGACAGACGCGCCATTTCATCCAGCACGAACAGCTGGTCCAGCGACCGGTTCACCAGCGTAGAGCCAAAGGCCGCCTGTGTGCGATAGGTCGAATCCATGTGATCGATGGACGCCACGACATAGCCCTTTGACGCGATATTCTCGGCCAGATGGGACATCAGGAAGCGGTTGCCGGGATACCCGTGGGAAACGATGACCAGCGGATAGGCCGCGTCGGGTTGTGCGGGGTCCGCGTCGCGCATGGCTTTGCCTTGCAAGGTTACCTCTGTCTTGCCATCGCGGATGAACGCCTTGATCGCGGTGTCGCCGGTGGCCCCATCAGCGGCGGGGTACCAGACCTCGACCGTCAGCGGGCGATCATAGCGCGGTAGGGTTTCAGGCTTGTCCGCTGCGGGATCGATGGACAGGATATCGATCTGGTCCTTATGCACCAGATCAAGCTGGCGCACGCCGATGGCTTCGTCGCCATAGGCCGCCATATCAGGGGCCGTTGGCATCTGGGTATCGATCCGGTTCTCGGCCAGCGCCATAGGCGCGGCCATCGCCGTGACCACCGCCAGCACGGGCCCCGTTGTCATTGTTGAAACTCGCATTGAACTCTCTCCCGTTTTATATCCGGCTACTGTGCGCAGCCTGTCTTTTGTCAGGAACCAAGCTATCGCGTTCGCGGCACCATGCAAGCATCATGCGAAGGTTTCGTTACGTTAGGGAAATGGGCCAAACATTCCGTCCCGTTCCCCGCAAGGCGAGGTATTATTGGCCGGTGGCCTTGCTCGTGGCTTGACCTTGGCGGGCATACGGTCAAAACAAATCCCATGACAACAGCCACCCTCTCTATCGACCTCAATGCGATTGCCGCCAATTGGCAGGCGCTGAACAAAATGACCGGCTGCGACACCGGTGCCGTGATCAAGGCGAATGCCTATGGTCTGGGCATTGACCGCGTGGCCCCTGTTCTCGCCGCCCAAGGCGCGCGCAAGTTCTTTGTCGCTGTCGCGGAAGAGGGCGTTGCCCTGCGGCGCGTGTTGGGGCCCGGCCCTGCGATCAACATCTTTGCAGGGCACATGCCCGGTGACGCCGATATGATCCGGTCCGCCGCACTGACGCCGATGATCAATTCGGTCGACCAGATGATCGCCCATGTCGAAGCTCTGCCCGGCCATCGTTTCGGGGTGCAGTTGAACAGCGGCATGAACCGCCTTGGGATGGACCCCGCGGAATGGGCCGCGCTGCGCGACATCGCCTTGGCGCAGAACCCGACCTTGATCATGTCGCATCTGGCCTGCGCGGACGAACCGAACCACCCGATGAATGCCCGACAGCTCAAGACCTTCCGCGAGATGACGGATGGGTTGAACGTGCCACGATCCTTGGCCGCGACGGGGGGGATCATGCTTGGCCGTGACTACCACTTTGACCTGACCCGCCCGGGCATCGGGGTATACGGCGGATTGCCCTTCGCCGATGCGATGCCGGTGGTGACGCTGGATGTGCCTGTCATTCAGGTACGCGAAGTCGCCACGGGCCAGACCGTCGGCTATGGGTGCGCCTGGACCGCCCCACGCCCGACAATGGTCGCGACGGTCGCTGCGGGCTATGCCGACGGGTTGATCCGCGCCTTGGGCAACGGGGCCACTTTCACCCACGAGGGGCGCAAACTGCCCGTTATTGGCCGTGTCTCTATGGATCTGATCACCGTCGATGTGACCAGCGTGACAGAGGTGCCAGAGCATTTGCAGCTGATCGGAAACTATCAGTCTGTCGATACCGTCGCCGGATTTGCAGGCACCATCGGCTACGAGGTGCTGACCGCGCTTGGCGCGCGCTATGACCGGGTCTATGTCGAGTGATGGGGCACGGCCCCGCGCAGATCGCTTTGATATGCTGCTGCGCGTGGCAAACCTGTCTCTGCTGATCCTCTACCCCGTTGCATGGGCCGCACCCTTGCTGCGCGCCGGCGTGCTACCACTGTTCGGGCTCACCGAAATTTCTGTCCTGAGCGGGCTGAAATCCCTCTGGGACACCGACCTGTTTCTGGCGTTGATCGTCGCGGCTTTTGCCCTTGTCGCGCCTTATGTAAAGACTGTCGGCCTGACGCTGGTTCAGTTCCGCCTGATCGGCCCACGCGCCCTGCCCGTCTTGCAGGCAATCGGCAAATTGGCGATGGCGGATGTGTTTCTGATCGCGCTGTATGTGACCCTGTCCAAGGGGATCGGCATCGGGCGGATCGAGACGGCTTGGGGGCTCTACCTGTTCACAGGCTGCATCCTCGCGTCCCTGTTTATCGGGCACCGCGCGCAGAAAATCGCCTAAAGAAGCCGGCGTTTCCGCGTGATCACCCCACTCTCATAGGTGGAATTACTTGGAATTTCCCAAGTAAAATCGATTCATTTACGGAAAATACAAGATTTTCTTCGCCTTTTGCCGACATCGGCATATTCTTGCTTACAACAGCAACTCAAGCACAAGGTGAGACAGATGAACGCGTTGACGGCACTTATTCAGTATCTTTTTCAAAGACTCGCATTCGCGGTTTTCGCTGTTGCCGCCGTGGCGATCACCGTCTGTACCGTTATGGCCGCGCTTGGCCAATGGGCCTGGATTGAACTGCCGCTGAACTATGACGGGCAACCCGTTGAGAATGCAGGGATGTATGCGCAGATCGGCCTGACCGTTTTGGCTGTGGGCATCTGCTTTTTCATCCCCACCAACCGCCGCGTCATGCAGCTTGAAACATCGCACCGCAAGTTTGCGCTCAATATGGATGACATCACCCGCGCCTACGGGGCGGTGCATGCGGCGGATCGCGGCGACGTTTTTCACATGTCCTCCGAATTCGACTCGGTGCGCGAACGGCTGGCCTATCTGCGCGATCACCCTGATCTCAGCACGCTTGAACCCGCCCTTCTGGAAGTCGCCGCGCAGATGAGCCACATCTCGAAAGAGCTGGCGACCGTCTATGCCGACGAGAAAATCGAACGCGCGCGCAATTTCCTCAAGCAGCGTCAGGAAGAAGTGAACCTGTTCAACAGCCGTCTGGATCAGGCCAAGGGCATCACCTCGGAAATGAAGCACTGGCTGCACGAGGTCGAGCTGGAAGAAAGCGTGGCCGCAGCACAGCTGGACCGCCTGCGCGCCGAAATGCGCGAGATCATGCCCGAACTGGGAATCGAACGCAGGGTATCGGCGGATGAAATGGCCCGCGATTCACGTGTGGTAGAGCTGCCCCCCAAAGCAGCGGAGTAACCCCGCGTGGGCACCAAGGTTTTGCTTTGACGTTTCCCGTTTGTTCGGCCAGAAAGACGCATGGCTAAATCTCCCGTTACATTTTCGTGCACGGCTTGCGGTGCGACCTATAACAAATGGTCCGGGCGCTGTGATGCCTGCGGCGAATGGAATACGATCCAGCAGGACAAGGGCATTTCATCCGGCCCGCCCAGCAAATCGCTTGGCACCCGTCGTGGTGCAGCGATGGTGTTGACCGACCTCACCACCAAGGACACGCCCCCGCCCCGCAGCCAATCCGGCATTACCGAACTGGACCGTGTTTTGGGCGGCGGGCTGGTGCCATCCTCTGCCATTCTGGTGGGCGGTGATCCGGGCATCGGGAAATCCACCCTTTTGCTGCAAGCAGCGGCCCATTTTGCCCGCAGCGGGTTAAAAACAATCTACGTCAGTGGAGAGGAAGCCTCGGCGCAGGTCCGTATGCGTGCGCAGCGCTTGGGGCTATCTGACGCCTCGGTGCAGCTGGCAGCCGAAACCAATCTGCGCGATATTCTGACCACGCTAGAGGAAGAAAAACCCGATCTGGTCATCATCGATTCGATTCAGACCATGTGGGCCGATAACGTCGATTCCGCCCCCGGGTCCGTCAGTCAGGTCCGCGCCGCCGCGCACGAACTGACAAGTTTTGCCAAACGGCGCGGCGTTTCCGTGATTCTTGTGGGGCATGTCACCAAGGACGGGCAGATTGCGGGGCCGCGCGTAGTCGAGCATATGGTCGATACCGTGCTGTATTTTGAGGGCGAACGCGGCCACCAGTTCCGCATTCTGCGCGCGGTCAAGAACCGCTTTGGCCCCGCCGACGAGATTGGCGTGTTCGAGATGACCGGCGAAGGGCTAGCCGAGGTCACCAACCCCTCTGCCCTGTTTTTGTCCGAACGCGGCACGCCCGCCGCAGGGTCAGTGGTTTTCGCAGGTATCGAAGGCACCCGCCCTGTTTTATGCGAACTTCAGGCGCTTGTGGCCCCCCCGCCTCATTCGCAGGCGCGGCGTACGGTCGTAGGCTGGGACGGGGGACGGCTTGCGATGATCCTCGCTGTGCTAGAGGCCCGTTGCGGCATCCCCTTTGCGGGGCTTGATGTTTACCTCAACGTGGCGGGCGGCATGAAAATCTCGGAGCCGGCGGCGGATTTGGCGGTAGCCGCCGCGTTGCTCAGCGCGCGCGAAGACGTGGCCCTGCCCGCGGAAACCGTTGTTTTCGGCGAAATCAGCCTGTCCGGTGCGCTACGCCCCGCCAGTCAGACCGAAAACAGGTTGAAAGAAGCGCAAAAACTTGGTTTTACCAGCGCCATCGCGCCCGCGGGCGGAAAACCGGTGGGCAAGAACGGCATAACGCTTAACACCATGAGCGATCTCACCGGATTTGTAGGCGAAATATTCGGGGCTGGCTAACTGCCCCTTCAAGGAAGGCAAGACGACCATGGAAGGTTTTACCATCATTGACGGGGTTGTGGCGCTTGTCATCGTTCTGTCGGCTTTGCTGGCTTATGGCCGCGGGCTTGTACGCGAATTTATGGCGATCGTGGGCTGGATTGCCGCCGCCATCCTTGCGTTTCTCTTTGCGCCGCAGGTTGAACCGCTGGTGTCCGAGATCCCTGTCGTGGGCGAATTCCTTGCCGACAGTTGTGAACTATCGATCATCGGGGCCTTTGCCATCGTTTTTGCCATCGCGCTCATTGTGGTCTCGCTGTTCACCCCGCTGTTTTCGTCGCTGGTGCAGCGCTCTGTTCTGGGTGGCTTGGATCAAGGGCTCGGGTTTCTTTTCGGCGTGGCGCGCGGCATCCTTCTGGTCGCCATCGCGTTCTTTGTCTATGACACCGTGATCACTGGCCAGACCTTCACCATGGTTGACGAAAGCCGGTCGGCACAGGTCTTCGGGCGCTTTACCGGCCAGATCGAAGAGCAGAACCCAGAAGCCGCATTGGGATGGATCACCACCCGCTACGAGGCTCTGGTTGGTGCCTGCGGTGCCTAATCGCCACTGAGGCTGCCAAAAGTTAAACACGCGCCCCCGTTTTCGGGGGCGTTTGCGTTTCTGCCATATGTTGCATCGCAGCATATGCGGGGGCAAAATGTAACGGCGGGGTGACAAGGCCCGCCCAAAGTCCTACATAGCCCCTATCCCTTCATCGGATTCGGAGTTGCCCCGTTGTCCAAGATCATGCCCCCCGCGCACCCGTTTGATTCCTCCTATCTGCGTGATGCAGATGATGGGGATAAACTCAAAGAAGAATGCGGGGTGTTCGGCGTGATCGGCGTTGCAGACGCCTCGAACTTTGTGGCCCTCGGCCTGCACGCATTGCAGCACCGTGGTCAGGAAGCCGGCGGGATCGTCAGCTATGACCCCGCTGCCGGTTTCCAGTCCGCCCGTCGCTTCGGCTATGTGCGCGACAACTTTACCTCGCAAAAGGTGATGGAAACACTGCCCGGCGAACTGTCTATCGGGCATGTGCGTTATTCGACCTCTGGTCACAAAGGCCCGACAGCTATCCGCGATGTACAGCCCTTCTTTGGCGAATTCGCCATGGGCGGTGCCGCGATTGCCCATAATGGCAATATCACCAATGCCAACGCCCTGCGGCGCGAGCTGATTGAACGCGGGTCGATCTTCCAGTCCTCGTCGGACAGCGAATGTATCATCCACCTGATGGCGCGGTCCCTGCAACGCAACATTCCCGAACGCATGGAAGACGCGCTGCGCCGTGTCGAAGGCGCGTTTTCGGTCGTGGCGATGACCCGCACCAAGCTGATCGGCGTGCGCGATCCTTTGGGTGTCCGCCCGCTGGTTCTGGGCAAGCTTGGCGACGGTTGGGCGCTTAGCTCGGAAACCTGCGCGCTGGACATCATCGGTGCCGAATTCGTCCGCGAGATCGAGCCCGGCGAGATGGTCGTGATCACCCCTTCGGGCGTCGAAAGCCATTTCCCCTTCCGCCGTGTAGCATCGCGTTTCTGCATCTTTGAACACGTCTATTTCAGCCGTCCCGACAGCATCCTTGGCGGTCGTTCGGTCTATGAAACCCGCGAAGCCATCGGGCGCGAGCTGGCAAAGGAATCGCCGGTAGAGGCGGATCTTGTCTGCCCCGTTCCCGACAGCGGCACGCCTGCGGCCATCGGTTTCAGCCTCGAATCGGGTATCCCCTATGCGATGGGGATTATCCGCAACCAATACATGGGCCGGACCTTCATCGAACCGACCGAACAGATCCGCAACATGGGCGTGCGGCTAAAGCTCAACGTGAACCGCGCGCTGATCAAGGGCAAGCGGGTCATTCTGGTCGACGATTCGGTTGTGCGTGGCACCACCAGCCGTAAGATCAAAGAGATGATCCTTGATGCCGGCGCGAAAGAGGTCCATTTCCGCATTGCCTCGCCCCCCACCGCGTGGCCCTGTTTCTACGGTGTGGACACGCCGCAACGTGAAAAGCTGCTGGCGGCCACCATGTCCGAAGAGGAAATGCGCGAGCATTTGCAAGTGGATAGCCTCAAGTTCATTTCGCTCGACGGGCTTTACCGCGCCGTGGGCGAGGCAGAGGGTCGCAACAAGAAGTGCCCTCAATATTGCGATGCCTGCTTCTCGGGTGATTACCCCGTCACCCCTGCCGACCAAATCAATCAAGGGTTCGAGATGAAGCCAGCCGCCGAATAAAGCCACCGCTTTCCGACAGGTTCCGCAAGGGCGGGCGCAGGGTTCAACCCCTCGCCCGCCCTTTTGCTGTTTCGCACCCCCGTGCCGCTGGCAAAGCTTTGCCGACGTGCAAGCCAGTCTTTGCCAGCCTCCCCCGCGCCCTCTTTCGGCTGTCAGGCAGCTTTGTTAGCCCCTCGGTCTAACCATTCTTTGCCCCCATAAGCGCAGCAAGAGGCACCCATGTCGACTGACGAAAAAGGCACTCCGACCCCGCAGAAAACACTTAATCTGGCTACGCAGCAGGCGTCCCTGCCCAAGCTCGCCCTGATTGGTACCTTCGGCAGCCTGACCGACCCCGGCGCGTTGATCCGCGATGGCCGCGGACGCATCCACCGCGTGACGTTGAACGACAAGATCAGCGACGGCATCGTCGCTGCCATTGGCGACGACAGCGTGGTGCTGGCGCAGCGCGGGCGCACGGTGACGCTCAAACTTCCGAAAGGGTGAAACGCCCCGCGACAGGCTGCGGGGCCGCGCCCCTCTTGACGGGGGGCGGTGGCTCAGGCAAAGCCACCCCATGACAAAAACAGCTCTTATCACTGGCGCGTCCCGCGGTCTTGGTGCCGCCCTGGCCGAAGCACTTTGCGACACGCATCACATCATTGCAGTCGCCAAAACCACCGGCGCCCTGGAAGAGCTGGACGACCGTATCCAGTCCCGCGGCGGCAGCGCGACGTTGGCCCCGATGGACATCACCAATGCCGATGCAATGGCGACCCTGTGCCGTGGCATCTATGACCGCTGGGGCAGCCTTGATCTTTGGCTGCACACCGCTGTCCATGCCGCCCCGTTGGCCCCGACCGATCACATCGACGCCAAAGACATGGCCAAATCGGTCGCCTGTAACGTCACCGCCACCTCGACCCTGATCACCTATGTGGCACCGCTGCTGGGGCAATCGGGTCAGGCTGTGTTCTTTGACGATCCGGTTGTGGCGACCAAGTTCTTTGGCAGCTACGGGGCCACCAAGGCCGCGCAGATCGCGCTGGCCAAAAGCTGGCAATCCGAAGCGGTGGCAATCGGCCCGCGCATCCACATCATGACGCCCGCCCCCATGCCAACCGCGACACGCGCGCGTTTCCACCCCGGTGAAGATCGCGAGGCGCTGAACACGCCACAGTCGCAAGCCGCTGAAATTCTGGCGCAACTGGCTGTTCCCCAGCCTTAAAACATGATGCGGTGAAGGCTCCTGCCTTGCCGCGCCGCGCCCCGTCGCCTATCAAGGCGCAAAGGGGAATTTATGCGCATTCTGATCACCAACGACGACGGTATTCACGCTCCGGGTCTGAAGACCCTGCAGGGCATTGCCACTGACCTGGCCGGACCCGATGGCGAGGTCTGGACCGTGGCGCCCGCCTATGAACAATCCGGCGTCGGGCATTGCATCAGCTACACCAAGCCGATGATGGTCGAAAAGGTCAGCGACCGGCGCTTTTCAGTCGAGGGCAGCCCGGCCGATTGTGTGATGGCAGCACTGCATGACTGTATGCTGGATGCCCGCCCTGATCTGGTGCTGTCCGGCGTGAACCGCGGCAACAACGCGGCTGAAAACACGCTCTATTCCGGCACGATCGGTGGCGCGATGGAGGCGGCGTTGCAAGGTATCCCCGCCGTAGCGCTGTCGCAATACTACGGCCCCGCCAACCGCGATCTGGATGATCCGTTCGAGGCCGCTGCCAGCCACGGGGCCGAAGTGACCCGCCGTATTCTGGATGCGACACCGGCGCATGGGGATGGCTACCGTCTGTTTTATAACGTGAATTTCCCGCCCGTCGCAGCGGCAGAGGTTCAGGGCATCCGTTTGGCCCCCCAAGGGATGCGCCGCGATACCAGCTTTTCCACGATCCCGCAGCTGTCGCCTTCGGGGCGGCGGTTCTTGTGGATCAAGGGCGCGGACCAGCAGATCCCGACGGACGACGGCACCGACGCTGCGCTGAACCTTGACGGCTATATCTCGGTCACGCCCATGCGCGCCGACCTCACCGCTCATGATACATTTGACGCGCTAAAAGCCATCAATACATGAACGACGAAGAAGACATCACAGACGCGACACGCAAGATGCAATTTCTTTACGCACTCCGTTCCAAGGGCGTCACCGATGCCCGTGTCCTGAACGCGATGGAGCAGATCGACCGTGGTCCCTTCATCCGCGGCCTTTTCGCGTCCCGCGCCTACGAGGACATGCCCCTGCCGATCGCCTGCGGTCAGACCATCAGCCAGCCTTCGGTTGTGGCGCTGATGACGCAGGCACTGGATGTGTCGTCGCGTGACAAGGTGCTCGAGGTGGGGACCGGATCAGGCTATCAGGCCGCGATCCTCAGCAAACTGGCGCGGCGCGTCTATACCATCGACCGCCACCGCAGGCTGGTGGTAGAGGCCCGCCAGATCTTCGAGGATCTGGCCCTGTCCAACATCACCGCGATCATAGGCGACGGCAGCTTTGGCCTGCCCGAACAGGCCCCCTTTGACCGGATCATCGTGACAGCCGCCGCCGAAGACCCCCCCGGCCCGCTTTTGGCCCAGCTCAAGGTTGGCGGCATTATGGTCGTGCCCGTTGGCCAGTCGGACACGGTTCAACACCTCATACGTGTCCGCAAAACCGAGACCGGGCTGGAATATGACGAGCTGCGCAAGGTCCGCTTTGTTCCCTTGCTTGAAGGGCTGGGAAAAGACGGCTAAATGCAGTATAGCAAGGGGAACTCCGCCCGAACGGGGACCCCAAGGCGCTGACGGCACCGAAGACGAGGACGAGCAGATGACCCAACCAAACGTGACCCGTACCCTCAGGCTGACGGTACTGGCGGGCAGCTCTGCGCTTTTGCTCGCCGCCTGTGAACAGCCCCTTGATATGGATTTGCGCGGCGGCTTTGGCGACGGTTTCACTACCGCCCATGCAGCCACAGGCCCGCTGGATGAACGCCCCGCACCGGACAACCGCGGTGTGATTTCCTATCCAAACTATCAGGTCGCCGTGGCGCGGCGCGGCGATACGCTGTCTGACGTGGCCACCCGTGTGGGTGCCGATGTGGGCAGCCTGTCGCGCTACAACGGCATTGACCCTGCCGTCCCCCTCCGCAAGGGAGAGATCATCGCCCTACCGACCCGCGTGGCTGAACCCTCGCCCGCGACTGGTGCGTCGGGCACCGGTCCGATCACCACTGCCGCGGTCGATATTCAGACCATCGCAGGCGGCGCGATCAACCGGGCGCCCGCCACCCCCGGCGTGCAGACCACTACCCTGCCCTCGGCGCAGACCACCACCCGCGAGAACCCCGCGAAACAGACCGGGATCGAGCCTGTGCGCCACAAGGTGGAACGTGGGGAAACCGCCTATACCATCGCGCGTCTCTATGCCGTGCCGGTTGAAACGCTGGCCGAATGGAACGGGCTTGGCGCTGATTTCTCTGTCCGCGAAGGGCAGTTCCTGCTGATCCCCGTGGCGCAGCAAGCCGCCCCGAAACGCAGCGCTGCAGTGCCAGCCGCCGCGACGGCCACTGCGCCGACAACGACCAGCTTGCCCGGCACCGGATCGCCAACGCCGACCCCGCCAAGCGCTGCGAAACCGCTACCGCCCGTGGACGAGAAGCCCGCCGCGCCAAAGCCCGAACCCGCCGCAGCCAAGCCTGTCGCCGATGTGGGCAAGACGACGCAACCCGCCTCTTCGGGCCGCATGTCTCCCCCCGTACAGGGCAGCATCATCCGCGCCTATTCCAAGGGCAAGAACGAGGGCATCAACATCAAGGGCACACCGGGTGCTGCGGTCAAAGCCGCCGATAGCGGCACCGTCGCCGCGATCACCAAAAGCGCCGAGGGCGTGCCGATTGTCGTGATCCGTCACCCTGACAACCTGCTGACCGTATATGCCAATGTCGCCAATGTGTCGGTCGCCAAAGGGGATAGCGTCTCCAAAGGTGCGAGCATCGCCAAGCTGCGCCCGGGCGACGATTCATTCGTACATTTCGAAGTGCGCAAAGGCTTTGATAGCGTCGATCCGACGCCCTACCTGAACTAAGCCAACTGGAAAGCTGAACAGTTTTAACACGCGGCCCCTTTTCGGGGCCGCTTGCTTTTGTGCAGGCCGCTTATCGCTTACAGCGCGACGCCGCGCCGCCCTGCCAGATCAACGAAGTACTGCCACGCCACGCGGCCCGACCGCGCCCCACGGGTCGCTTGCCATTCAATCGCCTCGGCGTGCAGGGTCTTGGCGTCAATCTCGACCCCATAGGCATCGCAATAACCGCGGATCATATCCAGATACTGCTTCTGGTCGCAGGGGTGGAAGCCCAGCCACAGCCCGAACCGATCCGACAGCGATACTTTCTCTTCCACCGCCTCGGCAGGGTTGATGGCAGAGCCACGTTCGTTCTCGATCATGTCACGGGGCATCAGATGCCGCCGGTTCGACGTGGCATAAAGAACGACATTCTCTGGCCGCCCCTCGATCCCGCCATCCAGCACCGCCTTCAGCGATTTGTAATGCGCGTCGTCATGACCAAAGCTCAGATCATCACAATACAGGATAAACCGTTGCCGCGCACCGCGCAGCAGACTCAGCAGACGGCCGACCGATGGCAGGTCTTCGCGTTGCAGTTCCACGATGCGCAGTCGGTCGTGCGTCTCTCGGACATGCGCGTGCACGGCTTTCACAAGGCTCGACTTGCCCATCCCGCGCGCGCCCCACAACAGGGCGTTGTTGGCGGGAAGACCGGCGGCGAATTGCATCGTGTTGGCCAGCAACGTGTCGCGCGCGCGATCCACGCCGACCAGCAGCGACAGATCAACCTTGCTGACCGTTTCGACCGGTGCCAGATGGTCCGGCCCTGTCTGCCAGACAAAGGCCCCCGCAACATCAAAATCCGGGGTTTTCAGCGGCGGAGGAGACATCCTCTCCAACGCCGCTGCGATACGGTCCATAGGGTCACGGTTCACTTCAGGTCGTCCTCATCCTCTTCGAACTCTGCAAGGATCGGGTCATCATATTCGTCGTCATAATACCCGTCTGCGCGCAGCTGCTCTTCTCGTTTGCGTTCAACCCGCCCTACAAGAAAGATAGAGATTTCGTAAAGCCCATAGACCACAACAAACAGGATCCCTTGGGTGATCACATCGGGCGGCGTGACAAGTGCGGCCAGCACCAGAATACCAACCACCGCATATTTGCGCACGTTGCCAAGCCCTTCGGCGCTGACCAGTCCGGCCTTGCCCATCAGGGTCAGCAATACGGGCAGCTGAAAGCACAGGCCAAAGGCCACGATGAACTTGATCGTCAGGCTCAGATATTCCTGAGCCGACCCCTGGAACGCGATGGCCGCGATCCCGCCTGCGTTATCCGTCCCCTCGCCGACAAGCGTGCCCGCCTGCTGGAACCCGAGGAAGAAATCGAAAGCCAGTGGCGTCACGACATAAAAGGCAAAGGACGCGCCCAAAAAGAACATCAGCGGGCTCGAGATCAGGAAGGGCAGAAACGCGCCCTTCTCGTTCTTGTAAAGGCCCGGCGCCACGAAGCGCCACAGCTGGTAGCTGATATAGGGAAAGCCCAGCACCAGCCCGCCCAGCAAAGAGATAGAGATGGCAACGAAAAAGCCCTCTTGCAGCTTGATTAGGATCAACCCGCAGTCTTCCTGCCCGCGCTCGGCCATAGCCGAACACAAAGGGTTCGTCAGGAAGTTAAAGATCGGATTCCAAACGGTAAAACAGATCACCATGCCGATGATAAAGGCGATCACCGAATGGATCAGCCGCGTGCGTAGCTCGGCCAGATGCTCGATCAGCGGGGCGGCGCTGTCGTCAATATCGTCTGATGCACTCATGTGTCACTCTTTTTGGCCGCTGGCGCTTTGGGCGCGGCTTTCTTGGCCACAGGTTTCGCTGCGGCAGGTTTCTTGGCGGCAGGTTTCTTCGCAGACGTGGCTTTGGCTGGCGCTTTGGCGGCAGCTGCCTTCTTGGCTGGCGCTTTCTTGGCAGGAGCTTTCGCCGCCGGCTTCTCGATCTGCGGCGCGGCGGCGGGTGTTGCCAGCTTTGCCTCTGCCTTATCGGCCTGTGCCAGCGCGTCGGCAGCTTCACGCTGTTTGCGCTCGGCACCGGCACGGGCGGTGGCGGCCTGGATTTTCTTGACATCCTCGGCCCGCTGCGAGGCCAGCTTGCCTGTCTCGCTTTCGGGGTCGAATTTGGACAGGGATTTGGTCGCTGATTTCACTTCGTCCATCGCCGATCCCAGCGGGTTCGTCGCGGTTTTCAACGTCTTGTTCAAACTGGACGACATCTCGCGCATGCCCGTGTCATCGGCTGCGTCATTCATCGCATTGCTAAACTCGCGCGCCATCCCCTTGGCCTTGCCCACAAACTGGCCGACCTTGCGAAACAGCACGGGCAGGTCCTTGGGACCCACCACAATCAGCGCGACAACGCCAACGACCAACAGCTCTGACCACCCCATATCAAACATGAGAGCTTACACCCGGTCCTTGTCGGTCTTCGTGTCGGTGACAACAACGGTGTCATCGCTCAACTCGGCGGTGTCCTTATCGCCGTTTTTCACGTCATCTTCGCCTTCGCTGATACCTTTCTTAAAGCTGGTGATGCCCTTGCCGACCTCGCCCATCAGGCTGGAAATCTTGCCGCGCCCGAACAGGACCAGCACCACAACTGCAATCAGCAAAAGACCCGGAAGGCCGATATTGTTCAACATAGTCTCAACTCCATAATCCGAATATGTGGCAGAGGGACTGCCCCCGCCGGTAAACTCTGTCTCTTTTTAGGCCCCCGCTCTGGCAGCTTGAAGGGCCAAAGCGATGACCTCGCCGCGCGGCCCCGCAAAAATTACGCCCTCCGACGACCGCCCCAACACTCCTGACAGTTTTTTGGCAGTTGCCTTGCACCCTGCCCGCTCGCGTGGCACAGATAAACCATGCGCCGCAGCGATCGATTGTTTTCCCTGCTCTCCCTCTTGGGCGACCACCAGCTTCACCGGGCCGAGGATATGGCGCAGGCGGCGGGCGTGTCCTTGCGCACGCTCTACCGCGACATCGCGCGGCTGCAGGCGTCGGGCGTGGCGATCACCGGCACCCGTGGCGCAGGCTACCGGCTGACACCGGCGACGGTGCTGCCGCCGCTATCCCTCTCCCCCGAAGAGATAGAGGCGTTGCAACTCGCCCTCGCCGTTGTGCTTGAAACAACCGACCCCGACCTACAGGCCGCCGCGACCTCTCTGGCGCAAAAAATCGACGCGGCCTTGCCTGAAACCGCACAGCCCGCAACGCAGGACTGGCAGCGCATTGAACACCCTTTCGCCAATGCCGCGCGGGGGATGGGGCATCTGCCCGTGCTGCGCGCCGCAATCCGCGCGCGCCAGAAACTCAGGATCGTCTATAACGCCGACGATGGCTCGCTCGAAACGCTGGTGCTCCACCCCCACGCGCTCAACCATGCCGCGCGCAGCTGGACGCTGTCAGGTTGGGACGAAAACAAAGGGCAAAACACCACCCTGCGGCTTGACCTGATCGAGGCGACACACCCGCTGCCCGAGCTATTCACCGCGCCGCCCGCCTTCCAAATGGATTAAATCCTCGCCGAAGGCATCCCTCGGGGTGCCACAGGGGCAGCCGCCAGCGGTCTACCGCGCCTCATGCACCGGAAAGACAAAACAACGGTCGCGGCGCACGGTCAGCCACATGACGGCCCCGGGCTGCGGCAAGAAGACATTGGGCACGGTGGCGCGCAGGGTGCTGCCGTCATGGTCCATGACAAACTCCACGAGACTTTCATTCCCCATGAAACGCGCACGCGCAACAACGGCGCGGGCTGCGGTGCCATCGGTCGAGGTTGGCAACGGCCCCTTGCCCGCACGGTCAAAGTCGATGCGCAAATGCTGGGGGCGGAACACGATATCTACCTGCGTCCCGTCCGGCACGCCGGGGGCCAGAAACCGGCCAAAGACAGTATGCGCAAGCGCCCCAGACACCTCGGCCCGCAACACATTCGCGTCCGAGAAAAACGCCACCGACGCGCGGTCGACGGGGCGCGTGTAGACGTTATACGGGGCCCCCTGCTGCACGATCTTGCCATCGCGCATCAAGGCGATCTCGTCTGCCATGCGCATGGCTTCTTCGGGCTCGTGGGTGACCAGCAAGACGGCGGTACCTTCCTCTTTCAGGATGCCCAAAGTCTCGTCCCGGATGTCATCGCGCAGCCGGTTATCAAGCCCCGAGAAGGGCTCGTCCATCAGCATGATCTTGGGCCGCGGGGCCAAGGCACGCGCCAGCGCCACGCGCTGTTGTTCGCCCCCTGACAGTTGATGCGGATAGCCGTCGATGAACCGCAACAGGTCCACACGTTCCAGCAGTTCCTCGATACGGGCGCGGCGTTCGGCCTTGGTGCCGGTTTTCAGGCCAAAGCCCACGTTGTCGGCCACGCTAAGATGCGGAAAAAGCGCGAAATCCTGAAACATCAACCCGATCTCGCGCCGTTCGGGGGGCACGCGGAAAACCGTGTCACAGATCAGCTTGCCATCAACGTGGATCGTGCCGCTGTCCTGCATCTCGACGCCGGCGATCATCCGCAGGGTGGTCGACTTGCCACAGCCAGACGGCCCCAGAAGACAGGTCACCTGCCCCGGCATGATCTTCAGGCTGACATCATCCACCACGGCCCGCCCGCCATAGGCGCGCTGCAGGTTCTTGATTTCCAGTCTCGGGTGCACGTCAGTCACTTCAGTCATGGGCGCGGTCTAATCCGATCAATTCGCTCGGGATCGACCGCTATCAGCCCCGCCGCGCGCCCGCAAGCACCGCCGCGAAGCCTGCGACCAGAACGACCACACAAATCACCAAAAGCTGTTCGTATTTATGCCCCTCTGGCAGCACCGCGGCAAAGGCGGGCCACGCGCGGGCAAAATAGGCAAAGGCCCCGATCATCGCCGCGCCGAAGGCCGCCAGATAGGCCCATAGGGCGATCTGCCGCTGCATCACCAGCCCGACCACCAGCACCGGCGTCAGGAACATCGACGCGGTACCCGACACGGCCACCGCGTCGAACAGCGTCGCATTGCCCCAGAGCGTCAGCACCGTGCCTGCGGCCATAAAGCCCAGCATCACGATCCGCCCGCCGTTCAGGCTACGCGGTGCGAGCTTCAGCTCTTCAACCACCAGACGCGCGGCAGAAGAGAGCGCGGAATCCAGCGTGCTCAGCGCCGAGACCAGCAGCGAAATCATCAGCGCCACAAACACCCACGCAGGGAACATCGTGGCCCAGGTGCCGATCAGCTCGCCCTCGTAGGCCGCACCGACAAGGCTCGCCTGAATGCCGAAGAACCCGAAGCCGATGATACACAGGGTCGAGATCCAGAAGGCATGCAGAAAGGACCGGCGCGTCACCTCCGGGTCGGCGATAAACCCGCGGTCCATCATCACCGGATCATGCGCGGGGTAGGAAAACACTTGCAACAGCGCCACGGCCAGCAAGACCCAGCCGTTATAGGCCCCTGCGGTCCCCGGTGCCGTGACAACCGCCCCCAGATCAAAGCCGGGCGACACGACCAGCGCCACAAAGGCGACACCGAAAACCACGAGGAACACGACCATCTGCACCACATCGGTGCGCAGCGCAGCACTTAGCCCGCCCCAAGCGGAATAGCCCAGCCCCACAAGCGCGACGATCAGGATCGCAGGCGTGCCGCTGCCCGCCAGCACGGCGTTAAAGATCAGCCCCACCACCAGCAGATTGGCGAACACCTCGGACAAGAGCCGCAGCGCGATGACCAGATTATAGCAGGCGTTGCCCGCTCCGCCAAAGCGCGCACCCAGCCAATCTTGTACCGACATGGCGCCGTTCTGGCGCAGACGGCCGACGATAAAGCCCCCGGTCAAGAAAGACCCGTAATAGGCCGCATAGGCCAGCGTGCCCGCGATGCCGTAGTAATAGCCCAAGATAGCCGCGTTCATCAGGCTGCGGGCGAAAATCCATGTGGTGACCTGGCTAAGCACCAGCGTCCAAAGCCCCGGCGCACCGCCTTGGGCCGTCATCCCGCCAAAGAACCCCTCGATCGAAGCGCGGCGCGGTGCGGCCAGCAGACTTGCGGCGATGATGGCACCGAAGAGGACAAACAGAACAATGGGGGACATCCGGGAATACCTTTGAAAGGGACAGCAACGTCCATGGGTAGCCGAGCAAAAACCGCCGCGCTATCTGTTGCGCGGCGGTCTGTCGTAAACGTGATGAAATATGTCAGACGGGCGCGCGTGCCGCGCGGGCATCACAGCGCCCGCCCCTCGCACTTACATCGTGATATTGGTCGCCCCGCCGTCCAGCAGCAAGTTCTGCCCGACGATAAAGCCCGCGTGTTGCGAGCACAGGAAAGCGCAGGCCGCGCCGAATTCATGCCGCGTGCCATAACGCCCTGCTGGGATGGTCGATGCGCGCTCAGAGCGGGCCTCGTCCAGCGTGATGCCCTTTTGTTTGACGACGCCGCCATCCAGCGCATCGGCGCGGTCGGTGGCATGGATACCGGGCAGTAGGTTGTTGATCGTCACGCCCTTGCCCGCGACCTGCCGCGAGGTGCCCGCGACATAGCCGGTCAGCCCGGTACGGGCCGAGTTGCTGAGCCCCAGAACGCCGATTGGCGCGCGCACAGATTGCGAGGTGATGTTGACGACGCGGCCCCAGCCACGGTCCATCATCGCGGGCACCAGCGCCTTGATCATCGCGATGGGGGCCAGCATGTTCGCGTCGAGCGCCTTGATGAAATCCTCGCGGTCCCAATCGCTCCACATGCCGGGGGGTGGGCCGCCTGCGTTATTGACCAGAATGTCGATCTGGCCCGCGGCCTCCAGCACCAGCTTCTGGCCTTCATCCGTGGCGATATCGGCGGCGATGGTGGTGACCTCGACGCCATAATCCTGACGGATGCGTTCGGCGGCTGTTTCCAGATCAGCGGCACCGCGTGCGTTCATCACCAGATCCACACCCGCTTCGGCCAGCGCCTCTGCGCAGCCCAGGCCGAGGCCCTTTGACGATGCGCAAACCAATGCGCGTTTTCCCTTGATTCCCAGATCCATAGCGATCTCTCCCGGTTAGTGTTCGCGCAAGTCGTAGCACTGTCTTCGCGGACAATGCCAGCAAAAGGCCAAAGGCTTGACCCGAATGGGACACAATCCTATGGCAAGGACACAAGAACCACCGGCAGTTGTGTGACTGCCGGCCCCGATATCATTCACTTTTCGCGCGCAAAGGCCCGCCCCATGACCTCGCCCCGCCCTTCCCCTCCGCAAAGCGTCCCTGTCTTTCGTGCGACGCAATTCACGGCGACGGATGGTGCGAATATGGGCGACGCGCTGTCTTTTGCCTCGGAACTGCTGCTGGATGATGTGTACGAGCTGTCCTACGGGGCAGAACCAGTGCGCCTGTCGATCCAGACGGCACCGGATGGCAGCCTGTCGATCGCGCCCGACACGCAAACCGGAACCAGCGGGGCCGCCCTGCATCTGGATTGCGCGCTGACCTTCATGTCGCCCGACGGGCAGATCAACGATGCGATCCTGCTGGTCGAAGTGGCCGATGACGGCCACGCCGAAGCAATCTATCTCATCCCGCTCAGCGCGCTGTCGTCGAAAGTGGAATACCGGCTGGTCGGCATAGACACCGAGACGATGCGCCAGAAGTTCGCGCAAGTGGCTTGCGTGTCCTTCACCCGCGGCACGCATATCACCATGGCCACCGGCGAGCAGCGCCCGATCGAGGAGCTCTGCGTCGGTGACAAGGTCCTGACCCGCGATGACGGCGTGCAGGCGATCCGCTGGATCGGACAGAGCACCGTGCGCGCGGTTGGCGAATTCGCCCCGATCTGCATCAACGCGGGCACATTGAACAACGACAATGACCTGATCGTCAGCCCCGATCACCGCCTGTTCATCTACCAACGCGAAGACCGTCTGGGCGCCGGCCGGTCAGAGCTGCTGGTCAAGGTCCGCCATCTGGTCAACGGTGATACGGTACGGGTACAGGACGGCGGCTTTGTCGACTATTTCCAACTGCTGTTTGATGGGCACCAGATCATCTATGCCGAAGGGATCGCGGCAGAATCCATGCTGATCGACAGCCGCACCAAAGGCGTGCTGCCGCAAGAGCTGTCGGACGCCATGGGCGATGTCATCCCCGGCCATTCCGACCTGCCCCATGCGGGGCTGGATGTGTCGGAACCGCTGCTGGACCGCCCCGACGCGGCAGAACTGCTGCGCCGCGCCAGCATGCGCTGATCAGCCAAAGAATTCCTCGCGCACGATCTTGCCATTGGCCACGTGGTAGATGGCGACCTCTTTCATCTCCATCTCGGTGCCGCTGTCCTTTTCGCGCGCCGCAACATCAAAGATGACGGCAAAGCGGTCATCGCCATGGAGCATCGGGTCACTGACATTCTGGCGCGTCACCTCCATCGCACTGTCCCACCACGCATGCTTGCCCTTGATGCCCTCAAGGCCCTGCGTCTCGCGCCCGTTTCCGTGGTCCATCCCTTCAACCGACACGGCGTCCTGCGCGTAAAGCCGATCAAGGTTCGCCACCTCGTGGCCCTCGCGGCAGCCTTTTACCAACGCCTCTGCGATTTCTTTCAATTCCATTGTCACGCCCCCCTCTGGTTTCATCTGCCCCCATCATACCGCAATTTCGCGCCACCCCCCAAGAAAATGCCAGCAGGCACCTGATCCAAGCAGACTTGCGCGTGTGTTCGGGCGTGGATATATGCCAATCCATGTTGGATACCCCCTCAAACCGCCCCGCTTTGCCTGCCGAAATCGCTCGGCGTCGCACCTTTGCGATCATTTCCCACCCCGATGCGGGGAAAACCACGCTGACAGAGAAATTCCTGCTGTTCGGCGGGGCGATCCAGATGGCCGGTCAGGTCCGCGCCAAGGGCGAGGCGCGCCGCACACGGTCCGACTTTATGGCGATGGAAAAAGACCGCGGTATTTCGGTCTCTGCCTCGGCCATGTCGTTCGATTTCATGAACAAAGGCACGAATTTCCGCTTTAACCTCGTGGATACGCCCGGCCACTCTGACTTTTCCGAAGATACCTACCGCACGCTGACCGCCGTTGACGCGGCCGTGATGGTGATTGACGGAGCGAAAGGCGTGGAAAGCCAGACACAAAAGCTGTTCGAGGTCTGCCGCATGCGCGACCTGCCGATCCTGACCTTCTGTAACAAGATGGACCGCGAAAGCCGCGATGTCTTCGAGATCATCGACGAGATTCAGGAAAACCTTGCGATCGATGTGACCCCTGCAAGCTGGCCCATCGGCGTGGGCCGCGACTTTATCGGCTGCTACGACATCCTGCGTGACCGGCTTGAACTGATGGACCGTGCGGACCGGAACAAGGTTTCTGAAAGCATCGCGATCGAAGGGTTGGATGACCCAAAACTGGCCGAACACGTGCCCGCCGCCTTGCTTGAGAAACTGCGCGAAGACCTTGAGATGGTGCGCGAGCTGATGCCGCCGCTGGATGCCGAACTGATGGCCGAAGGGTCGCTGACACCAATCTGGTTCGGCTCTGCGATCAACAGCTTTGGCGTCAAGGAACTGATGGACGGCATTGCCACCTACGGCCCCGAACCGCAGATTCAATCCGCTCAGCCAAGGGAGATTTTACCAGAAGAACCAAAGGTTTCCGGCTTTGTCTTCAAGGTTCAGGCGAACATGGATCCCAAGCACCGCGACCGCGTGGCCTTTGTCCGTCTGGCGTCGGGCCACTTTACCCGTGGCATGAAGCTGACCCATGTGCGGTCCAAGAAAACCATGTCTGTTACCAACCCCGTGATGTTCCTTGCCGCCGACCGCGAGCTGGCAGAGGAAGCATGGGCAGGTGACATCATCGGCATCCCCAACCACGGGCAGCTGCGCATCGGTGACACCCTGACCGAGGGCGAGGCGATCCGCGTCAGTGGCATCCCGTCCTTCGCGCCAGAGCTGTTGCAGGGCGTGCGCGCGGGCGATCCGATGAAATCGAAACACCTTGAAAAAGCGCTGATGCAATTCGCCGAAGAAGGTGCCGCGAAGGTCTTCAAACCCGCCATCGGCTCGGGCTTTGTTGTGGGCGTCGTTGGGCAGCTACAGTTCGAAGTGCTCGCCAGCCGGATCGAACTGGAATACGGGCTGCCGGTGCGGTTCGAACAGTCGCAGTTCACGTCGGCCCGATGGGTGAACGGTGACCGACAAGCCGTTGATAAGTTTACAGAAGCCAACAAGCAGCATATCGCCCATGACCACGATGGCGACATCGTTTACCTGACACGGCTGCAATGGGATATCGACCGCGTAGACCGCGACTACCCCGATGTGCGCCTGACCGCGACCAAGGAAATGATGGTCTGACTTGGGCTTGCCAGCCCGACCGACGCACCGCAAACTGGCCCCATGACTGATGTGACATGGGGCATCGCCTCTACCATTCTGGCACCGACGCGCGACATATTGCAGTTCGCCGCCTATCATCTGGCGGCGGGCGCGCAGCGGCTTTACATCTATCTGGATGCGCCCAATGACGAGGCCTTTGCCCATCTGGACGCCCATCCCAAGATCCGCGTCATCACCTGCGACGCGCGCTATTGGAAGCAGCGCAAACGCGACCGGCCAGAGGCGCACCAACAACGCCAGACGGCCAACGCGACCCATGCCTACAACCGCCGCCGCGAGGTGGACTGGCTGATCCACATGGACGCGGATGAATATCTAGTCGCCGACCGCCCGATCGCTGACATACTCGCCAAGATCCCGCAAGATGCGCCCGCCACCCGCATCCGCCCGATGGAGCAGCTTTCAGGCGATCCAACGGCGTTCAAGGGGTTCATCCCCGCCGGCCCCGACCGCGCGCGCATTGTGGCAGAGCTTTATCCGACCTATGGTGCCTATTTAAAGGGCGGGTTTCTCAGCCATCTTGCGGGCAAGGTATTTGTCCGCACGGGGCTGCCGCATATGCATCTGCGCATCCACAACGTCTTTCAAAAGGGCGAGATGCTGGACTGTCACGACGCTCCGCCCGACATCACGCTGGCCCATGCCCATGCGAAAACATGGGACGACTGGATCACCGCCTACCGCTACCGCGTGACCAAAGGCAGCTACCGCCCCGAACTGCGCCCCAACCGCCCCTATGACCAGGGCGGCCTATCGCTCAATGACCTTTTCTCGATGATAGAGAGCGAAAGCGGCGAGGACGGCTTGCGCGCGTTTTTCGACGAAGTCTGCGCCGATACACCGGAATTGCGCAGCCGTCTGCGCGGTCACGGGCTGCTGCGCGAGGTGGATCTGGAGCTTCCCAACCATCTGGCAACACATTTCCCCCGTTTCACAGGGCTTTAGCGCATCCATTTGACGCGACGGGGAGTCTTTGTTAATGGGTGCAGAACATGTCGCGGAGAGCCTCCGCCCCTTGGGCCATGCGGGCCGACATGAATGCTGCCGCGGGCCAAGTGTATGTCCGCTATCATCGGACACACATGACAAAATTTTCTGATCTAAACCTTAATCCTAAAGTCCTGAAAGCCATCGATGAGGCCGGGTATGAAACCCCCACGCCCATTCAGGCCGGCGCGATCCCCCCTGCCCTTGAAGGCAAGGACGTCTTGGGAATCGCCCAAACAGGCACCGGCAAAACTGCCAGCTTTACCCTGCCCATGATCACCCTGCTTGCCCGTGGCCGCGCCCGCGCCCGGATGCCGCGCAGTCTGGTGCTTTGCCCCACGCGGGAACTGGCAGCTCAGGTGGCCGAAAACTTCGACACCTATACCAAGCACCTGAAACTGACCAAAGCGTTGCTGATCGGCGGTGTGTCTTTCGGTGAACAGGACAAGCTGATCGACAAGGGCGTTGACGTTTTGATCGCCACGCCCGGCCGTCTGATCGACCACTTTGAGCGCGGCAAGCTGATCTTGTCCGACGTGAAGATCATGGTCGTCGACGAAGCCGACCGGATGCTGGATATGGGGTTCATCCCCGACATCGAACGCATCTTCCAGATGACGCCCTTTACCCGTCAGACGCTGTTCTTCTCGGCCACGATGGCCCCCGAGATTGAACGGATTACGAACACCTTTCTCTCTGCGCCCGAGCGTATCGAAGTGGCCCGTCAAGCCACCACAAGCGAGAATATCGAGCAAGGCGTGCTGATGTTCAAAGCCTCACGCAAGGACCGTGAAGCGACGGAGAAACGCAAAGTGCTGCGCGCGTTGATCGACGCCGAAGGCGACAAATGCACCAATGCGATCATCTTCTGCAACCGCAAGATGGATGTGGATACGGTCGCTAAGTCGTTGAAGAAATACGGCTATGACGCGGCTCCGATCCACGGGGATCTTGATCAAAGCCAGCGGACCAAAACGCTGGAAGGGTTCCGCAACGGCGATCTGCGCTTCCTTGTTGCCTCTGACGTGGCGGCGCGCGGTCTTGATGTGCCGTCGGTCAGCCACGTGTATAACTACGACGTGCCCTCCCATGCCGAGGATTACGTGCACCGGATCGGCCGCACGGGTCGCGCGGGCCGTGATGGCAAGGCGATCATGATCTGCGTCCCGCGGGACGAAAAGAACCTTGAAGACGTTGAACGCCTGGTGCAGCGCGAGATCCCGCGCCTCGACAACCCCTTGGGCGGTTCGGAGGCAAAAGCGGCTCCCGCGGCAGAGGCCAAGACAGCCGAGGCCCCCGCAGCCAAATCCGATGAGGCGGCTAAATCTGAAAAACCCAAACGCACCCGCACGCGCAGCCGTAAAAAGCCCGATGCGGCTAAGGCGGATGCCGACCAGACAGAGACGGCGCAGGCGGACAGCCCCAAGGCTGACAAATCCGATGCCAAAACGGACGTCAAAGCGGACGCCAAGCCCCAAGGCAAACAGTCGGATAAGCCTGCCAAGGATACGGCAGATAAGGCCCCTGCCCAAAAGGCAGACGCCCCGCAGGACGACAAACCCAACAACCGTCGCGGTGGCCGTGGCGGGCGCGGTGATAACAACCGCAATGACAACAACCGTCAGCAGAACAACCGCAACGACAACCGCGTCGTCGGTCTGGGCGATCACACGCCCGAGTTCATCGGCCTAAGCTTTGCCGAGCGTCGCGAATAACCCCGCGCACCACTGACAGAAACGATTAAAGGCGCAGGGCATCCTCTGCGCCTTTTTCTTTGTCGTTACCGCGTTGCCTTGCAGCAACCCCGCCGCGCCACACCCTGCCCCCACAAACGCAAAACGCCGCGCAGAGAGCTGCGCGGCGTTTCTATTTAGTATCAGGTCGATTTAGCTCAGGCGGCTGACCACGATGGTAACCTCGGGCTTTTTGCCGATCTCATCGTTGGCGGACTGACGCACGGTGCGCTTCAACCCATCGTGCAGCTTGTCGTCGTCGCGCAGGGTTTTGGCGTTCGCACGGCCAAGGAACTGGGCCAGATCGGCTTCCAGTATCTCGACCAGCGATGCTTTGGACCGGCCTTGCTCTGGCAGGCCCATGGCATCAACCCACGGATCGCCCAAGGCTTCGTCGTTCTCGTCCATGATGACGGTCACGGTGACGTGGCCGTTCAGCGCCATGCGGATACGGTCGCGCACAACGCCGTCCATCGCGCCGATTTGCGTCGATCCGTCCAGATAGGTCCGCCCGCTGTCGACATATTCAACGACCTTGGGCTCGTTGCCCGACAGGTCGATCATCATGCCGTTGACGGCCAGAACACCCTTCATCCCCTTGGCGTTGGCGATTTTAGCGTGCTCGCGCAGGTGGCGGTGCTCACCGTGCATCGGGATCAGGATCTGCGGCTTGACCACGTCATGCAGCGTTTCCAGATCGGGACGGTTGGCGTGGCCCGACACGTGATACAGACCCGAGCTGTCGTCGACGATATCAACGCCCATCTCGGAGAATGCGTTGATCACCTTGATTACGCCACGCTCGTTGCCCGGAATGGTTTTGGAGGAGAACAGGAACATGTCCCCTTCCTTCATTTCCAGCCCCATGTATTTGCCGCGTGCCAGCTGTGCCGACGCCGCACGACGCTCCCCTTGCGAGCCTGTTACCAGCAGCATCAGGTTCTCGCGCGGGATGCCGCGGGCTTCTTCCGGGCTTACGACCGGCGGGAAGTCCTTCATCACGCCGGTTTCAAGCGAGGCTTCGACCATGCGTTTCATCGCACGTCCCAGCAGCACAACCGACCGCCCTGCCCGTTCGCCCGCATCCGCCAGCGTCTTCACACGCGCCACGTTCGAGGCAAAGGTGGTTGCCACGACCATACCCTGCGCGGTGCCGAGCAGCTTTTCAATCTCTGGCCCGACGGTCTCTTCCGAGCGGCCAGGGTTTTGCGAGAACACGTTGGTACTGTCACAGATCAGCGCCTTAACACCGTCTTTGGACACATCGGCCCAAAGTTCGGGGTCGTAGGGTTCGCCAACACCGGGTGTCATGTCGATCTTGAAGTCGCCCGAGTGGATCAGCCGGTCGCCGGCCACATCGATCACCAGCGACGACGATTCAGGGATCGAGTGGGACATGGGCAGGAAGCCCACTTTGAACGGTCCCACGGTCGTTTGCTGCGGCCAAGGGGCCACGGTGGTCACCGCATCGTCGGGGTGACCGTATTCGTCCATCTTGCGCTTGGCGATATTAGCGGTGAACTTCCGCGTATAGATCGGCGCGCGCAGGCGGTCATAGGTATGGGCCACGGCACCAATATGGTCTTCGTGGGCGTGGGTGATGAAAATCGCCTCGATCTGGTCGCGACGTTCTTCGAGCCAGGCGATATCGGGGATGATCAGATCCACGCCGGGGCTTGTGTCCATGTCGGGGAACGCAACACCAAGATCGACAACAATCAGCCGCTCCTTGCCGGGTTTCCCGTATCCATAAACATAGGCATTCATGCCAATTTCACCTGCCCCACCGAGGGGCAGATAGATCAATCTTTCGCTGCTCATATGACTAAGCGGTATCCTTGTTATAGTTATAAATCACGGTCAGGCCGTGCATCGTCAAATCATCTTGGTATGCATCAAACAGATCGACTGTCTGTTGAAAGAGCGGGGCCAGCCCGCCTGTGGCAATCACGCGCATTTCGCGGCCGCGCTCAGCCTTTATTCGGGCACATATCTCACGGACGAGGCCAACATAACCCCAAAAAATGCCCGATTGTATGCAAGAGACGGTATTTGTACCAATCACCGCCTGTGGTTTCGAGATGTCTACATGAGGTAAGGCCGCTGCAGCGTTATGCAATGCCTCAAGGCTCAGGTTTACACCAGGGGCAATCACCCCGCCGATATAGGCCCCATCCGTATCGACCACATCAAAGGTCGTCGCCGTGCCGAAATCGACAATAATCAGATCACCGCCATAAAGATCATGCCCCGCCACCGTGTTGACCAGACGGTCAGGCCCGACGGCGGTGCCTTCGTCAACGCGGACATCCACCGGCAGCAGGCAATCGGGTTTGCCCACCACAATGGGACGCGTGTTGAAATAGCGGTCCGCCAGAACGCGCAGGTTGAACACCACCCGCGGCACGGTCGAGCTGATGATGACATCGGTGATATCTGCCTCGACGCCCTGAAACTTCATCAAGGTGCTGAGCCAGACGTAATATTGGTCAGAGGTACGCTGCCATTCGGTAGAGGTCCGCCACGTCCCGAGGAACCGCGCCCCGTCCCAGATCGAAAAGACTGTATTGGTGTTTCCGCAGTCAATCGCCAACAGCATGGCACATCCCTCCGCTCGCGCTTAGAAAAATACATCCGCCGCAGTGATGGGCACGCGGCCTTTGGGGGTGCGCAGGATCAGGTTGCCCTGCGCGTCCACGTCTTCGAACACACCGCGGGTTTCTTCCTTCATGGTGCGTGCGACGATCTCTTCGCCCAACCGGGCGGCATGGGACAACCACGCGGTACGGATGGGGGCAAACCCATAGGTCTGGAACTGGGTTTCCAGCTGCGCGTATTCCGCCGCCAGCGCATCCAAAAAGACCTCGGGCGGGACCACCTTGCCGGTCTCTGCTACGACGGAAACGGGGCGTAGGGCCCCTGCTTCGACCTGATCGGCACCGGGCGCATGGGCAAGGTTCACCCCGATCCCGATGGCCAGAAAATCTCCGATGCTTTCCAGCAGGATGCCCGCGACCTTACCGCCATTCAGCAACACGTCGTTGGGCCACTTGAGGGTGAAGGCCCCCTCGTCCCGCGTGGTGGCGACAAAGGCACGGCGCAGAGCAAGCGAAGCGACAAAGCTGCGCAGCGCAGCAGTCGAGGGGCTTTCGGACCGGCGCATCATCAGCGTCGCAGCAAAGTTGCCCCGTGGCGTGGCCCAGGACCGCCCGCGCCGACCGCGAGCGGCAGTCTGCTCCTGCGCGAGGATCCATGTGGACCCAGTCAGCTCGCCCGCTTGGCGTGCCGCCTCGCTCAGCGTGGAATCGACGCTGTCGAAAACCTGCCGCCCATAGCCGTCGGGCCAAGACGCGTTTTGCGCCTTGGCCCCCGTTGCTTCCATACCGGAAGCGCCATTGTTCACCGATGTCACCGGCGGATCAGTTGATCAGCGTCGCCGCTGCAGAGATCGCAGCAGTTTCGACGCCAAACATGTTCAGGATACCCACGACCATGATCACGGCAGAGGCAACAACGAACCCCGACAATAGGCTGCTTTTGCCTTCGTCCAGACGGTCATCGCCTTCGGCACCGAAATACATCAGGAAAACGATACGCAGGTAATAATAGGCACCGATGGCCGAGGCGACCGCACTGGCGACAACCAGCCAGACCAGCCCGGCATCCACACCCGCCTGCCAGACACCCAGCTTGGCGAAGAAGCCCAGCATTGGCGGCACACCAGCAAGCGAGAACAGCAAAACCAGCATCGCCAGCGCCTTACCTGGCGCGCGTTTGGAATACATGTTCAACGCCGAGATATCGGTGACCGGCTGGCCGTCTTTCTCCATCCCGAGGATGAAGGCGAAGGTGCCGATGTTCATGGTCACGTAGATCGCCAGATAGACCAGCATGGATTTGACACCCAGCTCGGTTCCGGCGGCAAGGCCGATCAGCGCATAGCCCATGTGGGCGATCGAGGAATAGGCCATCAGGCGTTTGATGTTGGTCTGACCAATCGCGGCGACGGCACCAAGGAACATGGACAGGACCGATAGCAGCGCGACGATCTGGCTCCAGTCGGCAACAGCATTGCCAAAGGCGTCATGCAGTACGCGGGCAAACAGCGCCATCGCGGCAACCTTGGGGGCTGTGGCGAAGAAGGCTGTAACCGGCGTCGGTGCGCCCTCGTAGACGTCGGGCGTCCACATGTGAAACGGCACAGCCGAAACCTTGAACGCCAGACCGGAGACGACAAAGACGATCCCGAGCAACAGGCCGATCGATGTCTGCCCTGCGCTCGCAAGGCTCATGACGCCTGCGAATTGCGTAGTACCGGCGTAGCCATAGACCAGCGACACACCGTACAGCAGCAAACCCGAGGACAAAGCGCCCAGAACGAAATACTTCAGACCCGCTTCGGTCGATTTCACGCTGTCACGACGCAGGGAGGCGACGACGTAAAGCGCCAGCGATTGCAGTTCGAGGCCCATGTAAAGGGTCATCAGGTCGCCTGCGCTGACCATCATCATCATGCCGACAACGCTCAGCGCGATCAGCACCGGATATTCAAACCGCAGCAGCCCGCGCTTTTTCATGTAGGCTTCGGACATCGCGAGCACCGCCGCCGCACTGAGCAGCATGGTGACCTTGGCGAAACGGGCAAAGCTGTCTTCGACAAACAGACCGTTAAAGGCGATGCGCGTGGTGCCACCGCTGGTCATACCGATCCAGATCGCCAGCAGCGTCATCACAATTGCCGTGGCCCAGACGATCACCCCCGCGGCGGCGTCCTTGTTGGTGTAAACCGCCCCAAGCAGTGCCAGGATCGCGAAAAGCGCCAGCAGGATTTCGGGCAGGATGACATTCAGATCAGCGGAAATCATCGCGCGGTCCTTTATTCTGAGGCCGTCTGGACAGCGGCACCTGCCGCCTCCAGGGCCGTATCATAGCTATCAACAAGGGCGGCAACCGACGGCCCGATCATGTCGAGCACCAGCGCCGGGTAGACACCCAACAGCAACGTCATCGCCACCAGCGGGGCAAATATCCAGCGTTCGCGGCGCGACATATCGGTGATGGTGCGCAGGCTTTCCTTGATCAGATCGCCCATCACCACGCGGCGATAGAGCCACAGCGCATAGGCCGCCGAGAAGATCACCCCGGAGGTCGCAACCGCCGCGACCCAAGTGTTCACCTGGAACGTGCCCATGAGCGTCAGGAATTCCCCGACAAAGCCCGATGTCCCCGGCAGACCGACGTTGGCCATAGTGAAGAACATGAACACCAGCGCATAGGCCGGCATCCGGTTCACCAGACCGCCATAGGCGTCAATCTCGCGGGTGTGCATCCGGTCATAGATCACGCCGACACACAGGAACAACGCCGCCGAGATGAAGCCGTGGCTGATCATCTGAAAGATCGCGCCATCCAGCCCCTGCTGGTTAAAGGTAAAGATACCCATGGTCACGAAACCCATATGCGCGACCGAGGAATAGGCAATGAGCTTTTTCATGTCTTCCTGCACCAGCGCCACCAGCGAGGTATAGACAATCGCGATCGCCGACATCCACAGCACCAGCGGGGCCATCACATCTGCCCCCACAGGGAACATCGGCACCGAGAAGCGCAAGAAGCCGTAGCCGCCCATTTTCAACAGGATCGCCGCCAGCACCACGGAACCGGCTGTCGGTGCCTGCACGTGTGCGTCAGGCAACCAAGTGTGCACCGGCCACATCGGCATTTTCACCGCGAAGCTGGCAAAGAACGCCAGGAACATCATGGTTTGCAGCCCGCCGACCACAGTGATCCCCGCAATCGAGAAGCTGTCGGAGGCAAAGGTATGGGTCAGCAAGCTGACCTCGCAGCCGCCGATACAGGTCGTGCCGGCATCCGCATACATCATCACCATCGCCACCAGCATCAGGACGGACCCGAGGAAGGTGTAGAGGAAGAACTTGAACGAAGCGTAAATGCGGTTCGCCCCGCCCCAGATGCCGATGATCAGGAACATCGGGATCAGACCTGCTTCGAAGAAAAGGTAGAAGAGCACCAGATCCAGCGCCATGAAAACGCCCAGCATCAGCGTTTCCAGCAGCAGGAAGGCGATCATATATTCCTTGACCCGCGTCTCTACGTTCCAGCTGGCGGCAATGACCAGTGGCATCATAAACGTGGTCAGCATCACGAACAGGATCGAAATCCCGTCAACGCCCAGACGGTATTTCAGGCCCATCAACCACTGCGCCTCGTCAACGAACTGGAACCCGGTGTTGGACGGGTCGAAGTCGAACAGGATGAACAGCGAGATCAGGAAGGTGACCGTCGTGGTGATCAGTGCGAGCCACTTTGCATTGCGCCCCGCTGCGGCGTCATCGCCCCGCAGGAACACAGCCAGAATAAGCGCCGCAAAGCTGGGCATGAAGGTAATGATGGAAAGCAAGTGATGATCCATTAGTGTGCCCCCCCGCTCATCGTCATCCAGGTCACAAGGACCGCGATGCCGATCACCATGGCAAAGGCGTAGGTAAAGATATAGCCGGACTGCGCGCGCCCTGCCAGACGGGTGAGGAACGGGATGATCCCCATAGCGACACCGTTCAGCGTGCCGTCGATCACATTGCCGTCCCCGCGCTTCCAGAGGAAGCGACCGATGGCCATCGCGGGTTTGACGAAGATCACGTTATAAAGCTCGTCAAAATACCACTTGTTCAGCAAGAACAGATAAAGCGGCCGTTGGTTCGCGGCCAGACGCGACGGCAGGGTCGGGCTCCAGATGTAGAACCACAGGGCCATCACAAGGCCAAAGACCATCGCGATGAAGGGGCTGACCTTGACCCAAGCCGGTGCGGCGTGCGCGTCGTCCAGAACGTGGTTGTCGGGTGCGATATACAATGCCCCCTCGCCCGGTGCACCGGCGAAGGCGGGACCGTGGTGACCGGCATCGGCACCGTGGTCGTCTTCGGCGTGATCCCCTGCGTCGGCGTGGCTGTCTTCGGCCCCTTCAACATGGGTTTCACCACCGGCGGCCATCTCGGCCATGGGGATGCCATAGAACTCGCCCACATCCTCGGCGTGGCCAAAGAAGCTGTTGTACCAAATCATACCCGCAAAGATCGCGCCAAGGCTCAGCACGCCAAGCGGCACCAGCATGACCATCGGGCTTTCATGTGCGTGGTCATGGGTATGTTTGTCGCCGCGCGCCTTGCCAAAGAAGGTAAGGAACATCAGGCGCCAGCTATAGAAGCTTGTCATCGCAGCCGCGATCACCAGCATCCAGAAGCCATACATGGACCCGCCGCCCCAGGCGCTTTCGATGATCGCATCCTTGGACAGGAAGCCTGCGAAGCCAAAATGCGTCAACGGAATACCGACACCGGTAATGGCCAGCGTACCGATCATCATCGCCCAAAACGTATAGGGGATTTTCTTACGCAGCGCGCCATAATTACGCATGTCCTGCTCGTGGTGCATCGCGTGGATCACCGACCCTGCCCCCAAGAACAACATCGCCTTAAAGAACGCGTGGGTGAACAGGTGGAACATCGCGGCAGAATACATGCCAACGCCAGCGGCCACGAACATATAGCCAAGCTGCGACATGGTCGAATAGGCGATGACGCGTTTGATGTCGTTCTGCACCAGACCAATGGTCGCGGCGACAAATGCGGTGGTGGCCCCAAGGAAGGTGACGAATGTCATCGCCTCGGGGGCGACCTCCATCAACGGGGACATGCGGCAGACAAGGAAAACACCGGCCGTCACCATCGTCGCGGCGTGGATCAGCGCCGACACGGGCGTCGGGCCTTCCATCGCGTCGGGCAACCATGTGTGCAGGAAGAGCTGTGCCGATTTACCCATCGCACCGATAAACAGCAGGATCGCGATCAGGTTCGCGGCGTTCCAGTCAGCCCAAAGGAAACCAACGGTTGTCTCCGCCAGTTCGGGTGTTGCGGCGAAGACATCGTCGAACTTGATCGAGTCGGTCAGATAGAACAGGCCAAAGATACCAAGCGCAAAGCCGAAGTCACCGACACGGTTAACCACAAACGCCTTGATCGCCGCCGCATTCGCCGAAGGCTTCTTATAGTAGAAGCCGATCAGCAGATAGGATGCGACGCCCACGCCTTCCCAGCCAAAGAACATCTGCACAAGGTTGTCAGATGTCACCAGCATCAGCATCGCGAAGGTGAAGAACGACAGATAGGCGAAGAAACGGGCGCGATAGGGCTCCGCATCCGAGAAATTCTCGTCATGGGCCATGTAGCCGAAGGAATAGAGGTGCACGAGGCTGGAGACCGTGGTGATCACGATCAGCATGATCGCGGTCAGCCGGTCCAGACGGATCGCCCAATCGGTCGACAGGCTGCCGCTTTCGATCCAGCGCAGGATCTGGATGTGCTGTGTTTCACCGTCAAACGAAAGGAAGACGATCCAGCTTAGCAGCGCCGCAAGGAACAGCATACCCGTTGCCACATACTGACCAGCTTTCTCGCCAATCAGCTTCCAGCCGAAACCACAGATCAATGCACCGACAAGTGGTGCGAAAAGAATGATCGTTTCCATGATCTTAGCCCTTCATCACGTTGACATCTTCAACCGCGATCGTACCCCGATTGCGGAAGAAGCAGACCAGAATGGCCAGCCCGATTGCGGCCTCGGCCGCAGCGACGGTCAGGACGAAGAGCGTGAACACCTGCCCCACCAAATCACCCAGATAATAGGAGAAGGCGACAAAGTTGATGTTCACCGCCAAGAGCATAAGCTCGATCGACATCAACATGATGATGATGTTTTTGCGGTTCAGGAATAGCCCGAAAATGCCAATGACAAACAGCGTCGCCGCTACTGTCAGGTAATGTTCAATTCCGATCATGTCGTCCCTCGGTTCTTTTGCCCGTTTTAGGCGTTCTTTAGTTCTTGTCGCGGGATGTTTCCATCCCGATCCCGTCGCATCTAGAAAATGCTGTAGCCGCCCACGACCACGATCAAAACGACGACAAGCACCACAATTGTATTACGTGACATGGATCATATCCTTGATGGGGCAGGCCGTTTAAAGGCCCTGCCCGGGTTTCACATCATTCAGTTTCATTGCCAGCTTCGGATCGCGCATCATCTGATCTACCACGTTCTGGCGTTTCACATCCGCACGGTGGCGCAGCGTCAGCACAATCGCCCCTACCATCGCGACCAGCAGGATCAGACCCGACAGCTGGAACAGCAGGAAGTATTGATCATAAAGGATCAGGCCCAATGCAGCGGTATTATGCACCTCGTCGGTGATCACCTGCGTGCGCAGCCCTTCGGCGGCAGAGTTCGCATCCCATGCGCCGAACGCCATCACGAATTGCATCAGGATCACCAGACCGATCAGCAAGGCCAGCGGCATATAGCGCGCCATTTCGGCCTTGAGCTCGGCGAAATCGACATCAAGCATCATGACAACGAACAGGAACAGAACCGCGACCGCGCCGACATAGACAATGATCAGCAGCATCGCGACGAATTCGGCGTTCAGCAGCACGAAAAGCCCCGCCGCGCTGAGGAAGGACAGGATCAACCACAGCACCGAATGCACGGGGTTGCGGCTGATCACAGTGAACAGCCCGCCGGCGATCACGCTGATCGCGAAGAGGTAAAATGCGAAAACGCTCATGCGTCACCTTCCTTGTCATCCAAAACACCCTGCGCAATCTCCATCGCGCGGGTCATGGCGGGGATGCCGGCGAAAACCGCCATCTGCCCGATCGTCTCTATCACTTGCTGCTTGTGAGCCCCTGCCTCTACCGCGTGGATCACGGCCTGACGCAACGCCACGTCATTCTGGGCACCCTGCATGGTCAGCCCCGAAATCGTCAGCAACATCCGTGTTTTGGCATCCAACCCGTTGGGGTTCATCGTATTGCCAAAAAACGTCTCCATCATGTCTTTGGGCATCTTGCCCATCATCGCCTCGAACCCTTTGGGAGAAAACGCATCCATTGCAGGAAAGGCTTTGGCCATATCCTGCATCTGACGCATCATCTCTTCGAAAGGGTTCTGGTTGTCGGTCATCGGTACGGCGCGTCCAATTCGAGGTTGCGCGCGATTTCAGCTTCCCAGCGTTCGCCGTTGTCCAGCAGCTTGGCTTTGTCATAGAACAGCTCTTCGCGGGTCTCGGTCGAGAATTCAAAATTCGGCCCCTCGACAATCGCGTCAACCGGGCAGGCTTCCTGGCAGAAACCGCAGTAGATGCATTTGGTCATGTCGATGTCATAGCGCGTGGTGCGGCGGCTGCCGTCATCGCGCGGTTCCGCGTCGATCGTGATCGCCTGCGCCGGGCACACCGCTTCGCACAGTTTGCAGGCGATGCAACGCTCTTCCCCGTTGGGATAGCGGCGCAGGGCGTGCTCCCCACGGAATCGAGGGCTGAGCGGGCCCTTTTCATGCGGGTAGTTGATCGTCGCCTTGGGCTTGAACATATACTTAATGCCCAGCTTCAAGCCTTGATAGAAATCCTGCAGCAGGAAGTATTTCGCGTGACGGGTATAGTCGGTGTTAGCCATATCAGCCCCCTACTGTCCAACGGGCATAGATACCCCAGAACCAATCGAATTTCGCGGCGAAGGATACGAAGACAACCCAGAACAGGCTGAACGGCAGGAACACTTTCCATCCCAGACGCATCAGCTGGTCATAGCGGTACCGCGGGGTGATCGCCTTGACCAACGAGAAGAAGAAGAACACCAGCCCCATTTTGGCGACCATCCAGAAGATACCGTCCGGCAAGCCGGGGATCGGCGACAGCCAACCGCCAAAGAACATCAGCGAGATCAGCGCGCACATCAGCACCACGGCGACCAGTTCACCGATCATGAACAACAAGAAGGGCGTGGAAGAATATTCGACCTGATATCCGGCAACCAGTTCCGATTCCGCTTCGGGAAGGTCAAACGGCGGGCGGTTGGTTTCGGCCAGCGCCGAGATAAAGAATAGTATCAGCATCGGGAAGTGCGGTAGCCAGTACCAGTTCAGCAGACCGTAGTCGCCGCTTTGCGACAGCACGATGTCCCCAAAGTTCAACGAGCCAGAGCTGATGACGACGCCGATGATGATCAGACCGATAGACACCTCGTAAGAGATCATTTGCGCGGCAGAGCGCAGCGAGCCCAGAAACGGGTATTTGGAGTTTGACGCCCACCCGCCCATGATCACGCCGTAGACTTCAAGCGACGAGATCGCGAAGACATAGAGGATCGCGACATTGATGTTCGACAGAACCCAACCGTCGTTGAACGGGATCACCGCCCAGGCAACCAGCGCCATGACCAGTGTGACCATCGGTGCCATGAAGAACACGGCACGGTCCGCACCGGCGGGCACGACCACCTCTTTGACGATGTATTTCGCGAAATCCGCAAAGGATTGCAGCAGACCGTAGATGCCTACAACGTTCGGGCCGCGGCGCAGCTGTACCGACGCCCAGATTTTCCGGTCGGCGTACATCAGGAACGCAAGGGCAAGAAGCAGGGGAATCACAACAAGGAAAATCTGGCCAATAATCAGCAGGATCGTCCCCAGCGTGGTGTTGAAAAAGAAGTCAGCCATAGGTCCTCACACCGTCGGTATGCCTTTTTCCATGCAGTTCTGCACGGTCACTTCAGCATCTATTGTCTTCAAGCCCGCAGGCAGGCTCGGCGAGATGGTGTAAACAGCATCTGCGTGCCAGACACCACCCTCGATCTCAACATTTGTACGCACGTGGCGGGCAAAACCAAAGCCCCGGATCAAAGTATAGCGCGCCGCGGCACATTCCGCGTATTCCGCTACATTCTCCGATGACTGCGCTTTGGTCATCGCCACGTCGAACTGGACAAGATCCCCGTCCAGCAGTTTGGTTTCAACACCGCGATATTCGGGAATGAAGTCTTCGGCCATGGGTGCCTGCGTCTCGCAGGCACCCAGAACCAAAGGCAACATCATCCCCAAAATCCTCACTCCGCCGCCAGTGGTTTTTCGCGGCGGGCTTTGGCGTTGGCCGAAAGCTCTGCCATCAACTGGCTGGCGCGTGCGATGGGGTTGGACAGGTAGAAGTCGTTAACCGCAGGGCGGAACGGGCTGTCGCCCAGATCGCCTTGGGCCACGGGCTGCCACGCGTTTTCGGCGACCTGATCAATGTCACCCAGATGCGGAACATCAGCGACCAGCGCCTTGCGCAATGCCGAAAGCGAATCGAACGGCAGCTTGGCGTCCAGCTCGGCACTCAGCGCGCGCAAGATAGCCCAGTTTTCCTTGGCCTGACCGGGGGCAAAGCTGGCGCGCGCGGCCAGCTGCGGGCGGCCTTCGGTGTTGACGAACAAACCGCCCTCTTCCGTATAGGCGGCACCGGGCAGGATGATATCGGCACGGTGCGCGCCGCGATCCCCGTGCGAGCCTTGATAGATAACGAAGGGGCCTGCAGGAATGTCGCCCTCATCGGCCCCGAGGTTATAGATCACATCGGCGGCCAGCACATCGTTGATGCCATTTTCGGCAACGGCACCGACATCCATCGCACCCACACGGGATGCGGCGGTGTGCAGGACCATAAAGCCGGATTGCGTCGCCTCGACCAGCGCCATGGCAGCGGCCAGAACCTCTGCCCCGTCTTCGCGCGCCAGGGCCCCCATGCCCACAACGATGACCGAGGATTTCTCGGCGATGTCGGCGTGGTCCTTTTTCAGCAGGTCATTCAGCAGCGACGGGCTGTCGCCCAGATGATCGTAATCGTAGGTCAGATCGACCGCAGGGCCCATCAGCGCCACATCCGCGCCGCGGGTCCATGCCTTGCGGATACGGGCGTTCAGCACCGGCGCTTCCACTGCGGGGTTCGCGCCGATCAGCATCACGGCTTGCGCGTGGTCCAGATCTTCGACCGTGGCGGTCCCGACATAGCCCGACCGGTTGCCCGCAGGCAGCTTCGCGCCATCGGTCCGGCATTCGACAACGCCGCCCTGCCCTTCGATCAGTTGTTTCAATGCATATGTCGCCTCGACCGAGGCAAGGTCACCGATCAGACCGGCAACAGTCTTACCCTTCATCGCAGCAGCGGCAGCAGCCAATGCTTCAGGCCAGTCAGCTTTGCGCAATTTACCGTTTTCACGAATATAGGGCGTGTCCAGACGCTGGCGGCGCAGACCGTCCCAGACGAAACGGGTTTTATCGGAAATCCATTCCTCGTTCACGCCATCATGGTTGCGTGGCAAAAAGCGCATGACTTCGCGCCCTTTGGTATCCACGCGGATGTTCGACCCAAGCGCATCCATCACGTCGATCGATTCGGTCTTCGACAGCTCCCACGGCCGCGCGGTGAAAGCATAGGGTTTCGAGACCAGCGCCCCCACGGGGCACAAGTCGATGATGTTGCCTTGCAGGTTCGAATCGAGCGTCTGCCCCAGATAGGCTGTAATCTCGGCGTCTTCACCACGGCCGGTCTGACCCATCTGGTGAATGCCCGCGACCTCGGTGGTGAAGCGCACACAACGGGTGCAGGAAATGCAGCGCGTCATATGGGTTTCGACCAATGGACCCAGATCCAGATCTTCGGTCGCGCGCTTCGGCTCGCGGTAGCGGCTGAAGTCGACGCCATAGGCCATCGCCTGATCCTGCAAGTCACACTCGCCGCCCTGATCGCAGATCGGGCAATCCAGCGGGTGGTTGATCAGCAGGAATTCCATGACGCCCTCGCGGGCCTTTTTAACCATGGGCGAATTGGTTTTGACGACAGGCGGCTGGCCCTCTGGGCCAGGACGCAAGTCGCGCACCTGCATGGCGCAGGATGCCGCAGGCTTGGGTGGGCCGCCCACAACCTCCACAAGACACATCCGGCAGTTACCGGCAATCGACAGACGCTCATGGTAACAGAAACGCGGAATTTCCACCCCTGCTTCCTCGCACGCCTGAATGAGCGTCATCGCCCCTTCGACTTCGACTTCCTTGCCGTCAATGATGATCTTGCGGGTATCGCTCATATGCTTATTTCGCTCTCAGTAACGAACCGATCCGGCTCGATTTTTGGATTTCTGCACGCCCTAACGCACAATAGCTTTGCGGGTCCGAAGTATCGACCCCCTTCGCCTTTAAATATGCGGCCCCACGGGCCTTCATGCGCGCCTTTTCATCATCGCTTTTGCGGTAGGCGTCAATTTCGTCCGATGTATAGCCCAAAGACTTCGCCGTATTGTGCACATTGTTCAAATAGCTGAGCGCGCGGATCATACGGGCCGAGATATCGGGGCATTCTTTGCGAATCCGGTCGGCCAGTCCAAGATCAAGCAGCGCATCATCAACAGCCGGTACATCACGCAGCGGCGGCTTTGCGGCGACAGGGCTGGCCATCAGGGCCACGGTTGTTACGGCGATCAATACGTTACGCATCTTACTCTCCTCATGTAGCGGGGCGGACTGCCCCTTGCTACACATGGGAACTGACCCCGATGTTATTCAATAACATCCCCAGATCAGCCATTTGCCAGCGGTATGTCGCGCAAACGATCAGGAAGGGCAAGCCCCCTGAAACGTCAAAGCGTCGTCCACAAGGCGCAAATTCTCGGGCGGGGTGTCCGGCCCCACGACCCATTTGATATCGGAACTGCCATAGTTGGTCACACAATACACCGCCGCCTCATAGCGCGCGGCTTCGCGGGCACCGGTGATCGACTGCGAGGCATTGCGCACCCGCAGGGTAAAGACATCGCGTTGCCCGTCGACTTTGTTCAGCTTGGTGCGGAAATATTTACCATCAAAGGCCAGACGGTCTTCGCGGGCGGTACAGCCGGCCAAGACCGCGGCCGTTATACAAAATAGAACAATCTGCTTCATCTTCCCTCACTCTGCCGGTGTGGCCGGACCCGTCTTTTTGTGCAGCCCCCTGCCCGATCAACGGGTGAAAGCTATCGTTCTTCAGTCGCGCCTCAGAAGGCTGCGAAAATCGCCAGAACCGCCAAGGCCAGAATACAGACCAGCCCCAGCGTAAAGAACAGCGACCGCATCGGCTGGTTGGTCGTCCCGATATGCACCACGGCCATCGCGACCCGCACCACCACGAATAGCGCCGCAAAGAGGTTCACCCAGAACACAGGCGCGCCAAGCAGTACCGCCGCCAGCGTCGATGCCAGAAACGGGCCCGACGCCTCTATCGCGTTCATGAACGCGCGTTCGCGGCGATAGACCACATCGTCGTAGTTCCGCTTGGGCTTGCCGCAATCGCAGCGCCCCTCTGGCGTGCGCCCCATGGTAGAGAGCGCGCCGAGGACACTCATCAGAATGGCCCAAAAAGCCAAAGCAGTCAGCGCGTGGCTGTAGGCGGCAAAGCTTTCCATCAAAGGTTACTCCGCCGCGACGGCGCTGACGCGGCCGGTGCGTTTGTGCTTGATGCGATCCTCGATCTCGTCGCGGAAGTGCCGGATCAGACCCTGAATGGGCCAAGCCGCCGCATCCCCAAGGGCGCAGATCGTGTGCCCTTCGACCTGCTTGGTCACGTCGAGCAGCATGTCGATCTCTTCAGGCTCCGCATCGCCGCGCACCAAACGGTCCATCACGCGCATCATCCAGCCGGTCCCTTCGCGGCATGGCGTACACTGACCACAGGATTCGTGCTTGTAGAATTTCGCCAGACGCCAGATCGCCTTGATTACATCGGTGGAGTTATCCATCACGATGACCGCCGCTGTCCCGAGGCCCGAGCGTTGTTCGCGCAGGTAGTCGAAATCCATGATCGCGTCGCGCATCTGCGCACCGGGGATCATCGGCACCGAAGACCCGCCGGGGATCACGGCCTTGAGGTTGTCCCAGCCACCACGGATACCGCCGCAATGCTTTTCGATCAGCTCTTCAAAGGTGATGCTCATCGCTTCTTCGACGACGCAGGGGTTGTTCACATGGCCCGAAATCGCAAACAGCTTGGTGCCCGCGTTGTTCGGACGACCAAAGCTTGAAAACCATTCTGGACCGCGACGCAGGATCGTTGGGACCACCGCGATGGATTCCACGTTGTTCACCGTGGTCGGGCAACCATAAAGACCGGCACCCGCAGGGAACGGAGGCTTCATCCGCGGCATGCCTTTCTTGCCCTCAAGGCTTTCCAGCAGCGCGGTTTCCTCGCCACAGATATAGGCACCTGCCCCGTGGGCCACGTAGATGTCGAAATCATAGCCGGATTTGCAGGCATTCTTGCCCACAAGACCCGCATCATAAGCTTCGTCAATCGCGGCTTGCAGCGCTTCGCGCTCGCGAATGTATTCGCCGCGGATGTAGATGTAGCAGGCGTTGGCGTTCATCGCGAAGCTCGCGATCAGGCAGCCCTCGATCAGCGTGTGCGGATCGTGCCGCATGATCTCGCGGTCTTTGCAGGTGCCGGGTTCGGATTCATCCGCGTTCACCACCAGATAGCTGGGGCGACCGTCGCTTTCCTTGGGCATGAAGGACCACTTTAGACCGGTGGGGAAGCCCGCACCGCCACGGCCCCGTAGACCCGAGGCTTTCATCTGGTCGACGATCCAGTCGCGCCCGTTCTTAAGGATGCCCGCCGTGCCATCCCAATGGCCACGCGCCTGCGCGCCTTTCAGCGTGCGGTCGTGCATACCGTAGATATTGGTAAAGATGCGGTCTTGATCCTGAAGCATGAAGCTAACCTTTATGTGTCACGGCTGGCCGCGCGGGCCCGCCTCATCTGATATATATTGACCATTGCCCAGATCAGGGCTGCCAGCGCGGCAAAGTCGAACAGCAGCGCATAGCGTCCGGGCAAGCCGAACTGCGGCGCGAGCCATTGCGCCGCGATCCAAAGCAACATGGTGCCGGCAATGACAAGGCCGACCATCCGGCCCTTACGGGCCAGGGCGATTTCTTCCTTATCTGTCATTACACGGCATCCATGTCAGGCTCAGGTCTTTTTACTACGAGTGGAGAATTCGGTCTCTCCACCGGATGCGAGGGTCTTGGCCTGCGCCATCCAGTCATCACGTTGAATACGGCCTTTGAACCGCACGCGGGCATCAACCCATGCGATTTCAGCCGCGGTCCATTTGGCGATCTGTTCAAAGTGATAGATCCCCAGCTCATTCAGCGTTTGTTCAAGTTTCGGCCCTACCCCACTGATAAGCTTGAGGTTATCGGCACCGCCAGCGCGCGGCTGGTCTAGCGTTTCGGGGCTGCTTTCCACAGTATCCGCCGGAATATCCGCGATCCCCGAACGGGTCGAGGTAGCACCCTCAACGGTGGCCGGTGCCTGCGGTGTTTCAGCCGGCGTTGGTTCCGGGATAGAGGCGACAGGTTCCGCCGCCGCTTCTGCTGCGGGCGCAGGAGCCGGAGCCGCCTTGGCCTTTGCAGGCTCGGCTGCAGGGGCTTCGTATTTGTAGCTGCCTTTGCGCGCAGCGAGTTCCTCTTGGCCCTTCAGTTTGGCCGTGGGCTTGATCCCCGAGAAAGCGGCGGGTTCGTCTTTGGCCGCCGGCGAGGTGCCCGCTGTCGCCTCTGACGCGGCACCGCCGACATCGGCCTTTGCCTGACCGCCGGTCGTGTCTTCGGGGCGAGTCTCTACCGTTTCGGTGGCAGCGGGTTCCGCCTCCAGCGTCGGCTCAGGCTCTACCGCGGCGTCGCTGGTTGGTGCGGCGCTGGCCGCCTGGGTTGTGGCCGCCGTTGCAGGTGCCGCCGCCGCCGCAGGGGCGCTGGCCGTCTGCATAGGCTCATGCCCAAGCGGCCCGCACATGAATTTGGACAGGACCACAAAGGTCACAAGCCCCAGTATGATTCCAAGGAACAGCGAGGCTATAAAGCCCCAGCCGAAAACCAGCCAAAATAGCAACGCGAGGACAACGCCGACCCCGGTCCCCCACTGTGTGCAACCGCGTCTGCATTGCTCTTTTTGCGTCAAATCAGTCATGTCCGTCCCTTCGTTCGCCATTCAAGATGATCTATTATGTGTTATAGATACCATCTTTTGTGGCGCGCGACGAGAATTCTGTTTCTTCACCAGAAGCAAGCTTTTTCGCCTGCTCGACCCAGTTGTCGCGGGTCACGCGGCCCTTGAAACCTTCGAGGTTCTGATCCACCCAGGATACCTCGTTGGGGCCCCAGTCAGCGATCTGGCTAAAGTGGTAAAAGCCCATCTTGTTAACCAGCGCTTCGAGCTTAGGACCGATGCCCTTGATCATCTTGAGGTCATCCGCCGCGCCGCCTTCGGGGGCATCCAGCGTCTTGGGCTTGGTGGCTGCAGCATCCGCGTTGGCTTCGGCAGACTTCGCAACCGATGCTTTTTTGGTGCCCGCGGTCGGGGCTTTGGGTGCAGGGGCCGGATCGCCCGGCGCGACGCTGCCTGTTTCGGGTTTGCCCACAGCTTCGGTGCCGTCAGCCTCCCCCGGTGCTTCGGAGCGTTGATCCGAGGCATCGCCAACATCACGTGGTGCGTCTTCCTCTGCGGCGGTACGACCGCCTTGGGCACCGTCAGGGCCTTCGGGTGGCATATTGTCATCCCGCGCAACAGGCTGTTCCTTGTCGGAACCGGCGCTGTCTGCACCATCTTTACCCTGCCAGGGGGCAGTCAGCGGCACTTCGGTACCATCGATGCGCTTGAGCGTATCGCCGATGTCCACGGCCAGCTGCGCGCTGGCGTTATATTGTGTCTTACCACTGTCGTGATCGGTTAGGCTGGTCAGCCCGGACAGCGGTTCAGAGGCATAGCGCCCGTTCTGCGGCCCGGGTACAGGCACCTGCCCCGCCGCCATCTCGTCGATCATGGCGCGGAAGCCGTCGACGGTCAGATCTTCGTAATAGTCCTTGCCGATCTGCGCCATCGGCGCGTTCGAACAGGCCCCCAGACATTCGACTTCTTCCCACGAGAATTTGCCGTCTGCGCTGATCTGATGGGCCTTGGGCGCGATGCGTTCCTTGCAGACCTCGATCAGGTCTTCAGCACCGCAGATCATGCAGGATGTCGTGCCGCAAATCTGGAAATGCGCGACCTCGCCCACAGGCTGAAGCTGGAACATAAAATAGAATGTCGCGACCTCGAGCCCGCGGATATAGGCCATGCCCAGCATTTCAGAGACATGTTCGATTGCAGGGCGGCTCAGCCAGCCTTCTTGTTCCTGCGCACGCCACAGCAAAGGGATGATCGCGCTGGCCTGACGGCCTTCGGGGTATTTCGTGATCTGCGCTTCGGCCCAAGCCTGGTTGGCGGGGGTGAAGGCAAAGCTTGTCGGTTGGTCAGGGTGCAAACGGCGCAGCATCAGATCAGGCTTTCGTTCTTGCGGAAACGGCGGGCGCCTCCGGCGGGAGTTTATTTGGCAAAATGAAGAGGACCCGGCTCAACGGTCGACCTCTCCGAAAACGATGTCCATGGTGCCGATGATCGCCGCGACATCCGCCAGCTGGTGCCCCTTGGCGATGTAATCCATCGCTTGCAGGTGCAGGTAGCCGGGCGCGCGCAGTTTGGCACGGTAGGGTTTGTTCGAACCATCCGCCACAAGGTAGACGCCGAATTCGCCCTTTGGGGCCTCGACAGCGCAATAGACTTCGCCGGCGGGGACGTGGAACCCTTCGGTGTAGAGCTTGAAGTGGTGGATCAGGCTTTCCATGTCGGTTTTCATCGCGGTCCGGCTGGGGGGCGTGATCTTGCCCCGCGCCAATACATCGCCCTGCCCTTCGGGCGCGCGCAGCTTCTCGATGGCTTGCTGGATGATGTAGGTGGACTGGCGCATTTCTTCCATGCGGACGAGGTAGCGGTCATAGCAATCGCCGTTCACACCGGTCGGAATCTGGAAGTCGAATTCATCGTAGCATTCATAGGGCTGCGCACGGCGCAAATCCCACGCCAGGCCAGAGCCGCGGACCATCACGCCCGAGAAGCCCCAATCCTGGATGTCCTGTTCAGACACGATGCCGATGTCAGCGTTACGCTGTTTGAAGATCCGGTTTTCTGTCAGCAGCTGATCCACGTCGACCATGAAGCCCGACAGGAACTTGTGGGTCCATGCCTCGATATCATCAAGCAGCGCAGGCGGCAGATCCTGATGAACACCTCCGGGCCGGAAATAGGCCGCGTGAAGACGGGCACCGCAGGCGCGTTCGTAGAAGATCATCAGATCTTCGCGTTCTTCAAAGCCCCAAAGCGGCGGTGTCAGTGCACCTACGTCCATCGCCTGCGTGGTGACGTTCAGCAGGTGCGACAGGATGCGGCCGATCTCGGAATAGAGCACGCGGATCAGAGAGGCGCGACGGGGCACCTCGACGCCGGTCAGCTTTTCGATGGCCAGACACCAGGCGTGTTCCTGGTTCATCGGGGCCACGTAATCCAGCCGGTCGAAATACGGCAGGTTCTGCAGGTAGGTGCGGCTTTCCATCAGCTTTTCGGTGCCACGGTGCAGCAGGCCGATATGCGGATCGCAGCGTTCGACGATCTCGCCGTCGAGTTCGAGAACCAGACGCAGAACCCCGTGCGCCGCAGGGTGTTGCGGGCCGAAGTTGATGTTGAAGTTGCGGATCTTCTGCTCGCCGGTCAGGGCGTCTTCGAAACCTTTGGTGCCGTCCATCATTTACGCTCCAGCTCGGTCAGTTTGACGCCCATCCACCACAAAAGGGCGACGGTGCCCAAAGGCACGATACAGGCAACAGACCAGTATTTATTGATCCCGAAAAACGGCAACAGCTTGACCATCGGGATGATTGTGAGGGCAGACAGTATGAACCACCACATGCCCCCCATTATTTTGCCTCCGGCTTTTCATCGCCCGGCAGAATATATTCGGCCCCTTCCCAAGGCGACATAAAGTCGAACTGGCGATATTCCTGAACGAGGCTCACGGGTTCATAGACCACGCGCTTTTCGCTCTCGTCATAGCGGACTTCGGTATAGCCGGTGGTTGGGAAATCCTTACGCAGCGGGTAGCCGCGGAACCCGTAGTCGGTCAGCAGGCGACGCAGGTCGGGGTGGCCGGCAAAGATGATGCCGAACATGTCAAAGACCTCGCGTTCGAACCAGTTGGCCGACGGGTGGATATCGACGATCGAGGGGACCATATCCTCTTCGCGCGCGGCGACGCGCAAGCGGATGCGCTGGTTCTGGTACATCGACAGGAAATGATAGACGACATCAAAGCGTTTGGCGCGGCCCGGGTAATCCACCGCGGTGATATCCACCAGCGAGGAGAAACGGCAGGTCGCGTCGCTTTTGATAAATTCTACCAGACCGGGCAGATTGGCCTGGGTGACATCCATGTTCAGCTCGTCAAAGGCGATGTCCCAGCCGAGGATACAGTCGGGGCGTTTCGCTTCGATATACGCGCCAAGTTCGTTCAGTTGTTCTGACATATCAGCCCCTTAGCGAACAATTGTGCCGGTGCGGCGGATTTTGCGCTGCAGCTGCATGATACCATAAAGCAACGCCTCTGCCGTGGGGGGGCAGCCGGGCACATAGACATCGACAGGCACGACACGGTCACAGCCGCGCACCACGGAATAGCTGTAGTGGTAATAGCCGCCGCCATTGGCGCAGGACCCCATAGAAATCACATAGCGCGGTTCCGGCATCTGGTCATAGACCTTGCGCAATGCCGGTGCCATCTTGTTGGTCAACGTGCCCGCAACAATCATCAGGTCGGACTGACGCGGAGACGCGCGTGGCGCGGTACCAAAACGTTCCAGATCGTAGCGCGGCATCGAGGTGTGCATCATCTCGACGGCGCAGCAGGCCAGACCAAAAGTCATCCAGTGCAGCGAGCCGGTACGCGCCCAGTTAATGATGTCTTCGGTCGAGGTCAGCAGGAAACCTTTGTCCTGCAGTTCCTTATTCAGGTTCTGGGTGGCCACATCGCGGTCCATCCCGGCCACATTGGCCCCGGCGGCTGCTACTGCCATTCCAGTGCTCCCTTTTTCCACTCATATGCAAAGCCGGCTGTCAGCACGGCAAGAAAGACCATCATCGACCAGAAACCGGCCATGCTCACGTCCTGAAAGGCCACGGCCCAGGGGAAGAGGAAAGCGATTTCGAGGTCAAAGATGATGAACAGGATCGACACGAGGTAGAACCGCACATCAAATTTCATCCGGGCGTCATCAAAGGCGTTGAACCCGCATTCATAGGCCGACACTTTTTCAGGGTCCGGGTTGCGCACGGCCAGCACGACGGCGGCCAGGATCAAAACAATGCCAAGGACAATCGCCACGGCTAGAAAAAGTAGGATCGGCAGGTATTCCCGCATCATGTCGTCCAAGGGGAAGCTCCTTTTGCGTATGCGACGCGCCACGCGCCCTGTCAGCCAAACGGCACTATTGGCTTTGGTCGGTTTACTCCGCTGTCCGGTCAGGGTCAACCGAGCCCGCCATATTTGCGTCATCCTGTCGTGGGGCGCGGCACACCCTGCCCGCGCCCGCGTGATTGGCGCTATTTTTCCAGCAGATCGCAGCTCTCGCGCCAACTGTGCTGCGGCGCGAACCCCAGCAGGTCACGCGCCTTTTCGATGCTGAAGAATGTCTCGAACTGGCCCATATCGCGGGTCTGGCGCACGTCTTTATAGTAGCGCTCAATCAAGTCAGACGTTTGTGCGGCGACAGAGGTGTCGGCGTTGGCCACATTGAACACCTCGTACCCCAAGCCGTCGACCTCGAGACAGCGCTGCACCATCTGCCCCAGATCGCGGGCATCGATGTAGGCAAAGATATTGCGCCGACGTTGATCGGGGTCGTGAATGAAGCCGGGGAAAAGACTGGCGTATTCATGCGGTTCGATCACGTTGTTGATTCTCAACCCGTAGATGTCCGCGCCCGTGCGCGCCTGAAAGCTGCGCGCCGTCGCCTCGTTACAGACCTTGGACATGGCATAGCTGTCTTCGGGCACGGTCGGGTGGTCCTCATCGACGGGGATATAGTCAGGCTTGCGCTCCCCATGGGCAAAGCAGATGCCATAGGTCGTCTCGGATGAGGCAAAGATGATCTTGGGCACACCTGCTTTCACGGCAGCATCAATGACATGATAGGTGCCAAGCGTATTGACCCGAAACACCTCCGTATCCGACGTGATCAGAATGCGCGGCACGGCTGCGAAATGCACAACGGCGTCAACCCCCTGCGCGGCGGTGCCCTGATCCAGTTCGCCCAAGTTCATCAGACTATGCATCACATCATGCATCTGGCCCGCGTCGGTGATATCGGCGATGCGGTTGTCAACGCCGGGGTGATCCAGCGGCTGCTGATCCACGTTCAACACCTGATGCCCCTGCTCCAGCAGATAGGGGATCACATGCCGCCCCGCCTTGCCGCTGCCGCCGGTGAATAGAATACGCATGGGGGCCCCTCTTGCCGTTGATGTCGTGGCAAAGCCTAGAGCCTTGCCGCCCCGCTTCAACCCGTAATCCAGGACGCCTTGCGCTTGTCGAAGAAGGCACCGATTCCCTCGGCCGCCTCTTCGGTTTCCCAGCGGTCGGCCAATGCGGCGATGGTATGGTCCACGACCTGCGCGTCGATCCGCGGCCCCAGATCCCGCGCGAGCTGTTTCGCCGCTGCCACGGCCCCCGGCGCACAGGACAGATAGGGCACGACCTCGGCCTCGATCGCAGCGTCCAGCGCATCCGCCGGCACGGCACGGGCCAGCAACCCCAGATCGACCGCCTCTGCCGCGTCAAACAGACGGGCCGACATGAACACACGCCGCGCGCGCCCCTCGCCCATACGGGCCAGCACATAGGGGCCGATGGTGGCCGGAATGATCCCCAGCCGCGTCTCGGTGAACCCCATCTTCAACGTATCAACCCCGATCGCCACGTCACAGACCGAGGCCATGCCGACTCCGCCACCAAAAGCGTTGCCCTGCACCCGACCGATCAAGGGCTTGGGCAGCGCGTTCAGCGCGCCCAGCATCGCGGCCAGCTTGCCTGCCTCGGCCGAGCGTGTCGGCCCATCCATATCGCGCTGCGCCTGCATCCAGCCCAGATCACCGCCCGCGCAAAAGCTTTTGCCCGCGCCGGTCAGCACCACGACCCGCACAGCGTCATCAGCGGCCAAGGCGGCGGCGGCCCCGGTCAACTCCGCGATCATCTGCGCGGACATGGCGTTATGCTTTTCCTCGCGCGCCAACGTCAACGTCGCGACCCCGCGCGCGTCGGTCTCCAGCTTCAGTGTTTCGTACATCATCCTGCCCTCATCCGCCGCGCCTTCTCGGCGGCTTCTTCTATCACCGCCTGATCCAACCCGGTGTCATAGCCAAGCGCCGCCAGATGCGCGTTGACCTTTTCCGTAGCAACATTGCCCGCGGCCCCCGGCGCATAGGGGCACCCCCCCAAACCGCCTACGGCGGCATCGAACACCCGCACGCCCATGGACAGGGATGCATCAATATTGTCCATCGCCCGCCCGTTTGTATCATGGTAATGCCCGGCCAAACGCCCCACGGGCACCACATCGCGCACCGCCAGCAACATGCGCGCAATCGTATCCGGCGTGCCCGCCCCGATGGTATCCCCAAGCGAGACCTCATAGCAGCCCATAGAGAAAAGACGATCTGCCACATCCGCCACCTTGGAGGGCGCGACCGCCCCGTCATAGGGGCATTCCACCACGCAAGAGACATAGCCCCGCACTGGCATATCCACATGGCGTGCCTGCTCTAGGATCGGCGCGAAACGCTCGAACGCCTCCTCGATGCTGGCGTTGATATTCTTCTGGCTGAACCCCTCGCTGGCCGAGGCGAACACCGCGATTTCCCCCGCTTTGGCCGCGACCGCATCCTCGTAGCCCCGCATATTGGGGGTCAGCGCGGCATAACGCACCCCCTCGACCCGAGCAATCCCGCCCAGAACCTCACCCGATCCGGCCATCTGCGGCACCCATTTGGGGCTGACAAAGCTCGCCACCTCGATCCGGGAAAACCCCGCACGGCTCAGCAGGTCGACCAGCGCGATTTTCTCCGATACCGGAATTTCGCGCGCCTCGTTTTGCAGCCCGTCCCGTGGACCGACCTCGAATATCTCGCAGAACCCTTTATCCATAACGCCCCCTCCCCTTCATTTTGCCAAATAAACTCACCTGCGTGACGGTAGCATCACTCGACCGGCCACGGGTCATAAAACGTCCGGTCAAACAACGGCACGTCTTTGGGCAGTGACAGCTGGAACGCCTCGCGGTCGGTGATGCGCGCATACCAGGCCGCCACATTGGGGTGATTGTCGAGCTTGGCGAAGTGCTGCGCCATATAGACCGCCTGCCCCACGTTCACATCCGCCGCGGTGAAACCGCTCATCAACAGATAATCCTGTGACAGTATCCCGCCGCCCAAACGCGCCTCGATCGCGTCGTAACACTTCATCAAACGCGCGGCTTCCAGCTTCATCACGATGGGGCTGCGCATGGAATCGTCGCGCAGCGCCACGTGCTGCTGGGTCAACGCGGCACAATGCTGCGATACCGTCTCGGCAAAATGGATCCACACCAGCCACGCCATGCGATCCGGTGCCCCCGGCATCCGCCCCAAACGATCAGGGCTGAACCGTTCGCAAAGATACTCCGCGATGGCACCGGTCTCGAACATCCTCTCCCCGTCGATCTCGAGCGAGGGCACACGCCCCGCCGGCGAAATCGCCAGATAGCCCGGATCACGCAAAGATTTGTCGAAGGCGTGGATCGACACCTCGAAGGGCACCTCCAGCTCGTACAGCAACCAAAGGGTGCGCATGGAACGGGTCTGTTCGACGTGGTGCAGGGTAATCATGGTGCGGTCTCCTATGCCTCGGGCTCTAGCCGCACCAGTGCTACACCCGCCTCGACCTGATCACCAGCCTGCGCCAGAACCTCGGCGACCACGCCATCCCGCGCGGCAAGCAGGCTGTGCTCCATCTTCATGGCTTCCAGCACCGCCAGACGATCGCCCTTGGTCACCGCCTGGCCGACCTTGGCATCCACGACACGCACCAATCCGGGCATCGGGGCCTCGATCAGGTTGCCGTCGCCGTGCCCCCCCGCAGCACGGGCCAGCGGATCGATAACGTCGAACACCAGCCCATAGCCATCAAACACCGTCACGCGCCCATCCGCGACCGAAACATCCGCCGCCTGTTGCCCGCCCACGGACCAGCGCCCACCGATGCGCTGCGCGACGACCTCTGCCCCATTGACAGCCCAGATCTGATGATCCTCCGAGACAACCTGCACCTGCAGCAGATGATCCTCGCCGCCCCAGGACAATCCGACCGCGCGGCGCAGCGGCTGCCACAGCGTAAATCCCGCGCCCTCGGCCGGTTCCAGCAACGACAGCGCCGCCATTCCGGCAAGCGCCGCATGGCGCGGCGCCACCTCGGGCGTTTGTGTCAAAGCATCAATGTCACGGGCGATCAGCCCCGTATCCACATCCCCCGCGGCAAACCCTTCATGCGCCGCCAAAGCGCCCAGAAATGCAAGGTTCGTGACCGTCCCCGCCACCTCGCAGCCGGTCAGCGCTGCGCGCAGGCGCGAGAGGGCGATGTCGCGCGTGTCGCCATGCACGATCACCTTGGCAATCATCGGATCATAGAAGGGGCTGATCGTATCGCCGGCGCGCACACCGCTGTCGGCACGGCAGGCGGGCGTGAACTGCAAATGCGTCAAGGTGCCCGTGGCGGGCAGGAAGCCCTTGGGCACATCCTCCGCATAAAGCCGCGCCTCAAACGCATGGCCGCGGATCGACAATTCGTCCTGGCGCAAAGGCAGCCCCTCGCCTGCCGCCACACGCAACTGCCAGGCGACCAGATCAACGCCGGTAATCGCCTCGGTCACGGGATGTTCCACCTGCAAACGGGTATTCATCTCCATGAAAAAGAAGCCGTCCGTCTGCAACCCGCCAGAGCCGTCGACGATGAATTCAATCGTGCCCGCCCCAGCATAGCCGATCGCCTCGGCTGCTGTGACCGCCGCCTGCCCCATCGCTTCGCGCATTTCGGGCGTCATGCCGGGGGCCGGAGCCTCCTCGATCACCTTCTGGTGGCGCCGCTGAAGCGAGCAATCGCGTTCAAACAGATGCACGGCCTTTTTGCCGTCGCCAAAAACCTGCACCTCGATATGGCGCGGTTTGGTGACGAATTTCTCGACCAGCACATCGGCGTTGCCAAAGGCTGTCTTGGCCTCGGAGCGCGCACTCTCCAGCGCGGCCTGAAAACCGTCCGCCGCCTCCACCAGCCGCATGCCCTTGCCGCCGCCGCCGGCGACGGCCTTGATCAACACCGGATAGCCGATCTTATCCGCCTCTGCCGCCAGCAGCGCGTCATTCTGATCGGCCCCGTGATACCCCGGCACAACCGGCACGCCCGCCTCGACCATCAAGGCCTTGGCGGCATCTTTAAGCCCCATCGCGCGGATGGCCTTGGCCGACGGGCCGATAAAGACCAGCCCCGCCGCCTCTACCGCATCCACGAAATCGGGGTTCTCCGACAAAAAGCCATAGCCCGGATGGATCGCCTGAGCGCCGGTATCCAGTGCCGCCTGAATGATCACCTCGCCGCGCAGATAGCTATCCGCAGGAGCCGACCCGCCGATATGCACCGCGGTATCCGCCATCGCCACATGTTTCGCCGCGCGGTCCGCGTCGGAATAGACCGCCACGCAGCGCACCCCCATGGCCTGCGCTGTCTCCATCACGCGGCAAGCAATCTCGCCCCGGTTCGCAATCAGGATCGTATCAAACATCACGCAGTTCCCTCACATCCATCTTATCTTCATTTTGCCCCTTAAACTCCGGGGGTCCCGGGGGCTGGCCCCCGGCCTTATAAAAGTCTTGGGCTGGCCCCCGGCTTTATTCACGAATTTGGGCTGGCCCCCGGCCGCATAAAGGCCCACCGCAGCCTACATCCGGAACACACCAAACTTCGTATCCTCGATCGGTGCGTTCAAGCTTGCCCGTAGCGACAGCGACAGCACCTCGCGGCTGTGGCGCGGGTCGATAACACCATCATCCCAAAGCCGCGCGGTCGCATAAAGCGGATGCGACTGTTCCTCGAACATATCAATCGTGGGCTGTTTGAACGCGGTCTCTTCTTCCTCGGTCCAACTGTCGCCGGCGCGTTCGATCGCATCGCGTTTTACCGTTGCCAGAACGCCCGCCGCCTGCGCACCGCCCATGACCGAAATGCGCGAGTTCGGCCATGTCCACATAAAACGCGGGGAATAGGCGCGGCCCGCCATACCATAGTTACCGGCCCCGAACGACCCGCCCACCAGCATGGTGATCTTGGGCACATTGGTCGAAGCGACGGCCGTCACCATCTTGGCCCCGTGCCGCGCGATGCCTTCGTTCTCGTATTTGCGGCCGACCATGAAGCCGGTGATGTTTTGCAAGAACACCAGCGGGATCTTGCGCTGCGAACAGAGTTCTACGAAATGCGCGCCTTTCTGGGCGGATTCCGAGAACAATACGCCGTTGTTGGCGATGATACCGACGGGGCAGCCTTTCACATGGGCGAAACCGCAGACCAGCGTCTCGCCAAAGCGCGCCTTGAATTCGTCGAAGCGGCTGCCATCGACCAGCCGCATGATGACTTCGCGGATGTCATAGGGCGTGCGCAGATCGGCGGGGACAACGCCCAGCATCTCGGCCGGATCATAGGCAGGGTCTTCGGCGGGTTGCCACTGCACATTCATCGGGGCCGCGCGGTTCAGACCGGCCACGGCGCGTCGTGCCAAGGCCAGCGCGTGGGCGTCATCCTCGGCCAGATAGTCGGCCACACCTGACAGACGGGTATGCACATCGCCGCCGCCCAGATCCTCGGCGCTGACCACCTCGCCCGTGGCGGCTTTGACCAGCGGCGGACCTGCCAAAAAGATTGTGCCCTGCTCTTTCACGATGATCGACACATCCGACATCGCGGGCACATAGGCCCCGCCCGCGGTGCACGAGCCCATGACCACAGCGATTTGGGGAATGCCCTTACCGCTCATCCGCGCCTGATTATAGAAAATCCGGCCAAAGTGGTCACGGTCGGGAAAGACCTCGTCCTGATTGGGCAGGTTCGCGCCGCCGCTATCGACCAGATAGATGCAGGGCAGATGATTTTCCTCGGCGATCTCTTGGGCGCGCAGGTGTTTCTTAACGCTCATCGGGAAATAGGTGCCGCCCTTCACCGTGGCGTCGTTGCACACGATCATGCAGTCGATGCCCTGCACCTTGCCGACACCCGCGATCACACCTGCCGCGGGGGCGGCACCGCCATAGAGCCCATGCGCCGCCAGCGCACCAACTTCAAGGAACGGCGATCCGGGGTCGAGCAGATTAGCCACCCGTTCGCGGGGCAGCATCTTGCCGCGGCTCACGTGACGCGCGCGAGATTTCTCGCCGCCGCCCAGTTCCGCCGCATCCGCCGCCTCGCGGATGGTTTGCAGCGCGGCCAGATGCGCGGCCTCGTTCGCCTTGAAGCTTTCGAACGAGGGCAAGGCTTGCGAAATCAGCTTCATGTCGGTCTCCTTGATCGGATGGAATGGGGGGACGTCACAGGGGGGTATTGCATCACGCAGCCCCTTCGGCAGCGGCGCGGGCTTTAAGCGCGCGGCGGATCACTTTGCCTGTGACGGTCATCGGCAAGGCATCCAGAAAGGCCACCTCGCGCGGGTAGGAATAGCTGGCAAGGCGGGTTTTCACCCAGTCTTGCAGGGTCTGCTCATCGACAGTCGCACCGGATTTGCGCACGACATAGGCTTTGACGATCTCTGTCCGCAGCGGGTCGGGCTTGCCCACCACACCGCAGGTTGCCACATCGGGATGGGTCAGCAGGCAATCCTCGATTTCTGCCGGACCGATGCGATAGCCGCTTGAGGTGATCACATCATCCTCGCGCCCGATAAAGCGCAGGTAGTCGCCTTCAAACACACCGCGATCACCGGTCAGCATCCAGTCACCCCGGAATTTCTGTGCTGTCTCGTCGGGGCGCTGCCAATAGCCCAGCATCATCGCGGCTGATCCCTTGCGGATGGCGACATCGCCTTCGTCTGCCGTCGGCGCACCGTCATCATCCAACACCGCGACGTCATGGCCCGGCACCGGCTTGCCAATGCAGCCGGGGCGCGGCGGGAACCGGCTGCCCGCGCTGGTGGCGACCATATTACATTCGGTCTGCCCGTAGAATTCGTTGATGGTCAGGCCAAAGGCTTGTTGCCCCCATGCCAGCATCTCTGCGCCCAAAGGCTCCCCCCCCGACGCGACAGAGCGTAGCCCCGCGATCGTGGCCCCCTCGGCCTTGAGCATCCGCAGCGCGGTCGGGGGGAAGAACACGTTGCGCACATCGCCCTCGCGGATGATGCGCGCACAGGCGTCTGGAGAGAATTTGGCCAAGCGCGCCGCGACAACAGGCACACCAAGCGCCAGCGCGGGCATTGCCACATCGAACAGCCCGCCGATCCACGCCCAATCCGCAGGCGTCCAGAGGCAATCGCCGTCCTGCCCCAGCACATCATGGCTGAGCGAGACGCCGGGCAGATGGCCCGTCAGCACCCGATGGCCATGCAGCGCACCCTTGGGCGAGCCCGTCGTGCCCGAGGTATAGATCAGCACCGCCGGATCGTCAGGGCCGGTGTCGGCAAAGGCGACAGGATCGCCCGCCATGCCGACGCTATCCACCATCAAGGGCGTTGCCAGCCCCCCCAGCAGATCGCGCCCTTCGGGATCGGTCAGCACCAGCGTCACGCCCGCATCACGCACCCGCGACGCGAGGGCATCATACTTGAAGAGCTTGAACAAAGGCACTGAAATCGCACCGATTTTCCAGATCGCCAGATGGGCTGCGGCACACCAAGGGCTTTGCCCTAGCAGCACGCCCACGCGGTCGCCCGCCTGCACCCGCTGCGCCAAGGCGCGGGCCAGTCCGTCGACCATATCGGACAGGATGCCAAAGCTGACATCACGTCGCGCATCTCCTGTCAGATCAATGATCGCGCGCCGCGCGGGGTCATGGGACAGACATTGCGCCGCCATGTTCAGCCGCGCCGGAATCTCCCACGCGCCCGTCCCGTCCAGACCTGGCAGGACGTCAGCCATCAGCCTTCCCACACGTCCAGCGACAACGCCTGACGCGCGGTCTGACGCATCAGACAGTTAATCGCCGCAGGTCCGCGCCCCGTGCCCCCCTGCCAAAGCGAGGCTTCGTAGGTGCATGCCTTGTCGCGGAACACGATCCAAGCCCGCTGCATCTCGCGCAGGGAATCCGCCACGCCGAGGCGGCCCTCGGGCCCCGGGATTGCATCGGCATCCATCCGTTTGGCCTGTACCATCACCGCGGCGTAATTATCGTTCAACCGCTGGTCCCAGAATTGCAGCTCACGGTCCAGACACCCGCCCATGCCATAGGTGCTGTTCCCGCCGGGAGAATCCTCCATACACTGGTTCGCAGAGACACCGACGCAGGCCATCTCGGCGGCAAAGCCATCGGCGTCGGCCAGACAAATCTCTGTGCCGCGATCGGTATATTGCAGATCCTGCGCGGCAAGCGGTGAGGCGCAGAGCATCAAGGCAAGGGCCAGAGGTCTCACGCCATCGCTCCCATCATCTCGCGGCCCACCAGCATCCGGCGGATTTCAGAGGTGCCTGCCCCGATCTCCATCAGCTTGGCATCGCGGAAGATACGGCCCACGGGGTTGTCCGACAGATAGCCCGCGCCCCCCATTGCCTGCACCGCCTGATGCGCCTGTTTCATCGCCTCTTCACTGGCATACAAACAGCAGGCGGCGGCATCGGCACGGGTGACATCGCCGCGGTCACAGGCCTTGGCGACCTCGTAGACATAGGCGCGGGCGGAATTCATCGCGGTGTACATATCCGCCATCTTGCCCTGCATCAGCTGGAAGTTCCCGATGGGCTGCCCGAACTGTTTGCGTTCAACCATATAGGGCATGATCTCGTCCAGACAGGCGGCCATGATCCCCAGACCAATCCCCGCCAGTACCACGCGTTCGTAATCAAGGCCCGACATCAGCACCGCCACGCCGCGCCCCTCTTCGCCCAGAACGTTTTCAAACGGGACTTCGACATCGTCAAAGATCAGCTCTGCCGTGTTGGACCCGCGCATGCCAAGCTTGTCGAAATGCGGGCTGGTGGTGAAGCCTTTCATGGATTTCTCGATCAGGAAGGCGGTGATGCCTTTCGATCCGGCATCGGGGTCGGTTTTGGCATAAACCACCAGCGTGTCTGCATCGGGGCCGTTGGTGATCCAGTATTTATTGCCGGACAGGCGGTAGTGATCGTTGCGCTTTTCGGCGCGCAGTTTCATCGACACCACGTCGCTGCCCGCAGAGGGTTCGGACATCGCGAGCGCGCCCACGTGTTGACCCGAGCATAGGCCCGGCAGGAATTTCGCCTTCTGTTCGGGGCTGCCGTTAAGACGGATCTGGTTGACGCAGAGGTTCGAATGGGCCCCGTAGGACAGCGAGACAGAGGCCGAAGCGCGTGCGATTTCTTCAACCGCGACGGTGTGTGCGACATAGCCCATGCCCGAGCCGCCGAATTCTTCCTCGACCGTCATGCCCAGCAGACCAAGGCTGCCCATCTCTTCCCAGAGCGCGGGCGGGAATTCGTTCTTGGTGTCGATCTCGGCGGCCATCGGCTTGACCCGCTCCTGCGCCCAACGGTGCACCATATCGCGCATCTCGTTCACGTCATCGCCCAGATCGAATTTCATGGTGGTGTTGAACATAGACCCCTCCCCCGAGTTTATTGAACAGTTGTTCATTACACTACACTTCTCGCGGATTCGGTCAAGCAAATGTCGCAGGCTGCGCGGAACTGCACCCGCGCCGCCGATGTTACCCCAGTGACACAGGATAGAAAGGACGCCCCGATATGAGCACGTCATTGAAGAAAGAATTCTGGGACCGCGTAGACGACACCCGCATTGGCATGCTGGCAACCGATACCGCCCGCGCCATCCCCATGAGCCACTATGCCGACCACGACGCCAACTGCCTTTGGTTCATCACCGCACGGGACACCGATCTGGCGAAATCCGCCCAAACCGGTGCTGAGGCCGAATATCTGGTGACCAGCAAGGACGAACACCTATACGCCCGTATCGACGGCACCGTTCAGGCTGTGACCGACCCTGCTAAGCTGGACGAGCTGTGGAACGCATTTGCCGCCGCCTGGTTCAAGGACGGACGCAAGGATGACGACGTGCAGCTTGTGCGCATGGACCTCAAACAGGCGGAGGTCTGGCTAACCGGCGGCAGCCTGTCCTTCCTTTACGAAATCGCCAAAGCCAATGTGACCAAACAGGTGCCTGATGCAGGCGAACATGGGACGATCCGGTTCTAAGGGTCGGTTTTTTTTAACAGACCATCAAATCACTGATAGGGGCCGGCTCATGTCCGGCCCCTTTACTGTTGGCTTAAAGCAGCGTGTTGGCGCGACCTAGCCCTGCTGGAACACCGCCAAGACTTCCGCGCGAATGATCCGTGCGATCAGCGCGCAATCATCCAACGAGAATGTCAGCGGAACGCGCATGTCGATGATACTGGCGAGCACCACATCGCTGGCGGGCAGCGCAGAGGGGTCGGCATAACGCCATGAATCGTATCGGCTGGTAAAGCCCTGAGGCTCCGCCCCGCCGAACCACTTCAGCTCCACCCCGCGGGCTGCGCAGCGGGTCAACACCGATGTGATGGCCTCGGGGGTCCAGCCGGACAGCAGGAACTGGAACGACGATCCGACAAAGCGTTCCACCGTGGGGCGGTCGATGAGCGTCAGGCCGGACGTGTCGCGCAAGCCGTCGTGGATCACGTGATACCGCACATTCCACCCGTCGATCTGGGCCTCAAGCCGCTTGAGCTGCGGTCGCAGGATCGCCGCGCGCAGGTTATCCATCCGGCCAGAGATATTGGGCGTGTCGTATTTCACCGTCTCGAATGTTTCGGGCGGCGGCCCTGCCAGATGCCGGTCATAAAGCATATAGGACCCTGACAGCATGATCGCCCGCGCCGCAAGTGCGGCATCATCGGTGACCAGCAGCCCGCCCTCGCCCGCGTTGACGTGTTTATAGGTCTGACAGGAATAGCACCCCACCGCCCCATGCCGCCCCGAGGGCACGCCGTTCCAGCTTGCCCCCATGGTATGGGCGCAATCTTCTACCACGGTGACACCGGCTGCGTCACAAAGCGCCATCAACCGGTCCATGTCGCAGATATGCCCGCGCATATGGCTTAGCAGCAGCACCCGCGCCTGATCCAGCTTGGCGGCCAGATCGTCCAGATCGATCACCAGCCCTTGCGTGACATCGACAAAGACAGGCGTGGCCCCGACCGCGGCAATCGCGCCGGGCACGGGGGCCAGCGTGAAAGCGTTGGACAGCACCCGGTCCCCCGGCTTCACGCCAACAGCACGCAAGGCGGTCGCGATGGCATAGCCGCCCGAGGCCACGGCGAGGCAGTATTGCGCGCCCACCATCGCGGCGAATTCCTGCTCTAGCAGCGCGGCCTCGGCGGTTTCGCCGGGCGCGGTGTTATAGCGGTGCAGTCGCCCGTGGCGCATCACGGCGACGGCGGCGTCGATGGCTTCCTCGGGGATCGGCTCTTGCTGGGTGAAGCTGCCCGAGAACACCTCTGCCGTGTCAGATGCCATGTCAGACGGCACCGATCAGACGGGTAACGATGTCGGGCAGGTCGTCATAGTGGTCCAGCAAAGCTTCGGGGCCAAGTGCTGCCATATCATCGCCCGAGGGACCAAAGGACACCAACACGCAAGGCACCCCCGCCGCGCGCGCCGTCTCGCGGTCGGTATTGGTATCGCCCACAAGCAAGCACAGCGCGGGGTCGCCCCCGGCACGCCGCGCGGTTTCGAACAGATGCTCCGGATCGGGCTTGCGGATTGCCAGCGTATCGGCCCCCACCATCGCACCAAAGGCATCGCGCACGCCAAGCTTGGTCAGCAGCGTATGCGCCAGCCCTTCAGGCTTGTTGGTGCAGATCGCCACGCGGTAGCCCGCGGCCTTCAACGCCTCAACCGCCTGCATCGCGCCGGGGTAAAGCACGGTATGCGTGTTGATCTCGCGGCCATAGGCTTCGAGCAGCATGGGATAGTAGCGGTCGATGGTCTCGGCGTCGTCGGCGCGCCCCAAACGCTCCATGCCCAACCGCAGCATCGCCCGGCCGCCTTTCAGCGCCGTACCTGCATCGGTCTTGGCATCCAGCACATCGCCCTCGCCCATGTCGCGGAAACAGGCATTGGCCGCGGCGATCAAGTCTCCGCTCGTGTCCGCGAGCGTCCCGTCGAGGTCGAATACGACTGTTTTCATCGGCATTCCTTTGCTGAATGTGTTGCAGGCGGAAATCTTCTTTGATGACCCCTAGCCTTGCGCAAAATCGCCAACAAGGTAAAGAGAGCGGACATTAAATTGATTAAAGAGATTATACATGGAAGTTGCACTGATCCTTTTGGCCGCAGGCAAAGGTACCCGCATGCAATCGGATCTGCCCAAGGTTCTGCATGCCGTCGCCCACGCACCACTGTTAGAGCACGCCATGGCATCAGGTGCCGCGCTGTCGCCTGCCCGCACGGTCGTTGTCGCAGGCCACGGGGCAGATCAGGTCCGCGCCGCTGCGCAGGCTTTTGATGACGAAGCACAGGTCGTTGTGCAAGAGGAACAATTGGGCACCGCCCACGCCGTTGGTCAGGCGCGCGAGGCGCTGGCAGGCTTCGACGGCACCGCCATCGTGCTTTATGGCGATACGCCCTTCGTGCAGACCGAAACGCTTGAAAACATGTGCGCGGCACTTGAGACGAATGATGTCGTCGTGCTGGGTTTTGACGCCGCTGATCCTGCCCGCTATGGCCGTTTGGTGATGCAGGGCGACAGCCTTGACCGCATCGTTGAATACAAAGATGCCACAGATGCAGAGCGTGCGATAACCCTTTGTAATAGCGGCGTTGTCGCGTGTAAATCCGATCTGCTGTTTGATCTGATTGATGCCGTTGGCAACGACAACGCGTCGGAAGAATACTACCTCACCGATATCATCGGCATTGCCCGGGAACGCGGGCTGAAAGCCACTGCCGTGACCTGTGACGAGGCCGAGACGATGGGCGTGAACTCCCGCGCGGATCTGGCCGCTGCCGACGCCGCGTTCCAGTCGCGCGCTCGTGCAGCCATGCTCGAGGACGGTATCACGCTGATGGCCCCCGAGACGGTCTATTTCGCCCGCGACACCTATATCGGCCGCGACACGGTGATCGAACCCAATGTGGTCTTTGGCCCCGGCGTGACGATTGAATCCGGTGCCACCATCCGCGCGTTCAGCCACCTTGAAGGCTGCCACGTCGCACGCGGCGGGGTCATCGGCCCCTACGCCCGCCTGCGCCCCGGTGCAGAGCTGTCCGAGGATGTGCGCATCGGCAACTTTGTCGAGGTCAAGAACGCGCAGATCGCCGAAGGGGCCAAGGTGAACCACCTGAGCTATATCGGCGACGCGACCATCGGCGCCAAAGCCAATATCGGCGCGGGCACGATCACCTGCAACTATGACGGCGTGATGAAGCACCACACCCATATCGGGGCCAACGCCTTTATCGGGTCGAACACCATGCTGGTGGCCCCCGTGCATATCGGCGACGGCGCCATGACGGGATCGGGGTCGGTCATCACCTCGGATGTGGAGGCGGACGCGCTGGCGCTGGCGCGTGCACATCAAGTCGAAAAACCGGGCATGGCGCGGAAATTGTTGGAAATGTTAAAGGCCAAGAAGGCCAAACAGCAGAGAGGCAGCTAATCATGTGTGGTATTGTCGGTATCCTTGGCCAACACGAAGTTGCGCCTACCCTTGTCGAAGCCCTGAAACGTCTGGAATATCGCGGCTATGACAGCGCCGGTATCGCGACGATTGACGCGGGCAAGCTGGACCGCCGCCGCGCGGTCGGCAAACTGGTGAACCTGTCGGATCTACTGGTGCACGAACCGCTCGCCGGGAAGTCGGGCATCGGGCATACCCGTTGGGCGACCCATGGTGCGCCATCGGTCACCAATGCGCACCCGCATCAGGCGGGGCCGGTGGCTGTCGTGCATAATGGCATCATCGAAAACTTCCGCGAGCTGCGCGCCGAACTGGCCCAGGACGGCGTTGAATTCGTGACCGAGACGGACACGGAAACGGTCGTGCTGCTGACCCAGAAATACATGGCCGAAGGACTGGGCCCTGTAGACGCCGCGACCAAAACCATCGCGCGGCTACACGGGGCGTTCGCGCTGGCGTTCCTGTTTGACGGCCAAGACGATCTGATGATCGGCGCGCGCAAGGGGGCCCCGCTGGCCGTCGGCTATGGCGACAACGAGATGTATCTGGGCAGCGACGCGATTGCGCTGTCACCCATGACGGACCGTGTGACCTACCTCGAGGAAGGCGACCGCGCCGTTCTGACCCGCACCTCGATCAAGATCTACGACGCCAATGATGCCCCTGTTGACCGTGTGGTCAAGAAGATCAGCCTGGATACCACCCGCATCGACAAGGCCGGCCACAAACACTTTATGGCGAAAGAGATCGCAGAGCAGCCCGCTGTCATTGGCGAGGCCCTGTCGCGCTACCTCACCGCGGACGGAGAGATCATGCTGCCCGATCCGGGGCTCGATTTCACCAAGATCGACCGTATCACCATGGTCGCCTGCGGCACGGCCTTCTACGCCTGCCTCACCGCGAAATACTGGTTCGAACAGATCGCCCGCATGCCGGTCGAGGTCGATGTCGCGTCGGAGTTCCGCTATCGTGAACCGCCCATCTCGGACCGGACAATGGCGCTGTTTGTCAGCCAGTCGGGCGAAACCGCTGACACGCTGGCCGCGCTGCGCTATTGTGCGGGCAAGGCCGATCTCATCACCTCGGTCGTCAATGTGACTGAATCCTCCATCGCGCGGGAAAGCAATCTGGCGTTGCCGATCCACGCCGGTGTCGAGGTGGGCGTCGCCTCTACCAAAGCCTTTACCTGCCAGTTGACTGTCTTGTTCCTGATGGTGCTGAAAGCCGCCGTGGACCGCGGCGCGATCACCAAGGAAGAGCTGGCCGATTATCTCTCTGGTCTGCGGTCCATGCCGTCGCTGATCAACACCGCGCTCGAACAGAACGCCGCCCTGCGCGACGAAGCCTACAAGCTTTCCTCGGCCCGTGATGTGTTGTTCCTGGGGCGTGGCGCGATGTTCCCACTCGCCCTTGAAGGCGCGCTAAAACTGAAAGAAATCAGTTATATACACGCCGAAGCTTATGCGTCGGGAGAGCTCAAACACGGCCCGATCGCGCTGATCGATGAAAACGTGCCTGTGGTGGTCATGGCCCCCAACGACACGCTCTTCGACAAGACCGTCAGCAACATGCAAGAGGTCATGGCGCGCAAGGGCAAGGTTATCCTGATCTCGGATCGTGCGGGGCTGGACGAAGCCGCCGAAGGCACGTGGGGGCAGATCGAGATGCCACCTGTGGCCGATGCGCTCGCTCCCATCCTCTATGCGATCCCGGCGCAGTTGCTGGCCTATCACACCGCGATTGCCAAAGGCACCGATGTCGACCAACCGCGAAACCTAGCAAAATCGGTGACTGTGGAATGAACCTTGCCCCCTATATGGCGCAGCTGAACGAACTGGCTGATCCCGCCGCTGTCGAGAAAATGCAAGCCTATCACAAGGTGGATCGTCCCTATCTGGGCGTCGCCAATCCGCAGATCAACGATCTGACCAAAGCGTGGCGGGCTGAGCTGTCGCTGACCGACCGGATCGCGCTGGCCGATGCCCTGTGGCAGACGGATATCTTCGAGGCGCGGGTGGCGGCAGCCAAGCTGTTGACCCAGGCCCGCCTGCGCCCGGATGACGAACCCGCGTGGCAGTTGATCCAAAGCTGGGTACCGGACTTCGACAGCTGGGCCATCGCGGATCATGCCTGCATGGCGGCGCAAAAACGTTTGCTGGCGGACCCTCAACGTCTGGATGTGGTCGAGACCTGGACCCAATCGGGCGACCTCTGGTCGAAGCGGGCGGCGCTTGTCGCCACCCTGCCCTGGACCAAGCAGAACAACCCCAAGCCCGAAGAGCTGGACGCGCGCGAGCGTATCCTTGGCTGGGCGGCAGGGTATCTTCCGGTCAAGAACGGTATCCTGCAAAAGGCCATCGCGTGGTGGGTCCGCGACCTCAGCCGTCATGACCCGGTCCGCGCCGCCGCCTTTATCGAGGACAACCGCGCCACCCTCAAACCCTATGCGATCAAGGAAGCCGCGCGCCATATGCCGCACTTCCCGCTGGAAGCCCCAGTGGCGGCGGAAGACGAAGCCCCCGCATCAGACAGCTAACCCCTACAGAAAACGGGCGTCCAAGGTTCTCCTCGGACGCCCGTTTTGTATCTAACACCATCACCGCGCGGCTTAGCCGTTGGTGGACACTTCAACCTTGGTCAAATCCGTCAGCGACGCGCCAATCAGACGCAGCGCCGACAACGACATGCGGCTCCCGCCCGAGGCAGGTCCATCCAGCGGGATCAGCTCAACCGTAGAGGATTTGCCCGTCGCGGGGTTCGTCACGCGGCCCTGCATCTCCGATTTTACCAGCGGTGTTTTCATCCACAGCCCCGGCTCCGTCGCACTGCCAAGCGAGGCGACGGTGGCGCCCAGCGATTTAGCCCCTGCCGCGGCAGGTTTTGACGCCTCGGCGCGTTGTTCGGCCGTGGTAGTGTCAAGCGCATCGGCTGTGCGTGCCCCAGCAGGCGGACGGGCCGCGGCGGTGGCAGGCGACAAAGACGCCTCTGCACGCGCCTCTGCCTCGGCCGTGGGTGGGGCTGCGTCCGCCCCGCGTTTGCCTAAACCCAAACGATCCGTTACGCCCGCACATCCGGCCAGAGCAACGACAGCGACACCTAAAATAATATAATGTTTCATGGGCCAAATCTAGCGCTCCGCCTCTGCCGCTTCAATCTCCTAAATGCTACTTGCCCCGGGATGGGCCGATGTTTACCTATGGGATATGAATGCACCTTTGATTGACCCGTTCGCCCGCGCTATCACCTATCTGCGCGTCTCCGTCACAGACCGCTGTGACTTTCGCTGTGTTTATTGCATGTCCGAGAATATGAATTTCCTCCCGAAAAAGGAGCTTCTGACCTTGGAAGAACTGGATCGGCTGTGCACCAACTTTGTTGATCTGGGCGTGCAAAAGCTGCGCATCACCGGCGGAGAGCCTTTGGTCCGCAAGGGCATCATGACCTTCTTTAACAGCATGACCCGCCATCTGGACGCCGGTACGCTGAAAGAGCTGACGCTGACCACCAATGGCAGCCAATTGGAACGCTACGCAGCCGATCTTTATGCTGCGGGCGTGCGCCGTGTGAATGTCTCTCTTGATACGCTGGACGATCAGAAATTCGCTGACATCACCCGTTGGGGGCGTCTGCCGCAGGTGCTGCGCGGGATCGACGCGGCGCAGAATGCCGGGCTGCGGGTCAAGATCAACGCCGTCGCGCTGAAAGGCTTCAACGAGGCAGAGCTGCCGTCGATGACCGCATGGTGTGCGGATCGTGGCATTGACCTGACCTGGATCGAGGTGATGCCCATGGGCGACTTGGGCAACGAGGACCGCTTGGGTCAGTATTGGTCCCTCAAAGACGTGCGCCGCACCTACGAGGAACATTACACCGTCACCGATCTGGCCGAGAACACCGGCGGCCCTGCCCGCTATGTCCGGCTGGAAGAGACCGGCCAGAAGATCGGCTTTATCACACCGCTGTCCCATAATTTCTGCGAAAGCTGCAACCGCGTGCGGATCACCTGCACCGGTGAAATCTACATGTGTCTGGGGCAGGAGGACGTGGCCGATCTGCGCGCGCCCTTGCGCAATCATCCCGATGACGATGCGCCCTTGAAGGACGCAATTCGCGCGGCAATCAACCTTAAGCCCAAGGGCCACGACTTTGATTATTCACGGCAAAAGCTGGATGGGCAGATGCCCCGCCACATGAGCCACACAGGCGGCTGACGCGACCGTGTCCGCGCCTTTCCTGTACCGCGCCTGGGTTCTTGCCAGCCGCTGCCTGATCCCCTTTGCCGCCAGCGCTGAGGCGCGCAAGCTGAACGCGCAGGACGTGCCCGCCGCCCGTGCGGGAGAGAAACGCGGCATCGCCACACAGCCGCGCCCAAGCGGCGGCCCGCTGGTTTGGGTGCATGCGGCCTCCGTGGGCGAAAGCCTGTCGGTGCTGGCGCTGATAACCCGCATGGGGCACATGCTGCCCGACGCGCATTTCTTGATCACCTCGGGCACCGCGACCTCGGCCAGGCTGGTGGACCAACGTCTGCCGCCGCGCAGCCTGCACCAGTTTGCCCCGCTGGACGCCCCCGGCCCGTTGAAGCGGTTCCTGGCCCATTGGCAGCCCGACGCCGCGATATTTGTCGAAAGCGAGATCTGGCCGCAGATGCTGCGACGGACCCACGCCACCGGCGCGCCGATGGCGCTGGTCAATGCGCGCATGTCTGACAAGACCGTCGAGTTCTGGGGGAAATGGCCCCGCACTGCCCGCTACCTGTTTGATGTCTTCACGCTGATCGTGACGCAGAATGACGCGATGGCGCGCAATATGCTCCGCATGCATGCCCCCGCCGATCGCGTGTCGCCGGGGGTGAATCTGAAATCAATGGCCGGCCCGCTGCCCGTCGATGCACAGGCGCTGGAGGCTGCGGGCACTGCGCTTGGCGGGCGTCCGGTCTGGGTCGCGTCCTCCACCCATGAAGGGGAGGAACGCAGCGTGCTCGATGCGCATAATAAGCTTCTTCGCCAGATGCCCGATCTGTGTCTCATCCTCGCCCCCCGCCACCCCGAACGCGGCAACGCGGTAGAGGCGCTGGTACAGGACGCGGGGATGACCGTGCTGCGTCGCAGCCGTGGGGATGCCCCCGGGGGTCAGGTCTATCTGGCCGACACGCTGGGAGAATTGGGCCTGTGGTACAGCCTGTCCGATGTTGTGTTTCTGGGCGGGTCGCTGCTGCCCATTGGCGGACATAACCCGTTCGAGGTGGCGCAATCGGGGGCCGCTGTGCTGTCGGGCAACCACGTTGCGGCCTTTGCAGAAACCTACGCCCAGCTTGAGGCCGAAGGCGCTGCGCGGATCGTGGCGGATGGCGATGATCTGGCCGCCCGCGTTGCCTCGCTCTTGACCAAACCGGATGAGCTGGCGACGATGACCGCTGCCGCTGCCCGCTTCATCGCGGCACAAGATGACCAGCTTGATGCCATCGCCAGCCGTCTGATCACCACATTGAAGTTGGATACCCCATGACGCACCCCCTTGCCCGCACCGATGTGATCGCGCCGAATTTCAAACGCAGGCTCAGCGGCGTCACGGCCACTGTGATGCGGCTGGTGCCCGTCCAATCGCGCGATATCTCTATCACGGCGACGGGCCCCGTTGTGCCTGAGGATGTGCCGCAGGTGCCGCTGGCCTCGCTTGTGACGATGTCGCGCCGCGGGCCGTCGCCGTCGGGCTGGCGGGTCTGGCACGCGCGGCGCAACGTCGAGATGCTGGGCGGGCTGGCGCTGCGCTATCTGCTGGGCAAGCGGCTCAAGCTGATGTTCACCTCGGCTAGCCAACGCGAACAGACCGGCCTGACGCGCTGGCTGATCCGGCGGATGGATGCCGTGGTGGCGACCTCGGACCGGACCAACGCCTATCTGGAAAACCCCGGCCATGTGATCATGCACGGGATCGACACCGAGGGCTTTGCCCCCTCGCCCGACCGCGCCGCCCTGCGCGCCGAGCTTAAGCTGCCCCTGAACGCGACGCTGGTGGGCTGCTATGGCCGTATCCGCGCACAAAAGGGCACCGATGCGTTTGTCGAGGCGATGCTGCCGATCCTGCAGGACAACCCTGATGTTGTCGCCCTTGTGATGGGACGCGCGACCGAGAAATACGAGAGCTTCGAGAAGGGCCTGAAAGACCGCGCCCGCGCTGAAGGGCTGTCGGACCGGATGCTGTTCCTGCCAGAGGTGCCTGTGGGCGATATGGCGGATTTCTACCGCGTGCTGGACCTGTACGTCGCCCCCCAAAGGTGGGAGGGCTTCGGCCTCACCCCGATCGAGGCGATGGCCTGCGGTGTACCCGTGGTCGCGACCCGTGTGGGTGCCTTTGAAAAGCTGGTGGTGCAAGGTACGACGGGCCTACTGGTGGACCCCGATGACATCCCCGCGCTCGAGGCCGCGACGCGCGATGCCCTGTCCGACCGAACCCGACTGGCCGCATGGGCACAGGCCGGGCGCAGCTATGTGATGTCGGATTTCTCTATCGCGCGCGAAGCGGCGGCGCTGGTGAAAATCTATCATAAACTGCTGGCGGCATAGGGCGCGGGTTTCCCCCCGCCCCATGCCTGTGTGATCAGCCGATGGGCATGCGTTGTTCGGCGATACCCGCCCACCAGCTGCAGCCCGCAGGAATGATATCGTCGTTAAAGTTATACATCGGGTGGTGCACCATCGCGGTGTCGCCATTGCCGACCAGAATATAGGCACCGGGGCGCTCTTCGAGCATAAAGGCGAAATCCTCGCCCCCCATGACCAAAGGTGCTTCGTCGCATTGACCCGAGATGCCGCGCGCGACATCCGCCGCGAATTCGGTCTGTTCGTCGTGGTTCACCATCACCGGATAGTTGCGCACGTATTTGACCTTTGCCGTCGCGCCAAACGTCGCCGCGATGCCTTCGCAAATCTCTGTCACGCGCTTTTCAGCCAGATCGCGCAGGTCATTGGACAGGGTGCGCACGGTGCCCAGCAAGTTCACCCGCTGCGGGATCACGTTGAACGCCTTGGACGAGGATTCGATCGAGGTGATCGAGACAACGATATTGCCCACGGGGTCCGCATTCCGGCTGACGATGGTTTGCAGCGCGGTGATGATATGTGCGGTGACCACACCGGTATCGATGGTCTCATGTGGTTTGGCCGCGTGGCCGCCCAGACCCTCGACTTCGATTTCCAGCAGGTCGGTGGCTGCAAAGAACGGGCCGGGGCGGATGCCGAATTGTCCGGCGGGAATGCCGGGCCAGTTGTGCATGCCATAGACTTCCTGAATGCCCCAGCGTTCCATCATGCCGTCCTTGCACATCTCGCGCCCGCCGCCGCCGCCTTCTTCGGCAGGCTGAAAGATCACCACAACAGTCCCGTCGAAATTCCGTGTCTCGGCCAGATACTGCGCCGCGCCCAATAGCATCGCCGTGTGGCCGTCGTGGCCGCAGGCATGCATCGCATTGGGCGTTTTGGAGGCATAGTCCAGCCCCGTCTGTTCGTGGATCGGCAGCGCGTCCATATCGGCACGCAGCCCGATGACCTTGCCCGAGGTGGTGGCGTTGCCCTTGATCACGCCGACAACACCGGTACGTCCGATGCCTTCGACAACTTCGTCACAGCCGAAGGCGCGCAGTTTCTCGGCCACGGTGGCAGAGGTGCGATGCGTCTCGAACAGGATCTCGGGGTGTTCGTGCAAATCACGTCGCCATGCGGTGATGTCATTGTGCAATTCGGCAAATCGGTTCTTAACGGGCATTTTTCGAAGTCCTTGAAGTCTGTGAAAAAAGGGAACGCGCAGCGCCCCTTTCGGGCAAAGCCGGCGGCTAGGCTGGCAATCTTGTTTCAATCATTTCCGCGAACCAGCTACAACCTGCGGGGATCGCGTCATCGTTGAAATTATACATGGGGTGGTGGACGGTGGGCCCGGCGCCATTGCCCAGCATGATATAGGCACCGGGACGCTGGTTCAGCATATACGAGAAATCCTCTCCGGCCATGATCGGAGGCGTGTCACGGTCCACCCCCGGAGCGATATTCTCGGCCACGTCAGCGGCATAGGCGGTGTTCGCGTCAGCGTTCACGGTGATGGGATAGCCCCGCGTGTAAGTGATGTCGGCAGTGCATTGGTGGGCGGCGCAGGTGTGGGTCACGACAGCCTCCAGCCGGTCCTGCACCAGATCGCGGATGCCCGCATCCAGCGTGCGGACCGTACCGCGCAGACGCACGGTTTGGGGCAAGACGTTGTGGCTGTCGGTGTCGGACCGCAGGGTACAGACCGATACGACAGCATTCTTGATCGGGTCCACGTTGCGCGCGGCGATGGATTGCAGCGCGACAACGACATGCGCCGCGGCAAGGTTGGTATCGATCGCCTCGTGCGGAGCGGCGGCATGGCCGCCCTGCCCGGTGATGATGATGTCGAACTCATCCGCCGCCGCCAGTAAAGGGCCACTGCGGATCGCGAATTCCCCCACGGGATGATCCGGCATATTGTGCATGCCGTAGACCTCGTCGATGGACCAACGCTCCATCAGGCCTTCCTCGACCATGACGTTGCCACCGCCACCGCCCTCTTCAGCGGGTTGGAAGATAAGCACCGCCCGCCCGTCAAAATTTCGCGTTTCTGCAAGATATTGCGCGGCCCCCAGCAGGATCGCGGTGTGCCCGTCATGGCCGCAGGCATGCATCTTGCCCGGCGTTTTGGAGGCATACTCAAGCCCCGTCGCCTCGGTGATGGGCAGAGCGTCCATATCCGCGCGCAAGCCGATGCTGCGCCCCGAGGCATTAGTCTTGCCCTCGATCACCGCGACGATGCCGCTTTGCGCCACACCGGTGGTGATATCGGTGATGCCAAAGCTACGTAGCTTTTCTTCGACAAAAGCCGCGGTCTGCGGCAGATCGAATTGTAGTTCGGGGATCGTATGCAGGTGACGCCGCCACGCGGTGATGTCGGCATGGGTTTCGGCAAAGCGGTTCTTGATCGGCATCGCGTGCATTCCTTTATGTGTGACTAGACGTTCGGGCCCAGGATCATCGGGCTGCCATCGGTGAAACGTGCAAGGCGAAAGCGGGTCAGGTCATGCCCGGCGCTTTGCCCCGTGGCCAGACGCGCCAGAACGCGGCCCATGCCCGGCCCGATACCAAAGCCGTGCCCTGACATGCCCGTGCCGATGGTCAGCCCCGGCAGTGCTGCCACAGTATCCACGACAGGTACAATGTCAGGCATCGTGTCGATCATCCCCGCCCAGGCAGATTTCAGCTTTATCGGCCCCAGATCGGGAAACATTGCTGAAAAATCACGCAGCAGGCGGTGGATTTTGGCCATATTGGGCGTGGGGTTAAGGATGCGCATCGCCTCGAAGGGGGATGGGGTATCGGCCTGCCAGCGCCGCTTGGTCGTCCAGGCATCGGGAAAGCCCTTGGGCGCAAAAGGGTGAAGCCGTTGACCAAAGGGATCGGCGCGCAATTGGGTCAGGTAATGGGGCAAGGCGCGAAAGGCGTCAGGGCCCACAAAAAGCTCGGGCGCGCCGGGAGGGGCGAGCGTATAGCCGCCATCCTCGCGCCGTCGGAACGCGACCCGCCCGTCCGACACCGCCCCTGCGTAAATTTCAGGCAAGCATTCGGTCGCCGCCACATTTTCGCGCACCGACAACTGCGGCATAGAGATACCGTGATTGCGCAGGAACAGCGCCGACCACGCGCCACCTGCCAGCACCACCTGCGAAGACGCGATACGCCCCTGTTCCGTGATCACCCCGGCAACCCGCCCCGCCGCGATATCAAGGCAGCGCACGGCGCAATTCGCGATGATCTGAACGCCCTCTCGTGCCGCGATACCGGCGAGAGCGGGCACCGCGACCCAAGGCTCCGCCCGCATGTCCGACGGCGTGATCAGTGCGCCGATCTGAGGTGTAGCAAGGCCGGGGAACATGGCGGAGACCTCGGCTGACGTCATCATCCGGCTGTCCGCGCCATTGGCCCGCGCATGGGGCAGCCAGTCCTCATAGCCCGCAAGCTGTGCCGGCCGTTGCGCCAGATAGGCAATGCCGCCCTGCCGCAGCCCGATATCCACGTTCGTTTGCCCCGCAAGTTCGCGCCAGAGCGCCTGCGCCTCGGCCATGATCGGCATCTCGTCAGGGTCGCGCCCCTGTTGCCGGATCCACCCCCAGTTGCGGCTGGATTGTTCAGCGGCGATGCGACCCTTTTCCAGCAAGGTGACCGAGTGACCCTCCCGGGCGAGGAACAGCGCCGTGCAGACCCCGATGATCCCGCCGCCGATAACGACGATATCCGACGTCGCTGGCTGGGGGCCGGGATAGGTGACGGGGGTGGTCGTGTGGATCGGGAAAGGCTGCATGGGTCAGGCTTTATATTGCGTGAGCGTCGCGGGCAAAGCAGGCCTGGATCGGGGGCCAGCCCCCGGTGCCGCGCTGCGGCCCCTCCCCCGGGATGTGATGCCATTTGGAAGAAGGGGGCCGCTGCGCTGTGTCATTTCAAACGGTCAAGCAGGTCGCGCATGAAGCTATGGCCGGCCTCGAATTGCGTGACTTCGATATATTCGTTGGGCTGGTGCGCCTGTGCGATATCGCCGGGGCCGCAGATCACCGCGCTATAGCCGGCTTCCTGGAACTGTCCGGCCTCGGTCCCGTAGGAGACCTTGTGGCTGGCATTGTCGCCGGTGATCTGGCGCACGAAGGTTTCGGCCAGCCCGTCTTTTTCGGGTTGTAGTGCGGGGACGTCGAAACGGGGGGTGACCTCGATATAGGTTTCGGGGACGACCTCTTGCATCTGCTTTTCGACCTCGCGCACTTTTTCCAGATAGGCGGTGCCCCAGGCGTCTTTGTCTTCACCCGGCACGACGCGGAAATCCATGGCGAAGTGGCAATCCTTGGCGGTGATATTATGCGCCGTCCCGCCCGAGATCACGCCCACATGGGCGGTGGTAAAGGGCGGGTTGAACATCGCGGCAAGGTCGGTGGGTTTTCGGGCCATGTTTTCGGTGTTCACCTCATTGGCCCATTCGATCAGCTTGGCCCCCGCCATGATCGCGTTGACGCCTGTGTGCAGCAAGGAGGAATGGACCTCGAAGCCGACCACATGGGTGTTGAAGCCCGTGCCGCCCTTGTGGCCTGTGACGGCCTGCATGGTCGAGGGTTCCCCCACGATCACCAGCGCGCCCTTGGGCAGCACCGGTTGCATTGCCTCGATCATCGGAGGAGCACCGGTGCAGCCGATTTCCTCGTCAAAGCTGAGCGCGATCTGGAGCGGGCGTTGCACTTCGGCGTAATGCGCCTCTACCAGTGCCCAAATGGCCAGCGCATCGAAGCCTTTCATGTCGCAGCAGCCGCGCCCGTAATAGCGCCCGTCCCGTTCGACCACGGTGAAAGGGTCGCTGTCCCAGGGCTGGCCGTCCACCGGCACCACATCGGTATGCCCCGACAGGACCACCGCGCCCTCTTCCCACGGGCCCACATGGGCGAAAAGCGCATGTTTGGGTTGATCGGGGTGGATATAGCGGTGTGACGCGATGCCGTGGCTTTCAAGGTAATCGGCCACCCAGTCGATCAGCGGGATATTCGTATCCCGCGACACAGTGGGAAAGCTGACGAGTTTTTCCATCAGCTCGAACGGGGTCATGCGCGCAGTCATTATGTGGTCCTTTAGTATCCGCTATCGGTGATCAAGACCTGATGGCCGGGGGATACGGTTTTGTAAACAGAGGGTTCCGCGACATAGCTTGTCGGATGGATCGGGGACGGAATCGGCTTGAAGTTCAGCTCGCTTTCCTTTTTGCGACGCCGTGGATCGGCAATGGGGACGGCTTTCATCAGGGCCTGCGTATAGGGGTGCTGCGGGTTTTCAAACACCTGCGACCGCGTGCCCATTTCCACGATCCGGCCCAGATACATCACGCCGACGTGGTGGCTCACCCGTTCGACCACGGCCATATCGTGGCTGATGAACAGGAAGGACAGCCCCATTTCCGCTTGCAGCTCCAGCATCAGATTGACCACCTGCGCCTGCACCGACACATCCAGCGCCGACACGGCTTCATCCGCGACGATCAGCTTGGGGTTCAGCGCCAGGGCCCGGGCGATGGCAACCCGCTGGCGCTGACCGCCTGACAGTTCGTGCGGGAAGCGGCGCATGAAGCTGCGCGGCAGTTCCACACGATCAAACAGCATCTCGATGCGTTTGGTCAGTTCGGCCCCTTTGAGCGTGCCATAATTGTGGATCGGTTCGGCCACCTGATCCGACAGCTGCATCTGCGGATTGAGCGAGGCAAACGGGTCCTGAAAGATCATCTGCATGTCCAGTCGCGCCTTGTGCAGGCCACGTGAATCCAGTGCCATGATGTCTTTGCCATCGAGGTTGACCTCGCCCGACTGGGGTTCGACCAGCCGCAGCAAGGACCGCCCCGCCGTAGATTTCCCGCAGCCGGATTCCCCCACAAGGCTTAGCGTCTGGCCCTTGTTGATGGTAAACGACAGGTCCTCGACCGCATGGACATTGGCGACGGTGCGGCGCAGGAAGCCGCCCTGCACCGGAAAGCGCGTGGTCAGGTTCTTGACCGTCAGCAGCGTTTCCTCTGTGCCCTTGATGGGTTTGATCTCTTTATCCGCAGTCCCGAGCAGTTTCATCGGTTCGGGATAGGGTTTGCCGCGCATCTCGCCCAGCTTGGGCACGGCGGCCAGCAACGCCTTGGTATAGGGGTGTTGGGGGTTTTCGAAAATTTTCTCGACCGTGCCTTCTTCGACCTTGTTACCGCGGAACATGACGACGACGCGATCGGCCATCTGGGCGACAACGGCCATGTCGTGGGTGATGAACATGACGGCGGTGCCGGTCTCGCGTTTCAACCGGTCGATCAGCGCGAGGATCTCAGCCTGAATGGTCACATCCAGTGCGGTGGTGGGTTCATCCGCGATCAGCAGCCGCGGCGAACAGGCCAGCGCCATTGCGATCACCACACGCTGACGCATCCCGCCCGACAGCTCGTGCGGGTATTGTGCAAGACGGCGGGCCGGTTCGGGGATGCGGACCTGGGTCAGAAGCTCCAGCGCGCGGGCCTCTGCCTGCGCCTTAGACATGTTCTTGTGCAGGCGTAGCCCTTCGGTCAGCTGGCGGCCGACGGTAAAGACCGGGTTCAGCGCGGTCATCGGTTCCTGAAAGATCATCCCGATCTCATTGCCGCGAATATCGCGCATCACATCCTGATCTGTGCGCGCCAAATCGACAGCGGGATCGTTCTGGCGCTCAAATAATAGGCGCCCACCCGCAATTTTTCCGCCGCCGAACTCGACCAGACGCATCAGCGACAGCGAGGACACCGATTTACCCGAGCCGGATTCGCCCACAACGCAGACAGTTTCACCCGCATTGATGTCAAAGCTGACGTTCTCCACACCTAGAACGGGTCCGTCCTGGGTTTGAAATTCGACCCTAAGCTCTTGAATTTGCGCGATTGGTGTCGGCGTTGCCTCGTCTAGCATGGTATTTTCCAGCGCTTCTCGTTTAATCAATTTGACGACGCTAAGGCACTTCGTCATCTGGTGTCAAATCGGTCCAAGGGACCGCTAACATCCGCTGCTTTGGAGGCTTGCATTTTTTTTCAAACCTGTTTCGATGCTTCGACGTTATTGGCGTGGCTGGAAAAACGGGCGTTTTGGCGGGCATCCCTGTCTGTCGCAGCACCCTGCCCCCGGCCGTGATCAAAATTGACGTTTTTGGCATTGCCAGAAAAGACAGACCATAAAAAAAGGCACCTCAAAAAACCAACGGTGTCCAACAAGGAGTAAGCTATGAACATGAAAACCCTGTTACTGGGAGCCGCGGCTTCGGTAGCGATTGCCCCCGCCGCATTCGGCGCCGCCCACGAGGGCGAGCGCGGACGCGACGGCGAGGTGAAAGTTATCTACTGGCAAGCGCCCTCGATCATGACCCCCTATCTGTCGGGCGGCACAAAAGACCTCGAGGCGGCGAGCCTCGTGCTGGAGCCGATGGGCCGCTATGACGAAACCGGCGCGTTGGTCCCCTATCTGGCGACCGAGATTCCCACCGTTGAAAACGGCGGCGTGGCCGAAGATCTGAAATCCATCACCTGGAAGCTGAAAGAAGGCCTGGTTTGGTCCGACGGCACGCCGGTGACCTCGGCGGATCTGAAATTCACCGCTGAATATTGTATGCACCCCGAAGGCGGCTGCGCGCAGGCGTCGAAGTTCGATGGCGTTGAAAGCATCGATATCGTGGATGATCTGACGGTTACCGTTCATTTCACCGACGCCAAGCCAAACCCTTACGGCCCTTTTATGGGCGCGCAATCACCGATCATTCAGGCCGCGCAGTTCAAGGACTGCCTGGGCGCGAAAGCCCCCGAATGTACCGAAGCGAACTTTAACCCCATCGGCACCGGCCCGTTCCGCGTGACAGATTTCCGTCCCAATGACGTGATCCAGATGGAAGCCAACCCCAACTACCGCGACCCCAGCAAACCTGCGTTTGCGACACTGACCCTCAAGGGCGGTGGTGATGCGAATGCCGCGGGTCGTGCGGTGATGGAAACCGGCGAATACGACTATGCATGGAACATGCAGCTGGCCCCCGACGTGCTGGCGAAAATGGCCGAAGGCGGCAAGGGTCAGGCGATCTCTGCATTCGGGACATTGGTCGAACGGATCGAGATGAACCTGACAGACCCATCGCCGGACCTGCCAGAGGGCGAACGCTCCACGCTTGAGCATCCGCACCCGATCCTGTCCGACTTCAAGGTCCGCAAGGCGCTGTCCATGGCGATCGACCGTCCTTTGCTGGTCGAAGTCGGCTATGGCCAGGCGGGTCGCGCGACCTGTAACCTCGTGCCCGCGCCCGAGCTGTATGCCTCCGACAACACCGAATGTCTGACGCAGGATCTGGAAGGCGCGAAAGCCCTGCTGGAAGAAGCCGGCTGGACCGACACCAATGGCGACGGTATCCGCGACAAAGACGGTGAAAAACTGTCCCTGCTGTACCAGACCTCGACCAACGCTGTCCGTCAGGATTTTCAAGCGCTGATCAAAGACTGGTGGAACCAGATCGGTGTCGAAGTCGAACTGCGCAACCTTGATGCGTCGGTCTTCTTTGGTGGCGACCCCGGTTCGCCCGATACCTTCCAGAAGTTCTATGCCGACGTTGAAATGTACGCGAACAACTTTGACGGCACCGATCCGCAGGCCTACCTGTCTGCCTATCGCTGTGGCAACGAGCCCAAGCCGTCCAGCCAGTGGCAGGGTGAGAACATCAACCGTTTCTGCAACGAAGAATACGACGCGTTGCTGGACGAACTGTCGCGCACGGGCGAGTTGGACAAGCGCGGCGATATCGCCAAGCAGCTGAACAACATCATCACACGTGACACGATGACCATCGTTCCGCTGGTCGACCGTGGTCGGGTTTCCGCTGCGTCCAACACTCTGGGCGGCGTGATCCTGAACACATGGGATTCCGAACTGTGGAATGCCGCCGACTGGTACCGCGTGAAAGAATAATCACGCCCAAGCTCAGAGGAGCACGCAGCGCGCGTGCTCCTCATGACTTGATGACTGTGTGAATGTGTGCGAAATCGCGCCTCCCTTCGATTTTGACATGCTTCCCCTCCCCTAGACCGACTTGCAAAGGCGCTGTGCATGCTGACCTTCACCATTCGTCGACTACTTTTGTCGATACCAACGCTTTTGTTTATCAGCCTGGTAATCTTCCTGCTGTTGCAACTGGCCCCCGGCGATCCGATGGCCCAGGTGCCGCTGACAGTCCCACCAGAGGTAAAACAGAAAATGCGCGAGGCGCTTGGCCTCGGGCAGCCGATCTATGTGCAATATTATAAATGGCTGATCCAGTTTTTCTGGGTTGAACCGCAGGTCTTCATCGACTGGGCCACCCGCGACAGCTTCCTGCTTGGCTGGCTGCCCGACACCAGCCTGTCGACCTTCATTGACCCCGACACAGGTGCTGTGCGTCCTGTACAGCGTGCGATCAGCTGGCAGACCCGCAGCCCAATCATGGATATCGTGATCCAGCGGATGCCGCAGACGCTTTGGGTGGTCGGGCTTAGCTATATCGTGGGCATCCTGATCGCGATCCCGATTGGCATCTATTCGGCCTACCGCCACTATTCGCTATTCGATCAAGCGGGCACCTTTGTCACCATGATCGGCTTTTCGATCCCGCCCTTCTTCACCGGGCCGCTGCTGATCGTGATTTTCTCGGTCTCGCTGGGGTGGTTGCCGTCGATCTATGACACGACCCATGTCGTGACCGACTGGGAGAGTTTCAAATTCCAGTTCATGCAGATGATCATGCCCGTGATGGTGCTGGCGCTGCAAACCACCGCGCAGATCAGCCGCTATATGCGCGGCGCGATGCTGGATAACCTGAACCAGGACTATGTGCGCACCGCCCGCGCCAAGGGGCTGCGCGAAAAATCGGTCGTTCTGGTCCATGTGCTGCGCAACTCGATGATCCCTGTGGTCACGGTGATTGCCCTTGGCATGCCCGCGATCTTTGGCGGCGCGATCATTACCGAGAATGTGTTCAAAGTGAATGGCATCGGGCAGCTGCTGCTGACCGCGCTTTTTGCCAACGACTTGCCGATGGTGATGACGCTGACCTTTATCTTCGCCATCCTCATCGTTCTGTTCAACCTGATTGCCGATGTTCTATACGGCCTGCTTGACCCAAGGATCCGCTATGACTGAGCAAGCCACCCCCGCAAGCCCGATCGAGGCCGACATCGAAGTCTATGGCGCGCTTGTCGATAAAGAGCCGCAAAAGCCGCCACGCAGCCAGTGGATCGACGTCTGGCAGCAGTTCCGCAAACACAAAGGCGCTGTCTTTGGCGGAGGCTTCCTGCTGTTCATCACCCTCGCGGTGCTGTTCGGCCCCTACCTGTGGGACGTGGACCCCAAGGCGCTGGATATTCGCAACAAGAACTGGCGCCCCGTGTATCAACTGCTATTCGACAGCGAGGCCAAGGCCGGTTGGGCACATCCCTTTGGCACCGACCAGCTGGGCCGTGATATCATGGCACAGATGATTGCCGGCGGGCGCGTGTCTATGGCGGTGGGCTGGCTGGCCATGGGACTGGCGCTGGTCATCGGATCGGCCATCGGCGTCATCTCGGGCTATTTCAAACGGCTCGATTTCTGGCTGATGCGCTTTACCGATCTGGTGCTGTCACTGCCGATCCTGCCGCTGACGCTGCTGGCGGTGACCCTGTTCCGCCAACCGCTCAACGCACGGTTTGGCCCCGAAGGCGGGATGTTCATCCTGATCGTCGGCATCATCGGGCTGACGTCGTGGATGCAGACCGCGCGGATTGTGCGCGGCGATATTCTGGCGCTGAAAGAGCGCGAATTCATCCTCGCCGCGCGGTCCATCGGGACGCGGTCGGGCAAGATCATCCGCAAGCACCTGCTGCCCAACGTCATCTCTCCGATCATGGTCTCGGCCACGCTGGGACTGGCGACCGCGATCATCACCGAAAGTGCGCTGAGCTTTCTGGGCGTCGGCTTCCCATCTGACTATCCGACATGGGGCAAGCTCTTGTCCGATGCCGTGTCGCGGATGCAGGAATTCCCCGAGCGGGTGATCCTGCCCGGCGTCGCAATCTCGCTCACCGTGCTGAGCGTGAACTACCTTGGCGACGGGCTACGTGACGCGCTGGATCCGCGGTTGCGCGGACGGTGATCCGGATCGGACCGTAACCTTTTGGGGTTTCTGTCGGGTTTGAGTATTTGAGAAAGGGTGAAGGGGGGCTGCAGCCTCCCTTTGTCGTGGGGCGCAAAAGGCTTGAATTCGGGCGGTTTCCGCGTCAGGGAACTGTCGTGCTGTCGTCAAGGGGATCACGGGGATGTTTGAACAATTCGGTTTTGAGACCACCACACCGCAACAGGCGGCTGTCTGGTTCGCGCTGGCGGTTGGGGTGATTTTTGGCATACTCGGGCAGATCACCAAATTCTGTTTTCGCCGCTCTCTGATTGGCGCGGACCGGCGCGCCGCAAAAGGGGTCTGGCTGACAGCGCTGGCCTTTGCTGTGCTGGGGACACAGGTCGCCGTCGCCACGGGCTGGATCAGCTTTGCCGAACACCGCTTTATGGTGGCGGATGTGCCCTATCTGGCGATTGGCATCGGCGGGCTGCTGTTTGGCGCGGGGATGGTGCTGACGCGGGGCTGTATCTCTCGGCTGACCATTCTGGCAGGCTCCGGCAATTTGCGCGCGGCGTTGGTCGTAGTTGTGTTTGCGGTCGTGGCCCATGCCACGTTGAAAGGCGTGCTGGCCCCGATGCGCGTGGCGCTTGGCAGTATGACCCTTGGGCTTGGCGATTACGTCAGCCTCGCCGCCCTGCCCGGAGGGGTGATGCTGTGGGGCGGGCTGATCGTGGTGGCGGCCCTTGCCGTAGCGCTGCGATCGGGCAACCGCTGGACCCATCTGGTGATGGCGGCGATGATTGGCCTGCTGGTCCCGCTGGCCTGGGTCGGGACGGGGTTTATCCTGTTTGATGAATTTGACCCTATCGCGATGGAAAGCCTGTCGTTCACCTCCCCTTCTGCCGATGCGCTGTTCTGGGTGGTGGCCAGCAGTTCGATCCCCGCAGGCTTTGGCGTCGGGCTTTTGGGGGGCGTGGCCTTGGGGGCCTGCGCGTCGAGCCTGATCTTTGGCGGCTTTGGCTGGCAAAGCTTCGAGACACCCGCCCAGACCGGCCGCTATCTGACTGGAGCAGCGTTGATGGGTGTGGGCGGTGTACTGGCGGGCGGCTGCACGCTGGGGGCCGGATTGTCCGGCGTGCCCACGCTGTCCCTTGCCGCGATCCTTGCGATTGTGATGATCGGTGTCGGCGTGCTGGCGATGCATGCCACCCTGCGCGCCACACCGGCGGGCAGCTGACCCTATTTGATCTTGTGGCGCAGGCGGCGCAGCAGCCCCCAGACCAGCAGCACCACCACCGGGACGGCCATTGCCGTGAGCGTGCCCTTGCTGACCCCGATACGGTCGGCCAGCGGGTAAAGCATATAGCCCACCAGCGACACCGCGTAATAGCTGATCGCGACCACTGACAGCCCTTCGACGGTATGTTGTAGGCGCAGTTGCAGGTCAGAGCGTTTGTCCATGCTGGCCAGTATCGCCTGATTTTGCGCGGATCGTTCCACATCGACCCGTGTCCGTAAAAGCTCGGCCGCGCGGCTGGCGCGGGCGGACATTTTATTCAGCCGTGTTTCCAAGGATGTGACCGTGCGCATCGCAGGCTCGTAGCGGCGCATCATGAATTCATCAAACCCCTGCCGGGCCATGAACCGTGTTTCGCGCAAGGCCCCGATCCGCTGTGCGACGATGGCTTGATACGCCTCTGTCGCGCCCAGACGGTAGGAGGCATCGGCCGAAAGCGCCTCTAGCCCGACAGAGATATCCAGCAGCCGGTGCAGCGTGTCTTCGGCCATGGCAGAGGTGCCTGCCATACCCGCCATCAGATCGTTCAGCTCTGCATCGATGCGGTCCAACTGCCCCGCAAATTCGCGCACCTTAGCAAAGCCGAGCATCGACATGGATTTATAGGTCTCTATCTCGCACAGACGTTGCACGATGCGGCCCAAGCGGCGGCTGCCCGTGCCTTCGCTGGCAAAGACCGCCATGCGCATGTGGCCCGCGGGGTCGATACGGAAATCGCTGGCGATGACGGCAGCATCTTCAAGCACCGATGCCACGGCGAGGCTTTCGGGGACGAACCAGTCTTGCAACGCCTCGGCGATCTGCGCGTCCTGTGGCGGACGGGGCACCAGCCGCAGCAGAATAGAGGTAATCCGCTGCGCGTTCAGGCCCGCGCGCCAATCCTGTGGGAAGACATCGAACTCCGCCGGATCGAAGGCGCGCTGGCCGAGCTGATCCAGAAACACCGTATAGGTAACGAACTCGGTGTGCTGCTCCCACTTGAGCGTATATTTCCCCATCGGGCCGAAATAATGGGTCGCGTCCTCGGCGGGCAATGGCGCACCATAATGGGCCAAGAGATCACGGAGCTGTTGCAGATCGACAGACCGGTCCCGCCGCGCGGCCTCCCCCAATGGGCGCACGGCCAGATAGGCCGCAACATGGGGTGCGGTGAGCGAGGGGAACGGGCGGGCGTGCAGTTCGCTATTGAGCGTATAGCGCAGGGGGTGATCGTCGAGGGCGGGCACGATGCGGGCTTTCTACAAGGGGTCAATCAAAGCAGTCTATCGTGACCACCGCCATTCGCCTAGATATATTTCACATATCTTTCATAGGGTTAACCGTATACCGCGGAATACCGGACCCGTTTCAGAACCGGTTGACCGGTATCTTGAGGTAAGCGTGACCGTCATCTTCCGCCTCCAGCAAGCGCCCTGCCCTAAGGTTCATCTGTAAGACATGCAGCATCCGGTCGGGCAGCGCGAGGGTTTTATCCCGCGCCTCGCGCTGGTCGACGAAGCTTTGCTGCGACACGCCGCCGCCGATATGGGCGTTGTGCCGGCGTTGTTCGGCCACGGTGGATTCCCACATGGGTTGGCGGCGATACTCGGTGCCATAATCATGGCCGATGAACAGGCGCGTGGCGTCCGGCAGGGCAAGGATATCTTGCAGGGTCTGGTAGAGTTCAGCCGCAGTGCCCCCAGGGAAATCGGCGCGTGCAGTGCCCACGTCGGGCTGCATAAAGCTGTCATGCACAAAAGCCGCGTCAGAGCCCACAACATAGGTGATCGACCCCAACGTGTGCCCCGGCGACAGCATCACACGCACGGGCAGCTCGCCGATGGTGAATGTATCGCCATCCTCGAACAGGTGGTCGAAATCGGCGGAGGAATCAAAGGCGTCGGGCATGTTGTAATAGTCGCGCCAGAGCTCTGCGATTTCTCTCACCTTGGCCCCGATGGCATTGGGCTTGTTCAGCCGTTGTTTTAGCACGTTCGAGGCCATCAGATGGTCCGCATGGGGGTGCGTGTCGAGGATCCATTCGATCTCGTAGCCTGCGGCGTCCGCGTGGCGCAGAATGGTGTCGACATGCTGCGTGTCAGTCGCCGCACTTTGTGGGCTGAAGCCCAGAACCACGTCGATCACCGCCGCCTTTGAGGTCGCCGGATCCGCCACCAGATATTGGATGCTGCCGGTATCGTCATCGTAAAAGCCGGTCACTTCGGGGGAACCAGGGCCGGTCGAGGGGCTGGTGCGCGAAAACTTCATATTCAAATCCTCCTATATGACAATTCAACACCCGCCACCGGCTTGAGTTCCCCTGCATCTGCCCCAAAAGCAAAAGGGGCGGCGCATTGCTGCACCGCCCCTTGGCTTGTCGCCTGTCGCGTGATCAGTCGATCAGCGGCAGCAGCTTGTCGAGGCTCGCCTTGGCGTCGCCGTAAAGCATCCGCGTGTTGTCCTTGAAGAACAGCGGGTTCTCGATACCGGAATAGCCTGTCCCCTGCCCGCGCTTGGACACGATGACGTTCTTTGCCTTCCAGCATTCCAGAACCGGCATACCGGCGATGGGGCTGTTGGGGTCGTCCTGTGCGGCAGGGTTCACGATGTCATTGGACCCGATCACGATCGCCACGTCGGTCGACGGGAAATCATCGTTGATCTCGTCCATTTCCATCACGATGTCATAAGGCACTTTGGCCTCGGCCAGCAGCACGTTCATGTGACCCGGCAGACGCCCCGCAACGGGGTGAATGGCGAAACGCACGTTCTTGCCTTTTGCCCGCAGCTTTTTGACCAGCTCGCTCACGGCTTGCTGCGCCTGAGCGACCGCCATGCCGTAACCGGGGATGATGATGACGCTGTCGGCTTCGTTCAGCATGGTGGCCACACCGTCAGTGTCGATTGCAACCTGCTCGCCCTCGACCTCCATCTGCGGACCAGAGGCACCGCCGAAGCCGCCCAGGATCACGCTGACGAACGACCGGTTCATCGCCTTACACATGATGTAAGACAGGATCGCACCAGACGAGCCGACCAGCGCGCCCACGACGATCAGCAGATCGTTGCCAAGGCTGAAACCAATCGCCGCCGCGGCCCAGCCAGAGTAGCTGTTGAGCATCGACACAACCACGGGCATATCCGCGCCGCCGATACCCATGATCAGGTGGTAGCCGATAAACAGCGCCGCGAGGGTCATGATGAACAGCGGCAGGAAACCACCGGTGTTGAAGTACCAGATCAGGCAGAGCAGCGACAGGCCAGCAGCAGAAGCGTTCAGGATGTGACCGCCGGGCAGTTTTGTCGCCGACGTATCCACGCGCCCCGCCAGCTTACCATAGGCGATGACCGACCCGGTAAAGGTGATGGCACCGATGAACACACCAAGGAACAGTTCAACCCGCAGGATCGCGATCTCGACGCTGTCTTTCTTGGCCAGCAGCGCCGCGAACCCTTCGGTCGCTTTGCGGGCGGTGTCATCCATCGCCAGCACGTTGCCCAGTTCGATATGCGCGTTATAGCCGACGAAAACCGCCGCCAGACCCACAAGGCTGTGCATCGCGGCAACCAGTTCGGGCATCTGCGTCATCTGCACTTTTGTCGCCAGTTGATAGCCGATGGCACCGCCACCCGCGATCAGGATCAGCGACAGCAGCCAGAAGCCAGCCCCCGGCCCGATCAATGTCGCAGCCACGGCCAAAGCCATGCCCACGATCCCGTACCATACAGCGCGCTTCGCGCTTTCCTGACCCGACAGCCCGCCAAGGCTGAGGATGAAGAGGATGGCGGCGACTACGTAAGCCGCTGTTGTAAAACCAAAATCCATTTACCTGAACCCTTTACGATTTTTGGAACATGGCAAGCATGCGCCGTGTCACGAGGAAGCCACCAAAGATGTTGATCCCGCACATAAAGACCGACAGCGCGGCCAGAATAATCACCAGGAACGACCCGGACCCGATCTGCATGACCGCCCCCAGAATGATGATCGACGAAATCGCATTGGTCACAGCCATCAGCGGTGTGTGCAGGCTGTGTGCCACACCCCAGATCACCTGGAAGCCGATAAACACGGACAGCACGAATACGATAAAGTGCTGCATAAAGCTGGCCGGCGCGACCAGACCCACCGCCAACAGCAGCACGCCACCGATGGCCAGCAGGCCAACCTGATTGCGTGTTTGTGCCTTGAACGCGGCCACTTCGTTTGCACGTTTCTCTTCCGCTGTCAGTTCCTTGGGCTTGTCCTTCTTCGGAGCCGCCGCAATTGCCGCGACCTTGGGGGGCGGTGGTGGGAAGGTGACTTCCTTGTCATGGGTGATGGTCGCCCCACGGATCACGTCGTCTTCCATGTTGTGGTTGACCACACCGTCTTTTTCCGGCGTCAGATCGGTCATCAGGTGACGGATATTGGTCGCATAAAGCGTCGAGGCCTGCGTTGCCATCCGGCTGGGGAAATCTGTGTAGCCGATGATGGTCACGCCATTCTCGGTCACGATTTTCTCGTCCATCTTGGTCAGCTTGCAGTTGCCGCCCTTTTCCGCCGCCAGATCGACGATCACCGACCCGGGCTTCATCGCTGCGACCATATCTTCGGTCCACAGCTCAGGCGCTTCGCGGTTGGGGATCAGGGCGGTGGTGATGACGATATCGACCTCGGGGGCCAGCTCGCGGAACTTGGCCAGCTGCGCCTCGCGGAATTCAGGCGAGGAAACAGAGGCATAGCCACCGGAGGCAGAGCCGTCCTGCTGCTCTTCCTCGAAATCGAGGTAGACGAATTCAGCCCCCATCGATTCAACCTGTTCGGCCACTTCGGGACGCACGTCAAAGGCTAGCGTGATCGCGCCAAGGGATGTGGACGTCCCGATCGCGGCAAGACCGGCAACACCGGCACCGACAACCAGAACCTTCGCCGGAGGCACCTTGCCCGCCGCCGTGATCTGACCGGTAAAGAAGCGGCCAAAGTTGTTGCCTGCCTCGATCACCGCACGGTAGCCCGCGATGTTAGCCATGGACGACAGCGCATCCATCTTTTGCGCGCGGCTGATCCGGGGGATCATCTCCATCGCGACGACAGTGGTGCCTTTCTCGGCCGCCTCTTTCATCTTGGCTTCATCAGCCACAGGGCTGAAGAAAGAGATCAGCGTCTGGTCAGACCGCATCATCGCCATCTCTTCAGTGTTGGGGACGCGGACCTTGGCCACGACATCCGCCGTCTCCCAAAGCTCGGCCGCCGTGTCGATCACCTCTACGCCGGCTTCGACATATTTATCGTTGGAAAAACCAGCCGCCTCGCCTGCGCCGGCTTCGATCATACAGCTATGACCAAGCTTTTGCAGCTGCAGTGCTGATTCCGGGGTCATCGCTACGCGATTTTCCCCTTCAAATGTTTCTTTTGGCGTCCCGATCTTCAATCCAGAGTCCCCCGTTTGTGCTTCTACGCCCAGTGTGGCGCAATAATATTACCCAGAGCGATAGCGCTTGGGTTCCTATAGTACAAGAGACGGACATAATTAGAACAGCGTTTTGCAGCGTCAATAGCGCTAACAGCCCGATTTTTAGGTTTACGACGTTGCGTGAAAACCCGCGCGCCCTTGCGCCTGCCCCCTGCGGCCGACAGCATGCCCCCCATGATGATCCATTTCATAAGGGAGAGCAGAATGGACCTACAGGGAAAACACGCGCTGATCACGGGCGGCGGTACCGGCATCGGGCTGGACATCGCGCGGGATTTGGCCGCACGGGGCGCACATGTGACCATCACAGGCCGCCGCCAAGAGGTGCTGGACGAGGTCGCAGGCGATAACATGACCGGCATGGCAATGGATGTGCGCAGCGAGGAAGACGTGATCGCCAAGATCGCCGCCGCCGTCAAAGCCCACGGCCCGATCCAGATCTGCATCCCCAACGCCGGCATCGCCGAGGGCAAGGCCGTGCATAAGACCGATATGGAATTCTGGCGCAATATGATGTCGACCAATCTCGACGGTGCTTTTCTGACCATCCGCGAATCGCTGAAGACCATGCGCGACACCGACTGGGGCCGCGTCATCGCGATCTCTTCTATGGCGGGCCTGAAGGGGTTGCCCGGCGCTGCGGCCTATTCGGCGTCGAAACACGGGATGATCGGTTTGGTCAAATCGCTGGCGGCGGATTATCTGGGGCAACCCTATACGTTCAACGCGATCTGCCCCGGCTATGTCGACACGCCCATCGTGACGCGCAATACGGCGTCGATCTCGGAACGTGCTGGTATCTCGGAAGAAAAAGCGCGCGCGATCATGGTCAACTCCAACCCGCACAAGCGTCTGATCGAGGTGTCAGAGGTCACAGCCGCGGCCGCATGGCTCACCGGTCCGGGGTCGCAAAGCATCAACGGCCAATGCATCCAGGTCACCGGCGGCGAGATGTAATCCCCCACCGGTCATGATTTGTTAACTTTGGGGCGGCTAAGGTCGCCCCATGCACAAGATCACATACCCGATAGCCCCGCCCCCAAGCGCCGTCGCTTTTCAAAGCTGCCGCAAACGGTGCCCCCAGCACGCGGGCAAACCGCGCGCGCCGCATTCAAGATCTGCCGCGCCGCCGGATTTCCTCTGGCAGAAGATCGACACGCTGACCGCCCGCTACCTTGCAAGAACTGGCCCACTGCATTTGCCGCGCATCACGCTGTCGGGGTAACCTGTCAGGCGGTTTTCAACATCCGCTGATGCTTGCTGTCGGCCCAGGCTTGCGCCGCCGCACCAAAGCGTTCGAACAGAGGACGCGACACCGGATCATTGCCCGCATCCCATTCGGGGTGCCACTGCACGGCAAGGGTGAACCCCGGCGCGTCCTTGATATATATCGCCTCTGGCGTGCCGTCTTCGGCAAAACCGTCGATCACCACGCGCGGCCCCGCCGCCTTGATCCCCTGCCCGTGCAAGGTATTCGTCCGCACCTTCGGGGCCCCCAAGACCTCGTGGAAGATACCGCCTTGGGTAAAGGTCACATCGTGGCGCAGCTCGAACTTCTGCTCCATCGTGCCATCGGGGGGCATGCGGTGGTTCATACGGCCGGGCAATTCACGGATCTCGGGATAAAGCGTGCCGCCCATAGCGACATTGACCTCTTGGAACCCCCGGCAGACGCCAAAGAAAGGCTGCCCGCGTTCAACGCAGGCGCGCACCAGCCCCAGGGCGATAGCGTCGCGCGCACGGTCAAAGGTGCCATGCGCCTCGGTCGCGGGTTCGCCGTATTCTTCCGGGTGCACATTGGGCCGCCCGCCGGTCAGCAAAAAGCCGTCACAGGTCTCCAACAGTTCTTCCACCGACACAAGCGACGGATCGCTCGGGATGATCAGGGGCAAGCAGCCAGACACCTGCGCCACGGCGATGGTGTTCATCGTGCCGGCGGCGTGGATCGGATATTGATCGTTCAACAGGCTGGTGTTTCCGACAATACCAACAACAGGACGCGCCATATTCAGCCTCAGAGTTTGATTTCGCTCAAAGCCTACCGCGTCCTCAATCCGACCTCAACACCCCAAAGCGGGCGTTATTCCTCGCCTTTCAGCCCTGCCGCTTCGATCCCCGCCAGCGCTGCCTTGACGTCATTGTCCGAGGTATCCCCGGTCACGCCCAGCGCGCCAATCACCACGCCGGCGTCATCGCGCAGCAGCAACCCGCCGGGCACAGGCACCACCGCCCCGCCGTACACACCGTTCACTGCCGCCATGAAATAGGCCTGCTGTTCGGCCCGCGCCATCTGCGCGCGCCCTGCCATCCCCAGCATCACCGCGCCATAGGCTTTGCCGTGGGCGATTCCGAAACGTCCCGGTGCGGCACCGTCTTCCCGCTCGAAGGCTTGCACGTGGCCGCCCGCATCAAGCACCACTGCCGACAAGGGCTTCAGCCCCAGCTCATGCCCCTTCTTGAACGTCTCGGCGATCATCCTGCGCGCCTGCTCTAATGTGACTGCCATGCTATCCTCACTGTTACTTCATTTTGCCAACTAAACTCCGGGGAGCGCGAGGGGCTGGCCCCTCGCCCTTTCCGAAACTTCAAACTCAGCCCTGCGCGGCTTTCAGCTCCAACCGGCGGGCATGCAGGACAGGTTCGGTATAGCCCGAAGGCTGCACGCGCCCTTTCAGCACCAGATCGCTGGCGGCTTGAAAGGCGGTGCCGTCAAAACCCGGTGCCATAGGCTGGTAAAGCGGATCGCCCGCATTCTGCCGGTCCACGACAGCGGCCATCTTCCTGAGCGCCGCCGTCACCTGCTCTTGCGAGATCACCCCGTGGTGCAACCAGTTCGCCAGCGCCTGAGCCGAGATGCGGCAGGTCGCGCGGTCTTCCATCAGGCCGACGTCATGGATGTCTGGCACCTTCGAGCACCCAACACCCTGATCGACCCATCGCACAACATAGCCAAGGATGCCTTGGGCGTTGTTCTCAACCTCCTGCGCGATATCCGCGTCCGACAGGTTACGCCCGTCAAGTACCGGAATGGTCAGCAGATCGGCCAGCGTGCCACGGGCCCCACCCTGTTTGATCTCGTCCTGACGCGCCAACACGTCGATTTTGTGGTAGTGCATCGCGTGCAGTGTGGCGGCCGTGGGCGACGGCACCCAAGCGCAGTTCGCACCCGCCTTGGGGTGACCGATCTTGGCCTCAAGCATCGCCTCCATCAGGTCGGGCATGGCCCACATGCCCTTGCCGATCTGGGCGCGTCCCTGCAGCCCGCAGGCCAGACCGATATCAACGTTACGATCCTCATAGGCGCTGATCCAGGGGGCGTTTTTCATCTCGCCCTTGGGCACCATCGGCCCTGCCTCCATAGAGGTGTGGATCTCGTCGCCGGTCCGATCAAGGAAGCCGGTGTTGATGAACGCGACACGAGATTTGGCCGCGCGGATACACTCCGCGAGGTTGACCGAGGTGCGGCGCTCTTCATCCATGATGCCCAGCTTGACCGTATTGGCAGGCAGACCCAGCACGGTTTCCACGCGGGTGAATATCTCATCGGCAAAGGCCACTTCCTCGGGCCCGTGCATCTTGGGCTTGACCACATAGACCGATCCCGCCACCGAGTTGCGCATGCCTTGGGTCTTTTGCAGATCGTGCATCGCGACCAGCGTGGTGACCATCGCATCCATCAGCCCTTCGCCAATCTCGCGCCCGTCGCGGTCCAGAATGGCGGGGTTGGTCATCAGGTGGCCGACATTGCGCACCAGCATCAACGACCGCCCCTTGATCGTCAGCGCGCTGCCATCGGGCGCGGCATAGTGGCGATCCCCGTGCATCTCGCGCGTGACCTGCTGGCCGCCCTTCTCGAAGGTTTCCGACAGATCGCCTTTCATCAGCCCCAACCAGTTACCATAGGCCACGACCTTGTCCTCGGCGTCCACAGCAGCAACGCTGTCTTCACAATCCATGATCGTGGACATCGCAGATTCCAGCAGCACATCCGCCACGCCTGCCGGATCGGTCTTGCCAATATTATGCGCGGCGTCGATCCGGATTTCGATGTGCAGCCCGTTGTTGCGCAGCAAGATCGCCTCGGGCGCGGCTGCGTCCCCACGGTAGCCGACAAACTGCGCCCGATCTTTCAACGCAGGTGTCAGCGCGCCGTCAACCACGGCATACCCCGTTACATCCGCGTGGCTGCCAGAGCTAAGCGGGGCCGCGTCATCCAGAAACGCCTTGGCCTGCGCCACGACCCGTGCACCACGGTCCGCATCGTATCCCTTGCCCTGCGGCAGATCACCCAAAGCGTCGGTGCCGTAATAGGCGTCATACAGGCTGCCCCACCGCGCATTGGCGGCGTTCAGCGCAAAGCGGGCGTTGGTGATCGGCACCACCAGCTGCGGGCCGGGCACCTGTGCGATTTCAGGGTCGACGCCTTTTGTGTCAATCTCGAACGCGGGGCCTTCGGGCACCAGATACCCGATCTCGCGCAGAAAGCTTGTGTAGGCGTCCGCATCATGAGGCTGGCCGGCACGTTCTTTGTGCCAGCTGTCGATCTTGGCCTGCATGTTTTCGCGGGTCTGCAACAGCGCGCGGTTCTTGGGGCCAAGGTCATGCACCAGATCGCTGAGCCCCGCCCAGAACGTTCCCGCATCGATGCCGGTGCCGGGCAGTGCTGCACCCTCGATAAAATCAACCATTTCGGCGGCAACCTGAAGGCCGTTTTTGTCGGTACGCTGTGTCATCTCATAGCTCCTGTCGCTCGCGTGGGATTTGCGTTGCGACAAGACTTAGAAGGTATCCCCCTGTGGAGCAACATGTATTGGTAAAAACATCTTACCAATGCAGCCCCTACTGAGCGTCAGCGGCCCCCCGCGCCCTGCGGCATCGGTCAGAGCAGTATTTCACCGCCTCCCAATCGCGCGCCCATTTGCGCCGCCAGCTAAAGGGCAGCCCGCAGCTTTGGCATGTCTTGGTCGGCAGATCTGATTTTTTGCGCATTTTCGCCATTGCGCATACCCCCCCGGGAAATCCCTACAATCATAAAAAACGGCAGGCCTTGTTGCCAAAGCCTGCCGTCCAAATCATTAAATCTTCAATCGTTAAAAGCGCTTATAAAACTCAGTTGCTTTCATTTGTCCCCGGTGCGACGGGATCAACAGGCGCTGCGTTTGTGTCATCCGCCTGTGTCGTGCCGCTGGCGTCCTCGTCGGTCACCGCGGGGACGGTGCTGTCAGTGGTAATCTCTTGTGTACCTTCTTCGGCGGCGGGCTGACGGTCTTCGCGGCCGTTATCAATGAGCACGAAACCAAGGATAGCCGTGATCACGATGCCGAAAATCATCGCGCCTTTAACGCCAAGAAGCGCGGGTTTGTGCCGTTTCTTTTGCTTGTCGATATTTGTGTCGGGTGCAGACATGATGCCCTCCGATGGGTTCGGTGATTGTTGAGCTTCTTAGGTGGCGACCTTGCAGGTGCCGTGTTGCAAGACTAACTTGAGCGCCGGACATCTGGTTCCAAACAGAAGGAAAAAACATGCGCGACGCTGCCCCCCAGACGATATATCTGGCCGACTACACGCCTTATGGCTTTATCATCGACGATGTCGCGCTGCATTTCGATCTGGACCCGCGCAAGACCCGCGTCAAAAGCCGTATCTCCTTTCGCCCCAACCCCGATGCAAGCGACCACACGTTCTTTCTGCACGGGGAGAACCTGTCGCTCGTGTCGGCCATGATTGACGGCACGCCCGTCTCGCCCGAGGTGACGCCCCAGGGGCTGACCTGCGCTGTGCCAAACGCGCCCTTCGTCTGGGAAGCGGAGGTAGAGATCGACCCGATGGGCAACACCGCGCTTGAGGGGCTTTATATGTCGAACGGCATGTATTGCACCCAATGCGAGGCGGAAGGCTTTCGCAAGATCACCTATTACCCCGACCGCCCCGATGTGATGGCGGTGTTTACCGTGACCATCAACGGACCACACCCAGTATTGCTGTCCAACGGCAACCCCGTCAGCAGCGGCAAGGATACCGCCGAATGGCATGATCCCTGGCCCAAGCCTGCCTACCTGTTTGCTCTGGTCGCGGGCGATCTGGTCGCACATCCCGGCAGCTTCACCACGAAATCAGGCCGCAAGGTTGACCTGAACCTCTATGTGCGCCCCGGTGACGAAGGCAAATGCGCCTTTGGCATGCAGGCACTGAAAGACAGTATGAAATGGGACGAAGAGGTTTATGGCCGTGAATACGACCTTGATCTGTTCAACATCGTCGCTGTGGATGACTTCAACATGGGCGCGATGGAGAATAAGGGGCTGAACATCTTCAACTCCTCCGCCGTTCTCGCGTCGCCTGAAACCTCGACCGATATGAACTTTGAACGGATCGAGGCGATTATCGCGCATGAGTATTTTCACAACTGGACCGGCAACCGCATCACCTGCCGTGATTGGTTTCAGCTGTGCCTGAAGGAAGGGCTGACGGTCTATCGCGACAGCCAGTTCACCTCTGACATGCGGTCTGCCGCGGTGAAGCGGATCGGCGACGTGATCGACCTGCGCGCCCGCCAGTTCCCCGAGGACCAAGGCCCGCTGGCCCACCCCGTGCGCCCCGAGAGCTTTCAGGAAATCAACAACTTCTACACCGCCACGGTCTATGAAAAAGGGGCCGAGGTGATTGGCATGCTCAAGCTGCTGGTGGGGGACGCGGCGTATTCAGCGGCGCTTGACCTCTATTTCGATCGCCACGACGGGCAGGCTTGCACCATCGAAGACTGGCTACAGGTTTTCGAGGATACAACAGGCCGCGATCTGCGGCAGTTCAAACGCTGGTATTCCCAAGCGGGCACGCCGCAGCTGTCGGTCACCGAAAGCTGGGACCACGGCACATTGACCTTGCATTTCAAGCAACACACCCCCGCCAGTGCGGCCACCGCCGACCCGCGGGCCTATGTGCTGCCGATCGCTGTCGGGCTGATCGGTCAGGACGGGGACGAGGTGCACGAGACCACGGTGCTGGAAATGACACAGGCCGAACAAAGCTTTGTCTTTGACGATCTGGGGACGCGGCCTGTGGCATCCGTGCTGCGCGGCTTCTCTGCGCCGGTGGTGCTGACCCAAGACCTGTCGGACGCAGACCGCGCGCATCTGCTGGCCCATGACACCGATCCGTTCAACCGTTGGGAACAGGGGCGCATGCTGGCCTATGGGTCGCTGCTTGGGATGATCCGCGAGGGCAAGGCCCCGAATAAGGATTGGCTAGCCGGTATCCGCGCGGTGATCGGGGATGAGACCCTTGATCCGGCGTATCGCGCGCTGATGCTGGGGCTGCCGTCGCAATCCGATCTGGCACGGGCGTTATCAGAGGCCGGCGACACCCCAGACCCCGACATCATCTATGCCGCGACCGAGGCGACCCGCGCCGCAATGGCCGACGCTTTTGCCGATCTGTTGCCGACGCTCTACCGCCGTCACACCGTCGACGCCCCATTTGATCCAAACGCTAAACAGGCGGGCAAGCGCGCCTTGTCCAATGCCGCCCTGTCGCTGCTGACGCGCAATGACGACGGCGTGCTCGCGCAAGAGCAATATGACGCGGCCGACAATATGACCCAGCAGCTTTCCGCGCTGGCCAATCTGGTCCGCGCCGGTCGCGGCAACAAGGCTGTCGAGGCCTTCGAGGCACAGTGGAAAGCGGACCGTCTGGTGATGGACAAATGGTTCGGCCTGCAGGTGATGGAAGCCGACCCCGAAGACGCCCACGAGGTGGTCGAGACGCTGACCAAACACCCTGACTTCAACTGGAAGAACCCCAACCGCTTCCGCGCTGTGCTGGGGGCCTTTGCTGCGCATCACGCGGGCTTCCACCATGCCTCGGGCGCGGGCTACCGTCTGCTTGCCGATTGGCTGATCCAGCTTGATCCGGTGAACCCGCAGACCACTGCGCGGATGTGTTCGGCCTTCCAGACATGGAAACGCTATGACGCTGACCGTCAGAACATGATCAAGGCAGAGCTGGACCGCATCCTGTCGCAGCCCGGCCTGTCGCGTGACACGACCGAAATGCTGACACGTATCCGCGGTGCATGACGCTGCCGAAGGTGTCCCGTCGCGGGGCACCTTCCACCACCGCCGAGCGGGTCGCAGCCTTTGGACGGCATTGGTGGTCGCGGCTGTCTGGCTGGCGCTGATCGCTGCCTATGTCGTGATTGAAGCGTCCCCGATGATAGTGGCGATCGTCGCCCTCTTTACCCTGCCCGCGCTATGGGAACTTGCGACGAACCCCATCGCCCGGCTGAGCCTCTCCCCGCAGGTGCTGGTCTGGCAGCGGGGCAAGGATAAGGTCACCATCCCGCTCAACACAATCGACCACATCCGCCTTGATACGCGGGTGGACCTCTCTGTACGCGCGACGGTGGTGCTGCGCTCGGGGCAACGGTTGCGTGTTCCCCCCGATGCCATGCCACCGCACCGCCCGTTCGAGTACGCGCTGCACGCCGCGGGCGTCCCCACGCGGCGGCACCACTTTAGCCTGCGCGGCTAGGCCGGCCACGGGCGGCGCGTTCAGGGGCGCGGCTTGGGGCGCGTCGCATCCAGTGGTTTGCAATAGGCCTGCTGCTTCAGCCAGCGTGACATGTCCCGACGTTTCGCAGGGCTGCGCAATGGGCCCCAATCCGCAGCGACACCGCGCCCGCCGCGGCCATAGATCACCCCGTCACGGGGCACGGTGACCGCCATGATCCGCACCGCACAGCTGAGGTTCGCGGCCCCGTTCTGCAACCCCGCGCCCGTGCCGACGTTGCAGCCATAGCCGCGTGCGGTGGCAGGCAGGATCTGCAGCAGCCCGTACCACAGACCGCCACCCCCGACCGCGCGGGCCTTATAGGTGCTTTCGTGTTTCGCCAGCGCCGACATAAAACCGACCCAGAACGCCCTGCGGTCCGCGTCCGAGGCCGTGGGATAGGCCGGGCACCAGTCGTTGATGTCGGCGGGCACCATATCAACCAAGGGCTTGCCGTGGGACTTGAGCGCGGACAGCGCCGTGCGCGTCCAGACCGCATGCCCGCGCCGGTGCTGCCACCTTGTGCGCGGGATCACCCCATTGCGCGCAGGCGGCGAGACCTCGTAAAGATTGATCGGCGCGGCGGTCGCAAGGTCGGGGCCCGCTGTGCCACCCTCTCCGGGCAATGCGGGCGCGGGCTCGATCGGCGCGGCGGCGGGCGTTTCGGTCTCGGCAGGATCGGGGACCGCGCTGCGGGCGACCGGGCGCAGGACATTCACCGTTTCGGCCGCCAGCGGCGGTGCCACGCCGCCGGACAAAAGCGCGATCATCACCGGTGCAAGAATCACCCGCCCCAGGCTACCGCGCCGCACCCCTTTGCAATGTGCTGCTATCTTTGCTGACATCCCTAGTCCCCCACTCGTATTCGCGCACAACATAGCGTGTTTCGCGCCATCGTCGCCGGTCTTTGAACAATCAGGCATTATTCAGCCTTAATGCCGTGTTCAGACGATCGGCAAATCCCAGACTAACCATCGCGATGCCATCTTGGTGCCCAATTATACCGCCACTTTATTCAACAGAAGACGGGTTCATATAGGACTGGACAAACGATGCGGCACCTCAAGAATTTATTCAAACGCAAAAGCGTCCCGACGCTGCTGTTGGATTCTGACGATCTTGGCCAAACGCCGCGCAGCCAAGAGCCCCGCCCGCAGCCTCAGAAAACCGCGCAAACTGCCGCGCCGCGCCCTGATGCTGTACCCCCGTCGCCTCATGAAATGCTCAGCATCGACTGCCCTGATCCCACCGCCGAGGACCGTCTTTGCGATGAAAACCACCAGTTGGGCCAAGGCTTGGTGCGGCAGGAGAATTGGGCGGCGCTGTCAAAGGTGATCCGCGCGGCAGACGCCGATGGCACGCTCACCCCCGGGTCCATGCCTGTGGCCGAGCTGATCGCCTATGGTGCCCGTGCCGATGTGGTGATGGCGACGGAGCACGCGATCGAAGACGTTGACAGCGGCTTTGCCAAAGCCCTGCTGAGCGGGATCGAGGATTTCGAACATGTGCTGGACGAGCATCAAGACGATTACGTCGTCGCCTGCGTCGTGGCACAGGCGCATATCGACATCGGCTGGGCATGGCGCGGCAAAGGCGAAAGCAACGTGCTGCCGCAACGCAATCGCGACGCCTGCATCGCCCATTTCGAGCGCGCCGGAGAGATCATCGCCCCCTTCATTGCCCAGCATCCCACTAGCGCGCTTGTGGCGACCACCTGCTGCGCCCATGCGAGCGGGCCGTTCAACCACCAAGGCGGGCTGCGCGAAAGCTACGAAAAGCTGATCATGCTCAACCCGCTGAACCCGCGCCCCATGCGCGCCTTGGGCAACCACCTGCTGCCGCGCCATCACGGCGGCTATTCAGAGCTTGAGCTTGAAGCCCGACGCACCGCCGCGCGGGTACAGAATGTCTGGGGGGCCGGTGGCTATACCTGGGTGATGTTTGACGCGATCTGCTCTGACGATACGGCCTGTGCCAATCTGGACGTAGACTATTTCATCGACGGATTGCGCGACATACTTGCCCATCACTCCACCGCCTATTTCGCGAACCTGCTGGCGGCCTATTGCGCCAATATGACCAGCTTTGGCGGCGGCGGAAACGAACGCGCCGACAGCATCCGCGCCCGCATCGGTGCCTGCACCGAATGGATCATCCGTGCACATCTGACAGAATTGCACCCGATGATCTGGGCCCATGCCGCCCACGGCTTTGACAACAACCTGCGCATCCGGTCGCCGCATAAGTTCGCCGCGTCCGGCCGCGAGGATGCGATGCAGGTGATGACCAGCCTGTTCCGTTCCGAGCTCGCCTCGGGGCAGCGGATCGTGTTCACCAGCAAGGGGCCACAGGCCACGCCTGCCTAAGATCGCCCTCGGGCCGCACCTCTGGGCCGGTCCGTGCGCGCATTGGCGCGGCCTGCCTCTTGCAGCACCCCGCCCCCTGTCTTATGACCAAGGCGTTCTGTTTCTGACGCCAAAGGTGCCCCCATGCTTGACCTGACCTATGACACCCCCAAAGTGCGCACCATTGCGGGTGCCAAACATGACTGGGAACTGGTCATCGGGATGGAGGTGCACGCGCAGGTTCTGTCGAACGCAAAACTCTTTTCCGCCGCCTCGACCAAATTCGGGGCCGAGCCGAACAACAACGTCGCTTTCGTTGACGCGGCCATGCCCGGCATGCTGCCTACCATCAACGAATACTGCGTCGAACAGGCCGTGCGCACGGGTCTGGGCCTGAAGGCCGAGATCAACCTGCACAGCGCCTTTGACCGCAAGAACTATTTCTACCCCGACCTGCCACAGGGCTATCAGATCTCGCAGCTTTATCACCCCATTGTGGGCGAAGGTGAAGTGCTGGTGGAACTGGGCGACGGCACGGCGCGGCTGGTGCGCGTTGAACGCATCCACCTTGAACAGGACGCGGGCAAATCGATCCACGACATGGACCCGAACATGTCCTTCGTCGACCTGAACCGCACCGGTGTTGCGCTGATGGAGATCGTGAGCCGCCCCGACATTCGCGGCCCCGAAGAGGCAGCCGCCTATCTGACCAAACTGCGCCAGATCCTGCGCTATCTGGGGACGTGTAACGGGGACATGCAATCCGGTGCCATGCGCGCGGATGTGAACGTGTCGATCTGCCTGCCCGGTCAGTATGAAAAATATCAGGAAACACAGGACTTCAGCCATCTGGGCACGCGCTGCGAGATCAAGAACATGAACTCCATGCGGTTCATCCAGCAAGCGATCGAGGTCGAGGCGAAACGCCAGATTGCCATCGTCGAGGCCGGTGGCGAAGTGGTGCAGGAAACCCGCCTGTTCGATCCGGACAAGCAGGAAACCCGCTCCATGCGCTCCAAGGAAGAGGCGCATGACTATCGCTATTTCCCCGACCCCGATCTGTTGCCGCTGGTGATCGAACAGGCGTGGGTGGACGACATCGGTGCCAACCTGCCCGAACTGCCCGACGCCAAGAAAGCGCGCTTTATCAAAGACTTCGGCCTCAGCGACTATGACGCCTCGGTGCTGACCTCGGATCTGGACAGCGCAGGCTATTTCGAGGCGACCGCACAGGGTCGCGACGGCAAGATGGCGGCGAACTGGGTGATCAACGAACTGTTTGGCCGTCTCAAGAAAGACGAGAAAGCCATCACCGACAGCCCCGTTAGCCCTGCTCAGCTTGGCGGTGTGATTGATCTGATCGCCTCGGATGCGATTTCGGGCAAGATCGCCAAGGACCTGTTTGAAATTGTCTATACCGAAGGCGGTGATCCTGCGGTGATCGTTGAAGAACGCGGGATGAAGCAGGTCACAGACACCAGCGCGATCGAGGCCGCCGTGGACGAGATCATCGCCGCGAACCCCGATCAAGTCGCCAAAGCGCGCGAGAATCCAAAGCTCGCCGGTTGGTTCGTCGGTCAGACGATGAAGGCCACGGGCGGCAAGGCGAACCCCAAAGCGGTCAACCAGATCGTCGCGCAAAAACTGAACGGCTAAGGCATCGGGCCGGGGTTCACCAAAAACCCCGGCCCTTTTCTTGCCACGCTCCCCCCTGACATCCTCTGAAAGGTCATTTATGGACACGCCCTTCCGGTCATCGCCGCGCATCGTGCAGCCCGAATGGATCGACTTTAACGGTCACCTGAACATGGCCTATTATTCGGTGCTGATGGATAACGCCGTCGATGATGCCTATCACCAGATCGGGTTCGGGCCAGAGTATCAGAAAACCGGCCACACCACCTATGTCGCCGAATTCCACGTCTGCTATCTGCGCGAGCTGCACGAAGGGGCGTCGACCTACTGCACCTTCCAACTGCTCGACTTTGATGAAAAACGTTTCCATACCTTCACGCAGCTTTGGCACGAAGACGGATGGCTTGCCGCCACGGGCGAGGCGCTGACGCTGCACATCGACCAGTCCGGCCCCCGCGTGGCCCCCATGCCCGCCGACATCATGGCGCGGCTCGAGGCGATGAAAACAGCTCATGCCAGCTTGCCCTATCCTGAACAAGCGGGCCGCAAGATTGGTCTGAAACGCTGAGTGTACCCCGTTGACTACCCCGTATTGATTTGAAAGCCAGCCGCCATGCCACGCTATGAATACAAAGTTGTGCCCGCCCCGACCAAAGGGTTGAAAGCCAAGAACGTCAAAGGGGCGGAAGCGCGGTTTTCCCATGCGCTGCAAGAGCTTATGAACGGTCTTTCAGGGTATGGATGGGAATATCAACGGGCCGAGACCCTGCCGTCGATCGAACGCGCGGGCCTGACCGGCAGCACGACAGAGTGGCGCAATGTGCTGGTGTTCCGCCGCCTGCGCGAGGCCGAGCCCGAGGACCAAATAGCCCCGACAGAGCTACTTCCCCCGCCGGATGCCGATATGCCCGATGCAGAAACCGCCGATGCAGAGGATACAAGCGACGCGCCCTATTTCGAGGATGAGCATGGCGAGACGAAAGACGACGGCAAGACCGCCGTGGTGGCCCCATCCCTGCTGAACGCGCTGGCTTCGCGCCGCAAATCAACCACCGTGAAAACGCCCGCCACAGCCGCGGAACCCGCCCCGAAGACCGAGGTAGACACCACGGCACCCGAAACGGAAACGGCAAAGACGGATAAGACGGCAGACTAGCCGCAAACCGTGACGCAGGGTTTAAACGTCGAGATCCAGCGCAAGCGCGTGAATACGGCCAATCAGATCGGGGCCAAGCGCGCCATGCACGGCACGATGCCGCGCAACACGGTTCAGCCCCTTGAAATGGGCCGACCGGATTTTCACATTAAAATGACTTTCGCCGCCCTCGCGATAGCCCCCGTGGCCGCGATGGCTTTCACTATCGTCAACGACGCTTAATTCCGACGGGGCAAACGCCTCTTCCAGCCGGTCGGCAATTTCTTGTGTCACTGACATTTTTTAGCTCAGCCCCCCTTCAATCTCACAGCCCAAGGTCTAAACTGACCGGCCTGAGTCGGAAAGGTCCATATCATGCCCAAAAGTGATCCCTTTGGATTCGACATGTCCGTGTCGTCTTCGAAAAAGAAAAATCCCCGCGGCCGTCGCGGGATGTCCGGTGCGTCCGAGACATCGCAACGCGTCTGTTCGCACGAAGGCTGCGAAGAACCGGGCAAGTACCGCGCGCCCAAAGCACCGGACGTGCTGGATGATTATTTCTGGTTCTGCCAGAAACACGTGCGCGAATATAACCTCAAGTGGAACTTCTTTGACGGCACAACAGAAGCCGAATTGAACGCCCAGCAGTCCAAGGACAAAGTGTGGGAGCGTACGACCAAGCCTCTGGGCGACCCCGAAGCACGGGCCTGGGCGCGTTTGGGCATCGAGGACCCGCATCAGGTACTGGGCAAGAACGCGACGCAGAACCCCGGCAAAGGGCCTGCAGCCGGTCGCCGCCTTCCCCCCACGGAACGCCGCGCGCTCGAAATCCTGGAGGCCAAGGACACCTGGACCAAACCCGAAGTGCGCAAGGCCTATAAGGCGCTCATCAAGGTGCTCCACCCCGATATGAACGGCGGGGACCGCAGCCAGGAAGAGCAGCTGCAGCTCGTCGTCTGGGCCTGGGACCAGCTGAAGGGCAGCCGCAACTTTAAGGACTGACGCTGCGGCATTCCGGCGGGCCGAGGGCATCGGCAACCGCCTATGGCGGGCTTGAGAGCCATATAGATGGGGCGGTGCAGATAAATGCGCCGCCCCTTTTCCATGTGACACAGGGATTCGCGGTTTTGCCGCAGGTGCGAATTGCCCCTTTCCCTCGCGCTCAGGAAAGATATGTTGCCGTGGACGCCACCCTTGATCCGCAAGCGGTGCGCAAGACAGAAGCATGAAGGACGTACAGAATATGGCCGAGACCTCATTGGACCTCACAACCAAACCCACCAAAGAGATCTCCGTTCGCGAAGTCTTTGGCATCGACACCGACATGGTCGTTCATGGCTTTGAAGAGCGCACAAGCCGCGTTCCCGATCTGGACAGCACCTATAAATTCGATCCCGACACCACGATGGCGATCCTTGCAGGCTTCAACCATAACCGCCGCGTGATGGTTCAGGGCTACCACGGGACGGGCAAGTCCACCCACATCGAACAGGTGGCAAGCCTGCTGAACTGGCCCTGTGTCCGCGTCAACCTTGATAGCCACATCAGCCGGATTGACCTGATCGGGAAAGACGCGATCAAGCTGAAAGACGGCAAGCAGGTCACGGATTTTCAGGAAGGCATCCTGCCGTGGGCCCTGCGCAACCCCACAGCGATCGTGTTTGATGAATATGACGCGGGCCGCGCCGATGTGATGTTCGTCATCCAGCGTGTGCTGGAAGTAGACGGCAAGCTGACGCTTCTGGACCAGAACCAGGTGATCGAACCTCACCCCTATTTCCGCATCTTCGCCACCGCCAATACTGTTGGTCTGGGCGACACCACGGGTCTTTACCACGGTACGCAGCAGATCAACCAAGGCCAGATGGACCGTTGGTCGCTGGTCGCCACGTTGAACTATCTGAGCATCGACGCCGAAACCCAGATCGTTCTGTCCAAGAACCCGCATTACAACACGGACAAGGGCCGCAAGACGATTAAGCAGATGGTTACCGTCGCCGACCTTACGCGGACCGCCTTTATGAATGGCGAACTCTCGACCGTTATGTCGCCGCGGACCGTGATTGCCTGGGCCCAGAACGCCGAGATTTTCCGCGACGTGGGCTATGCCTTCCGCCTGTCGTTCCTCAACAAATGTGACGAGCTGGAACGCCAGACCGTGGCCGAATTCTATCAACGTCTCTTCGACGAAGAGCTGCCGGAATCTGCCGCCAGCCTGAGCCTTGGCTAAACCACGATCCACCCCGTGCGCACGTTGGCAGGGGTGAAGAACAAGACGTCCACCGGCAGCTTGGTCGGTGGGCGACAGTCTGACCGCAGCGCCCCGTTTCGTGTGGCCGCGGTGACCAAAGCCGCAGGTCGGCCGCACTCGGATGGGAGAATGACATGAGCAAACAATCAGATAACCCCGCCGACGCGTTCAAAAAGGCTTTGGCCGAAGCGACCAAGGTGCTGTCAAATGATACAGAGCTGACGGTCACCTATTCGGTTGATCCGTCGGGGCTGAGCGGGGATTCCATGCGCTTGCCGCAGGTCAGCCGTCGCATGACCCGCGAGGAAGTCTTGCTGGCTCGTGGCACCGCCGACGCGCTGGCGCTGAACCGGCGCTATCACAACGGCCAGACCCATGCGAAATACATGCCCGCCGGTGACATGGCCCGCGATCTTTATGAAGCGATGGAAACCGCCCGCTGCGAAGCCGTGGGCGCCCGCGACATGCCCGGCACCGCGGGCAATATCGATGCCAAGATCAAATACGACTCCCTGCGCAAGGGCTATGATCAGGCCAAGCAACCCTCGGACGTGCCTTTGGCGACGGCGGCAGGCTATCTGGTGCGTCATCTGGCGACGGGGCGTGACATGCCCGCCGGTGCGGCCAACGCAATGGAGCTATGGCGCGGTTATATCGAGGATCAGGCCGGTGGCACGCTCGAGACGTTGAACGACACGCTGGATGATCAGGCCGCCTTTGCCCGCTTTGCGCGCAAGATGATCGTTGATCTGGGCTATGGTGACCAGCTGGGCGACGACCCCGACCAAGGCGACGACGACCAAGACAGCGCCGAGGAAGAAGGCACCGAAGAAGAGCAAGAGCCCGATAGCACCGGTCAGGACGACCAGGACGACGACGAGGCAGAAGCCTCGCCCGAGCAGTCGCAAGAGCAGCAGCAGGATGAATCGCAGGCGCAGGTGTCGATGGATGACACCGCCGATCAGGAGCTTGGCGAAGAGGCCGAGATGCCCGATGGCGACGCCCCGATGGAGCCGCCCGCCCCGCCGCAAGCCTCGGACGCGGACCCGAATTATCTGGTGTACCAGACCGATCATGACGAGGTGATCGGGGCCGAAGACCTTGCCGAACCGGCAGAGCTTGAACGCCTGCGCGCCTATCTGGACCAGCAGCTTGAACCGCTGAAAGGCGCGGTGAGCCGTCTGGCGAACAAGCTGCAACGTCGCTTGCAGGCGCAGCAGAACCGGTCGTGGGAATTCGATCTGGAGGAAGGCACGCTCGATGCCGGTCGTCTGGCCCGTGTCGTGGCCAACCCCACAACCCCGCTGTCGTTCAAGGTCGAACAGGACACCGAATTCCGCGATACCTGTGTGACCTTGCTGCTGGATAACTCCGGCTCGATGCGCGGGCGGCCGATTTCCATCGCCGCGATTTGCGCCGATGTTCTGGCCCGCACGCTGGAGCGTTGCAACGTCAAGGTCGAGATCCTGGGCTTTACCACCCGCGCCTGGAAAGGCGGCCAAGCCCGCGAGGCCTGGTTGAACGACGGCCGTCCGGTCCAGCCGGGCCGTCTGAATGACCTGCGCCACATCATCTATAAATCCGCCGACGCCCCCTGGCGGCGCACGCGGCCCAATCTGGGGCTGATGATGAAGGAAGGTTTGCTGAAAGAGAACATCGACGGGGAGGCGCTGGAATGGGCGCACCGCCGGATGATCGCCCGCCACGAGGCGCGCAAGATCCTGATGGTGATCAGCGACGGCGCGCCTGTGGATGACAGCACCCTGTCGGTGAACCCTGCGAATTATCTGGAAAAACACCTGCGCGACGTGATCGCCATGGTCGAGAAACGCAAGGCGGTGGAACTGCTGGCCATCGGCATCGGCCACGACGTCACTCGCTATTATGACCGCGCCGTTACGATCACCGATGTCGACCAGCTGGCCGGTGCGATGACCGAACAGCTGGCGGCGTTGTTTGATACCGATCCCCGCGCGCGGGCCCGTGTCATGGGCATGCGCCGCGCAAGCTGAGGGTCAGAGACGCTCCGCGGGGAGTTTTAAGAGCAAAATGAAGAATGGGGTGGGGATATGTTTCAATCGTTCGAGGTAACCTCGCGGCCGGAACAAGGGCCGCCACGGCTGGCGGCGCTGCGCAAAGAGCTGCAAGCAGAGGCGCTTGACGGGTTTCTGGTGCCCCGCGCCGACGCGCATCAGGGGGAATATGTTGCCCCTCGTGATGACCGGTTGAAGTGGCTGACGGGGTTCACCGGATCGGCGGGCTTCTGTGCCGCTTTGCGCGATGTGGCGGGCGTGTTTATCGACGGGCGCTATCGCACGCAGGTCAAGGCGCAGGTGGCGGATGTCTATACGCCCGTAGCCTGGCCCGAAGTCTCGCTGGCCGAATGGCTGCGCGCAGAGTTACCTGCGGGTGGCGTTATCGGCTTTGATCCGTGGTTGCATGCCGCCGGACAGATCGCCCAGCTTGAGGACGCCTTGGACGGCAGCGGCATCACGTTGCGCCGCACCGACAATCTGGTCGACCGTATCTGGGAAGACCAGCCTGCACCGCCCATGAACCCCGCCAAGGTCCACCCAATCGACTATGCGGGCGAGGCCCATGGCGACAAGATCGCGCGGCTGGCCGAAGGGCTGCGCGACAAGGGCCGTGGGGCCGCGGTGATCACCCTGCCCGACAGCCTGTGTTGGCTGCTGAATATCCGCGGGTCCGATATTGCGCGCAATCCGGTTGTGCATGGCTTTGCCGTGCTGCACAGCGCGGGCCACGTGGACGCGTTCGTCGCCCCATCCAAGCTGGAGGGGCTTGAGGCGCATTTGGGCGAGCACGTGACCCTTCATGCGCCAGAGGCGTTTTTGGATGCTCTTGGCGACCTGTCGGGTCCCGTGCTGGTCGAGAAGGCCACCGTGCCTGTAGCTGTCTCGGACGCTTTGGGCGACAGGATCGTCTGGGGCGACGACCCCTGCGCCCTGCCCAAAGCCTGCAAGAACGCGGCGGAGATCGAAGGCTCTGTCGCGGCGCATTTGCGCGACGGGGCGGCCTTGGTCGAGGTGCTGGCCTGGCTGGACGCGCAGCCTGCGGGCAGCGTGACGGAGACACAGGTGGTGACCCAGCTGGAGACCGCGCGCCGCAGTGATCCGGCCTTGCAAGAGATCAGCTTTGAGACCATTGCCGGCACCGGCCCCAATGGTGCGATCATGCACTACCGCGTGACCGAGGACACCGATAGCGTTCTGCAAGACGGGCATCTGCTGGTGCTGGATTCGGGCGGGCAATATCTGGATGGCACCACCGACATCACCCGCACCATCGCCATCGGCACGCCGCCGGTCGAGGCGAAAGAGGCGTTTACCCGTGTGCTGAACGGTTTGATCGCCATGAGCCGTCTGCGCTGGCCCCAAGGGCTGGCCGGGCGCGATATCGAGGCTGTGGGACGTTTGCCGCTCTGGATGGCGGGGCAGGATTTCGATCACGGGCTGGGCCATGGCGTCGGGGCCTATCTGAGCGTGCACGAAGGGCCGCAACGTCTGAGCAAGCTGAGCACGGTGCCTCTGTCCGAAGGCATGATCCTGAGCATCGAGCCCGGCTATTACCGCGAGGGGGCCTTTGGCATCCGGCTGGAAAACCTTGCCGTGGTGCGGTCTGCGCCTGATCTGCCAGGCGGGGACGCGCATCACGCCATGCTGTCGTGGGAGACGCTGAGCTTTGCGCCCATCGACACGCGGCTGGTCGTGCCGCAGATGCTGACCCAAGACGCCCGCGACTGGCTGAACGCCTATCATCGCGACGTTGCGGAAAAGATCGGGCCGCGGCTATCACCGGTTGCAAAACTGTGGTTGGATGCGGCAACAGCGCCGGTTTGAGCGCGATATATTTCAGTTCATTCAGGGAGGACGGTCAGCAATGGCAGACCATATCAAGATATTGAAGTCGAACGGAACATGGACAGTGCGCGCAGGGGGCGCGGTACTGGCCGAGACACGTAATGCGCTTGAGCTGCGCGAAGGTGACCGAGACGCGGTGATCTATATCCCCCGTTCGGATATCGCCATGGCGTTTCTGGACAAGACCGACAAGACCACCCACTGCCCGCACAAGGGCGATGCGCATTACTTCTCGGTCGTGACCAAAAGCCGGACGTTGGAAAACGTGGCATGGTCCTACGAGGACCCCAGCGAGGATGTCGCCGAGATCAAGGGCCATCTGGCCTTCTACCAATTGCCCGAGGTTGCGGTCGAACAAATCTAGGGCCCCCGAGAGGGCCCTAGAAATTCAAGATTGAAGCAGGGGGGGCTGCGGCCCCTCTTATGCGTTCAGCAGCCAGCTTGTGTCCGCGCTGAGATCGGCGGCGCTGGTGTTTTGCACGATCACCACGACATTGCCGTTGACCACAAGTTCACTGTCGGTGCCATTATCCGCGGCGCGGATTTCGAACATCCCGTCACCGGGGGCAAATTGCGCGGGCGAGCCTTGGGTTTCCTGTAGGTACAGCCCGTCTTCGGCGAGGTTAAAGTCGGTCACGATGACCGGGGCCTTGCCCACTTGATCATAGCCGATGGCATTGATCACATCGGCCCCGTCACCCCCTGTCACGGTATCGCCGTCGTTGGCGCTGATGGTGTCGTTGCCCTCGCCCCCCAGCACGACATCTGCCATCGTATCGGTATCGCCCGACACATTGCCGTTGAGGTTGAAGTCGAACGCGCGGATCACATCGTCTCCGGCACCGCCGTCAATGCTGTCAGTCCCCAGCCCCGAGATCAGGAAGTCATTCCCCGCCCCGCCGTTCAACGTGTCGTCGCCCATGCCGCCGAATAGCGCGTCATTGTCAGCATCGCCGTCAATCTGGTCGTCGCCGTTGTTGCCCGCCAGCTTGTCCGGCCCCTCGCCGCCCGTCAGCGTATCATTGCCGGGGCCCGCGTTGATCGTATCGGCTCCTGCGTCGCCAGACAGATCGTCGTCGCCGCTGCCGCCGTTGATCAGATCGCTTTGAGTGCCGCCGCTGATCACATCGTCGCCGCCATTGCCATTCAGCGTGTCGTTCAACCCGCCGCCCATCAACGTGTCGTTCCCGATGTTGCCGTTCAGCAGGTCGTTCCCGCCCTGCCCGTCAAGCACATCATCGCCCGCCAGCCCGCTAAGCGTATCGCTGCCAACCCCGCCCATCAGCGTGTCATTGCCCTGTCCGCCGCTGAGCCCGTCGTTGCCTTCGTTGCCCATCAGGATGTCGTCGCCGTCGTTCCCTTCGATGTAGTCAAAGCCTTCACCACCGCTTAGCGTGTCGTTGCCGCGCCCCCCCAGCACGGTATCCGCGCCAAAGTTGCCTTGGGCGTCGTCATCGCCGGACCCGCCGTTGACCCGATCGTTGTTGGTGCCACCGCGCAGCACGTCATCGCCGGAACCGCCAAAGAGCGTGTCCATCAGCCCGCCGCCCAAAAGCGTATCATTATCGGCACCGCCGTCCAGATTGTCGGAGCCGAGCCCACCCACGAGGGAATCTGCGCCGCCAAAGCCGCCAAGGCTGTCGTCGCCGCTGCCGCCGATCAGGGTGTCATTATCGGCACCGCCATCAAGCGTATCGCTGCCGTTGTTGCCGTTAAGCAGATCATCACCCAGACCACCGCGCAGCATATCGCTGCCCTGCCCGCCGGACAGGTCATCGGTGCCCCCGAAGCCTGAAAGACTGTCGGCGCCATTCCCGCCTAGCAATGTGTCGGCACCCGGCCCGCCGTTGACGGTATCGCGCCCCTCTTCGCCATTTCCAAGATTGTCGCCACCGCCAAGGTTCAGCAGGTCATTGCCCGCGCCGCCCTGCACCGTGTCATCGCCGCCAAAACCGTTTACCGTGTCGTCACCGCCAAACGCGTCGATGTCATCATCCGCGCCCGTGCCCGTGACCAGATCAGGGCCGTTGGTGCCCTGCTGCGTGGCGATCTGCGGGTCTGCAACCTCGGGCTCTGCCACGTCTTGCATGTCGTCGTTGGTATCATCGTCATCGCTGTCGCTGCCAATCAATCCCGCAAATCCCAAAAGCGCGAGCGCTGGCAGTAAAGTCAATCCAAGCATGTTAAAATTCCCCTAAGTTATTCCTAGAAGTGTAGTCACCGGGGCCATCGCAAGAAAGACAAAATACCGCCACATTTCAGGCGCATTTAAATATTTTGGGACAGTTCGATCGCGTCACACCCATTGTCACAAATTCAGCGACAATCAGGAGTGTTCTTCGGCTGCTGTCTCGGCCAAGGCGCGGTTGTAGGCCTTGAGGGCATCTACATGGAACAACGCACCCAGCAGTTCGGGCGGCGATTCGGGCTTGAGCGTGACCACGGGAATAAATGCCGCGCCGCTTTGTTCAAAGATCGGCATTGCGGCCTCTAGGGTGGCGGTGCCATCGATATACGTCCCCTCTCCGATCAAGTCCCAGCAGGTTTCTTGGTTCGCGGCGCGCAGGTCGTCGGGGCGGCGCATGATGCGGCCCACCATGAACATCCCCAGCAGATAGGCCTGAGGGCCGGCGGCAAGGTGGATACCGCGGCGTTCCATCTGCGTCAGGAAGAAGCTGCGGTGCACCAGACGCGAGGCCAGCGCGGTCGACATGCTGACAGCGACCATCACCGCCAGACCTGTCTGCCAGTCTCCGGTCAGTTCGAATACAATCAAGGTGGTAGAGATCGGCGCTCCCAGAACGGCAGCCGCCACCGCGCCCATGCCCGCCAGCGCATACAGCGACGTGGCCCCTGACATCGTGGGAAAGACGCCCGTGGCGATCAACCCGAAGGCCAGCCCCGTCAGCGCCCCCAACATCAGCGAGGGCGAAAACACCCCGCCGCCCATCCGCCCGCCAAGGGTGATCGACACCGCGATGATCTTGAGCACGGCAAAGACAACGGCTTCGTGCAGGATCATGTCACCGCTTAACGCACGGGTCGTCGTCTCGTATCCGACGCCGATGATATGGGGGAACCACAGCGCGATCACCCCAAGGATTGCCCCTGCCACGGCAGGGCGCAGGTAGCGCGGCAGCTTGCTGCGCGCCTGTATGAAGTTTCCGAAATCCTCGGCCCAGAAGATACCGCGCATGAGAAACACTGCCACCACGCCGCAGGTCAGCCCCAGCAGCAGAAAGGCGGGCAGCTCGGCATAGAAGGACATATCGCCCACGGTGGGTAGGGCGAATTCGGTCAGACCGCCGAATTCCAACCGGTTAATCACCGTGCCCGCGGCCGAGGCGATCACGATCGGGGCAAAGGCGTGCACGGCAAAGTGGCGCAACACGATCTCGAGCGCGAAAAGCGCGCCTGCAATCGGGGCATTAAAACTGGCAGAGACGGCCGCCGCAACGGCGCAGCCCAGCAGGTCACGACCGGTAATGCCGCTGGCATTGATCCGGCGGCTCACCAGGGTCGAGATCACGCCCGCAAGGTGGACCACCGGCCCTTCTCGCCCTGACGATCCGCCGGTGCTCAGCGTGATCAGCGAGGCCAGCGCCGACGCAATACCGGCCCGTGTTTCCACCCGACCTTCGTGCAATGCCGCGCCAAGGATCACATCGCCGACGCTGCGCACACGGGCGTCTCGGGTGAAATTATGCAAGATTAGCCCCACGGTCAGCCCGCCGATGGTGGGGATCAGAACGACCCAATACCAATCAAGGCTGCCGATAAAACTATGCAGGTGCTGCACATCTTCGGTGCCATAAAGAAACGCTTGTAATGCGTTGATCCCTTTGCGAAAAAACAGCGCGGCAAAGCCAGCCGAGATGCCGATTGCAAGCGCGATGAACCAGAAGGTGACCTTGCCCGGCCCTTTTTCACGCAACACATCCCACCCCAGACGCGCATGGCTGCACCATGTGTTATACTGCTGGTTCAGAAAGGGGCGCGGTTTCAAAGGCATGGCGGCTTTGCTGTCAGGGTTTACACATGTCTAGGACAGAGCCGCCTGCGTTAAAACCCCCGCATTCAAGACTGTGCCGCTAGCTGGCGAATTCTTCGCCCAAAAGCTCGCGCGCGGCGGCGCGTGCCGCATCGGTAATCGTATCCCCAGCCAACATCCGCGCGACCTCGTCCACGCGTTCTGGTGCAGAAAGCGGCGTGACGGTCGATAGGGTCATGCCCTTGGACACGGCCTTGGACACGCGCCAATGATGCGCGCCCAAAGCGGCAACCTGGGGAGAGTGGGTAACAACAAGCACCTGCCCGCCCTGTGACAGCGCCGCCAGACGACGCCCCACCGCATCGGCAGTCGCACCGCCGACACCCCGGTCGATTTCGTCAAAGATCATCGTCAGGCCGGTTTGCCCCTTGGCCAGACAGACCTTAAGCGCGAGCAGAAAGCGGCTTAGCTCCCCGCCCGATGCGATCTTGCCCAGTGGGCCCGCAGGCGCGCCAGGGTTGGTGGCCACGGTAAAGGACACCGCATCGCGGCCTTCCGGTCCGGGCGTTTCCTCGGAGATCTGCGTGGCAAAAACCGCGCGCTCCATCTTGAGCGGGGCAAGCTCTGCCGCGACGGCCTTGTCCAGCTTGCCCGCTTTCTTGCGGCGCGCATCGGTCAGCGCGTCGGCAGCGGCATCATAGCCGGCTTGGGCGTCGCGCACGGCTTTCTCCAGCCCCGCCTGTGCCGCTTCGCCCGCGTCGAGCGCGTCCAGCTTGCCGCGTAGTGTATCGGCAAAGCCCGCCAGATCGTCGGCCAGCACCTCGTGCTTGCGGGCCATCGCGCGGATGGCAAAGAGGCGCTCTTCGGTTTCTTCCAGCTCGATCGGGTTGAACGACATGGTGTCGATGGCGGCGACCACGCCTTCCATCGCCTCGTCCAATTCGACCATCGCACGCGAAAGCGCAGCCATCGGGGCCTCTAGCGCGCCGTCGGCTTTATGGGCCACCCCGTCGAGCCAGCGCAGAGCGTCGCCCAACTGAGTCTCCGCCCCGCCCTGCCCCATCATCTCGTAGGCGTTGACCACATCGCTGCGGATCTTTTCGGCGCTTTGCATCAGGCGGCGGCGCGCGTCGAGCTGTTCTTCCTCGCCCGCTTGCGGGTCCAGCTTGTCAAGCTCTGCCACGGCGTGGCGCAGGTATTCTTCTTCGGCGGCAATGGCCTCGCGTTCGACGGCGGCCTGTTTGGCAGCCTTGCGCGCCGCAGCCAAGGCAGACCACGCCTGCCGCACCTTGTCGCGCAGCGCGGTGGTGCCCGCGAATTCATCTAGAATGGCGCGGTGGCCCTTGGGGTCAAGCAGCCCGCGGTCGTCATGCTGGCCGTGCAATTCGACCAGCGTTTCCGACAGCGCGCGCAGCACCTCGCCCGAGCAGCGGCGGTCATTGACCCAAGCCGTTTTACGCCCGTCAGACCCGTTGATGCGGCGCAAGATCAGCTCGCCCCCGCCGGGCAGGCCAGCTTCTTCCAGCACCGCGTGGGCTGCGTGGCCTTCGGGCAGGTCGAACCATGCCGTGACCTCGCCCTGAGACGCGCCCTGACGCACCAGATCGGCGCGCCCGCGCCAGCCCAGCACGAACCCGAGACTATCAAGCAAGATCGATTTACCGGCCCCGGTTTCGCCGGTCAGAACGTTCAAACCCGGCTGAAACGCAAGTTCCAGCCGGTCGATGATTAGCATATCCGAAATATCTAGGCCGCGTAGCATGGGTCACTATCCGTGTGGGCCGTCAAAAGGCGCTTGGGTCAGATCCATTCGCCCTTGATCGTTTGGCGGTAGATCGCGGTCAACCAGTTATCGCCGAAGGACTTCATTTCAAGGCCCTGACCGGTCAGCAGCTTATAGCTTGCCTCGTACCACTCGGTGGACTGGTAGTTGTGCCCCAGAATGGCACCTGCGGTCTGCGCCTCGTCCGTGAGACCCAGCGACAGATACGCCTCTACCAGACGGTGCAGCGCCTCGGCGGTGTGGGTGGTTGTCTGGAAATCCTCGACCACGACGCGGAAGCGGTTGATCGACGCGGTATAGTGTTTGCGACGCAGATAATAGCGCCCCACTTCCATTTCCTTGCCCGCCAGATGGTCAAACGCCAGATCGAATTTCAGCACGGAAGACCGTGCATATTCGCTGTCTGGATAATCCTCGATCACGCGACGCAGCGCTTGCAGCGCCTGAAAGGTCAGCCCCTGATCGCGGCCAACTTCGTCAATCTGGTCATAATAGCTTAGGGCCAGAAGGTAGCTTGCATAAGACGCATCATCATCATCGGGGAAGAAATCAATATAGCGCTGCGCGGCAGAGCGGCTGTTGGGGTAATCCTGATCCTGATGATAGGCGAAAGCCTGCATGATCAGCGCCCGCTTGGCCCATTCGGAATAGGGGTAAAGGCGTTCAATCTCGGAGAAATATTCAGCCGCTTCGGCAGGGCGTTTGCGGTTCAGTTCAAATTCGCCACGCTCGTAAATCTGCTCGGCCGAGTATGTTTCAAGCGGAATTTCCTGAGGGTTGAAGAAGCTGTTGGTCGTCCGACCCGTATCCTGAGCACCACCGCACGCGCCAAGAACGCCCGCCAAAAGCACCGCACCGACCACCCGCTTGCGCGACATCGTACCCGTCATGCGTTTCACCCTCGCTTTAAACTCTGCGTCACGTTTCACGATACGCCTTTGCCCGTGACTAGCACAAGGTTTCGCGCAACAAAACGACCATTCGGCAGTCCCCTGCAAGGGCGGCTGTCGACGGGCCAAATCGTAAACAAAGGATTACCCAAGCCCCACCGGAGTTTCAACCGTCGTTAACGCCCTGCCCTGCGACATCGCGTTACCGCTTTCAGGCAACGGCGGGGATTTCGTCCCACTCAAGGCCAAAGCCGGGCAGACGCGACGCCATTTGCGCGTCACATTCAACCATGCGCACGGCACCTGGGGTCGCGAACAGCGCCCGCAGCAGCGTGTTGGTCAGGCTGTGGCCGGCGCGCACGCCGGTGTAATGGCCGATCAACGGTGCGCCAGCCAGCGCCAGATCACCCAAAGCATCCAGCATTTTGTGGCGCACGGGTTCATCGTCATGACGCAGACCACCGGGGCTCAGCACTTGGTCGCCGTCGAAGACCACAGCATTTTCACCAGCGTGACCGCCCAATGCCAGACCGTTCGCCTGCATCGCGTCTACATCCGCCTGACGGCAGAAGGTCCGGCTGTCGCAAAGTTCGCGGGCAAAGCTGCCGTTGTTCATGACCAGCGACTTTTCCTGATGGCCAATGGCGGCATCGGCGAAGTCGATGACAAAGTCGATCTTCAGGGTCTCTGCCGGTGCGATAGTGGCCGAGGCCTCTCCATCCGTCACGGTGACCGTTTTCAGCACTTCGAAAGCGCGCACAGGGGCCGCCAGCACGCGCACGCCGCGCTGCATGATACCACGCACGAAGGGCGCGGCAGAGCCGTCGAGGATCGGCACTTCGGGGCCATCAATCTCGACCAGCGCGTTGTGGATGCCACAACCGGCCAGTGCGGCCATCAGGTGTTCAACAGTAGAGATTTGCAGACCCGCCGCATTTTCTAGCTTGGTGCAAAGGGGCGAGCGATTCACCGCATCCCAGCGGGCGGGGATCAGGCGGTCGCCCACATCCACGTCACTGCGCGAGAACCAGATACCGTGATGCGCGCCAGCCGGACGGATCGTCACAGTTGCAGGACGGCCGGAATGAAGGCCGGTGCCGCTAAAGCTGATCGCTGTCTTAATGGTTGTCTGCACGGTCAATACTCACTGTCCAAAGATCATCTGTCTAAGTTGAACTCTGTCCTAACGGGGCCGTTCCTAATGCTCAATTCAATCATTGCTACCGTCTGAAACATCACTGTCACAATTGGGCGTTAACGTGCGCATACCCCCAATAAGCCACTGTTATATATATGTTTCAGGTCGCAGATCGCCCCTGAAATGACCGCGAAGCGTGAACATATAACAACAATATTTCAACGAATGTTACTGGCCTGCACCCGCAAATTGCTGCAACGCAGCACGCTTAAAGTTGTGGCGCCAACGAAAAAGGCCACCCCTAAGGGTGGCCTTTCGGACGTTTACGAGGACATCTTAGGTAAGCTTAGTTCGCCTGACGACGCAGGAAGGCGGGGATTTCGATCCGCTCTTGATCTTCGTCCTGGACGTCGCGCGGCTGTGGCGCGGCAGAGGACGCGCGGGTCTGAACCGGCGGCTGCTGACGTACGGGGCGCTGCTGCTGTGTTTCCGCCTCACCGTGACCGGTCATGCGGTTGATCAACGAGTTGATGCCAAAGCGCTTCTCGCCCTGCTCGGCGGCGGGTTGTTGACGCTGCTGCTGTGGCTGCGCTTGTGGTTGACGCTGTTGCTGCTGGCTTGGCGATGCTTTTTGCGCGGCTGCGCGCAGACGAGCCAGTGCTTCGGGCGATGGGGTCCCGGGTGCAGGGGCGCGTGGCGCGACAAACGCCTCTTGCTCTTGCGCGTCGACATTCACCTCTTCGCGGCGCGGCTGGAAGGACGCGACCTCGGGACGGTAGGCGGGGGGTGGCAGATCATCTGCGTCCGACGCTTCGTCTTCATAGGATGTGTCAGAGAAACCGCTGTGGTTGATAGCGGGCTCTTCCTGGAACAGCTGCTGCTGTGGCTCTTCTTCGTACTCGGCTTGTGCGGCAACCTGTGCAGGTGCTTCGGCGGCGGGGGCTTGTTCAACCTCTGGCGCTTTAGCAGGCAATGGCTGCGACATGGAGCGGCGCGGCACGGGCATCTCGGTGTTGACGTCAACCGCATCGATCCCTGTGGCAACAACGCTCACGCGCATAACGCCACCCAGTTCGGTGTCGAGCGTGGAACCCACGATGATGTTCGCGTCTGGGTCGACTTCTTCGCGGATACGGTTCGCCGCTTCGTCCAGTTCGAACAGGGTCAGGTCGTGACCGCCGGTGATGTTGATCAGAACGCCCTTGGCACCGCGCAGGCTGATTTCGTCCAGCAGCGGGTTCGCGATGGCCTTCTCGGCGGCCTGGATGGCGCGATCTTCGCCCTCTGCCTCGCCGGTGCCCATCATCGCTTTGCCCATCTCGTCCATCACGGCGCGCACGTCCGCAAAGTCGAGGTTGATCAGGCCGGGGCGGACCATCAGATCCGTGACGCCTTTGACACCTTGGTACAGCACGTCATCCGCCATGGAGAATGCTTCGGTAAAGGTGGTTTTTTCATTCGCCAGACGGAACAGGTTCTGGTTGGGAATGATGATCAGTGTATCGACGACCTTTTGCAGCGCCTCGATACCGTCTTCAGCCTGACGCATCCGCTTGATGCCCTCAAACTGGAACGGCTTGGTCACGACACCAACGGTAAGAACACCCAGTTCACGCGCAGCCTGTGCGATGATCGGCGCGGCCCCTGTCCCGGTGCCCCCACCCATACCGGCGGTGATAAAGCACATGTGCGCGCCGGCCAGATGGTCAACAATCTGTTCAATGCTTTCTTCGGCAGCGGCAGCACCCACGGTTGCGCGCGCGCCCGCACCCAGACCTTCGGTCACTTTGATGCCCAGCTGAACGCGGCTTTCCGCTTTGGCTTGCTGCAACGCTTGCGCGTCTGTGTTGGCAACCACGAAATCAACACCGTCGAGTTCTTTCTCGATCATGTTGTTCACGGCGTTGCCGCCTGCCCCGCCAACACCAAACACTGTGATGCGGGGTTTCAGGTCGCCCTGTCCGGGCATTGAAAGATTAAGGGTCATGAGCCATCCGCCTGTATTGTTTAGCTCGCTTACGGAGCATTTTTTGTGCAATCCCCCTTATTGTATAGGGAGAACGCCCATGCGTCACCTAGAAAACACGGTTTTGACACATTATATGGGCGTTTTTTTGCCGGTTTTCTCATGATTTCGACGCGCGCACCGCATCTGGGGGTTACCAGTTGTCGCGGAACCACTTGACAGCGCGCTTCAACGACCGGGATGGGTAGCGGTCGGCGGGAATGTCGAAGTCCCACCACTCGTCTTGCGGGTGCGCGGCGAAAAGCGCCAACCCTACGGCAGAGGCGAAACCCGGACCGGTTGCGGCTTGTGGCAGGCCGTGCACGCGCAGCGGGCGGCCCAAACGGACCTGTTGGCCCAAAATCTTGCTTGCCAGACCATCTAGGCCCGGAATCTGACTGCCGCCGCCGGTCAGCACGATCTGCTGGCTTGGCAGGTGGTCAAAACCCGCGGCATCCAGACGGGCGCGGACTTCTTCCAGAATTTCTTCGACACGGGGGCGCATGATGCCGATCAGCTCGGCGCGGCTGACAGTGCGACGGTCGTGCTCGTAATCACCGGTGTCGCCACCGATATCAATCATCTCGCGGTCGTCCATGCCTGTCGCATGCACCCCGCCATAAAAGGTCTTGATCCGTTCGGCGTTGGCCGTTGGCACCTGCAACCCCATAGAGATGTCAGAGGTGATGTGATCCCCGCCCATGCGCACGCTGTCGGCATAGATCATGTGTTTGCGAATGAAGATCGAAACAGAGGTCGACCCGCCGCCAAGGTCAATACAAGCGGCACCAAGCTCCTGCTCATCTTCGACCAGCGATGAAATACCCGAGACATAGGCCGAAGATGCAACGCCCGCCAGTTCGAGGTCACAGCGTTTAATACAATGGGCAAGGTGTTGAACCGCCGCCGCGTCCACGGTCAGCATATGCATATCGACCGACAGGGTATTGCCCAATTGGCCGCGGGGATCGGACAGGCCCGACCGGTTATCCAGCGCAAAGTTCACCGGCTGCGCATGCAGCACTTCACGGCCCTCGCCGTATTCGGGCACGTCGCAATTGGCCAGAACCTGCGCGACATCCTGCTCGGACACGACCTGCCCTTCCAGATCCAGCGCGGCATCCAGACCGTAGCTGCGCGGTTCAGCACCCGAGAAACAGGCTATCACGTGATCCACACGGATGTTCGCCATTTTCTGCGCCGCCTGCAGCGCGGTACGCACAGCGCGTTCGGTTTCCTGCATGGCGCAGATCTCGCCGAAGCGGACCCCGCGCGACCGTGTGGTCGCAGCCCCGATCACGCGAAAACCGGATTGCCCTGCAAGCGACCCGATCTCCCCCTCTTCAGAGACGCGGCCCGTGCCGTCAAACCGCAGCACCAGGCAGGCGATCTTTGACGTGCCCACATCGAGAATAGCCACCACGCCGCGTTGCATCGCAAGCTTACGCATGTGGCGCATGGATCGCTGACTATCGTATAGGTCCATCATCTTTTCACTGTCCCGAAATCTGCCTGATGCGCCACAATTCTTGTGTGGCGTCCTTGTTCATTTGCACGGTGGGCCGTTGGGCCAACCGCATGTCTACCCGCGCGACGTCGCGGGCCAGCACATCCTGTGCGCCTTCCAGCGCGATCACCCGCTCCAGCGCCTGAACGGCCTGGGTTTCGGGCAGCAAGATACGCTGTTCACGGTCAAGAACGACGTCCCATCGCCGCTCTCCCATGCGTACCAAACCGCGCAGCCGCTCCCCCAACGGAGCCGCCGTGCGGATCAATTCAAGCGCTTCGCTCACGCGCTGGTTCGCCGCCTCGCCCACCACAAGGGGCAGGTCCGTGCGATCGCCGCGCGATACAAGCTGGCCGATGGGGCTGCCCTCGGCGTCGATCAGCAGCAGCCCGTCCTGACTGCGCCAAACAGCGACCGGCACCCGTGGCTGTACCGACACCTGCAACACGCCGCCCGGTTTCACCCGCAGCGATGCCTGCTTGACGCCGGGAAGATCGGTGATCGCCAGCCGCAATGCAGGCAGATCAAGATCGAAAGAACTGGTTGGAAATTCGACAGGCACAGCAGCACGCACGTCAGCGGCCAAAACGCCTTCGACACCATCAATCGCCATCAGCTTGACCATGAATTCAGGGCGCTGCTGGATGCTGGTGCGGGCATTGGCATAGACATCGGCCAACTGTCCCCGCCGCGCTTCGTCCGACAGATAGATCGTCCCCGCTGCCAACGCCAAGCAGAACGGCACCCCGACGCGCAGCCCGAAACGAAAGGTCGGCGTCAGCATCAAACGCTGCATCCGCCACGCCCAACGTGACGGTGCGGGATCTGCCTTGGCCGGCTTGGCGGGTTTGACGCGTTTGATCAACGATTGCATGATGCGTCCTCGATCATCCAGGCGCATAGCTCGCCAAAGGAAATGCCAACCGCCTGCGCCTGTTCGGGCGACAGCGAGGTGGGGGTCATGCCGGGCTGGGTGTTGGTTTCCAGCAGGAACAGCCCAGCTGCTCCCTTGCTTTCATCCCAACGGAAATCCGTACGGCTGACACCGCGACAGCCAAGCGCGTTATGCGCCCGCAGGGCGTAATCCATGCAGAGTTCAAAAATCTCGTGCGGGATATCGGCAGGGACCACATGGGTCGACCCGCCCGCCTTGTACTTGGCGTCATAGTCATACCAGCCCGTCGTGTGGATGTCGGTCACGGTCAGCGCACGTTCGCCCATCACGGTGGTGGTCAGTTCGCGACCGGGGATGAATTTCTCGACCATGACCTCGGCGGGCATGGCATCATCCAACTGTGGCGGGCCGTTGTTCTCGATCTCGACAAGGTAAACACCGACGGATGAACCTTCGTTGTTCGGCTTGACCACATAGGGTGGGTCCATCACATGCGACCCCCGCACGGTCGCCGCCGACACGATCAAGCTTTCCACCACAGGCAAACCCGCGGCACGAAAAACTTCTTTGCTGCGCTGTTTGTCCATCGCAAGGGCAGAGGCCAGCACGCCGGAGTGTGTGTAAGGCAGGCCCATCCATTCCAGCAAACCCTGCACGCAGCCGTCTTCGCCCCAGCGGCCATGCAGACAATTTAGAACGACATCGGGTTTAGCAGCGCCCAGATCGGCACAAAGGTCGGGGCCGCAATCGACCTCGATGACTTCGAAACTCCGGTCCCGCAAAGCCGCTGCGCAGGCGCGCCCTGTTGACAGAGACACCTCGCGTTCCGCCGAGGGGCCACCCAACAATACTGCAACTCTCGGGGGTGTCCTGCTCGACAATCCCACTCAATCTGCCTTTTTAAATGGGCCTGTTGCGACCCTTATTCATTCTATAGCGGGCCTTTTGCAGGCCCTAAATCATGACGCTCGAACGTTTATTTTTCGCCGATCCGCATAATTTCCCACTCTAGCGTAATCCCGCTAGAATCGTAAACCTTTTTTCGCACCATTTCACCCAATGCTTCAAGGTCTGCTGCCGTTGCGGAACCCGTGTTGATCAGGAAATTCGGGTGTTTAGGGCTCATCTGTGCGCCACCCAAGGTAGCACCGCGCAAACCGGCGTCGTCAATGACCTTCCACGCCTTCAGATCATGGCGGTCATCCGCCTGCCCCGTGCTGGAAAACCCCGCCGGATTGCGGAACGTCGACCCCGCGCTGCGGTCCTTGGTGGGTTGGGTTTCGTCGCGTTTGCGCAGCTGGTCCTCCATCCGCGCGTGCAGCGCTTGCGCCTCGCCTTTGGGGGGCGCGAAACGGGCGGAGGTGATGACATACCCGTCAGGCAAAGCGGTCTGGCGATAGGCGAATTGCAGATCATCCGGCCCCAGCGTGACCTGTTCGCCCGTGCGGGTGATCGCGTCAGCGCTGATGAAATAATCAGCAGTATAGGCACCATAGCAGCCCGCGTTCATCCGTACCGCGCCGCCAATACTACCCGGGATTGTACGTAGGAAGGTCAGGTCCAGCCCCGCGTCCGCTGCCTTGCGCGCGACATGGGCGTCCAGCGCCGCGGCACCTGCGGTGACGATTCCATCCTCGCAACTGATGGTGTTGAACCCGCGCCCCAGCCGGATCACCACAGCGCGCAAGCCGCCGTCGCGCACGATCACATTCGACCCGACCCCCATCGGCATGACCACGACATCAGTGGGCAGCGCCTTCATGAAAGCCGCCAGATCATCCGCATCGGCAGGCTGGTAGAAATAGTCAGCAGGACCGCCCACGCGCAGCCAGGTCAGATCAGCTAGGGGGCGGTTTTGCGTCAGCTTACCGCGCATGTCGGGAAAGGAAATATCTGTCATGCCCATCGCCTAGCCCGCTTTGGGAGGGAGGTCAATTTTCCACATGCGCCCGAAGCGCGCCAAAAACCGCCCAATCAATCAGGCCGGTTGGCCCGCAACTCGCGCGTGATACGTCCGGCCAGCCAGCCGGCAAGAAACGCGCAGACCGCATAGCCCGTGGCAGCGGCTTGCGCCATGAACACCGGACGCTCCAGCGGTTTCGCGCCAAGGCCCCAGATCATCCACGCCCAGTTCAGCGCCAGCCCCGCCAGCAGGACCAGCACAAAGCCGCCATACCGGCGCACCAGCCCGCACCAGCCCGCGGCAAGCATCCACACCACGAGGATGCTAATCAGGATCACCAGCGTCAGGTTCACTTTGCACCATTCCGCACAGCGGTACCGCGCAGCCAGCGCATCAGATAGATCACCGGCCAGCGCAACACCGAACACCCGCCCGCAAGTACCAGCATCCCGACCCAAGGGCCGTGCTGCATGGTGACAAACCCCAGGACGGGGATGCCGACGGCAATCAACACATAGGCGCTGCGCCAGTGTTGGTCAGAGCTGGGCGTCATCGCCAACACATTGGCGACGACCGCCCAAAAACAGGCAAGAACCAGTGATATACTCATTTTGGAACCTCCGGGTTTTGTCCGCGCAGCTTGGCCAGCAAAAAGCGCAAGGGATTGCGGAACATCGACACAAAGGCAGCAAGAGCAAGCAGGCTATAGAGCCAACCCACCTGAAGACCGATCAGGATGATCAGCACCGGTGCGGCAATCAGCAGGATCACACCGGGAATATATTGCAGACGCATGGGCAGCGTCGCCACCGTGGCCGAGCAAAAGACCCACAGGATGCAAGCCCAAAGCAAGGTCATGACCGGCCCCCGTATGATGGGGTCCGCGCCATTCAGACGGCTTCCTTTTTCAAGGCTTCAAGCGCGGCAGGCAAGGCGTTGGCCCAGGTGCTGATTGTCCCTGCCCCAAGGCAGACAACCATATCCCCCGGCCCTGCCTGTTCGCGCACCAGTCGCGCCAGATCATCCTCGCTTTGGACGGCGCGGGCGTGGCGGTGGCCATGACGGATCAACCCTGCCACCAAGTCATCGCGCCCTGCCCCCTCAATGGGATCTTCGCCCGCGGCATAGACCTCGGCGATACCAACGACATCGGCATCGTTGAAACAGGCGCAGAATTCCTCGAAATGATGGTGCAAACGGCTGTAGCGGTGGGGCTGGTGGACCGCGATCACGCGCCCTTCGGTGGCCTGACGCGCGGCTTTCAGTACGGCGGTAATCTCGACCGGGTGGTGACCGTAGTCATCGATGATCGTCACTCCGTCCACTTCGCCCACTTTGGTAAAGCGACGGTTCACGCCACCGAACCCGGCAAGCGCGGCACGGATTTCTTCGGTTTTCATGCCAAGGTGGCGCGACACGGCAACCGCCGCCAAGGCGTTGGACACATTGTGATCCCCGGGCATCGGCAGGCTGCAATCCTTGATCGTGATCCCTTCGGCCTGGAACATGATATCGAAATGCGCCACGCCCGCCTTGTAGTGCAGGTTGACCGCGCGCACGTCGGCTTGGGTGTTGAAGCCATAGGTCATGACACGGCGGTCGGTGATCTTGCCGACCAGCGCCTGCACCTCGGGGTGGTCGATGCAGCAGACCGCCAGCCCGTAGAAAGGAATGTTCGAGACGAAATCCAGGAACCCTTTGCGCAGGGTATCGAAATCGCCCCAATGCTCCATATGCTCGGGGTCGATATTGGTCACGATAGCAATGGTCGCGGGCAGACGGTTGAAAGTACCGTCGGATTCATCCGCCTCGACCACCATCCATTCGCCCTGCCCCATCCGTGCGTTCGACCCGTAAGCATGGATGATCCCACCGTTCACAACCGTCGGATCGATCCCGCCGTTGACCAGCAGTTCGGCCACCATCGTCGTTGTGGTGGTCTTGCCGTGGGTTCCGGCCACCGCAATGTTGGATTTCAGACGCATCAGCTCTGCCAGCATCTCGGCGCGGCGCACGATGGGAAGGCCCGCCACCCGTGCGGCATCCAGTTCAGGGTTGCCCGGCTTGATCGCCGAAGAAATCACGACCACGGCGGCCCCTTCGATGTTCGCGGCCTCCTGCCCTTCGAACACCGTCGCGCCAAGGTCCACCAGACGGTCGGTGATCTTGGTCGATTTCAGGTCCGACCCCTGCACGCGGTAGCCGTGGTTCAACAACACCTCGGCAATGCCGGACATGCCGATACCGCCAATACCCACGAAATGGATCGGGCCCACATCGGTGGGAAGTTTCGTGGCTGCGTTCATCGTTTCTTTCCTTCGGTTGCCAGGGTTTCCACCATCTGGGCAAGTTCTTCTGCGGCGTCCGGCTTGGCGACAGACAGTGCGGCACGCGCCATCTGCAGCGCACCCTCTGCATGGGTCAGCACCATTTCGATCTGGGCCCGCAGACTATCTGGATTTGCCATATTTTCAGGCACCATGATCGCGGCACCGGCGTCCACCAATCCACGGGCATTGGCCGTCTGATGATCGCCCGTCGCCGCCGCAAACGGGATGAGGATCGACGGCCGCCCGATGATAGAGATATCGGCAACGCTGGACGCGCCAGCGCGGCTGATCACCAGTTGGGCTTCGGACATGCGCCGCGGCACGTCATGGAAAAACGGCTGCACATCGGCATTGATCCCGTTTTCGGCGTAAAAGGTAGCGACCCGCTGACCATCCTCGTCCCGCGCCTGATGGCTGACGCGGATATTGCGCAGCAGCTCCATCGGCAGATCGGCGATGGCGGGGGGGATCACCTCGCTCAAGATGCGCGCGCCCTGGCTGCCGCCCATCACCAACAGCTCCATCGGGTAATCGCCCGGCGCGATATAGCCCGCGCCCGCACGCTCCAACACCGCAGCACGCACCGGATTGCCGGTGTGTTCAGCGCTGACACCATCGGGCAATGTGGTCGGCCATGTGCCGCAGGCCACCGCATCAACATGTTTTGAAAACAGATCATTGACCCGACCGAGCACGCCATTCTGTTCGTGGATCATCCGGGGCTTGCGCAGCACCCAGGCCGCTGTCAGCGCGGGGATCGACGGATACCCGCCAAAGCCGACAACGACATCAGGCTTGTCGCGCAGCATGCCAAAGACACCGCCAAGCACACCGCCCAGAATACGAAACGGTGCGATGGCCTTGGCCACCAGACCGCCGCGCGCGAAGGTGGCGCTGCTGACCTGCTGAATCTCGACCGCCTCGGGGAAACCGCCGGTATAGCGCGCCCCACGCGCGTCAGTGGACAGCTTTACCCGCCAGCCCCGCGCCAGCATGACTTCGGCAAGCGCTTGGGCGGGAAACATATGCCCGCCCGTCCCGCCTGCGGCAATGACCAGCAGCGGCGCCGTCATCGGGCGCGGCTCCGGCCCAATAGATCAGAGATCTGGCCCTGTGGTCGGGACCGCGTAAACGCCAGCAACATGCCCACGGCGATACCAGAGGCGATCACCGACGACCCGCCGTAGCTGACGAAAGGCAGCGTCATGCCCTTGGCAGGCAGCAGACGCACGGCCACGCCCATGTTGATCATCGCCTGCACGCCGAACATGCACGCCAGACCGGTGCCGGCCAGACGAATAAAGGGATCCCGCTCGCGCACCAGACGCAGCAGCGACCGCACAACGATTACGGCATAAAGCGCGATCACACACATCACGAGGATCAGGCCGTATTCTTCGGCAGCAACGGCGATGATAAAATCGGTATGCGCATCGGGCAGCGACCATTTCACCTGCCCCTCGCCCACGCCGACCCCGAACAGACCGCCCTCGCGGATCGCATCGGTGGCATAGCCAAGCTGCGTGCGTGGGTCGATGTCGGGCGATAAAAACCCGTCGATCCGGCGGGCAAAGTGTTCAGAGTTGGAATAGGCAAAAGTCCCCGCCAAGACGACCAGCCCGGCCATGCCCACCAGCAGCACCAGCGGCGCACCGGCTACGAAATACATGACCCCCCAGCCGAACAGCACCAGACAGGCCTGACCAAAGTCGGGCTGCAACGCCAGCATCAGCACAATAGAAATACACAGCGCAAAGGACCACGTTTTGCCCGGAGGGCCGTTGATCTCGAGCGCGGCGGCCATCATCCACGCCGCCACAACGACAAAACCGGGCTTGAGGAACTCTGACGGCTGGAAGGACGCAAAGCCCATTGAATACCAGCGCACAGCTCCTTTGCCAAAGTCAGTGCCAAAGAACGGCAGCAAGGCCAGCGCCACAAAGGACACCAGAAAGCCAACGATCGCCAGACGCCGCACCATCACGGGCGTCATCATCGACGTCAGCACCATCGCAATCACGGCAAGCACACCGAAAACGGCCTGCCGCTGCACGTAATGAAAAGAGTCAAAGCCGTTTTTCGCGGCCAAGGGCGGGGAGGCCGCCAGCCCCAGCAACATGCCCACGGCAAACAGCAGGAGGATGCAGGACATCGCCCATTTGTCGATCGTACGCCACCATTTGGGAAGAATCGGTTCGCCATCCCGAACGGGAACCGCGCCATAGACCATTTCTGTCATGGGACCTGCCTTACACTGCCTCGTTCCGCCCCTTTTCGGGGTCTGGCTTACAGTGTAGCGCGAAAGGTCACGCGGGGCTAGTCTGTTTTAACCAGCCCCGCGCAAAGCTGCCTACGCCCCCGCGTGCGTGCCGCGGATCGGATAGTCGTTGTCACGCACAAACTTGATCCCGTTCAGCAGCCCCTCCAGATCAGGGCGCGCGAAGGGCGCGTTCGAGATATCGAGGATCTGGATATTGCCGTCGCCATTCACCACGAACACGCCGGGCTCTGCGAAGGGCTGATCGGTTTCTTGCGGGCTGCGCGGGTCAGAGACATAGAGCCCCAGCTCGCGCATCTGTGCGATGCTTAGATCATAGCCGATTGTCACGGACAGGTCCTGCTCTTGCGCCATCTCGCGCGCTTTGTCTTTTGGGTCTCCCGATACGGCAACGACATCCACACCTGCCTTGTTGAAATCTGCGACCAACCCGTCCAGCGTCGACAGGTATTTCTTGCAGATCGGGCAATGCAGACCGCGATAAACAACGACAAGCTGCCAGTCATGATCGCCCCGCGGGGTGCCAAGGGTCAGCATACCGCCTTGCAGCTCTGCCACGGTGAGTTTCGGGAATGCGTTTCCTGCGTCCAATACGTTCATCGGGTCTCTCCTTTAATTGCTTCGTCACCACCCCAGTTAACCCGCATCCGTATGATTGCCACCCCGCTCACGGCCACTTGACCGGCTTGCGTGGCGGGGGCTATGGCGGGGCCATGCAATATGACACGGTAATTTTAGGCGCAGGGGCCGCAGGCATGATGTGCGCGGCCCACGCAGGCGGATCGGTGCTGGTCGTGGATCACGCCAAAGCCCCGGGCGAGAAAATCCGCATTTCGGGCGGGGGGCGCTGCAATTTCACCAATATGCACTGCACGCCTGATGCCTTCATCTGCGCCAACCCCCATTTCGCCAAATCGGCGCTGGCGCGCTATACCCAGTGGGATTTCATCGAACTGGTAGACGCACATGGGATCGCATGGCACGAAAAGACCCTCGGCCAGCTTTTCTGCGACACCTCCGCCAAAGAGATCGTCGCCATGTTGCGCGGCCTGATGCAAAAAGCCGGTGTTGATCTGCGCCTGCACAGCACGCTGACCGATATCGCCGCGCGTGATGCCGGATACAGCATGACCTTGCACACGGCCGACGGCACCACGCCGATCACCGCGCGCAACCTTGTCGTCGCCTCTGGCGGGAAATCCATCCCCAAGATGGGGGCCACGGGGCGCGCCTATGAGATCGCCGCGCAGATGGGTATCCCCGTCACCGACACACGCGCAGGGCTGGTGCCCTTCACCTTCACCGACGCGCGTTTCGCGCCCATATCCGGCACCGCGACGCCCGCGCGGGTCACTGCCCAAGGCCCCGCCTTTGACGAAGCCTTGCTGTTCACCCACCGTGGCCTCTCCGGCCCTGCGGTGCTGCAAGCTTCAAGCTACTGGACTGAAGGCGCGCCGATTACGGTGAACCTGCTACCCGACAGTGATCTGCTGGCCAAGCTGCGCAGCCAACGCCAGACCTATGGCCGCCGCAACCTGACGACAGAGCTCTCCCACCACCTGCCCGCGCGGCTGGTGGATCATCTGGCGGGGATCATGGACCTTGGCGGCAACCTCGCCGATTGGTCCGATGCAAAACTCAGCACCCTGATCGACACGCTGTCGCATTGGGTCATGACCCCTTCAGGCACCGAAGGCTACCGCACCGCCGAAGTGACCCTTGGCGGGATCGACACCAACGCGCTGTCTTCCAAAACGATGGAGGCCAAGACACGCCCCGGTCTCTACTTCATTGGCGAGGCCGTCGACGTGACCGGATGGCTGGGCGGCTACAACTTCCAATGGGCCTGGTCCTCCGCCATGGCCTGCGCCGCACATATCACGCAGAAACAGTAATTTCCAAATGGCCCCAAATCCCGACGGGCCGCCAAAGGCGGCGGGGGCAGCGCCCCCCTCTTTTCCCGTCATCAAGGACGCGCTTACGCGTCCGCCAGATGCTTCTGCACCTGCGCGACAAAGTCCTCTCCGCGCCGCTCGAAACTGTCGTATTGATCAAAGCTCGCGGCCGCAGGGGCCAGCAAGACGACGTCCCCCGCCTCGGCATCCTCAACCGCGCGCGCGACCGCGACGTCCATCGTGCCACAGACCTCGGCCTCGACCCCCAGCTTCATGGCGAACTGCGCCGCCTCGCGCCCGATCACATAGGCTTTGCGTACTGTCTCCAGCGGTTCTGACAAGCTGCCCAAACCGCCCTCTTTCTCCAGCCCGCCGCAAATCCAGCGGATGTTCTTGAACGCCGCCAGTGCCTTGACCGCACTGTCCACATTGGTCGCCTTGCTGTCGTTGACGAACCGCACGCCGTCCGCCTCGCCCACGGTCTGGCTGCGGTGCGGCAGGCCGCCAAAGGAATGGAACGCCGCTTCGATGATCTTGGGCGCAAACCCCAGCGTGCGACAGGCGGCATAGGCGGCACAGGCGTTCTGGTGGTTATGTGCGCCGGGCAAGCCGGTGATGCTGCGCAAATCGATGGACCCGATCTGCTTGCCGCCGCGATATTCCGACAAGAAGCCTTTGCGTGCGAAGACCTGCCAACCAAGCCCCGTGAGCTTGCGGTCCACCGACACGCGGATCACCCGGTCGTCGGCCGCCCCTTCGCTTAGCTGTCCCGCCAGAAAACGCCCTTCGGGTTCATCCACGCCAATGACGGCACGATCCGGCCCGCCTTCAGCAAAGAGCCGCCGTTTGGCCGCGAAATAGCCGCCCATGCCCGCATGGCGATCCAGATGATCGGGGCTAAGGTTGGTGAAGACGGCGACATCCGGCGTCAGATTGCGCGCCAGATCGGTCTGGTAGCTCGACAGCTCCAGCACCACGACCTCGCCATCGATGGCAGGCTCTATGTCCAGCACCCCGCGACCGATGTTTCCCGCTAGTTGCGTCGGGCGGCCTGCGTGTTTGAGAATGTGATGCACCAACGCCGAGGTGGTGGATTTCCCGTTCGCCCCGGTGATCGCGATGATCTTGGGCACCACGTCAAAGTTATCCCAGGCCAGCGTCGCGAAGCTTTGAAAGAACAGCCCGATGTCATTGTCCACCGGCACACCCGCGTCCTGCGCGGCGACGATCACCGGGTTCGGTGCCGGATAAAGATGCGGGATGCCGGGCGATACGATCAGCCGCGCGATGTCATCAAAGACGCCGGCCTTGCCCAGATCCACACAATCGAACCCTTCGGCCTGCGCGGCGGCGCGGGCGGCGGGGTTGTCATCCCAACAGACAGGTAACGCACCCCCGGCGGCCAGCGCACGGGCCGCAGACAGCCCCGACCGCCCGAGCCCCAGAATGGCGACCTTAGCGCCGGTCAAACCTTGAACTGGTATCATGCCTGCTCTCCTGTTAGCGATGACCCTGAAACTTTCGGAGCCCCTTATGCCCCCTCTGCCAGAGATTTTAGCCCAGCTCAACGCCGACATGCGCGCCACGGATGACTGGGGTGACGTGGCAGCCTATATCCCGCAGCTGGCCTCTGTCGACCCGGCGCAATTCGGTATCGCGATCACCACCGCGGACGGGGAGGTCTTTACCGCCGGGGATGCCGATACGCCGTTTTCCGTGCAATCCATCACCAAGGTCTTCACCCTCGCAATCGCACTTGGGCGGTCGGGCGACCAGCTGTGGAAGCGCGTGGGCCGCGAGCCATCGGGGCGTGCGTTCAATTCCATTGTGCAGCTTGAGGCGGAACAGGGCCGCCCGCGCAACCCCTTCATCAACGCCGGTGCCATTGTCACCACGGACGAGGTGCTCACGGGCCGCGAACCGCGCGAGACCTTGGCCGAAATCCTGCAATTCGTCCGCGCTGCCGCCAGTGACGACGACATCCACATCAACGAAACCGTCGCGGCCTCTGAAACCGCCCATGGCCACCGCAACTTTGCGCTGGCGCATTTTCTGGCCTCCTGCGGAAACCTGAACAATGCGCCGGAGAAGACGCTCGGCACCTATTTCCACCACTGCGCCATCGACATGTCCGCGCGGCAACTGGCCATGGCCGGACGGTTCCTGATTGAAACCGACAAGCTGCCCCGTATGATCCTGCCCCCCCGCATCCGGCGCCTTAACGCGCTGATGCTCACCTGCGGGCATTATGACGGGTCGGGCGATTTTGCCTACCGCGTAGGGCTTCCGGCGAAATCTGGTGTGGGCGGCGGTATCCTTGCCATTGTCCCCGGCCGCGCCAGCATCGCCGTCTGGTCGCCGGGTCTGAACCGCTATGGCAACTCGAAGAAAGGCACGCAAGCCATGGCCCGCCTGGCCCGCGAAATGGGCTGGTCGATCTTCTAACACGACCCACTCTTCTTCCAGCGTCCCCCCCTTCATTTTGCCAAATAAACTCCGGGGGACGCGGCCCCTTGGCCGCGCGGGGGCTGGCCCCCGTCCGCCATAAAAAAGAGCGCGCCACATCCCTGCAGCGCGCCCTCTTGTTTCTTACCGCTTTGATAAACGGCTCAGCGGACCTTCAGCGTTGCTAGCCCGATCATCGCCAGGATCAAAGAGATGATCCAGAAGCGGATGACGATCTGTGGCTCGGCCCAGCCTTTCTTTTCATAATGGTGGTGGATCGGCGCCATCAGGAAGACCCGTTTGCCCGTGCGTTTGAAATAGAGCACCTGAATGATCACCGACAGTGCCTCGACCACAAACAGGCCGCCGACGATGGCCAGCACCAGCTCGTGCTTGGTGGCAACCGCGATGGCCCCCAAGGCCCCGCCAAGGGCCAGCGATCCGGTGTCGCCCATAAAGACCGCGGCGGGGGGCGCGTTATACCACAAAAAGCCCAGACCACCGCCAAAGATACCGGCGGTAAAGACCAGAATCTCGCCCGTGCCCGGCACATAGTGCACGTCCAGATATTCGGTGAAATCGACGCGGCCGACGGCATAGGCGATCACGCCAAGCGCCCCTGCGGCGATCATCACCGGCATGATCGCCAGCCCGTCCAGCCCGTCCGTCAGGTTCACCGCGTTCGCCGCGCCCACGATCACGATGATCGAGAAGGGCACAAACAGATATCCAAGGTTGATCAGCGTGTTCTTGAACACGGGCAGCGCCAGTTGGTTCTGCAGCTCTGCGGGGTGGAATTGCGCCGCCCAATAGGCCGCGCTGCCCGCGATGATAAAGCCCAGCAACAGACGCATTCTGCTGGAAACACCAGCGGTCGTCTGCTTGCTGACCTTGGCGTAGTCATCGGCAAACCCGATGGCGGCAAATGCCATTGTCACCAGCAGCACCATCCACACAAACGGGTTGTCCAACCGCGCCCACAGCAGGGTAGAGGTCAGCAAGGCCCCCACAATCAGCAGCCCGCCCATAGTCGGCGTCCCCGCCTTAACGAAATGCCCCTCGGGACCGTCATCCCGGATCGGTTGGCCCTTGCCCTGCCGCTTGCGCAGCACGGCGATCAGCGGCTTGCCGAACAGAAAGCCAAACACCAGCGCTGTCAGGAAGGCCCCACCGGCGCGGAAGGTGATGTAGCGGAAAAGGTTAAAGAAATCGCCGCCATCTGACAGGAGGGTCAACCAATAGAGCATCGTACGCGTCCTAACTCAAAATCTTGTGGGCTTAGCCCTGTCGTTCATTCGGGACCGGATGGCCCATTTTGCGGATCGCGTCAACGATCAGCCCTAGTTTCATGGACAAGGACCCCTTGGCGAGCACAACATCGCCACTATCCAGATGCGACGAAAGCGCGGGCAGCAGGTCGGCGGCGGTTTCGGCCCATTCCCCGCGTTGATGCGCCGGCAGCAGGTCATAAAGCGGCTTCATCAGCGGGCCCACGCAGTGGATCACATCCAGCTTTTTAGTGGCGTCAAGATGCGCGAGCCCTGCGTGCAGGGCGATCTCGTCCGGTCCCAGTTCCTTCATATCCCCCAGATAGGCGATGCGCCGCCCCTTGCTGACGCGGCCGATGTCATGGGTTACCTCGGCGGCGGCCAGCACCTCTAGGGCGGCGGCCATCGACGTGGGGTTCGCGTTATAGCTGTCATCGATCAGGTTCAGCGTCAGATGGGTGTCCACAATATCCAGTTGGATCACTTCGCGCACGCCGCGGCCTTTATACGGTGTCCAGCGTCCCAGAGAGGCCGCAGCCAGCGCCAGATCCGCGCCCATGGCCTGTGCCGATGCCAAGGCCCCCAAGGCGTTCATCGCGAAATGCCGCCCCGGCGTCCCGATCTTGAACAGCAGCGGTGTGCCGTCCGCGTCGGCACGCACGACGGTGGTGTCGCCCTGTACCTGCACGTCCAGCAGTTTGTACTGATAGCCATGTTCGCCGAATTCGACCTCGCGCAGACGGCGATCGACGGCCTTGGCCATCAGGATCGCGGCGTGTTCGATGTCAGCGTTGATCACCGCCACGCCCCCCGGTTGCAGCCCGTCAAACACCGCGGCTTTTTCCACGGCGATCTCGGCTACATTGGCAAAGGCTTCCAGATGCACGGCGGCGACGGTGGTGACCATCGCGACATCCGGCTTGGCCATCTGCGCCAGCGGAGAGATCTCTCCGGGGTGGTTCATGCCGATCTCGATCACGGCATATTCCGTGTCCGCAGGCATCCGCGCCAGCGTTAGCGGCACACCCCAGTGGTTGTTGTAGCTGTCGACAGAGGCGTGCGCCCGCCCCTGGTCGGCAAAGATCGCAAGCAGCATTTCCTTGGTCGAGGTCTTGCCGACGCTGCCCGTCACCGCGACGACCTTGGCCTGCGTTCGGGCCCGCGCGGCGGCACCAAGCGCCTCCAGGGCCTTGAGCACATCCTCGACGATCAGCAGCGGTGCATCCTCGGCCACGCCGTCCGGCACATGGGTGACCAGCGCGGCCCCGGCCCCTTTTTCCAGCGCCATGGCGACAAAATCATGCCCGTCGCGCACGTCTTTCAGCGCGACAAACAGATCCCCCGGTGCGAGGGTACGGGTGTCAATCGACACGCCGTCACAGGTCCAGTCCCCGATGGCGCGGCCGCCGGTGGCGATTTCGGCCTCTTTTACGGTCCACAAGCTCATGCCAATCTCCCATCCAGCGCCGCGACGGCAACGCTGGCCTGTTCCACATCATCAAAGGGTAGCACATCGTCACCGATGGTCTGACCGGTTTCATGGCCTTTGCCCGCGATCAGCAGCGCATCGCCCGCGCCGATGGCGTCGATGCCCCGCAGGATCGCCTCGGCACGGTCGCCCACCTCGGTCGCGTCTGGCGCGCCGTCCATGACGGCGGCACGGATGGTCGCCGGATCTTCGGAGCGCGGGTTGTCATCGGTCACGAACACCAGATCCGCATGGGCCGCCGCCGCCTGCCCCATCAGCGGGCGTTTGGCACGGTCACGGTCGCCGCCTGCGCCCACGATAGCGACCAGACGGCCCATGACATGGGGGCGCATCGCTTGCAGGGCGGTGGCGATGGCGTCGGGGGTATGGGCGTAATCCACAAACACCGCCCCGCCATTGTCCCGCGTGGCGGCAAGCTGCATGCGGCCGCGCACGGTGGTCAGATGCGGCAGCGTGTCGAACACATGGGCGGGGTCCGCCCCGCAGGCAATCACCAGCCCCGCTGCAAGCAACACGTTATCCGCCTGAAACCCGCCAATGAGGTTCAGACGTTTCTGGTAGGTCTTGCCGCGATAGCTGAACCGCAGGTCCTGCCCCGTCGCATCGAAGCGCTGACCGGTCAGATGCAGATCGCCACCGTCGCGCCCCACGGTGATCACCTCGCAGCCACGGGCGCGTGCGATAGCGACCATATCGACCCCCTTGGGATCATCGATATTGATCACCGCCGTGCCGTCCTCGGGCAGCACCCGCGAGAACAGTCCCGCCTTGGCGTCAAAATAGGCGTCGAAGGTCTCGTGGTAGTCGAGATGGTCTTGGGTAAAGTTCGTGAACCCCGCCGCCTTAAGCGTCACGCCATCCAGCCGGCGCTGGTCCAGCCCGTGGCTCGACGCCTCCATCGCGGCATGGGTGATACCGTTGGCAGAGGCGTCGGCCAAGGTGCGGTGCAGGGTGATGGGCTCGGGCGTGGTATGCGCCAGCGGTGCGGTCCATGCGCCTTCCACGCCAGTGGTGCCAAGGTTGACAGCCGCCAGCCCCATCTCGATCCAGATTTGCCGCACGAATGTGCTGACAGAGGTTTTGCCATTGGTGCCGGTGACGGCAATCATCGTCTGCGGCTGCGCGCCGTACCACAGGGCTGCCGCGCGCGACAGCGCCTCGCGGGGGGCATCGGTGACGACAAGGGCCACGTCGGCGTGTGCCAGTGCGTCAGCGGCCAGCGTGGCCCCCTCGGCGTCGGTCAGCACGGCCACCGCGCCCATGCGCAGCGCATATTGGATAAACTCGGCCCCGTGGACCTTGCTGCCGGGCATGGCGGCGAAGAGGGTGCCGGGCTGGACCTGACGGCTGTCGACGCTGATACCTGCAATGGGCGGGTTGCCCCCCCCTTTCGCGGTCAGACCAAGGGAGGATAACGGGACGGCCTGTGTGCCCATGGGGACGCTCTTTATATTAGTTGCTGCTGGAGAGCGTTATATCAGCGAGGCTGTCCGGTTCAACAGTCGGTCGCAGACCCAGCAGGGGCGCGACGCGACGGACCATTTCCGCGGCCACGGGCACGGCTGTCCAACCGGCCGTGCGGCGCGGTTTGTCGCCCGAGGTCTCGACCGGTTCGTCCAGTGTGACGATCAGCACGTATTTGGGATCATGCGCCGGGAACATGCTGGCAAAGGTCGCGATGACCGTATCCTCAAGATAGCCACCCCGGGGGCCGGGTTTATCCGCCGTCCCGGTCTTGCCGCCGATCTGGTAGCCGGGCACTTCGGCAAAGCTGGCCGTGCCTTCGGTCACCACGGCACGCAGCATTGCGCGGGCATCCGCCGCCGCGCGTTCGGACATCACACGCGGGCCGACCACGGGGCCGGATTGCTTTCGCAACGTCGGGGTGACCTTGTGCCCGCCATTGGCGATGGCAGAATAGCCCGCCGCCAGATGCATCGGGCTGGAGGACAGGCCGTGGCCATAGGAGACGGTTACGGTGCTCAGCTCTTGCCAGCGCTGCGGCAGTAAGGGCTTGCCGCCAGAGGCTTCGACGATCTCGAAGGGGGTTGGCTCAAAGAACCCGAGGTTTTTCAGGAATTCCTGCTGACGCTCCGCGCCGATCTCAAGCGCAAGCCGCCCTGTCCCGCGGTTGGAGCTGTGCACGATGATCCCCGTCACCGTCTGCTTGCCGTAGTTCTTGCCGTGGAATTCGCCGATGCGGAAGCCGCCGACCTTCATCGGGCCAGAGGTGTCGATCACCGTATCCGCAGTGGCAATGCCAAGGTCGATCGCCTGTGCCGCGGTGAAAATCTTGAAGACAGAGCCAAGCTCGTAGACGCCTTGCACCGACCGGTTGAACAGCGGGCTGTCGGACGCATCGCCAGTGACGGCGGCATGGGGCCGGTCGTTGGGGTCGAAAGAGGGCAATGATACGGCGCTGATCACCTCGCCCGTGTGCACATCCATCAGGACCGAGGTCGCCCCCTTGGCGTTCATCAGCTTCATGCCGCCATAAAGAATACGCTCGGACGCGGCCTGTACGGTCATGTCGATCGACAGTTCCAGCGGCTTGTTGCCATTGGCCGGATCGCGTAGATAATCGTCAAAGTATTTCTCTGCCCCCGCGACGCCAATCACCTCGGCGGCATGGACACCCTCGCGGCCATAGCTGGCTCCGCCCATGATATGCGCGGCAAGCGACCCGTTGGGGTAAAGGCGCATATCACGCGGTGCAAACAGCAAGCCCGGCTCGCCGATGTCATGCACGGCCTGCATCTGCTCGGGGCTGATTTTCTTCTTGATCCACAAGAACTTGCGCTTTCCGGTAAAGTCGCGCAGCAGGCGTTCCTCGTTCAGGTCAGGGAACACGGCCATCAACTTTTTCACGGCCCCCTGCGGGTCGATCATGTGGTGCGGCTGCGCATAAAGCGCATGTGTTTCAAAGTTGGTCGCGAGCAGATTGCCGTTGCGATCCACAATATCGGCGCGGGTGGCCGAGATCACGGAACCCGGGGCCGCCGCGCGCGGCTCTGTCGGGTCGGTGGTCGCCATGACCCCCATACGCGCGCCGACGACGGTGAAGGCGCAGAAGAAGAAGACCCCCAGCACCAGCAAACGCCCCTCGGCACGCTGCCGCGAGGCGTCACGCATCTGCTCGTGGCGGATACGCTTGTTTTCGCGCTCGATCGCATCGGGGTTTTCGCCCTTTTGACGGGCTTCAAGAATACGGGCCAGCGGGCGCAGTGGGGTGCGGATCATTCGGGGGCCTCCATCGAGGATACGTCAACGCCGTCGGTGATCTCGAACAGCGGCAGTTCTGGCAGCGGCGGGTAGCTCACCTGATCGATAGATCCGAACTGGTCAGGATGCAGCGGCAAAAGGTTCAGCCGGTCAAAGTTCAGCTCTGCCAGATCGCGCAGACGGTCGGGGCGGTTCTGATAGGCCCATTCTGCCTTGAGCACGGCCAGACGGCTGTAGGCTTCGCGGATTTCATAGCGCAGATCATCGGCATCACTCAGGGCTTGCTGGGTCGCGTAATTCTCGCGGTAGGCCCAGAAGGCCAGCCCGATCACCGAAAAGGTGGTTAGGATGTAAAGCACGGTTCTCATACGGTTAATCCCCTGACCATAGGCATGCCGAGTGCCTTGGCATCGATGCTGCCCGCAGGCGCATCAGTGCGAATTGCGACGCGCAGCTTGGCCGAGCGGCTGCGCGGGTTCTCTTCCAGCTCTTGCGCATCCGGCCCGATGGCCTTGCGCTTGAGGATCTTGAACTGCGGCGCGGGTGCTTCAATTTCGGGCGCAAAGCGGTTGGCGTTGCCCCCTGCCCCCGCACGCGCCGTTAGGAAGCGTTTGACCATACGGTCTTCGACCGAGTGGAAGGTCACGACAGCCAGCTGGCCACCGGGTTTCAACGCGCGCTCCGCCGCCATCAACCCGTTGAACAGCTCGCCATATTCATTGTTCACCGCAATGCGCAGCGCCTGAAAGCTGCGGGTCGCGGGATGCGACTGGCCGGGTTTCGAGCGCGGCAAACAGCTTTCGACCAACCCTGCAAGCGCCAGCGTTGTGGTGATCGGGGCCTCTTCGCGGGCACGTACGATCGCTTTGGCGATGCGACGGCTGGCACGTTCTTCACCGTATTGGAACAGGATATTGGCGATCACCTCTTCCTCGGCCTCGTTGACGATATCCGCCGCAGAGGGGCCGTCCTGGCTCATCCGCATATCAAGCGGCCCGTCACGCATGAAAGAGAACCCGCGTTCTGCCAGATCAAGCTGCATGGAGGATACGCCCAGATCTAACACGATCCCGTCCAGATCCTGCGCATATTCGTCCATTTTGGAAAACACGCCGCGCTGCATGATGATCCGGTCGCCATAGTCACCGGCCCAAGCCTGCGCCATTTCAAACGCGAGCGGGTCACGGTCCACGGCCACCACCTGCGCAGCACCTGCGTCCAGCAGGCCACGGGTATAGCCGCCCGCGCCGAAGGTGCCATCCAGCCAACGCCCCGACACAGGGGCCACCGCCGCCAGCAAGGGGCGCAGCAGAACCGGAGTATGGGGGGCGGAAGGGGTATCGTTGGGTCCGCTCATATCGATCAAGCCTCCGGCTTGCCGTCCAGGAAGGCCATCGGATCAAAGTCTTCTGGCAGCTCGTCCAGCCATTCCTCTTCGCGGGCCTTTTCCTCGGTCTCGTAGGTTTCGGGCTTCCAGATCTGGAAGGTATCACCGGCGGCGATAAAGAATGCTTCGTTCTCCAGGTCGATCTTGTTGCGCAGCTTGGCGGGCAGAACCAAGCGACCCGTTTCATCGACCGATGTGGGAAAGGACTGACCGTGGAACAGGCGCTGCAGCATCTTGCGTTCCATCGACCCGCGCGGCAGCGCGTCGATCTTGTCGTCCACCTCTTCGATGGCCTGCATGGTATAGCATTCAAGATAGCTGCGGCGGCTGTCGCCATAGACAATCACCAGCTCGGGCGTGCCACCGTTTTGCCAATTCGGGTCACCGGCTTCCAACACACGACGAAAAGAGGCTGGGATAGACACCCGCCCCTTCGTATCGACCTTGTGTTGGCTTTCGCCTCTGAACCTGCGGCTCACGTGTTTGTCCCTGCCTGCGACGCTTGTGCGCCCTAAAATCATGCCCCCGGCGGTAGATGTAGAAACGGCGGGCTGATCTGCTGCCACTGATCAACCCGCCGCCCGTCCCGCCTTGGCGGGGAAGTCCGACTGCGCGCGCCACCTGGGGGGATGTCTGCTCGCTCGCGCGCCGGATCTCTTGGTCTGATGAAAGCGAGGTGCCTGTATGAACCTGCTAGAGTTTTATTTGGTCGTTGGGGTCGTTTGGTGCCCCGTGTCTCGTTCTCATCCGATGCACTAGGGATGCCATGGGAATTGATGGGCGTCCATAAGTTTTTTGGGAAACACACACCAAATTTGGTTTTGCACAGGGTTGTAAATCAACATGTGGGGAAGAAATGTCAGCGATTTTTAGCTTATGTCGGTTAAATATGAAATTTAAACACAACATATTGAGGCGAAAAACGCGTGTTGGAATTTCCCACAATTTCCCAACAATTTTAGACCACAGACTTATCCACAACCTGTGTTCGTGGCTTGTTCCCCAATCGCAACGGCAATTGCTACTGTTTTATCGCGCAAACTGAGGATTCCGCGCCTCAGACAGCCATTTTCCGCCGAATCACCTTGCCAATCGGGCAGGCTCGGGCCGGCAGCCTCCCATGTTTTCCCATGGGGTTTTCCCATGCGATCCCATACACACGTCCACACGACGCCGATGAACGCGAAACGCCGCGCAGGGGGCTACGCGGCGTTGAGTACAGATAGGGTCGTGAAGGAGGTAGCCCCTTAGGCCATCCCGCCCTTAATCAAACCTTCGGCGATGCGTGCATAGGCTTGAGCCATCGGCCCATCACCCGCGGCCACCGGCGTGCCACCATCGCCGGAAAGCCGGGTATCAAGATCGATGGGAAGACTGCCGAGTAACGGCACCTCCATCTTCGCGGCTTCGGCTGCAACCCCGCCATGACCAAAGATTTCATGTTCGGACCCACAATCAGGACAGACAAACAGCGACATATTCTCGATCAATCCCAACACGGGCGTCTTCAGCGTATTGAACATATCAATCGCCTTGCGCGCGTCGATCAGCGCCACGTCCTGCGGCGTCGATACCACGATTGCGCCAGACAATTCGGATTTGGTACATAGTGTCAGCTGCACATCGCCCGTACCCGGCGGCAGATCGACAAGCAACACGTCCAGCTCGCCCCACTCTACCTGCCCCAGCATCTGTTGCAGCGCGCCCATCAGCATCGGGCCACGCCAGACCACTGCCTTCCCCTCCTCCATCATGAAGCCGATGGACATCAGGGTCACGCCATGGGCGTGCAGCGGAATGATCGTCTTACCATCAGGCGAGGCAGGCCGCTTGTTCACCCCCATCATACGCGGCTGACTGGGACCATAGATATCGGCATCCAGCAAACCAACCTTGCGCCCCGCCCGAGCCAAGGCCACGGCGAGGTTCGAGCTCACGGTCGATTTGCCCACGCCCCCCTTGCCCGACCCAATGGCGAGAATGCGCTGCACGCCAGCCGGTTTCATCGGGCCATCCTGCGCCTTCGGGTGCCCACCAATTTTGAGGCTGGGGGCCGATTGCTTTGGCGCGGGACCATGGGCCGTCAGGGCGACTGTTACGCTGCCAACGCCCTCAACCTCGCGCACCACGGCCTCTGCCGCGTCGCGCAGCGGGGCCATCTGCGCGGCGACTTGCGCATTGGGGGCTTCTATAACAAAGCGCACCACATCGCCCTCGACCGTCAAAGCGCGGATCAGATCGTGATCAAAGATAGATTTTCCATCCGGCAGCATCACCCGGGCCAGAGCAGATTCGACGTCGGATTTAGAGAGCGGCATGACATATTCCTTTCGAGACTGCTTTTGACATGGCAGTTTCTGTCCAAATCGCAACCCTACGTTCGCATGCCGCACAGCACCAAGGCAAAACGAACATTTAGCGCCCAAAAATTACGCAAAACCCCTATGTTTTCGCTGCATGGCAGCAATGCACAATTTGAGAATTGTGCAAACGCAGCAAATAGGTCAAAAAGGTTTCAGGAACGCAGACACTGCGAGCCAAGAATAAGACCAAACTCATCCATCCTCCTCCCGGATGTGTTTGTTTTCGGCGGCGATACCCTCCTCCTCCCTGGTATCGTCGCCATTTTTTTTCATACAACTCCTCCTGACTGCTAAAGCGTTTGCGCTAGGGTTATTTTGTTCCCGATCAAGACGTTACGTCACCTTTTGCCCATGCATTTTCTGCATAGCAGCATTGACGATCTGGCTATTGTGCAGATGCAGCATTTTACTACATAACCAACACAAGACGAATGATAACGAACACAGACGAAACAAGACGAGGTATCCGATGGCCTACTTGAACGCTACAACCGCACCGACCCTGGCAGACCGTTTTGCCGCGCTGATGTCCGCACTCGAGACTCGCCGCAAGCAACGCCGCGTATACCGCTCCACTTTCAACGAGCTGAGCTCCTTGTCCAACCGCGAGCTGAACGACCTGGGCATGGGCCGCTCGCAAATCCGCGGCATCGCGCTGGAAACAGCACGCAACGCTGCATAAATCATACTGGATCGGGCACACGCACCCTCCCTGTTGTGTGCCTGTAGAAAGCTTCGGGTCTCCTCCTCCTCCCTGAGACCGGCGGCTTTCATAAACGTCCCCTTCCCCCTTTCCTCCCGATTGGATTGGGGACGTAGATAAAGACGGCGGTGCTTTCCTCCCAAAGCACCGCCGTTCTTGCATCTAATTCTTGATAATTCGTAAAACTCATGACGCCCGTTTAGAACGGAACGTCATCCGATGCGCTCAGATAGCGCGACACGACCTTCTTGACCCCGGCCTTGTCAAAGCTGATCTCAAGCTTATCCCCTTCGATTCCAACAACTTCGCCATAGCCAAATTTCTGGTGGAACACCCGCTCCCCCATTGCAAAACTGCTGACGGCGGACATGTCGATCGTCACATTTCGGGCTTCCGAAGGCTGGCTCACGCTGCGCGCTTGGCTGCGCGTCTGCAATCTGCGCCACCCCGGAGAATTATATACATTCGCTTCAGCGGCTTTTTCATGTAGATTCGATTTGGGCATCGCAGCGCCATACCCGCCACCATACAGACCCGGCGGGGTCAGCACATCCACATGGGCTTCGGGAAGTTCGTCGATAAACCGTGACGGCATGGCGCTTTGCCACTGACCAAACACGCGGCGGTTGGCCGCAAAAGAGATCGTGCAAAGCTGCTCTGCCCGGGTGATTCCGACATAGGCAAGCCGCCGCTCTTCCTCCAGCCCCTTCAGGCCGGATTCGTCCATCGATCGCTGCGACGGAAACAGCCCATCCTCCCAGCCGGGAAGAAACACCGCGGGAAACTCAAGCCCCTTGGCCGCGTGCAACGTCATGATCGACACTTTCGCGCCGCCATTGTCGCTTTCATTATCCATAATCAAGCTGACGTGTTCCAGAAAACCTTGAAGATTCTCGAACTGCTCCAACGCTTTAACCAGCTCCTTCAGGTTCTCGAGCCGCCCCGGAGCTTCCGGCGTTTTGTCGTTCTGCCAAAACCCAGTATATCCGCTTTCATCCAAAATAATCTGCGCCAATTCCACATGGCTGACTTCGGGCGGGCCATATTCCTCGTGAAACAGCGGCGCACCTTCATCGATGACGCTATCGTCATCAACCACAGTCTGTAGGCGCGGGCCCTGCGCCAGTTCGGACCAGCGCTGAATCCCGTCGATGAGCAAACGCAACTGCGCCGCACCACGACCGCCAATCCCGCCATTCGCCAAAAGGATCCGCGCCCCCTCCACCAGGTTCACACCGTTTTCGCGCGCGGTTTTCTGTATATTTTGTTGCGCTTTATCACCCAAACCACGCTTGGGCGTGTTTACGATTCTCTCAAAAGCAAGATCGTCATCAGGCGAGGTAACCACCCTGAAATAGGCCATGGCGTCGCGAATTTCTAACCGTTCATAGAAACGCGGGCCACCGATCACGCGGTACGGTAGGCCAATGGTCAGGAAACGATCCTCGAACGCGCGCATCTGGTGCGATGCCCGTACAAGAATCGCCATATCGTCCAATGTGTATGGATCAAGCTCGCGTGTGCCGCGCTGCAACGCTTCGATTTCGTCGCCGATCCAACGCGCCTCTTCCTCGCCATCCCAATGGCCGATAAGACGCAGCTTTTCACCCTCCCGGGATTCCGTCCACAAGGTCTTGCCCAAACGCCCCTCATTTCCTGCGATCACGCCCGAAGCGGCCGCCAGGATGTGCGGTGTTGACCGGTAATTCTGTTCCAACCGCACCACATGAGCGCCGGGAAAATCTTTTTCGAACCGCAGGATGTTGCCAACCTCGGCCCCTCGCCATCCGTAGATCGACTGGTCGTCATCCCCGACACAGCAGATATTCTTGTGGCCAGAGGCCAGCAGACGGAGCCACAAATACTGTGCCACGTTGGTATCCTGATACTCATCCACCAGAATATATTTGAACCACCGCTGATATTGCCCCAGCACGTCTTCGTGCTGCTGGAAGATGGTGACCATATGCAGCAGCAAATCACCGAAGTCGCAGGCGTTCAGATCTTTAAGCCGCGCTTGATACTGCGCATAAAGCTCCGCCCCGCGGTGGTTATAGGCCCCCGCATCGGCCGTAGGAATTTTGTCGGGCGTCAATGCGCGATTTTTCCAGCTATCAATAACGCCTGACAGCAAACGTGCGGGCCAACGTTTGTCATCAATCCCTTCCGCCTTGATCAACTGCTTGAGCAGACGCAGCTGGTCATCCGTGTCCAGAATGGTGAAGTTCGACTTTAGCCCGACCAATTCAGCATGGCGGCGCAACAGCTTGACGCAAATCGCATGAAACGTACCCAGCCAAGGCATCCCTTCAATGCTCTGCCCCAGCATATGCCCCACACGGTTTTTCATCTCGCGCGCGGCCTTATTGGTGAAGGTTACCGCGAGAATCTCGTTCGGGCGGGCGCGCCCGGCGTTCATCAGATGCACGATCCGTGCCGTCAAAGCCTTGGTCTTGCCCGTGCCTGCCCCCGCGAGCATCAAGACAGGGCCGTCCATCTGCTCCACCGCGGCACGCTGGGCCGGATTTAGCCCATCAAGATAGGGTTGCGGACGCGCAGCCATAGCGCGCGATGATAGGGAAGCGCCCTCAAAGGCGGCCATTTCGTCAAAATCATTCATGCGGCCAATCTATCCCGCGCACGCACCAAATAAAAGACACGTTCGCAAAATGTTCCCGCCGCGTTTTCTATAAAGCAGCGGCGGTTTGCTAGCCGTCTAGCGTCAAAGCCGCAGGAATTATTGTTATCTGTCTCTCCTTATTACTCATGTCATTGCATAGTTACGATCGCGCCCTCGTCTCGGCGTAGCACCCCACCTCTTTCCAAATGATTAAAAATCCCCCGCGGACCGCAAAAAAACTTCTACTTGCACACCGCGTCAAACAGACGCAACAATGCCGCAGCGCAGCGTTAGCGCGCGTTCTAGACGCTTGAAAATTAAGATTTCTCGCCAGCAGGAAGGCCTAGCTATGACCGACTTTAAGAAAATTCTAATCGCGAACCGCGGCGAGATCGCCATTCGAATTATGCGCGCGGCCAACGAGATGGGAAAAAAGACGGTCGCCGTTTTCGCCGAGGAAGATAAGCTGGGCCTACACCGTTTCAAGGCCGATGAAGCCTACCGGATCGGGGCCGGTTTGGGGCCTGTCGCCGCCTATCTGAGCATCGATGAAATCATCCGCGTGGCCAAAGCCTCGGGCGCGGATGCGATCCACCCGGGCTATGGGCTATTGTCAGAAAACCCTGATTTTGTAGATGCTTGCGCGCAGAACGGTATTACTTTTATCGGGCCGCGTGCGGAAACAATGCGCGCCTTGGGCGATAAGGCCAGCGCGCGACGCGTGGCGATGGAGGCCGGTGTGCCGGTCGTACCCGCGACAGAGGTTCTAGGCGATGATATGGAGGCCGTCCGCGAACAGGCGGCAGAGGTTGGCTACCCGCTGATGCTCAAGGCGTCCTGGGGCGGCGGGGGGCGCGGCATGCGCCCTATCGCGAATGAAGACGAACTTAAAGAAAAAGTGATGGAAGGCCGGCGCGAGGCCGAGGCGGCCTTTGGCAATGGCGAAGGCTATCTGGAAAAGATGATCCTGAAGGCGCGCCATGTCGAGGTGCAGATTTTGGGCGACAGCCACGGTGAAATCTACCATCTATTTGAAAGAGATTGTTCCGTTCAGCGTCGCAACCAAAAGGTCGTCGAGCGCGCGCCTGCCCCCTATCTGACCGAAGAACAACGCGCCGAAATTTGCGAATTGGGCCGCAAAATCTGTGCGCATGTTAACTATGAATGTGCCGGTACGGTCGAATTTTTGATGGATATGGACAACGGGAAGTTCTATTTTATCGAGGTAAATCCACGGGTTCAGGTCGAACACACGGTCACCGAAGAGGTCACCGGCATCGATATCGTACAGGCGCAAATATTAATTGCCGAAGGCAAGACAATCGCCGAGGCGACGGGCAAGGCCTCGCAGGCAGATGTGCAGCTGAACGGCCATGCGTTGCAGACGCGGATTACCACCGAAGACCCCCAAAACAACTTCATTCCTGATTATGGCCGCATCACCGCCTTTCGGGAGGCCACCGGCATGGGCATCCGCTTGGACGGCGGTACCGCCTATTCGGGTGGGGTGATCACGCGCTATTACGACAGCCTTTTGGTCAAGGTGACGGCGAAAGCTCAAACGCCCGAGCAAGCGATCGCCCGCATGGACCGCGCCCTACGCGAGTTCCGCATCCGGGGCGTGTCGACAAACATCGCCTTTGTCGAAAATTTGCTGAAACACCCGACCTTCCTCGATAATAGCTACCACACCAAGTTTATCGACCAGACGCCCGAGCTTTTTACCTTTGAAAAGCGCCGCGACCGGGCGACCAAAGTGTTAACATATATCGCTGATATTACAGTGAACGGGCACCCTGAAACCAAAGGGTTCGAACGCCCTGCGGCGGCCGTCCGCGCGCCGCAGCCCCCCGGAGCCCGGGCCGAGCCGATGATGGGCACCCGTAACCTGCTTGAACAAAAAGGGCCGCAGGCTGTTGCCGATTGGATGGGGCAGCAGCGGCAACTCTTGATCACCGACACCACCATGCGTGACGGCCATCAGTCATTGCTCGCGACGCGGATGCGCAGTCATGACATGATCAAGGTTGCCCCGGCCTATGCCGCTAATCTTCCACAACTTTTCTCGATGGAGTGCTGGGGCGGTGCGACCTTCGACGTGGCCTACCGGTTCTTGCAAGAATGTCCGTGGCAACGCCTGCGCGACCTGCGTGCCGCCCTGCCAAACGTGATGACGCAGATGCTGCTGCGCGGGTCGAATGGCGTGGGCTATACCAATTATCCGGACAATGTAGTGCAGGAATTTGTCCGCGTGGCCGCAACCGAAGGTGTCGATGTTTTCCGCGTGTTTGATAGCCTGAACTGGGTTGAAAACATGCGTGTCGCGATGGACGCGGTGATTGAAAACGGTAAGATTTGCGAAGGTACCGTTTGCTATACCGGCGACATTTTTGATCCGGACCGATCCAAATACAGCCTGAAATATTATGTCGCTATGGGCAAGGAACTGAAAGCGGCCGGCGCCCATGTTCTGGGCCTGAAAGACATGGCCGGCGTGCTCAAGCCGAATGCTGCCAAAGTATTGATCAAAGCGCTGAAATCCGAGGTCGGCCTGCCGATCCATTTCCACACGCATGACACCGCAGGCACGGCTACCGCGACGATCATGGCAGCCTCCGAGGCAGGCGTGGACGCGGTAGATTGCGCTATGGACGCGCTATCGGGCAACACGTCTCAGGCGACGCTCGGGTCCGTGGTCGAAGCGCTGAAACACACAGATCGCGACACGGGCCTGTCGATGGACGCGGTGCGCGAAATCTCTAACTACTGGGAAGAAGTGCGTGGCGAATATGCCGCGTTCGAGACCGGCATGCAGGCCCCTTCCTCCGAAGTCTATCTGCACGAGATGCCCGGCGGGCAGTTCACCAACCTCAAGGCGCAGGCCGCATCGATGGGGCTGGATGATCGTTGGCCCGAGGTCGCCAAAACCTACGCCGAGGTGAACCAGATGTTTGGTGATATCGTCAAGGTGACGCCGTCGTCCAAAGTGGTCGGCGACATGGCTCTGATGATGGTATCCCAAGGGTTAACCCGCGCGCAGGTCGAAGACCCGAAGGCGGAAATGTCCTTTCCTGAAAGTGTGATCGACATGATGCGCGGCAATCTGGGCCAGCCTCCGGGCGGGTTCCCTGACGCGATTGTCGACAAAATCCTCAAAGGCGAAAAACCGAACACGGAACGCCCCGGTGCCCATCTGCCCCCTGCCGATCTTGAAGCGACACGCAAGGAATTGCGCGACCTTCTGGAAGGGGCTCAGGTAGAAGAAGATGACCTGTCGGGGTACCTCATGTACCCGAAGGTTTTCCTGGATTACATGGGCCGTCACCGGACCTATGGCCCTGTCCGTGTATTGCCGACCCGTACCTTCTTCTACGGGATGGAACCGGGCGAAGAGATCACCGCGGAAATCGACCCGGGCAAGACGCTGGAAATTCGTCTGCAAGCCTTGAGCGAGACCAATGAAGACGGCGACGTTAAGGTCTTTTTTGAACTGAATGGCCAGCCGCGCGTGGTGCGCGTGCCCAACCGGATGGTCAAAGCGACGACTGCACAGCGTCCCAAGGCCGAGATCGGCAACGTCAATCACATCGGAGCGCCGATGCCGGGGGTTGTTGCCTCGGTCGGGGCGACGGTTGGTCAAAAAGTCAAATCAGGCGATCTGCTGCTAACCATCGAGGCGATGAAAATGGAAACCGGTATCCACGCGGACCGCGATGCTGTCGTCAAAGCGGTGCATGTCACGCCCGGGGGCCAGATCGACGCCAAGGATCTGCTGGTCGAGTTGGAGTGATCCCATGCGCCTTTCTGCCCTGACCCTGATCGTTCCCAGCTACGACGAAGGAATATCCTTTTACTGTGGCACGATGGGGTTCGAGCTGACACAGGACGAGGACCAGGGGCATAAACGCTGGGTGCGCGTCACCCCTTCGGGTGGCGGCACCGGCTTTATCCTCGCCGAACCGGGCGACGATGTTCAGCGTGCAGCGATTGGGAACCAAGGTGCGGGGCGTGTCTGGTTGTTTCTAGAGACCGAGGATTTTGCCCGCGACCATGCCCGACTTTTGGCTGGGGGCGTAACATTCGAAGAAGCCCCCCGCCATGAACCCTATGGCACTGTCGCCGTTTTTCGCGACGTATTCGGCCATCGATGGGATCTGATCGAGCCGCGCACGCCCCCCTAAAGAAAGCATCGGCCCTGGCACTTGGGGCCGGATGCATTCTGTCGCATTGAACAGGCCCGTTCCGCTGCTACGTTCACGCTTAGCATGACAGATGGACGGCTCCCATGCCCTATGAATGGAAAACACGGCCCGACGCGTCGACGCAGGTTCTTTGCCTGCGGCCGCACCAATCCCTGCCGGCAAAGGGATTCGCCAGCTTTATCCTCATCACGTTCGTCCTAATTCTGACCCCCGTTCTGCCACTGTTGGGGACTGTTTTGCTGTGGGGGCTTCTTCCTTTCATGCTGGCCGCCGTCGCGGCGATGTATTGGGCGCTACAGCGCAACCATAAGGCCAGACAGATTGAAGAAGTGTTTACGCTCGACCACAATACAGCACATTTATCCCATCTCACCGCGCGCGGAGAGGTCAAGGAATGGCAGTGCAACCGGCATTGGGCCGTCGTGACGAAATATGAAAAAGACGGCCCCGTACCCCACTATGTGACCCTGCGCGGCATGGGCCGCGAGGTCGAAATCGGGACCTTCCTGAGCGAAGAAGAAAGGATCGCCCTTTATGACGAGCTGAACCGTTCGCTGATGCGCTGAGCCTTAGCTCAGCCGCTCTTTCACTTTGGGACCGACCGCGCCAAAATCCATTTGCCCCGTGTACTTACCTTTAAGCAGGCCGATCACCTTGCCCATGTCACGGATCGATGTCGCACCCACTTCGGCAATGGCGGCATCGACGGCTTTGGCGGTTTCTTCTTCGGTCAGCTGACGGGGCAGAAACTCTTCGATCACGGCAATCTCTTCACGCTCGCGATCCGCAAGATCAAGCCGCCCGCCCTCTTCATAGGCGCGTACGGATTCCATACGTTGTTTCGCCATTTTACCTAAAATCGCGAGCACTTCGGCATCGCCAACACCCGTGTCGCCCTCATCAGCACGCGCCGCGATGTCTTTATCCTTGATCGCCGCATTGATCAGCCGCAGGGTCGACAGCCGGTCCGCCGCCTTGTCTTTCATTGCCTGTTTCAGTGCATCCGAGATGCGAGTGCGCAGTACCATTACCATCGTCCTTTTGACCCTAGGGGGTATTAAGCCGTGCAACATAGAGATATTGCGCGGCGCAGGCAATGCCACAAGCCTCGCCCAACCCACTGAAAATTAACGATATTTCATTTTCAACCTGCTATTGACCCCGACGAAATGCGGCTTTAGGTTGCCACCGTTTAGCTCCATATACCTGCCGCTGGAGGCCCCCGACATGACCGCGACCACATCACCTCGTCCGACTGCCTGCCTGGCGCTAGCGGACGGATCGATTTTCTACGGCATGGGCTTTGGCGCAACGGGAGAGACCGTGGCCGAGCTATGCTTTAATACAGCGATGACCGGCTATCAGGAAATCATGACCGACCCGTCCTACGCGGGGCAGATCGTGACCTTTACCTTCCCCCACATCGGCAATACCGGCACAAACCCCGAAGATGACGAAACCGGCGATCCGGTCGCAGCGGGGATGGTTGTCAAATGGATGCCCACCGACCCGAGCAACTGGCGTTCGGTCCAGCCGTTGTCCGAATGGCTGGCGTCGCGCGGGCGCATCGCGATTGGTGGTATTGACACACGCCGCCTGACCCGCGCCATCCGGCAGCAAGGGGCCCCTCACGCGGCGTTAGCGCATAATCCCGACGGCGTTTTCGACGTCGAAGCGCTGGTCGCCGCCGCACGCGGTTTCGCGGGCCTGGAAGGCATGGATCTGGCGAAAGATGTCAGCTGCAAACAATCCTACCGCTGGAATGAAATGCGGTGGGCTTGGCCCGACGGCTATACCGCGCAGGAAAACGCACCTCATAAAGTGGTCGCGATCGACTACGGTGCCAAGCGCAACATCCTACGCTGCCTTGCTTCGGCCGGCTGCGACGTCACGGTGCTGCCCGCCTCTGCCACGTATGAAGATGTGATGGCGCATAATCCTGACGGGGTTTTCCTGTCGAACGGCCCCGGCGATCCGGCGGCGACCGGCGTGTATGCCGTGCCGATGATCAAGGAGGTCATCGAAAAGACAGAGCTTCCGGTTTTCGGCATTTGCCTTGGCCACCAGATGCTTGCGCTGGCTCTTGGGGGGCATACGGTCAAGATGGGTCACGGTCACCACGGCGCGAACCATCCCGTTAAGGACATTGATACCGGCAAGGTCGAAATCACCTCGATGAACCATGGTTTTGCCGTCGATGCGCAAAGCCTGCCAAGCGGTGTGGTTGAAACCCATCAGTCGCTGTTTGACGGTTCCAACTGCGGCATCCGGATGGAGGGGCGGCCCGTCTGGTCCGTCCAGCACCACCCCGAAGCCAGCCCCGGCCCGCAAGACAGTTTCTATCTGTTTGAACGCTTTGCCGCGGCGATGGCAGAACGGGCCAGCTGAGCTTGGTAATTGCGGGCGTTCTCTTCATCCGCAATTAACACCCCCTTAAGGCATCTCTGCCACGTTCGTCCCATTCCGAGAGGAAGGGATTCGCCTGATGAGCAACCTTGGATTAGAGCTGAAAGCCCCCAAACCCGCGCGTGTGCGCGGGCGCTACCGTCCCTTGGGGCGCATATTGGTCGACGCAGGGCAGATCGATCAGGCCGATCTGGTTCACGCGCTTGAAGCGCAGCGCGATCTCGATGCGCCGCTTGGGGAAATCCTTGTGGCAAAAGGGCTTGTCTCGCGCAGTCAGGTAACTAAAGCACTGGCGCTTCAACATCAGATCCAGCAGGTCGACCTTGACGCAGACCCGCCCAAACCAATGCTTGCGCGCTATCTGCCTGCCGAAGCCAGCTTGCGCCATAAGATTGTGCCGTGGCGACGAATGGGCCAAACGCTGTTTGTAGCGACCAGCCGGCCGGATACCCTTCATACCCTTGCGCATGAGGCCTTCGGCAACAGCGATCTGGACATCGTACCGGTGCTGGCAGAACCCGCGCAGATCAACCGTCAGATCACCGCGCTTTACGGTACCGAACTTGCCAAACGCGCGGCAGAACGTGTGCCCCCTCATGAAAGCTGCCGAACATGGCGGGTTGCCGGTCCCCGTCGGCGTATTTGGGCCGCCGGTGTCATTTTTGTCACGAGCATGCTGTTCGCGTTACTCCCCGCGGTGACTTTTACGGCGTTTGTTCTATGGGCATTGTTTTGCAGTACTATGATCATGACGCTACGTCTGTCGGCCTTTCTGGCGCGCTGCCTGTGGGTGAACACACCACTGCCTTCAGACCCCGCCGTGCCATCGCCCCCGACACGATGGCCAAAGGTATCGGTTCTTGTCCCTCTTCTTCATGAGGAGGAGATTGCCAGCGCCTTGATCGCGCGCCTGTCGCAGCTCAGCTATCCCAAGGCGCTGCTGCAGGTCGTGCTGGTGCTGGAGGAAGGCGATCAAATGACCCGTGACACCATCGCGCGCACCGAACTGCCCTTCTGGTTCGACGTGATCGAAGTGCCCCAAGCAGGCAAACTGCGCACCAAACCCCGTGCCCTGAACTACGCGCTGGAATTTTGCAGCGGAAGTATTATCGGCGTGTGGGATGCCGAGGACGCGCCGGAGGTCGACCAGATCAACCGCGTCGTACAACACTTTGATCAAGCGCATAAAAACGTCGCTTGTGTGCAGGGCGTTCTGGATTTCTATAATGCGCGCACCAACTGGATCTCGCGTTGTTTCACGCTGGAATATGCAACCTGGTGGCGCGTGATCCTACCCGGTGTCGCGCATCTGGGGCTGATCATCCCGCTTGGTGGCACGACATTGTTTTTCCGCCGCGCTGCTTTGGAAAAACTGCGTGGCTGGGACGCCCATAACGTCACCGAAGATGCAGATCTTGGCGTCCGCCTCGCGCGGCATGGGTATAAAACCGACCTGCTGCCCACGGTCACTTACGAAGAGGCCAATTTTCGTGCGTGGCCGTGGGTCAAACAAAGGTCACGATGGCTGAAAGGCTTCTTGATCACATGGGTCGTGCACAGCCGTGCCCCCCTCCGGCTAATCCGCGATGTCGGGCTCATTCGGTTTTTGGGCGTGCAGGTACTGTTCCTCGCGACGTTCTGCCAGTTTATCTTTGCCCCCCTGCTCTGGTCCTTTTGCCTACCGCTATTCGGCGCGGCGCATCCCGTTCAAACAACACTGGGCGCTGATGTGTTCTACGGGCTTTTCGGATATTTCCTCTTCGCAGAAATCCTCAATCTATCTGTCGCGATGACGGCTGTCTCGGGTCCGCAGCATCGCCACCTTATACCCTGGGCAATCACCCTTCCGTTTTACTTTATACTCGGTTCTTTCGCAGCCTATAAGGCGCTATATGAATTCGTGGTCACGCCGTTTTATTGGGATAAGACCGAACATGGCGTCGCGCATAAATCCAGCCCCACTGGTTCTACGGCGTCACCATTTCGTCCACCCTAGCCTTCGTCTTTGCGCTGCGCCGCTTCTTGCTTGAGCCGCGTCATGAAGGCGACAGAGATATGCGTGCGCAATGCTTCATCCGCGCCATCTTCGTCACGCTGTTCGATCATCTGGACAATGCGGTCATGTTCGTCCTGCGCAATCGCGCCGCGCCCGTCCACCGCCAGCGACGATGTCGCCATCAGCGCCATGGATCGGTGCACCAGATCAAGTTGCTGCACCAGATACCGGTTGTGCGACGCGAGATGAATTTGTTTGTGAAATCTGCGGTTCGCACGTGCCAGCGCCGCTGGATTGTCGCGAAAAGCGTCGTCTTCCTCGACCATTTCGCGCAATACACGGACTTCTTCAGCGGTGGCGTGACGGGCGGCAAGCCGCGCGGCCAACCCTTCCAGCTCGCCGCGTACAACGTAAAGTTCGGCCACCTGATTGTGATCCAACGATGCAACGATCAGGCTTCGTCCGTCCCGCGCGAGCAAGGACTGCGTCTCAAGCCGTTGTAATGCTTCACGAACCGGCGTTCTTGAGACACCGAAGCGCTCTGCCAATTCGCTTTCCACCAGCCGATCACCGGGGCGATAGGTGCCCACGTCAATCGCGTCCAGGATCATCGAATAGGCGTCTGTGGGTCCGGAGCGTGGCGTCGTCATTGGTTCTCTTTCAAAAGGCTCCGGCACCTTAGCCCCCGCGTCCAATTGCGCAACCCCGTGATCTTGCGCAGATCATCTGGTCAGCGTAGCAAGTCCCCATGCCACACACCTCTTTTTCTCATGTGAATACTTGGGTCTTTGACCTTGATAACACATTATACCCGCCATCAGCCCGCCTGTTTGACCAGATCGAACAGCGGATGACGCACTGGGTAATGACCGCCTTGAACGTCGACGCGCAGCGCGCGGACTATCTGCGCAGACATTATTGGCACACCTATGGCACCACATTGGCTGGGCTGATGCGCGAACACGACCTTGATCCTGGCCCCTATTTGCACGAGGTGCACGAGATCTCCTTTGACGCGCTGATCCCGGATCCTCTGCTTGCCGCACGGATCGCCGCCCTACCGGGGCGCCGGATCATCTATACCAACGGCACCGCCCCCTACGCCGAGAAAGTCATTGCCGCACGGGGGCTATCGGGCCTATTCGATGCCATCTACGGCGTTGAACACGCGTCATTTTTACCCAAACCCGAACGCGCCGCTTATGACCTGATATTTGCCGCCGACGCATTGACCCCAACCACCGCCGTGATGTTCGAGGACGACCCCCGCAACCTGATTGCCCCGCATGACATGGGGATGGGCACCGTCCATGTGGCCGAGCACCCCGCCCCCGCGCCACATATCCATTTCCACACCGATGATCTTTCGGCTTTTCTTGCACAGATCACGGGCTAACTGACGGGCATGACCATGGCATGTGATATCTTGATTTCGGGCGGCGGCATTGCCGGTTTGACGGCGGCAGCGGCTTTCGGCACCGCGGGTTTCAACGTCGTCTGCGTCGACCCCACGCCCCCCGTCACCGATGGTGCGGCGCAAGGGGCCGACATGCGCTCTACCGCGATGCTGCAGCCGGCGCGCCGCGTGCTTGAGGCAGCGGGCATCTGGGCCCATCTGGAAGAACATGCCGCACCTTTGCAGGTGATGCGTATTGTGGATGCGGGCGGTGACGGCGATACACCAGTCACCAGCCGCGCGTTTGATGCTGCCGATATCTCGGACCAGCCCTTTGGCTGGAACTTCCCGAACTGGCTGCTGAGGCGCGCGCTTCTGGAGCGGCTAGAGGCTTTGCCGAACGTCGATTTCCGCCCCGGCACCGCAACCACCAGCCTGTTCACCCGCACCACCGGCGCACGCGTAACCCGCAGCGATGGAACGAAAATTTCGACAAAGCTCGTGATTGCCGCAGACGGGCGCGACAGCCCCATGCGCGACGCCGCCGGAATTGAGGTGACCCGCCAAAGCTATGGCCAAAAGGCGCTTGCCTTTGCCGTGACACACCCGATCCCGCATGAAAACGTGTCGACCGAGGTGCACCGCAGCGGGGGCCCCTTCACCCTTGTGCCCCTGCCCGATCGCGACGGTCTGCCCTGCTCTGCCGTGGTGTGGATGGATGACGGCGCGTCCTGCCTTGCGCGGATGGCGCTTGACGCAGATACGTTTTCTCAAGCCGCAACCGACCGCAGCGCACACGTGCTCGGCCCGTTGACGCTGGCCTCCGAACGGGCGATCTGGCCGATCATCAGCCAGCATGCCGCGCGCCTCTCTGCCGAACGCGTCGCCCTGATTGCAGAAGCCGCCCATGTGATGCCCCCCATCGGCGCGCAGGGGTTGAACATGTCGCTGCAAGACATCGCAACGTTGCTGGAACTGGCGCAAAAGCACGGCGCTGATCTGGGCAGCCAGCAGATGCTGGACGCCTACCACAAGGCCCGGTTTGGCGATATTCAGCTGCGCTTGCGCGGCATCGAGCTGCTGAACCGCGCCAGTCAGGCGACAACGCCGTTGGCCCGAGATGCCCGTGCCAAAGGGCTCAGCGCGCTATACGCGCTGCCCCCCGTACGGCGCATGCTGATGGAGATGGGGTTGGGCATGCGGCAGGGCTGACCTGCCGCGCGCCTTAACTTACAGTACCTTATCGACTACGGCTGCCAACCGCGCGAGCGTGGCATCAACGTCGTAAAGCTTATCCAACCCGAACAGCCCCAGACGGAAGGTCTGGAAATCCTCCGGCTCGTCACACATCAACGGCACGCCAGCGGCGATCTGCATCCCTTCGGCAGCAAAGGCCTTGCCGTTTTGCACGGATGGATCCGCAGTATAGCTCACCACCACCCCAGGCGCGCCAAAACCTTCCGCCGCGACAGAGGTAACGCCCCTATCCGCCAGCATCTTGCGCACAGAATCCCCCAGACGCCACTGCGCCTCTTTCAGACGGTCAAAGCCGTAGGATTTCGTCTCAAGCATGGTATCGCGGAATTGGCGTAGCGCATCGGTCGGCATGGTCGCGTGATAGGCGTGGCCGCCATTTTCATAGGCTTTCATAATGCTATGCCACTTGGCCAGATCGATGGCAAAGCTGTCCGATGTTGTCTCTCCCATGCGTGCAACAGCGCGCTCCGACATCATGACCAGCCCGGCAGAGGGCGATGCGCTCCAGCCCTTTTGCGGCGCAGAGAGCAATAGGTCGACGCCAAGCGCCTTCATATCCACCCATGCGCAGCCCGACGCGATGCAATCCAGCACCACCAGCGCGCCGACGGCATGGGCCGCTTCTGCCATCTGCTTGATATAGTCATCGGGCAGGATCACCCCTGCACTGGTCTCCACATGAGGTGCGAAAACCACCTGCGGCTTATGCGTCTCGATGGCTTTGACAACGTCATCAATCGGGCTTGGGGCAAAGGGCGCGGGCGTGCTGTTGCCCTGCATTTGCGCCTTCATAACGGTGGCATTGCCGGTCAGATCACCGCTCTCGATGATCTGGCTCCACCGATAGGAAAACCAGCCGTTGCGCACGACCAGCACCTCGGCACCCCGTGCGAACTGACGGGCGACCGCCTCCATCCCGTAGGTGCCGCCTCCGGGGACCACCGCCACGGCATCGGCGTTGTATACGTCCTTGAGCAGAGTGCTGATGTCGCGCATGACCTCTTGGAACACGGCGCTCATATGGTTCAAGGACCGGTCGGTGAACACGACCGAAAACTCTTCAAGCCCTTCCGGGTCAACTGAATTTAGCAAAGCGGGCATGATATCCTCCTGATGGTTTCGCGCGAACATAGCCCCTCGCGTGGCAAAGTCACAGGCCCAATGGTCCGGTCAGTCGTTCCTCGCTCAGCAGCACATTTGCCTCGACCGCCCCCGCCCCCGGCAGAGTCATGATCCGCCGCCGCAGCACCCGTTCGAAATCTGCCAGATCCCGCGCCACAACCCGTAAACGGTAGTCATATAGCCCCAGAACATGCTCCACCGTTTGAACCTCTGGGATGGCACTGACGGCGCGTTCGAAATCCTCAAGACTGACCCGACCCTTGGTCGCAAGCTTGACGCCGAGAAAGACGGTGACGCCGAACCCCAATGCCTCGCGATTCAAGCGCACCCTCTTGCCGCGCAGGATGCCTGCCTCCTCCAACCGTTTGATCCGCCGCCAAGTGGCAGGCTGCGATAGCCCCATATGACGCCCCAGGGCACCGGCGCTCTGCGTGGCATCGCGCGCAAGCGACCGGATCAGCCGGTGGTCCACCTCATCGAGCGTGATCATAGCGGCAACGCCTCCTCTGACTTGATCCGCGCCACATGCATCAGCGCCTCGATATCGGCAATATGTGGCAAAGTTAGAATGCCCTCCCGGTAAATCTGCTGATAATGCGCCATATCCCGCGCAATTACCGATAGGCGCACATCCACACGCCCCAGAAAGGTCTGGAGCTCGATCACCTCAGGCAGTTTGCGCGCCTCTTCAAGAAAGCGGTCAAAGGCATTGCCCTGCGTCTTGTCCAAGGTAATCCGCAAGGACACCTCGACCGTGTAGCCCAATGCCGCCCAATCGACGACAGCCGCCACCCCTTGCACGATCCCGGTTTCCTGCATGCGAGTGATCCGCCGTGACACTTTGCCCGCCGTCAACCCCGTTAGGTCGGCCAGCTCAGCTGGCGACAGCCCCGCATCCGCCTGCCAGTGGCGCAGAATACGTCGATCCATATCATCAAGCATGATTTTTCCATTTTTTGTGCCTACGACGCATTACCATCTTCATTTTGCCAAATAAACTCATAATTCCGCAATGGCATCTCGCAGCAGCTTCGATATGGTCTCCCTAGATTTCAACGAACCCGAAAGGACGCCCCAATGCGCGTTTATTACGACCGTGACTGCGATGTGAACCTGATCAAGGACAAGAAAGTCGCCATCCTCGGCTATGGCTCCCAGGGCCACGCCCACGCGCTGAACCTGCGCGACTCGGGTGCGAAAAACCTCGTCGTTGCGCTGCGCGAAGGCTCCGCTTCGAAAGCGAAGGCTGAAGGCGAAGGCCTGAAAGTCATGGAAATCGCCGAAGCAGCAGCTTGGGCTGATGTGATCATGTTCACCATGCCCGACGAATTGCAGGCCGAAACCTACAAGAAATACGTTCACGACAACATCCGCGAAGGCGCTGCAATCGCATTCGCCCACGGCCTGAACGTCCACTTCGGCCTGATCGAACCCAAGCCCGGCGTCGATGTGATCATGATGGCCCCCAAGGGCCCGGGCCACACTGTGCGCGGCGAATACACCAAAGGCGGCGGCGTGCCTTGCCTTGTTGCGGTAGACACCGACGCCACCGGCAAGGCGCTGGAAATCGGCCTGTCCTACTGTTCCGCCATCGGTGGCGGCCGTTCCGGCATCATCGAAACCAACTTCCGCGAAGAATGTGAAACCGATCTGTTCGGTGAACAGGCTGTTCTGTGCGGCGGTATCGTTGAACTGATCCGCTGCGGCTTTGAGACACTGGTCGAAGCAGGCTACGAGCCCGAAATGGCCTATTTCGAATGTCTGCACGAAACCAAGCTGATCGTTGACCTGATCTATGAGGGCGGCATCGCCAACATGGACTACTCGATCTCGAACACAGCGGAATACGGCCAATACGTCTCCGGCCCGCGCATCCTGCCCTACGACGAGACCAAAGCGCGCATGAAAGCCGTTCTCAGCGACATCCAGTCGGGCAAATTCGTGCGTGACTTCATGCTGGAAAACTCCGTCGGTCAGCCCACGCTGAAATCCTCGCGTCGCGCCAATGACGAGCATCAGATCGAAGTCGTCGGCGGCAAGCTGCGCGAAATGATGCCTTGGATCTCTGCCGGCAAGATGGTCGACAAATCCAAGAACTGATCGCCGATGCAGCGATGTGGAAAGGCCCGGTTTTACACCGGGCCTTTTCTTTTGCGCAACCGGCTGTCACATCTGGCGGGCCGAGTTTTCCCACAGGATATGTCATGCCGGACGCGCCCCAGATCACCAAATCCAGCTGGCTGATGATCCTGCTGCTTGCCTTCATCTGGGGAGGCACGTTTCTGGTGACCGAAATCGCCCTGACTGAAGTGCCACCCTTCTGGATCGCGGCCACACGTGTCGGGTTCGCGGCCTCCGTGATGGTGGTTATCTGGGGTCTGCGCGGGTTTCGGCTCTTTACCCAATCCCCCACCCGCGGCGACATTGCGGCCGTCATCTTTATCGGTGCCGCCAGCTCTGCCGTGCCGTTCAGCCTGCTCGCATGGGGTCAGCAATATGTCACCTCGGGCTTCGCGGGGGTGACCATGGCCGCGACGGCGCTGATCATCCTGCCGCTATCGCATTTCTTCGTCCCGGGCGAAGCGATGAGTCCGCGCAAGGTGATCGGGTTTGCCTTGGGCTTTGTCGGCGTTGTCATCCTGATCGGCGCGCAAGCCTTTGAAAGCACCGGCACCGCGATTGAGACCCAGGGCCGTCTGGCCTGCTTGGGTGCGGCGGGGTGCTACGCCACCAGTTCGATCATCATGCGCCGCCTGCCCGCGGTGGATGCGATCGGCCTTGCGACCATCCTGCTGATCATTGCCACCTGCATCACCATTCCCATGGCGATCATCATCGAAGGTCTACCGCCCCGCCCCTCGCCGTCCATCTTCGCGGCGCTGGCGTTTCTGGGCCTGATCCCCACCGCCGCCGCGAATTTCCTGCGCGTGCTGGTGATCCGCAGCGCCGGCCCGGTGTTTATGTCACTGGTGAACTACCAAGTCCCCGTCTGGTCCGTCTGCCTCGGCGCGCTCTTGCTGAACGAACCGCTGCCGCCATCCCTGCTCTACGCGATGGTGCTGATCCTCTCGGGTGTCGCGCTCAGCCAATATGGCGCATTCCGCCGGCTGTTCACCCGCACCCGCGCCTAGCTTCCAAATGGCTCTAAATCCTCGCCGAAGGCATCCCACGGCCACCGCAGGCGGCGCGTTCCGCGAGGGTGCGGCAGGGCCGCCGCGCAGGACACCCCCGCTAGCGGCCCTGCGATCAGCTTAAGGTGCGACAGCCGCTGTGACTGCATCCACCACGGAATCGACCGCGCGTTCCATCAGCTGCGCGTCTTCATGTTCTGCCATCACACGTACCAGCGGCTCGGTGCCGGATTTGCGGATCAGCAAACGCCCCTGACCGGCCAGATCGGCCTCGGCCTGTGCGATGGCCCCTTGCACCTGCACATCTTCCAACGGCACCTGACCGGCGGAAAACCTTACGTTCTTAAGCAGTTGCGGCACGGGCTCAAAGTTATTCAGCAGCTCGGACGAGGTCTTTTCCGACCGGATCATCTCTGCCAGAAACTGCAGCCCCGCCATCAAACCGTCACCCGTGGTGGCGTGGTCGGTCATGACGATATGGCCCGATTGCTCGCCGCCCAGATTGAACCCGCCTTCGCGCATCCGCTCGACCACATAGCGGTCGCCGACGGACGTCCGCTCAAGCCGTAGCCCCTTGCCCTGCAAGAAGTGTTCAAGGCCAAGGTTACTCATCACCGTGGCAACCAAGGCGCCATTGGCCAGCCGGTCTTCGGCCGCCCAACGGGACGCCATAAGGGCCATGAATTGATCCCCGTCACCGACCTTGCCGGTCTCGTCGATCAGGATCACGCGGTCCGCATCGCCATCCAGACAAATGCCCACATGGGCACCGTGCTCCACCACTGCCGCTGCAGCACGTTCGGGGTGGGTCGAGCCACAATTCTCGTTGATATTAAAGCCGTTCGGTGCCACGCCAATCTCGATCACCTCGGCCCCGAGCTCCCATAGGGTTTCGGGTGCGACGCGGTGTGCGGCCCCATTGGCGCAGTCGATCACGACCTTCAGCCCGTCCAGACGCATCTGGCGCGGGAACGATGACTTCACCCGCTCGACATAGCGGAACCGCCCGTCATCGATCCGCTTGGCACGGCCGATCTTGTCGGCGGGGTTCAACTCCACACCGCCTTCGATCAACGCCTCGATCTCGGCCTCCACAGCGTCGCTCAGCTTGAAGCCGTCGGGGCCGAAGAACTTGATGCCATTATCCGTCGCCGGATTGTGGCTGGCCGAGATCATGACCCCCAGATCAGCCCGCATCGACCGCGTCAGCAGCCCGACCGCAGGCGTAGGGACCGGCCCCAGCAGCAGCACATTCATCCCCGAGGACGTCAGCCCCGCCGTCAGCGCATTTTCGAACATATAGCCCGACAACCGCGTGTCTTTGCCAATCACCACACGGTGCACACCGTCACGACCCGCGCTGAAATAGCGCCCCACAGCGGCCCCGATCTTCAGGGCGACCTCGGCTGTCATCGGATGCACATTGGCCTTCCCGCGAATACCGTCTGTTCCAAATAATTTTGTCATAAAATGCTCCCAAAATATGCGGCATGCCACAGAGCGACCGCTTGGCGGGTGTCGTCCACGTCATGCACACGGATCATTTGCACACCCTGCCCCAATCCTGCAAGCGCCACGGCGATCGACCCCGGCGCGCGGTCCTGTGCCTGCGGCGCGTTGCCGATCGTTCCGATGAACCGTTTGCGCGACACGCCCAGCAGGATAGGCGTCCCCAAAGCGTGAAACAGGCTTAGCCGCGCCAGCAGAGCCAGATTGTGATCCTGCGTCTTGCCAAACCCGATGCCCGGGTCCGCCAGAATGGCCCCCCGCGGGATTCCTGATGCCTCTAGCATACTGATCTGCCGCTCCAGCGCGTCAAAAACATCAAGCAGCACGTTATCGTACTGTGGGTCCAGATGCATGGTCGCGGGATCGCCTTGGGCATGCATAACGCAGACCGGCAGCGCCAGTTTTTGACACAGGGGGCCAAGGGCGGGATCAAAGGTGAAGCCCGAGACGTCGTTTACCAGATTGGCACCAGCGCTGACCGCCGCCTCGGCCACGGCGGCCTTGCGGGTATCGATGGAGATCGAAATTTGCAGCCCCGCCCCCCGCAGTGCGGCGATGACAGGGGCGGTGCGCGTAATCTCTTCGGAGACGGGCACAAAATCCGCGCCGGGGCGCGTGGACTCGCCGCCAATGTCCAGAACATCCGCGCCAGCCGCCACCATCTTTTGTGCGCCGCGCAGCGCATCGGGCACGGCGTTATGCTGCCCCCCGTCCGAGAAACTGTCCGGCGTCGTGTTCAGAATGCCCATGATGCGCGGGCGGTCCAGCGTCAGCCCTGCCATCGCGGGTCTGGGCGCGGTCAGCCGTGCCATCACGCTCGCCGGGATATCGGCCGCGGGCACAACACGGGGCGGCGCGCGACGCGACAAGACCTCGGCATGGGTGAACCAGCCCCACCCCCCCGCGAGAGACACCGCAGTGTCAGGCCGCGCGGGGCCAATCTGGACGAGAGGTCGAAAGTAATCGGTCATGTCTCACAACCTGTCCTGGTCCACCGCCACAGCGCGCAGCGGGACAGAGGCGTCAGCCGGCAAGTCAGCCCCGATCACCAACATCTCTGTCGCGTCGAAGCTGGCGGCGAACCACGCGGCCAGGGCCACAGCATCGCGCGGCTGCGCCGAGGGGGTGTCCACGCTATCAAGCACGATCTTCGACGGGGCCCAAACACTCGTCTGGCCGTTCTTCATCGCCCAATCCAGCTCTGTCCGCGTCGCCACGACAACGCAGCGATCATCCTTTGCGGCCAGCACCCAGGCATTCTGTTCAATCGCCAGCAGATCAATCCGGCGCTGCGCCATTTTATGCCCGACCTGCGGCGCGGCGGTGTCCGATGCGCCGACACAGAGGATCAGGGGCCGCCCCATCTGGTGCAACTGGTCCAGCCACCCCGCCAGATGCGGCGAGGCGATGGCATCATTGCTCAGATAGACCAGCTCGGGGTGTGGCACCTCGCGCGCCTCGGCCTGACTGTCGGGGGTATCGTCACGGGCGCGCACGATCTCGACGCCCAAAGCACCGGGGCCACGGTCCAGCTTTTCGATGCGCACAAACACCCGCATCGCCTGTCGTTCCAGCAGGATACGATCCGCGACCCGTTCGGCCAGCGTCTCGAGCAGGTTCAGCCGTTCGTCCGACAGCTCATAGGCGATGGCCTCGGTCACGCGGTCGTAGGACAGGATGCGGTCCACATCGTCGTCCACGGGGCCGGTCAGCGGCTGCACCTCGACGACGACATTGAAACAGATACGCTGCGTTACGCCACGTTCGGCCTGAAAGGCGCCGATCTCGACCTCAACGATATGATCGCGCAGGGAAATCCGGTCTAGGGGTTCAGGCCCCGCCGTCGCAGCAGCGCGTTCGGACGGATGCGCAAAGGCAAGCCGCGTGTCACTTGTCATGGGTTTGGGCCTTTGCTTGTCTCACTTGCAAACGATCCTAGACCGTTTGCGCGGATGTACCAAAGCCAGACACGGCTGGCCAGCCATCAAAGACGACAGAAACGCCGCTTAGTTCGACGCGGTCTGAACGCCGTCACGATAGAACATGTGCACGCCGATCTTGGTGGTGCGGGTAAAGACGCGCGACCAACGGGGGCTTACGGCCGTGGTATGATAATACGTCGCCCCCCCTGTCAGCGATGGTGCCTTGCCGTCCAGCACCGCCCGCGCGACCTTGCCGACCTGCGCATAGGCGCGCGGCTCTGATATCACTTCGGCATTGCCATCGCAGGTGTAGGTGAACTGGCACTGGTATTTGCGCCCCGTCCCCTGATTGATCACGCTGCATAAAGACCCGGGAAACTGTGCGGATTTCACACGGTTCACAATCACTTCGGCCACAGCGAACTGGCCCTTGACCGTCTCGCCGCGCGCTTCAAAGTACAGCGCCTCTGCCAGACAGCGCCATTGTTCGCCGCCCGATGCTTTCGGCTGTTCGGCCAGCCATGCGCGGGTGAACTCCACCTCGCTGGCGTTGTTCGATGCGATCATGCTTTCCAGACGTTCCGACCCGACAGAGCGCAGCCCTTTGGCTTCGATGTCAGCCAGTGCTTTGGCCTGTTGCGGGCTGGCGGACGCCACGGCAGGAGCAAGCAAAGACAGCGCCAGCAGGGCGCAGGACGAGATTTTCTGAAAAGAACGCATTGAGCGCCTCGCAAGTAGTTTCGGACAGCGCCCCCTACCCAAACTGGCACCAAGCGTAAACCCTGCCGAAACCGCCTGCGCGGGAACCCGCACAGGAAAACAACATCTAGGCGATCAGCCGCGCAAAACTACCCGATCTTGTCCGCGATTGCGAGCTGTGCCGCCGCCAATCTGGCGACCGGAACACGGAAAGGTGAGCAAGAAACGTAGTCAAATCCCGCGTCACGGCAAAAAGCAATCGATTCGGGGTTGCCGCCGTGCTCTCCGCAGATCGACAAGGTAATCCCAGGTTGTGCATCCCGCCCCCGCGCGGCACCAAGCTGAAGCAACTCTCCGACGCCGTCACGGTCCAGCATATGGAAGGGATCTTCGGGGAAAACGCCCTGCTGCACGTAGGTCGACATGAACCGTCCCGCGTCATCGCGGCTCAACCCATAGGTCATCTGCGTCAGGTCGTTTGTCCCGAAGCTGAGGAAGGAACAATGGGGCGAAATCTCTCCGGCGCGCAGGGCGGCACGGGGCGTTTCGACCATCACGCCCAAACGGTAGGTAAAGCTCGCGCCGCGTTCGGATTTCACTGCCGTTGCGATCTTGTCGACGCTGGCCTTGATCAGCTCCACCTCGCGTTTGGCCGAAACAAGCGGGATCATGATCTCGGGCACCACGGGGTCGCCATCGCGGCTGGCTTCGATCGTGGCCTCGAAAATCGCGCGGGCTTGCATCTCGTAGATTTCGGGCACCGTCACGCCAAGACGCACGCCGCGCAGGCCGAGCATCGGGTTATATTCGGTCATCGCCTCGATCCGGCGGGTCACATTGGACAGCGGCAAATCCAGCGCCTCGGCCAGATCGCGTTGACCAGTGCGGGTCGAGGGCAGGAATTCGTGCAAGGGCGGATCGAACAGACGGATGCACACCGGCTGCCCCTGCATGATGCGGAAAAGCTGGATGAAATCATCGCGTTGCATTGGCAGCAACCGCTCAAGCACGGCGCGGCGGCCTTCGCTGGTGTCGGCAAAGATCATCTCGCGCATCACGGTCAGGCGGCTGGGGTCGAAGAACATATGCTCTGTCCGGCACAGCCCGATCCCCTGCGCGTCGAAATTGCGTGCGGTTTGCGCGTCGGCCGGAGTGTCGGCATTAGCACGTATCCCGATGTCGGCAGCGTCTTCGGCCCAGGACATGAGCTTTTGGAAGGTCGCATCCAGCAGCGGCTCAAGCATATCCGCGGCCCCGCACAGCACCTCTCCCGAGGTGCCGTCGAGGGTGATTTCATCGCCTGCCTTGAACATCCGCCCGTCAGGGGCCGTGATCACCCCCTTGACCAGATCGAACCGCATCGACGACGCACCGACGACGCAGGGCAAGCCCATGCCCCGCCCGATCACCGCGGCGTGGCTGGTGATGCCACCGCGTTCGGTCAGCACGGCTTGGGCAGCATGCATCCCGCGAATATCCTCGGGCGAGGTTTCGCGGCGCACCAGAATACATTTCTCGCCCCGTGCGGCACTGGCTTGCGCGTCATTCGCATTGAACACGATCCGGCCGGTGGCGGCACCGGGGCTGGCGGCAATGCCGCGCCCGATCACATCGCGTTTCACCCGTGGGTCAACCTGCCGGTGCAACAGCTCTGTCAGGGTGCGGGGCTGGACACGCATCAGCGCCTCTTCGCGGGGGATGATCCCTTCGTCCGCCAGCGCCACCGCGATCCGCACCGCCGCCCGCGAGGACCGCGACACGCGCACGCCATCAAGGATAAACAACTCTCCGTCAGAGATGACGAATTCCACCTGCATCTCGGCGCGCAACCGCACCCGCATCAGCGCCGCGTGCTGTTTGAGCATCTCGAAGGCTTCGGGGGCGTGTTCCTCAAGCGACGGGCCGCGTGGATCGCGCGTCAGGTAAAGCGCATCGGCCGTGTCCTGCAAGGCGTCGCGCCCCTGCGACTGGCTCAGGTACCGCCCGGTAATCTGCGGCAGGCCGGTGGTGCTGTCCACCAGCTGCAACACGCCCGATCCGCAAATCCCCGTACCCACTCCGAATACCATCTGCTGCACAATCAGGCCCAGCCCTGCATCCGCAGGAGCCCCCTTGGCCTGCCGCAACAGCCGCGCCGAGGTGCCCTCCCACGCCCGCGCCATGGAACTAAGCACTGCGGTCAACTGGGTCACCCGGTCCTGAGGGAAGCTTTCTTCGGTCTCAAGCTCGTAGGCGCGCAGGGATTGCAGCAGCGCCTCGCGCCCGTCGCCTTCGACGTCGTCGAACATATCGGGATCCAGCCGCGCCACATTGACGGCATAGGATTGCACGAAACGGGTATAAAGCGCCGATGCGGGCCCCTCGCCCATGCGTTCGCAATAGTCGGCATAGCGGTCATCGTTCATGCCGATGTTCATCACCGCCCCCGGCCCGCCCCAATCCGGGTCCTGGCTAGAGGGGCGCACGCATAGCAACGCGTCTTGGGGGAATTCATCGGCGACCGCTTGCAGATCGGGGATCTGCCCCTGCGCAATCTCGAGCACGACATCAAAGGGCAGCGCCACGGTGCGCGGCACCGGCAGATCAAGACGGACCAGACGTTGCAGACATTTCGCACGCCCCCCATGCGTATCATTCGCGATGGGGGCGGTTTGGGTCACAAGGGTTGTCATGGCGGTTTTCTGCACTGCGGCACCTTTTGGTTCCTGCGCAGCATAGGCTTTCGCCGTGGTGTGGCAAGGCGTGATCGCCTTGCCCACGTGTCGGGTCTGCTGCGTTACCCGTCGATTTTCGTCAGATCCGCGACCGAGCTACAGATCGTGCGGATACGGCTGAGCAGGTTCAACCGGTTGCGCCGGACTGTTGCGTTGTCAGAGTTCACCTGCACCGCGTCAAAGAAGGCATCAATCGGCCCGCGCAAGGACGCCATCGCGGACATGGCTGTGCCGAAATCCTGTGCCTCCATCGCCGGTTTGATCTGCGCCTCTGCGGTATCAAGGGCGGCAAACAGGGCGCGCTCTTCTTCGGTCTCGGCAAACTTGATGTCCGCCCCGAAGGAGTATTCCACCCCATCCGCATCCTCGGCCTGGCTGAGAATATTGTTGGCGCGCTTGAACCCCTGAATCAGGTTTTCCCCGTCGTCGGTTTTCAACGTCTCGCTCAACGCCTTGGCGCGTTTGACCAGCAGGGTCAGGTCGTCGTTGCCCTCCATCGCAATGCAGGCGTCGATGATGTCATGACGGACGCCTTGGTCCTTGAGGTACACCTTGAGACGGTCGTGGAGGAAGGAGAGGAGGTCCACGGCTACATTGGTAGCGGTAAAAATTAGATTCTCATCTTCTACGTAAGTATTGAGATGTTTGCCATCCTCTTCAAATTCGACATCTTTCGACCAAGCAAGATGCTCAGTCTTAAGCAATTTTTGTAGGTGTTCTCTCGGCAAACGTAGAGAGGGAATTGGCTCGCCAGTAGTAGCATCGAATTCAAGTTCTTTAGCTTCGAAAGCGCTCCAGCTTTCTTCACTTAGCTTACCAGTCTGGTCGTCTACTTCATAGAAATCCATGTACAGCAGGTGTTTTGCATCTGCGTGAATCATAAGATTATTTGCGATACCCTCTACAAAAACATCTTGGCTTGAGATTTGGATTCCATTCTCAACCAAAATCCGAATAACGCCCAAGGCTGCGCGACGCAGCGCAAACGGGTCTTTGCTCCCCGTCGGTTTTTCGTCAATCGCCCAAAAGCCGGTCAGCTTGTCGATTTTCTCTGCCAGCGCCACGGCGATGGATACGGGCGCGGTTGGCACGTCGTCGGACGGCCCCAGCGGCGCATAATGGTCTTGGGCGGCGGCGGCGATGGCCTCGGACTTGCCGGCGGCTTTCGCGTAATAGCTGCCCATAAGGCCCTGAAGTTCGGGGAATTCATAGACCATTTCGGACGATAGATCGGCCTTGGCGAAACGTGCGGCGGCGCGAGCTTCATCGGCATCGGCCCCGACCATCGGGGCGAGTTCCCCAGCCAGTGCCTCCATGCGCGAGATCAGCTCGGCCTGTGTGCCCAGCTTGTTGTGGAAGGTCACGTTGGACAGGCGGTCCACCCAGGTCTGCATCCCGGCCTCCGACTGCGCGATGCGCAGATCGTTTTCCCAGAAGAATTTAGCGTCCGACAGACGTGCAGAGAGCACTTTTTCGTTCCCCGCCAGAATGGTCGCGCCATCGTCGGCGGTGGTGCGGTTGGCGACGGTGACAAAGCGTTCGATGCGGCCCGTCTTGGGGTTGCGCACGGAAAAGAACTTCTGGTGCTCTTTCATCGAGGTTTGCAGCACCTCGGGCGGCAGGCCAAGGAAATCTTCGCCAATCTGCCCCATCAGCACGACGGGCCATTCCACCAGTCCTGCGACCTCGGCCAGCAGGCCCGCATCCTCGACGACCTCAAGCCCGTTGGCAAAGGCCATATTGGTCGCGTCGTTCCAGATCGCATCACGCCGCTCTTCCGGGTCAAGCACGACAAAGGCGCGTTTCAGCTTGGCGCTGTAATCGTCAAAGCTGCTGACGGTGATTGTATCGGGGGCCAGAAAGCGGTGCCCGCGCGTGGTATCGCCTGCGGTAATCCCGTCGATGGTCAAGGGCACGGTCTGCGCGCCATCTTCAGCCGACAGGATACACAGGATCGAATGCAGCGGGCGCACCCACCGCAAGCTGCCACTGCCCCAACGCATGGATTTGGGCCATGGGAAATTGCGAACGGTGGTTTCCAGCACTTCTGCCACAATCTCGGCTGCGGGACGGCCCGGCTTGTTGATCATGGCAAACAGGATCTTGCCCTTGGGGGTGTCGCGCTCTTCCAGCTGGTCACGGGTCAGCCCCGCACCGCGCAGGAACCCTTCGATGGCTTTTTCCGGCGCGTCGGCCTTGGGGCCTTTGCGTTCCTCGACCAGCGACGGGCTGGCATCCAGCATCCCCTCGATCGTCAGGGTCAGACGACGCGGCGTCGAAAAGGCCGCGGCAGAGGCATAGGTCAGCCCCGCATCCACCAGACCGTTCGTCACCAGTTTCTTTAGATCATCCGCCGCGCGCGCCTGCATGCGGGCGGGGATTTCTTCCGAGAAAAGCTCTATCAGGAGGTCGGGCATGGGTTCGTACCTTTCGGGGCCGCGTGTCGCTTGGGTGCGGTTAAATATGTGTCGCGCAAACAGCGCTTATGTCAAAGGGCCGGTCGATCCGGGGCGGATCAGTCGGCGGGGCGTTGCGGGCAGGCTTCGCCCACCACGGTGCCATCATAGGATTTGTCGCCACAATCGTTCAGCTCGTGCCAGACATAGCCCCGCCCGTCCGAGCTGATCGCGACAATACGGTCAACGCCGAAATGCACGTTCTTCTGCCCCAGAAAGGTCAGCGCCGTGCCTGCCTCGATCTCTTCTGCGATGGCTTTGGCGTCGAAACAATCGAACCAGCCCGGTGCATTGCGCGGCGTGACCTCGTCGCTGACGACATAGGTTTCGGACAGCATAGCGAGGCTGAGCGAGGTGTCGAAACATGCGCGGTAGCGGATGGGCGAGCTGTCGGCGTCGATGGCGCGGAAATTGTCGGTCAGGATCGGCTCGGACGCATTGCTGGAGATCGACACCAGCGAGACACCGTCGTCCGGTGCCGGCGCTTCGTGATAATAGCCGTAGACCTGTAGATAATAAAGCGCGAGACCCGCAATGGCTGCTGCAACCAAGATGACGCCTCCTACAATTTTACCGTTCATGCCGCGTTTTCCGACCAACCGCCGGCCCGTGTCTGAACAAAGGCGTCAGCGCAGGCTTTGGCAAGGGTGCGCACCCGCCCGATATAGGCCTGACGCTCTGTCACCGAGATGACACCGCGTGCGTCCAGCAGGTTGAAGATGTGGCTCGCCTTGATGCATTGGTCATAGGCGGGGTGCGCCATCACGATGCGCTTGCCGGTCTTGGGGTCCACGGCGTCTTGCGCAAGGATCGCCTTGCACTCGTTCTCGGCCTCGACAAAGTGGTCCAGCAGCACGTCGGTATTGGCGACATCAAAGTTCCAGCGGGCGTATTCTTCCTCGGTCTGTTTGAACACGTCACCATAGGTCAGCGGGATCGGCGCGTCGGGGCTGTTAAAGGGCATGTCCATCACGTGATCGACGCCCAGAACATACATCGCCAGACGCTCAAGCCCGTAGGTCAACTCTCCCGATACAGGATGGCAATCGTGGCCGCCGACCTGCTGGAAATAGGTGAACTGCGACACTTCCATGCCGTCACACCAGACTTCCCAACCCAGTCCCCATGCGCCCAACGTGGGGCTTTCCCAGTCATCCTCGACAAAGCGGATGTCATGCAGCGCCATATCGATCCCGATCGCCTCTAGCGAGCCAAGGTAGAGCTCTTGCAGATTGGGCGGGCTGGGTTTGATCAGCGCCTGAAACTGGTAGTAATGCTGCAAACGGTTGGGGTTTTCCCCATAGCGCCCGTCGGTTGGGCGGCGCGAGGGCTGCACATAGGCGGCGGCCCAAGGGTTGGTGCCAAGCGCGCGCAGGGTCGTGGCCGGGTGGAACGTACCCGCACCGACTTCCATGTCGTAGGGCTGCAGGACCGCACAGCCCTGACGTGCCCAATAGGACTGTAGGGCGAGGATGATTTCCTGAAATGAACGGGGGCGCTGGACCGGGTCGGACATAAGATTTTGCCTTTGCTGCTGCGCGCCTTTCCTAAGGTGCTGTCGCGGTAGGGTCAATTGGCAGCTTTGTGATGATTTGCGCTGTCTCAAGCATGGTATTTTGCACAGGTTCCTGCTTATCTACTGCAAGTTTAAATCCTTGAGAGCACCCATACCTATGACGCGACTGTTTGCGGCCCTGATCGCCGCCTTGTTTATTGCCCCGTTTGCCTTTGCACAGTCTGCCGATGATGTGGTTTGGATACAGGTCGAAGCCCAGCCTAATCTGGCCGCGGCGACAGATCGCGCACGTGCCTATAGCGCCAACCTTGAGGATGTGAACGGCTTTGCCTTGGGCGGCAGTTGGTATGGAATCGCGGTCGGTCCCTATCGCCGTGATGACGCGGAACTGTTGTTGCGCCGCTACCGCCGGGACGGGGTGATTCCGCGCGACAGCTTTATCCAGCTTTCTGAACGGTTCCAGCAGCAGTTCTGGCCCGTGGGCGCGAACGTCCTGAACATTCCGCTGATCGCACCGGTTGATCCCGCAACCCCGACCGAGGCGCAGAGCGACGACGAGATTACGCAAACCACCCTGCCCCCCGCCAGCGAAGCGCTGGAGCAAGAGGACACCGCCACCGCAGAGGCAGAAACCACGCAAGTCCCTGTCCTGCCCGAACCACCACGTGACGAAACCCTGGCCGAAGCGCGCGCCAGCGAACGGGAGCTTGACCGCGAGGCGCGTGAACAGCTGCAGGTCGCGCTGAAGTGGGCAGGGTTTTACAATGCCTCTATCGACGGTGCCTTCGGGCGGGGGACGCGGGGGTCTATGGCCGATTGGCAAGCCGCCAACGGCTATGACACCACCGGCGTGCTGACAACGCTGCAACGCGCTGCCCTTCTGAAACAATATAATGCCGTGCTCGAAGGTCTGGGTCTGCAGCTTGTGCGCAACGCCGACGCCGGGATCGAGATGGTGATGCCCACCAAGATCGTTGGGTTTGACCGGTTCGAGCCCCCCTTCGCCCATTACAATGGCACCGGCGACATCGATGCCCGGGTTCTGCTGATCAGTCAGGCGGGCGATCAGGATACGCTCTTTGGTCTGTACGACATCATGCAGACCCTTGAAATCGTTCCCGAAGAAGGCCCGCGCGAGCGGAAGTCCGACAGTTTCGAACTGATCGGCGAGAACGGCCGTATCGTCAGCCAGACGCAGGTGTCGCTGGAGAATGGCGAGATCAAGGGCTTCACCCTCATCTGGCCCGCCGGGGACGAAGACCGCCGCCGCCGCGTGATTGCCGAGATGACAAAATCCTTTACCCGCCTGCCCGGTACGCTGGATGCCGCAGCCGGGGGTGGCGACCGTCAGGCTGTCGATCTGGTGTCGGGTCTGCAAATCCGGTCGCCGAAAATCTCGCGCTCGGGCTTCTTCATTGATGGGCGCGGTACTGTTGCGACCACATCCGAAGCGGTGCAAAGCTGTGGTCGTCTGACGCTGGACGACGAGACAGAGCTTGATGTGGTTGTTGATGATGCGGCCAGCGGGATCAGCTTGCTGAAACCCCGCACGGCCCTTTCTCCGCTGAATGTGGCAGCGTTCAACACCGTGCCCCCCCGTTTGCAGTCCGAAATCGCGGTTGCGGGTTTCCCCTATGAGGGCGTGCTTGGATCCGCGACGGTGACCTATGGCACGCTTGCCGATGTGCGGGGGCTCCAGGGCGAAGAGAACATCGCCCGCCTCGCGCTAGAAGCCCGCAGCGGTGACGCGGGTGGCCCGATTCTGGATCGTGACGGGCGCGTCTTGGGCATGCTGCTGCCCCGTGCCAATGGCGCGCGCGAACTGCCCGAAGATGTCGCCTTTGCGATTGAATCCAAGGTCATCGCAGAGCTTGCGCAAAATGCCGGTGTCACCGTTGATACCACGGGCAGCAGCACCACGATCAAACCGCAGGACCTGCGTGAAAAGGCCAAGGGCATGACCGTTCTGGTCAGCTGCTGGGAATAAAGAAAACCCCGATCTCCCGTTCAACGGGGGATCGGGGTCAGTCGTTTGAACCGCCCTTGATCAGGCTGCAGTTTGCGGCGTCGGGTAGATCAACTTTGGGCGGTCCACCCAAACCGCCTGCGCCAAGACTTTTGGAAGCTCATCTAGCGATGTTGGTGCTGCTGAATTGCTTGTGCAGACCGAAAATACCAAAGATCGGCCCAACGGGCGAGTTTGGGCTGCAACTCTCAAGCTCTCCAGAACTTGAATGTCAGAATGACGTAAACCGCCATAAGCTCTAGCCGCCCGACCAGCATCGCGGCAGTGAGAATCCATTTGGCCGTATCGTTGAGCGTGCTGAAATTACCTGCCGGCCCGATGATCTTGCCCAGGCCCGGCCCGATGTTCCCCAAGGCCGCCCCCGCCCCCGAGATCGAGGTCACGAAATCCAGCCCCGTCATGCTGAGCGCCACGGCCACCAGCCCCAATGTCAGCGTGAAGAACATAAAAAACGACATGACCGAGATCATGACATCGCCGCTGATCGGGCGACCGTCATAGCGCGGGGTAAAGATGCCGTGGGGCGACCGGATTCGCTGCAACTGCGCGCGGATTGACGCGAACAAAAGCTGATAGCGGAAGATTTTGATCGAACATGTGGTCGATCCCGCACAACCGCCGATCAGCCCCGTAAAAAAGAAAAGCGCGACCGGGAACGGCCCCCAGGTCATATAATCGACCGAGGCAAACCCCGTGCCAGAGATAATCGACGTAATGTTGAACAGCGCCTCGCGCAGGGATTGTTCCCAATGTTGTGGGAAGACCGACTGGACCGACACAAAGATCAGCCCGACCAGCACCGCAATCGTCAGCAAGAAACCCTTTACCTGCGGATCACGATGCAGCGCCAATGGATTGCCGTTCAGCAGTTGCACATAGCGCACGAAAGGCAGCGCCGCGAGTACCATGAAGATCGACGCCGCATATTCCGCATTGCCGCTAAAGGTACCAAAGGACGCGTCATAATTCGAAAACCCGCCCGTAGACACGGTGGTCAGCGCGTGGACGGTCGCGTCAAAAACGTTCATCCCCAAGGTCAGATAGGTCAGCGCGCAGGCGAAGGTCAGCCAGACATAAATGACCGAGATCTGGCTAGCGATCTGCCCGGCCCGCGGCAGGATTTTACCAAAGGTGTCAAAAGCTTCTGACTTGAAGATCTGCATACCACCGACGCGCAGTTCGGGCAGGAACACCATCGCCACAACAATGATACCAATGCCCCCCAGCCACTGCAGGATCGCACGCCACAGCAACAGCCCCTTGGGCAGATCATCAAGACCGGAGAAAACCGTCGATCCGGTGGTCGTCATACCCGACATGGCCTCGAACACCGCATCGACGAAACGCGCCTCTGTCGCGCCAAGCATGAATGGGAGCGCGCCGAAGAGCGGCAGCATCAGCCACACGGCCGTGGTCAGCAAGAAGGTTTGCTGGATCGTCAGCCCTTCCTTAACCCCATTGGCACAGGCCAGCGCGATCATGCTGCCACCCAATATGGTGATCAGCCCGGCCTCGACGAACACCGGCCAGTGGCCGCGCCCTTCGGCAATATCGACCAACATTGGCACGATCATCGCAATGCCAAGCACCGACACCAACAGGCCGATGACATATCCAACTGGGCGCAAATCCAACATCTGCGCAGCGTTGGCGCGGCGGCGCGCCGGTGTCAAGGACGCGCCCTACGGTAAAACGCAAAACGGCCCGGGCAAGACACACCCAGGCCGTCAATAATCAACCTGTGAACCGATCAGACGTAATATGTGTCGCGGAAAACATGGTGCACGATGTCATCACGTTTGATGCCCATCGCGGCCAGCTCTTCGTCGGTTTTGGACTGCAGGAATGCCACCTGACGCATCCGGCCCGAATTCGCACCCGCTGCGATCAAACCGTTCCAGATGGCAGCAAAGAACCCGCCGATGACGGCGAAGGGGGCTTTGATGGTGGGGACGTTGCTTTGCGAAATTGTGCTGTTGTAAGCCATAATAAACTCTCGATTTATCTTGGCATTTCTGCCGGTTACCTTGTTCTGCCTCTTAATATAACGAAGCAATCCCCAATGAGAACCGACGTTTCTGCATAGCAGCATCCCGAAGATGCCGCATCGCAGCATGGCTTTGCGCATGTTTCACGCAGGCATCACAAATCACCGCGCAATAAATGCGCAGAATGAAAACATGTCAGAGTAACTGCCCTAAAACCGTACTAACATCAGCCGACGTGAAACAGCGTGCTGAACAGTCTGGGGTCAATGCTTTGAGCCGCAAAGGTATCGCCCTGCGTCAGAACAGAGATTGCATCATGGCTGTGCAGGCTTTCTTGGTGGCTGGCCACAACGCGAAAATCACCCACCCGCGGTTCGGCTTGCAACTGCTCGCAGAACAGCCGCGCCGCGTCTTCCACAAAGATCGGATGCGCGGCGTTCAGCTCCGCAAACGCCTGTTCGTCCTCGCGTTTGACCATCACCTGCGTCTCTGTCGGCACCGCACGGCGCGCCGCGTCGATCAGGTCTTCGAACCACAGGCAGCTTTCCTCGCAGTTCACCTCGACCGAGATCCGCGCGACAGAGCGTTGCGAATGCGGCGTGGCAAGCTGCCCCCGTGTCGCACGGGCATGTTCGGACAGCTCCAGCGAACAGGGACAGGTAGAGGAATAGACGTAATCAAGGTGGATGATCTTCTTGCGCGCACCTTCGGCCTCGACCAGCTCAAGCGCGATGTCGTAATATTGGTACCCCGACAGCCCCGACCGTAAGCTGTCGATGCGCACCGGAAAAGAGAACCGCATCTGGATGCGGGCATCATAGCTTTCGAGGTCGGACTTATAATCATCCAGCGCAGCTTCCATCACCTCAAAGCTGAACACCTCATCCGCGTGTTTATAGAAACTGCGCATGATGCGGGACATGTTGATGCCCTTTTTATCCGCCTCAAGGCTGACCGATCCGGTGACCGATGTCTCGAGCGTCAGATCGCTGCCCTCGCGGGTGTGAAACCGCATGGGCAACCGAAAGTTCGATATCCCCACATGCTGGATCTGCTGTTTCGCACCACGGATCAGGCTCGACGGGCCGTTTTGCAGATCGGGCAGCGTGGCCTTGTAGTTATCTCCCACTGCAAAATCACTGGGATAATCGCGGCTGAACTGCGGGTAGCTTTCGGCGCTTTGCAGCAGACGGGCCAGCGATGGGTCCAGCGCATCCATCTCTGTCGCGCTGGCCTTGCGCGCCCAGGCCCGCAACGTATCAAGTGCGGCAACCGCGTCATCACGGTCCGGTATCACTGTCGCGGCGATATTCATAGCAAGACCCTTTCGCAAGTTGCCCCCTATATAGGCGATATCGGGGGCTTTACCAATGCTCCGTCCAGCCAAGCAGGCAAAGCCCCCAATAGATCACTTCAATGTGTCCAGCGCCTGACGGATGTCGGCGATCAGATCATCCACATCCTCAAGCCCCGCAGACAAGCGCACAAGACCCGGGCTGATCCCCAGCGTGGCTTTCTGGTCATCCGGCAAACGCTGGTGCGTGGTGGTCGCCGGATGGGTCGCGATGGATTTCGCATCGGCAAAGTTGTTCGAGATGGTGATAATCTCGAGCGCATTAAGGAATGCAAAACACGCTTCCTTGCCGCCCTTTACCTCTACCGCCAAGACGGTCCCCGCCGACGGCGCATGAGACGTGGCGAGCTCGTGCTGCGGATGGCTGGGGTGTGTGGGATAGCGCACGGCGCTCAGCTTGGGGTGCCCGTTCAGCGCATCTGCGATCTTATAGGCGGCATCCGCTTGGGCACGGACACGCAGGTCGATGGTTTCAAGCGCCTTGAGGTGGGTCCAGGCGGTAAACGGGTTCATCGCGCCGCCAGTGTGCTTCATATAGGCTTCGACGGGGCCGCGGATCAGTTCTTTGGGCCCGCAAATTGCCCCGCCCAGCATACGCCCCTGCCCGTCCACATGTTTCGTGGTCGAGATAATGGCGATATCCGCTCCACATTCCTTGGCATAGGAAAATACCGGCGTCGCCATCGCGTCATCCGCCAGCACCAGCGCGCCGACGGCATGGGCCGCTTTCACCACATGGCGCATGTCAACGACTTCCAGGGTGGGGTTCGAAATGCTTTCGAAGAAGACCATGGTCGTGTCAGGGCGAATGGCCGCATCCCACGCCGCGTTATCCGTACCGTCGATCAAGGTCACCTCGACCCCGAAACGCGCTAGGATATCCTCCAGCACATACAGGCACGACCCGAAAAGGGCGCGCGCGGCGACCACGTGATCGCCTGCTTTCAGCAGCGATGTCAGCGCCCCGCTGACCGCCGCCATCCCAGAGGTACAGGCGAAACAATCCTCATACCCCAAAAGGCCCGAGATCCGGTCCTCGAACATGCGCACCGTGGGGTTGCCATAGCGGGCATAGATAAACTCATCATCCCCCAGCGACTGGAACCGCGCCTCGGCCTGTTCGGCACTGTCATAGACAAAACCCTGTGTCAGGAACACGGCCTCGGACACTTCGTTATACTGGCTGCGGCGGGTGCCACTGTGAACAGCCTTGGTCCGTGGTTTCCAATCAACGCTCATTCTCTCATCCTTCCTGTCCCGCCGTGCAGCGGGCGTAAAAAAACCCCAGACGCGGTCAAGCGAAAGGGGGCTTTCATCCTGACCTTTTAGCGGAATTTGGCAGGTTTCTCTGCCCGTGGCCCGCAATCCGGTATCAAATCGCCACGTGTCATCTGCTACGCCCCTCGCCCGCTCGCGTCAACTACAACAGCAAGCCGCCTTCCAAATGGCCGTAAATCCCGGGGGTGCTGCCCCATACGGGGCAGCGGGGGCTGGCCCCCGTCCTAGCTTTCGTCTTTTTCCAAACCATAGGTCTGGAACAGCCGCCCTTGCGTCATGAAAAACACAAACACCGCCGCCGTCAGCCCGAATGTCTTGAAATACACCCAAGTCTCGGTGCTGGCAAAGCGCCAGATCAGCTCGTTCGCGAGCGCCAGACCGAAAAAGCACAGCATCAGCCGTTTGGTCAGGATCATCCAGCCGGCGTCATTCAGAGGCATCATCTCTTCCATCACGAACTTGAGATAGGATTGCCCCCGCGCCAGACCGATCGCCAGCAGCACTGCAAACAAAAGGTAGATGGCGGTCGGCTTCATTTTAAAGAACCTCTCGTCATTCAGCCAAACCGACAGCCCCCCGAACAGTGTCACCAGAATGACTGTGGCCACCTGCATGCGGCTGATCTTGCCTGTCAGCGCCCACAGCGCGCCTGTCGACAGGATCAACAGCGGTACAAAGGCCGCCGTCACCACGATAAAGCCGCTGTAGTCGGTGCCCCACAGGGTGAAGGTCTCGTCCTTGAAGCGCAGATAGGCGACAAAGAATATTAGCACCGGCCCGTATTCCAGCGCCGATTTGACGAAAGGGTTTATCTCGCGTGTCGTGCTCATCTTGCTCTCCAGTTATCCGCCCATTTCGACAATCACCGCGCCAAGCGCGATCAGCGCCATCAGGGCAATACGGCGCGGGCCTACGGTTTCTTTCAGCACCAACCATCCGATCAGCGCCGCAAACACGGTCGAGGTTTCACGCAGCACGGCAGCCTCGCCCACTTTGTCCAGTCGGGTCGCCAGCATGATCGAGCCAAAGCTGAAAAAGGCGACAAAACCACCCGCCACGCCGCGGGTCATCAACGGGCCAAGGTCGGGGCTATTTTCCATCCGCAGCCAGCGGCGCGCGGCAATCACGGGCATGACCAGCCCGTCGATCATGAAAAACCAAGCCAGAAAGGTAAAAGGGTTGTCCGTCGCGCGGATGCCATAGGCGTCGAACGTGGTATAAAGCGCCACGAAAAGCCCCGTCAGCACCGCTAGCCCGAGGGCCGCGTTCAGCGTATCGCGTTCGGACACGAGGTAGACAAAGTTATACAGCGCCAGCCCGAAGATGCCGGCCACCAGCACCGCAACGCCCAACCATTGCACGCCCGAAAAGCTCTCTCCAAAAATGAGGTAGGCACCGATCACGGTGAACAAGGGCCCCGTGCCGCGCACTACAGGGTAGACGACCGTATAGGCCCCCTTGGTGTAGGCCCATGCCTGCAGCAGCTTGTACACAATATGGATCGCCCAAGCCCCGGCAAAAATGACCCACATATGGGGCTCGGGCCAGGGCACGACAAACAGCGCAAAGGGAGCTGCCATCAGGCAATAGGAAAAGTCGATGGCTCCGCGGGTCAACCACGGATCATGCCGCCCTTTCTGAAGCGCGCCAAAAACGGCGTGCAAAAAGGCCGCAGCCAGCGCCAACCACAGCGCCGCTTGGTGACCGGCGGCTGTGCCTTCAATTTGGCTGATCCATTCGGTCATGTCGCCGGACCTTTATGCTGCGTCACTGCGGCTCCAGCCCCATCAAGGCATCCGCAAATTCCTGCGGGTCAAAGGGCTGCAGATCGTCAATCTGTTCGCCCACGCCGATGGCATGGATCGGCAGCCCGAACTTATCCGCAAGCGCCACCAGCACGCCGCCCTTGGCCGTGCCGTCTAGCTTGGTCATGACCAGACCGGAAACATCTGAAATTTCCTGAAAAACCTTCACCTGATTCAGCGCATTCTGCCCTGTCGTCGCATCCAGCACCAACAGAGTATTATGCGGCGCGCTTGGGTCTTTCTTGCGAATGACCCGCACGATCTTGGCCAGTTCTTCCATCAGGTCGCCGCGGTTCTGCAACCGTCCGGCCGTGTCAATCAGCAGCAGATCAGCGCCGTCACGCTCCGCCTGAGTCATCGCGTCAAACGCAAGGCTCGCCGGGTCCGACCCCTGCCCTGCGGTCAGTACTGGCACGTCGGCACGGTCGCCCCAGACCTGCAATTGTTCGACAGCGGCGGCGCGAAATGTGTCACCGGCGGCGATCACGACGTTCTTGCCTGCGGCTTTGAACTGGCTGGCCAGCTTGCCGATTGTGGTCGTCTTGCCCGACCCGTTTACCCCCACCACAAGCACCACCTGTGGTGTCTTGGCATAGATCGGCAAGGGCTTGGCAATCGGGTCCATGATCCGCGCGACCTCTGTCGCCATGAGGCGCTTGATCTCGTCCACAGACAGACGCTTGCCAAAGCGCCCCTCGGCCATATTCGCGGTGACGCGCAGGGCCGTATCCACGCCCATATCGGTCGAGATCAGCAGCTCTTCGAGCTGTTCGAGCATCTCGTCATCCAGCACACGCCGCACAACAGGGGCCGCGGCGCTGCGGCCCATCAAGCGGCCCATCAGACCAGGTTTGGCCGGTGCTGGCTCGGGGGGTGCGGGCACCAGATCGGGGGCCACGGGGCTCATCGTCTCGCGCAGCGGCACGGGCGCGGGCGTATCTTCTTCATCCGCTGGCATCGGTGCGGGTTCATCATCCACCGCTTCGGGCAATGCTTGGGCCGCGGCCTGCGGCGCATCCATCACCTGATCGACAGGAACTTCATCCACCGTTTCAGGGGTATCCGTCGCCCCGCCATCTTCGACAATCGCCTCAAGCCCCTCGTCGATCTTGGACGAGGATTTGAACATTTTGGATTTCAGCTTTTGAAAAAAGGCCAAGCGCGCTCTCCGAATTGTCAGGCGTTTTCTATGATCTATAGGCTCGACCGGCGGGATGGAAGGGCGACAAGAGCAATTGACAGCAAGCGGCCCGTCGCGCACCAAGTCTGCATGCGGTTTTTATGGGTGCTCTGGGTGATACTGATGGCAGGGGCGGCGCAGGCCGAGCCGGACCAGCGCTACTGTTCCAGCACCAAATGGGGCCATGCCCACTGCATCCGCCCTGCGCATTTCGTGTATGACACGTGCAACGCGATCAAGGTCTTCTCCGAGCGGCACGGGCTGGACAGCGGATTTTTCGCGCGGCTCATCTGGCAAGAAAGCCGGTTTGACCAAAACGCGTTGAGCCATGCCAATGCGCGCGGCATTGCGCAGTTTATCCCCTCCACCGCCGCGCTGCGCGGGCTGAAAGACCCATATAATCCTGCTGATGCACTGGAACACTCTGCCCAGTATCTTGCTGAAATGACGCAGAAATACGGGAACGAAGGGCTGGCTGCGATCGGCTATAATGGCGGCGAGCGACGTGCAGAGGGGTTTCTGGCTGGCAAGGGGCTCGCCCCCGAGACGGTCGCCTACGTCCCCGTCATCACCGGTCTGGACGCCGAGCAATGGCGCGATGCCCCGCCCAAAACGCCCAATTTCCGGCTATCAAAAACGCAACCTTTCCTGCCCGCCTGCTACGAGATGGCACGCAATCGTCGGGTGACCGCCCTGAAAGTGACACCCCCTGCCCCGATGATCAAACCCTGGGGTGTTCAGGTATCCTTCGGGACCAGCAAGGACCGCGCGCGGGATAAAGCCAATGCCCAGACAGCAAGCTGTCGCAGCGCGGTAAAAGGGCGGCGTCTGGATTTCCTGTTCAAGAAAAACCGCGTATCGCGCCGTAAGGGATTCTACTTTGGGCAATACGGCAGCGATACCCGCACCGACGCCCAGCGCCTGTGCGACAGGATGCGCGCGACCGGGTGCACCTGCTTGGTCGTGCAGAACTAATTCCCATTTTGAAGAGACGTCTATCCCGTTCTAAACCTCGTCGGGGAAGTGTTTGATCACCAGGCGGATCGGGTTCGGCGCTGCCTGCCCCAGCCCGCAGATAGAGGCATCGACCATGGCGGTCGATAGCTCTTCCAGCAAGGGTTTATCCCAGCGTTCCGCCTGCATCAGCTTGACGGCTTTTTCGCAGCCCACGCGACAGGGGGTGCATTGCCCGCAGCTTTCATCCTCGAAAAAACGCAGCATATTCAGTGCTGCGGCCTTGGCGCTGTCTTGGTCCGACAGCACCACCACAGCTGCAGAGCCGATGAAAGACCCGTGCGGCTGCAATGTATCAAAGTCGAGCGGTATGTCATCCATCGCGGCGGGCAGCAGACCCGAAGATGGCCCACCCGGTTGATAGGCCTTGAACCGGTGCCCGTCGGCCATGCCACCCGCAGCCTCGATGATATCGGTGATCGTGGATCCCGCAGGCAGCTCATACATTCCGGGTTTGGCAACGCGCCCCGATACCGAATAGCTGCGCAGCCCCTTGCGCCCATTCTTTTCCGTGCTGTTCAGCACCTCGGGCCCTTCGCGGCAGATGCGCGTCACCCAATGCAGGGTTTCAACGTTATGCACCAAGGTGGGCCGACCAAAGATCCCGACCTGCGCCACATAGGGGGGACGGTGCCGCGGCAGCCCGCGTTTGCCCTCGATGCTTTCAATCATCGCGGATTCTTCACCGCAAATATAAGCCCCCGCACCGCGCCGCAGATCAATGTATCCTGCGGGAACAATGCCTGCAGCCTCGAGCGCTGTAATCTCTGCCCGAAGGAGCGCGAGCACCTGCGGGTATTCGTCCCGCATGTAGAGGAACACTTTCTCTGCCTCTACAGCCCAAGCGGCGATCAGCATCCCCTCTAGGAAAAGATGTGGGACGCGTTCTAGGTACCAGCGATCCTTGAAGGTGCCGGGCTCCCCTTCATCGCCGTTGACCGCCATATAACGCGGGCCCGCATTATCCCGCACGAACCCCCATTTCTTGCCCGACGGGAAACCAGCGCCGCCAAGTCCGCGCAAACCAGCGTCGAGCAGGCTTTGCTGCACTTCCTCCCAATCGCCATCACGGCGCAGTTTCTTGAGCGCCTCATACCCGCCGTCTGCGACATAGGCGTCGAACGCTTCGTAGTCGGGCACATGCACATGGGTATCGCCAGCCGCGATGACCTGCTGCACCTTTTCCACTGTTGCGTGGTCGACAAAGTTATGCCCGATCTCAAGCGCCGGTGCCGTATCACAACGCCCCATGCAAGGCGCACGCACGACACGTACCTCTGACGCGTCCAACCCGTCTTCCAGTGCGGTTTTCAACGCCTGCGCACCGGCCAATTCGCAGGACAGAGAATCGCAAATCCGTATGGTCAGCGCGGGCGGTGGTGTTTCCCCCTCCTTCACCACATCAAAATGGGCATAGAATGTTGCGACTTCGTAAACTTCGGCCATGCTCATGCGCATTTCTTCGGCCAAAGCCCGTAGATGCGCCGCAGAAAGATGCCCGAATTTATCTTGAATAAGATGCAAATGCTCGATCAGCAGATCGGCACGTCGCGGTTTATCCGCCAATAGGGCGCGCACCTCATCCCACGCGTCCTCTTGCAACTGGCGACCCTTGGTGTGGCTGCGCCCCTTACCCTTGCCGGATTTCCACACACCTTTGCGAGGCGCGTTTGCATCTGCGGTATCATGATTGTCCAACGCCATCGGGCCGCCCTCTCGTATCGCTTTCGCACTACGCTATCAAAGCCGCATGAGCTTGCGCAGAGTAAAAGCGACCAATCCGCAGCACTTTACGCGGTAGCTGCGGCGACCTAGGCCCTTTTTCACGCGCCGTTTCGCGTATAAGAAACACCCATCCCCAGCGGAGCCGCCCTATGTTCTGGTACAGCATCGCCAGCCTGACCCCAGCGATATTTCTGTTTCTCGCCTGTCTACGCGGCGGCCCCTGGCCCCTGATCGCGCTGCTGTCGATCACTGTGGTCGTGTTTTTCCTTGATCGGCTATCGCACCGGCTGCCTGTGCGAAACACGTCGGGTCGTGTTCTAAGCCTGACACTGGGCGCTGTGCATTTCACTCTTTTACCCCTTGGGGTCTGGGCGCTGGGCGCAAGCGACACGTTGAACGTGCTCGACAAGCTATTGATTTATATCGGGCTTGGTCTGTTTCTTGGTCAGATCTCGAACTCCAACGCGCATGAGCTGATCCATGCCGCATCGAAATGGCCCCGACGGATCGGCACCGCGATTTATTGCAGCCTTTTGCACGGGCATCACGTATCGGCCCACTTGCGCGTGCATCACATCTACGTCGCAACGGAGCATGATCCGAATTCGGCTAGATTGGGCGAAGGTTTCTATGCCTATGCCCTACGCGCCCTAAAAGGCGAGTTTATGGCCGGGCTGCGCGCTGATACGCGGCAGCGGCGTGGGAAACGGCACCTCTTGTCGCACCCATATGTCACCTATGTTACCGGTGCATTGATCACCCTCGCCGCCAGCTTTGCACTGGCCGGAGCGCGCGGGGTCGTTGCGATGCTGGCGCTGGCGGCCTATGCGCAAATGCAGCTGTTGCTATCCGACTATGTGCAACACTATGGCCTGCGCCGCAAAACATCCGAAAATGGCAAGCCCGAGCCCGTGGGCCCGCAGCATAGTTGGAATGCGCCTGCGTGGTATTCCTCGGCGATGATGCTGAATGCGCCGCGCCATTCGGACCATCACATGCGCCCCTCGCGCGCCTTTCCGGCGCTAAAGCTGACACCGGGCACCATGCCAATGTTGCCGCGATCCCTGCCGGTGATGGCTGTGCTGGCGCTGGTCCCACCGCTGTGGCACCGGGTGATGGACCGCCGTGTCGCGCGTTGGCAGCCGGTCCGCGATCAAGACTAGATCGCGCCTCGGGTTTCTGGCACGCTGCGGCTATGAAACAGCTTGCCCTGATCCTCGCCCTGACACAGACCTCCCCTTTGGCCGCGCAATCCATAATGTCGGCTGCAGAGTTTGACGCCTATACACGGGGCAAAACCCTATTCTACGCTCAAAACGGAGAGACCTACGGTGCCGAGCGGTATCTGAGCAACCGGCGCGTCGAATGGTCCTTTCTGGACGGTGAATGCAAGTCAGGCAGCTGGTACGAAGATACGGGCAAGATTTGCTTTACCTATGACGAGAACCCGGCACCCCAGTGTTGGCGCTTTCGCGAAGGGGCGTCCGGATTGATCGCCCAGTTCGAAAACGACCCGACCACCACCGAGCTTTACGAGGCACAAAACAGCGGGCAGGATTTCACCTGCCTTGGCCCGAAAGTGGGGGTCTAAACCCTAGAAGAGGCTGCCTTGTTCGGGCGCTTTCTTGCGGGTCCTTTTGGGGGCTGCCCCGCCGCCGATCTTCACCTTGCCGTCGATAAATTCAATCTCGAGCGCCGAGGCATCCTGCGCCGCCTGCTTGGTTGTCACCACGCCCCCATCGCCGCGCACCACGGCGTAACCCCGTGCCAGCGTCGATTTATAGCTGAGCATTTCATGCAGACGGTCAAGACCGGCGAGCTGTTTGTGCCAGCCTTGGGTCTGCCGTTGCCCTGCATCTGAAAGGCGCCGCGCAAGCAATTGAAAGGCCTCTTCTTTCCGCTTTCGGTCCTGTTCCAACGCGTCGGGGCGGAAACGGGCGATCAAACCCTCAAGACGGCGCTTTTGCTCGCGGCCCAAAGCCTCGGGGCGGAAGCGATCGGCCAGGGCGGCCAGCCTGCGTTTCTCTGCCTGAATACTGCGGCGCAGGGTGGCAGGGCGCAACGCGCCAGAGATGTCAGAGAGATGCACCTTGCGTTTCTGCACACCGGCGGTCAGCGCCGGCCCCAGACGGGCACCGCGCATATCGAGCCGCTGGCGCGGACCATCAAGCAAGCTGTCGGGCCGCGGCAACGCGCGCGCCATGTCGCGCAACCGCTGGTCGCGGCGGGCAAGGCCCTGGCTGAGCGCTTGGGTCATCCGTGCCTCCTGCCCATCGAGCAAGGCGACAAGTTCATGGCGCACAGGCACCGCAAGCTCGGCCGCCGCCGTCGGCGTGGGCGCGCGCTTGTCAGAGACATAGTCGATCAGCGTGGTATCGGTTTCATGCCCCACCGCTGAGATCAGTGGGATGTCGGACGCTGCGGCGGCCCGTGCGACGATCTCTTCGTTGAACCCCCATAGATCCTCGACCGAGCCGCCGCCACGCGCCACAATTAACAGATCAGGCCGCGGCAAGGCCCCGCCGGGGGTCAGCGCGTTGAACCCCGCAATGGCGCGCGCGACTTCTGGCGCGCATTTCGCGCCCTGCACGGCGACGGGCCAGATCAGCACCTTGCGCGGAAACCGGTCGCACAGACGGTGTAAAATGTCGCGGATCACCGCACCCGAGGGCGACGTTACCACCCCGATCACCTCAGGAAGATAGGGTAGCGGGCGTTTGCGTTCGGGCGCAAACAGGCCCTCTGCCGCCAGCGCTGCCTTGCGTTTTTCCAGCAACGCCATCAGCGCGCCCATGCCCGCCGGTTTAATATCCTCGATCACAATCTGGTACTTCGACTGTCCGCCGAACGTGGTGATGCGGCCTGTGGCGATCACCTCCATGCCCTCTTCGGGCTGGGTCTCAAGGCGGGCCGAAACCCCTTTCCAGATCACGCCGGAAATAACCGAACTGTCATCTTTGAGGTCCAGATAGATATGCCCCGAACGTGGCCGGCTGACGCGCCCCACCTCACCGCGAATCCGCACATGGCCAAATTCGCCCTCGATCACGCGTTTAATCGCACCCGAAAGCTCGGTTACGGTGAATTCGGGGCTGTTCTCCCCCTCGCGCGGGTCGTCGATCAGATCCATCAGCGGTGTCTTTCCGTCTTTATCTTGTGTCGGGCTCAGTCCCAGCTTAGAACGCGCAGCAACCAAGGCCAAGGGAGTGCAACCATGAACATCCTCATTCTGGGCAGCGGCGGGCGCGAACACAGTCTAGCCTGGGCCGTATTGCAAAACCCTAAATGCGACAAGCTGATCGTAGCACCGGGAAATGCCGGGATCGCCGCCATCGCAGACTGCGCCACTTTCGACATCAACGACGGCGCGGCAGTGGTCGGTTTTGTCGATAAAAACAACATTGATTTCGTCATCATCGGGCCAGAAGCGCCTCTTGCTGCAGGCGTTGGCGATGATCTGCGCGCTGCCGGCGTATTGGTGTTTGGCCCGTCAAAAGCGGCCGCGGCGCTGGAAGCCTCCAAAGCTTTTACGAAAGAGATCTGCGACGCCGCAAACGCCCCCACAGCCGCCTATGGGCATTTCACCGACGCAGACGCTGCGCGGGCCTATCTGGCCGACCACCCTGCCCCGATCGTGATCAAGGCTGACGGTCTTGCAGCGGGCAAAGGCGTGATCATCGCCGAAACCGATGCAGAGGCGCTGGCCGCCGTCGATACGATGTTCGACGGCACCTTCGGCGACGCGGGTGCAGAGGTGGTGATCGAAGAGTTTATGGACGGCGAAGAAGCGTCCTTCTTTGTTTTGTGTGACGGCGACACCGTGCTGCCGATCGGCACAGCCCAAGACCACAAACGCGTGGGCGACGGCGATACCGGCCCCAACACCGGCGGCATGGGGGCCTATTCGCCCGCGCCGGTGCTAACCGACGAGATCGCCGAACGTGCGTTGGCTGAAATCATCCGCCCGACCATGGCCGAAATGGCCAAGCGCGGCACGCCTTACCAAGGGGTGCTTTACGCCGGTTTGATGATCAAGGACGGAGTGCCGCGTCTCGTCGAATACAACGCCCGTTTTGGCGATCCTGAGTGTCAGGTCCTGATGATGCGCCTTGGCGCGCAGGCTTTTGACCTGATGCATGCCGCCGCCGAAGGGCGCCTGAACGAGGCCCGCGTGAACTGGGCCGACGATCACGCTGTCACCGTCGTTATGGCCGCGCAAGGCTATCCCGGAAGCTATGACAAGGGCAGCGAAATCAAAGGGTTGGATGCCCTCCCCGAAGACAGCCGCAACATGGTCTTCCATGCGGGCACCGCCAAGAAAGACGGGGCGATTACGGCTATCGGCGGGCGGGTTCTAAATGTCACGGCGCGCGGCGACACACTGGCCGAGGCACAGGCACGCGCCTATGAAATGGTCGAGGCGATCGACTGGCCGGGCGGGTTCTACCGTCGCGATATCGGCTGGCGCGCGCTGTCTTGAGGGCGCGGCCTGCTGGTCTGACGAGATGAACCGGGGGCTAGCCCCCAGACCCCCAGGATTTTTAACCATTTGGAAGCAAGTCTGTGCTTAGCTTGGGCTGAGCGTACAGGCTTGGGCAGCGGCGGTATTGCTGGCAGTGAAGGGCACGTCGAAGCTTCGCGGGCTTAGTGTTTTGCCGTCAAGCTGAAGGGCCACCATTTGCGATGGCGCACTGCGCTGCCACGGCATCTGCGCGAGGATCAATTCGGGGTGTGGGCCGCATTTGCGGATACCCCCCGCGATTTCCGGATCACCGATACGGTGGTTGGTGAACCCCTCTGCCGTAGCAATGATGGTGAGGCCGCTGTTATCGTAAGCGAGCAGCTGCACCGAACCGGACAGATGCGGGGTGACGACGATCGCGATCTCAAGCCGTCCATTGCCGGTGAAATCCGCAGCACCAATCGGGGCAAGCCAGCGGTTTTTCCGCCCGATAAAGGGCGTTTGCGCGATGCGCCCGGACGCGCCATAGACCGCAAGCCGCGCACCTTTGGACTGATGGCTTTCAACCACAATCACTTCGGGTTGCCCGTCACTATCCAGATCCGCAACCCGAGGCGATGTGTCTTCGAATACAAGGGCTTGGGGCAAAATTATCCGACGGTTGGTGCCGTCAGCCAAGCCCAGCGTTAGGCTGCCCCATTCGACCGCATCGCCCAATACGCCGTGATTATAGCGTGTTGTCGGGTCACCAAAGCTGGCGCGGGCGATAAGGTCAGCAGAAGCGGGCAGCGCGTTGATCACGTAGGCCGCGACGATTGGCAAAAGGCGCGACGACATATGTCGCGCCAGCCGTCGCATCAGATTTGCTTTTCGGGCATTTTCACGCGCAGGCCGTCCAGCGCGTCTGTGACCTTGATCTGGCAGGTCAGACGGGACGTGGCGGGATCGGGCTCGAACGCGAAGTCGAGCATATCTTCTTCCATGTCGTCCTTGGCGGGCACTTTTTCGACCCAGTCGGGATCCACATAGACGTGGCAGGTGGAGCAGGCGCAGGCGCCGCCGCAGTCCGCCTCGATCCCGGGGATGTTATTGTCACGGGCCCCTTCCATGACGGTCAGGCCATTGGCCACTTCGACGACATGTTCGGTGCCATTGTGTTCTACATAAGTGATCTTGGCCATCTGGATGCCCCTTCGAATTTAGAATTTCGACATATGTAAACAGCAGCCCGCAGCTTCGCCAGCCCCTTTTCGCGGCTCGTGCACGGGGATGGCATTATTCACATCCCTATGGGCCTATCATCTAGGCATTGCTGCGAAAAGCCGCTAGCCTGCGACGGACCCTTTGACCCGCAAGGCCCGGCTGTGCAGTATTTTCCCCGACCTTTTATTCAATTTGCCTGCGTGTTTACGGTACTCGTCTCGCTCGGCGCATGTAACGCCGTCTCCCAAGATGCGGAGGCACCCGAACCCGGCGTCCGTGAGGCGACAACCAAGGGCCCGGCAGGGGCCGCACCGGGTAGCTGTTGGGGGCGGACCGTATCACCTGCAGTGATCGAAACGGTGACGGAGCAGGTCCAGGTGCAGCCGGCGCAGATCAGCTCTACCGGCGAAATCCAGTCACTGCCTATTTACCGCACGGAAACACGGCAACAGATCGTCTCTCCCCGTGTGGACAACTGGTTCGAGACGCCCTGCACCAGCGCGCTTACGCCCGACGTGATCGCCACGCTGCAACGCGCGCTAGAGGCGCGCGGGTTCTATGGCGGGGCCATTCATTCCGAGCTCGACGACGCGACACGGCGGGCAATGCGGGCGTATCAGATCAGCACTGGCGGGCCCGATAGCCCCGTTCTTGCACTGGCCACGGCGCGATCCCTGGGTGTCATCGCCGTAGACATCCCCGGTGTCGATCAGAATAGACGCGGTTAAGAAACAACCTCAAGCGGTTGGAAAACAAAACCTTTGTCGGTGACTTCACTAAACGCAGTGATGCCGAAAACGGCTTCGACAATCTCTGTCGTCAGTGCCGCCTGCGGCAAGTCGTCTGCGACAACTGCGCCGTTGTGCAACACGATCAACCGTGTGCAATGCCGCGCTGCCAGTCCCAGATCATGAAGCGAGACGAGCACCCCACGTCCCTGGCCCGCCGCTTTGGAAAAGCTTTCCATCGCGGCGATTTGATGGGCAGGATCTAGCCCGGCGGTGGGCTCATCCGCGATCAGCAAGGGTGCCTCTTGGGCGAGGCTACGAGCGATCAGCACGCGCGCCTGCTCCCCACCCGACAGCTGTGTCGCGGGACGATTGCGGAAGGCGTTCAAGCCCATCTGCGCAATGGAGCGATCTACGGCGGCCTGATCTTTTGCCTGTAGTTTCTGCCCGGCCCGCAGATGGGGCGTGCGGCCCAGTCGGATGATCGTTTCGACCGTGACCGGCCACGCAATCTCGCGCGATTGGGGCATCCACGCGGCGGCACGCCCGCGCATGCGCGGGGCAAGTGCGGCGATTGAACTTTGGCCATCAGCGGGGATCAGGCCCAATGCCGCGCGCATCAGGGTGGTCTTGCCGGCACCATTCGGTCCGACCAGGCCTACGACCTCTCCTTCACGTAAGGTTAGATTGATGTCGGATAAAACGGTTTTGCGCCCCCGATGAACGGAGAGGTTTTGCAGGGATAGCAGGGTCATAGCCCTTCCCTCCGCGTGCGATAGATCAGGTGGAGAAACAGCGGCGCGCCCACCAATGCCGTCACAACCCCAAGCTTGAGATCACGGTCGGGCACCACAAGGCGCACAAGGATATCCGACGCGAGGATCATCGCCGCGCCGCCAAGTGTCGCGGCCCATAGCAGCGCCCCCGGTCGCGCGCCAACAAAGCCACGTAGCAGGTGCGGCATGACCAGCCCCACAAACCCGATCGCCCCCGCCACGGCGGTAGAGGCACCAACGACCGCCGCCGTACCGATAATGACCGTGAGGCGAAGCCGGAATAGGTTGATCCCCATCGCCTCTGCCGCGTCTTCGCCCAAGGTCAGCGCGTCAAGCCCACGCCCGAGGGTCGCCAACAGGACACCGCCCCCAAGCAGAAAGGGCATCGCGATCCAGACATGGGTCATGGACCGGTCCGCTAGGGAGCCCATCATCCAGAATACGATCTCATTCGCGGCATAGGGGTTCGGCGACAGGTTCAGCACCAGCGAGGTTAGTGCCGCAGCAAAGGCCGATATTGCAATACCAGCGAGGATCAGCGCCAGTGACGTGCCCCGAGGGCCTGCCAACAGCAGCACTAACAACACCCCCAACAGGGCACCGCCAAGCGCCATTGCGGGAAGCGCGAGCGCTGCAAGCGCGGCCAACCCGGTCTGTATCGCCAGCACAGCCCCCAACGCTGCAGAGCCCGAGACCCCGATCAGCCCCGGATCCGCCAACGGGTTGCGCAGATAGCCCTGCATCGCAGCACCGGAGAGCCCCAAAGCACCGCCGATCATCACGCCCAATAGCGCACGCGGGAGCCGTATCTCGCGCATGACGGTGGCCAGCGGGCCGCCCTGCCCGGTGACCAACGCGCTCAAGCTGTCACATAGGGATGCGGTGGACGGGCCAATCAGCAGCGACCCGACAAATAGCACGCACACAAGGCTGCCGAGACCAAGCGCCAGGACCGCTGACCGCCCCATCAGCAACCGACCCCAGCACGTTGGCATTTCATTTGCCCCCCTGCATAGGGCGCAACACTTAACATTGGGTGAATGGATATGCTCATCGTTCCGCTCATAATTTCTCCCCGACCCTCCTAGTCTCATCACAGTTCCGCTCAACCTTCGAGGGGCGTTTGGATACTGCCACAATATAAGCTCACACACCCGTGAACTTTTCCACGCGCTACGGCGTTGAGGTTTAAATCCTTCAACTGCTGGAGCCCTATTTGGAACATCTGCCCTCAATCCGGCGCTCGCTTCAGTTGCTGGTCCTGATTTCCCTTTTCGTCACCGCGTATTTTGCCAAGGACTTGATATTGCCCATTGTTCTGGGCTTTTTGCTTGCTCTGACCCTGTCGCCCGTGGGCCGCGCGCTTTATCGCATCGGCGTGCCGCATCCTGTGTCGGCCTTTTTGCTGGTGACCGCGACGAGTTTGGTGATTGCTGCCGTGGTTTTACTGTCCGCGGGCACCGTGGCGATCTGGAGCGATGAGATCCCGGAAATGGGCCGCGAGATCCAGATAAAGCTGAGCGGCGTGAGCAATGCGGTTGAAACGATGCGATCTGCCTCGGAAGAGGTAGAGAAACTGGGCACCGAAACCGGCGGCAAACCGCAAGAGGTTGTGGTGCGCCAACCTGGCTTGCTCGACACCGCGATGGATACGGTGAGCAAAACTGGGGCGTCGCTGGCGGTGATCCTGATACTGGCGCTGTTCTTACTTGGCTCTGGCGAGCTGTTTTACTTAAAACTTGTGCAATCCATGCCGACGTTAACGGAAAAGAAACGTGCCCTGCATACGGTCTATGACGTGGAGAAGCGGGTGTCGCGCTACCTGCTGACGATTGCCACGATCAATGCTGTGCTCGGCATATTAGTCGGGACCTATCTGACAGTGCTGGGCTTGCCGTCGGCCTATATCTGGGGGATCGCGGCGTTCATGCTGAACTTCCTGCCCTATATCGGCGGGTTCGCGGGGGTGCTCTTGGTCGCGGGATTCTCTCTCGTGACGTTTGATACCATCGGCTATGCGATGTTGGCCCCGATCGGTTACCTGACGCTGACTCTTTTAGAGGGGCAGATTATCACCCCGTGGCTGGTCGGCCGCCGGTTGGAGATGAATACCGTTGCGGTATTTCTAACGGTGGTGTTTTGGGGGTGGCTATGGGGCATCCCCGGCGCATTGGTCGCGGTGCCCTTTCTTGTGGTGTTCAAAGTCGTTTGCGAGAACTTTGAACCGCTTCATACCATCGGGAATTTCCTGTCCGCAGAGCAGGTTAAACCCGATGATATGAAGGATCAGGAAGTCATGTCAGCCAGCGAGTGATGGCAGCCACAACACGATGGACGGGAAGGCCACCAACAAAGCGATTGTCACGGCATCCGCGATAAAGAACGGTGTCACGCCCTTGAACACGTCCTGAACGCTCAGGTCAGGGCGTACCCCTGCAACCACAAAGCAGTTGAGGCCAATGGGCGGCGTGATCAGACAGAACTCTGCCATCTTCACCACCAAGATACCGAACCAAATCGCACACATCGGCCCCGACATCCCAAAAGCACTATCCGCGGCAGAGACGAACTCGCCCCCGTTCAGCGCCATGACGGCAGGATAGACGACCGGAAGTGTCAGAAGTAGCATGCCAATTGCATCCATGAACATCCCCAGAACCGCATAGGCCAGCAAGATGCACACGAGGATCAGGATCGGCGATGCCTCAAGCCCCGAAATCCAGTCGGCGAACGCGCCCGGCAGATCGGCAAAGCCCAGGAACCGAACATAAATCAGCACGCCCCAGATGATGGTAAAGATCATCACGGTGAGTTTCGCCGTTTCAAGCAGCGCGTCCTTAAGCTCGGCCCACCGCATGCCGCGATAAAGCGCCATCAGGAACACGATAAACGCGCCCACGGCCCCGCCCTCTGTTGGGGTGCCCCATGCGTCGCCGAAGGGGTTGTAAACAAAGAAGATAATGATGATCACAACCGCAAAGATCGGCATGGCGGCAGGAAGCGATGCGAACCGCTGCTTCCAGGTAAAGCCGCTTACGGGGGGGCCGACGCTTTTCCAGATGGTCGCAATACCCACGATCAGGACGGCATAGACGATGGCCGAAAACGCACCGGGGATAAAGCCCGCCAGAAGCAGCTTGCCCACGTCTTGTTCAACGATGATCGCATAGATGACAAGGATCGCCGATGGCGGGATCAACGAGGCCAAAGTGCCCCCGGCCGCCACGACGCCCGCCGCGAATTTTTTGTTGTACCCAATCGACAGCATCTCGGGGATGGCGATACGTGCAAACACCGCTGCCGTCGCGACCGAAGCACCGGAAACCGCTGCAAAGCCCGCGGTTGCAAAGACGGTCGACACAGCAAGACCGCCGGGCAGCCATGCAATCCAGCGTTTTGCGGCCTCGAACAAGGCGCGGGTCAGACCGGCGTAATAGGCAAGAAAGCCGATCAGAATGAAAGTGGGAATCAAGCTTAGCGTCTGGCTCGACACTTTGGAGTGTGGCACCTGCCCCGCGGTCTTGATCGCGACCGTCAGCGCCCAGTCCAACTCGGACCACTGCATGCCTTTTTTGGACCAAAAGATCCAGATCAGGCCGACCAGACCCGCCATTGCCGCGGCGAAAGCCACGCGCATACCGAGCACCACCATAAGCAGCAGCCCGCCCGAGACCCATAGGCCAATTTCAATAGGATCCATAATCAGTCCCGCCCGTCTAGATGTTCAGCTTCCGCCATCGCCTGTTCAGCCGCGGATTGTAGCAAGGGTACAGCAACGGGGTTTTCCAACCCCAATACAAAGGCCCGCCCATAGCCCCAGATCTGCAGCAGCAACCGCAAAGCCAGCACCGTAAAGGCCATTGGCACGATCAGTTTCGCGGGCCAGATCGGCAGACCGATATCGATGGAGCTGTCACGGCTCCACATCGGGGCGGCGAAATCAAAGCTGCGCTGGAAATGCGCCCAAGAGCCCCAGATCAGCGCCAGCATAAGGATAAAGATCAGCACGACCGAGAATGTCTCGGCGGCCCATAGCGCGCGGCCTTTGAGCTGGCCGATCAGGATGTCCATGCGCACATGGCCGCCGTTCCGCTGGGTATAGGAAATCCCCATGATCGCGATCAGCGGCATGGCGAATTCAATCCAGTCCACATACCCCGCCAGCGGCGTGCCAAAAAACTTGCGGCCGCCAACCGACCAAACGGCAAGCACCATCAGCATGAAAACGGCAATACCAGAGACCAGAGCAAACACGGTTTCAAGGCGTAAAAGCTTTTTGTCGATACGGCTAAGCAGACTGCCGTCTTCGAGCACGGCGGAGGAACCGGCCATGATGCTTTCCTTTCAAATGAGTGGGAGGGAGATCGTACAAACAAAGGGGGCCTGCATCGGCAAGCCCCCTTCTTGCGCCACTTAGTTGGACGCGCGTTTTTCTTCCAGCGTTTTGACGACCAGGTCATAAAGCTCTTGGCCTGGGATGCCTTGGGCTTCCATATCCTTGATCCAGGCAGCACGCGCGGGGTCAGCTGCCTTGGATTTGAACTCGGCCAGAACTTCGGGCGTGAACATCACTTTTTCAACGCCTTTTTCTTCCAGCACGGCGTCCCAGCGGTTCAGCAGCTCGCCATAGTTCGCCAGATAGTGATCCAGCGCCTCGTCGACAGAACCGTCCAGCGCTTCTTTTTCCGCGTCCGACAGGGCCTCGTAGGCATCAATGTTAACCACCACAGGGCAGTTCACCGTGCCGGGGTTAAGGTTCGCGGTCCACCAATCAGCCTTGTTGATCGTACCAAAGCTCAGGTGCGCGTGCTGCGCGAAAGCCACGGTATCCACAACGCCGGATTCCATTGCGTTATAGGCCTCGGAGGAGGTCACGGAGGTCGGGACAGCGCCCACGGTTTCAAAGGCTTTGCCCAGACCACCTGTCGCACGCACGCGCATGCCGTCAAAGGATTCTAGCGTATCGCGAGGCTCGCCCGTGCCAACAAGGTTGTACTGCGGCATTGGCGAGGTCATCAGCATTTTGGCGTTCCACTGTGCCATCTCTTTGGCCACGGCAGGGTGTGCGTATACAGCGCGGGACACGGCGACTTCTTCTTCAAGGTTCTGAACCCCAAGGAAAGGCAGTTCTAGCACGGTGATCGCGCGGTTCTTGTCGGCGTGGTAGCCAGCACAGAATTGCGCCATCTCAAAGGCACCGATGGAAATACCATCGAGGTTGTCAGAGTTCTTGGACAGACCGCCATAGCTGACATTGATGGTGAATTCGCCATTGGTCTTTTCGGACACAAGCTCGGCAATCTTTTCGACATGCTCGGTGAAGGCACGACGTTTACCCCAGACAGAGGCGTTCCATTCCGTCGCGGCCGCTTGCGAGGCAAAAGCGAAAGTCAAAGCGCAGACAGCTGCGCCGTTCAGTAGATTGTTCATTGATATCTCCCTTATGCGGGCTGTTTGGGGCCCGCTTGGGCGAAATACTATCCTTAGGGCAACTTGCTGCCAACCCCTGAACATCTCTCTTGGCCGCCCCTGTGGGAGCCTTCGGCGAGGATTTTTCACCATTTGGAACCATGCCCCGCGCGCGATCGGCCCCGTTAACAGGCAATCGGTGCTGTTTCCTAGGGTTTTGGCGAGATTGTCAGGCAAATTTACTAGTCCGCGCAGCAGACGGAAAAATATTTACAGACAAACCGCGTGTTTCCATATGCTTATTTCCTTCTTTTCACTTCCCGTTATGATCTGCCAAGGGAGAGCCGCCACGCCTATGCGTCCGAGCGGCAGAAAACGAACAGAGTTCTGAGGGAGGAACCATGTCCAACGTCGCCACACAGACCTATCCGCCATCCGACGACATGGCGGTCAATGCCCATGTGAACGCCGCGAAATACGACGCGATGTATCATGCCTCTATCGCGGACCCCGACGGGTTCTGGCTGGAGCAGGCGCAGCGCATCGATTGGATGAAGCCGTTTACCAAGGTCAAAGACGTCGATTTCACTTTCGGTCAGGTCAAGATCAACTGGTTTTCCGACGGCGCGTTGAACGTCAGCGCCAATTGCATCGACCGTCATCTTGAAACGCGCGGCGACCAGACCGCGATCATCTGGGAGCCGGACAGCCCGGACGAAGACGCGCAGCACATCAGCTATCGCGCCCTGCATGCCCAGACATGCAAAATGGCCAATATCCTGCGCGATATCGGCGTCGGCAAAGGCGACCGAGTTATCATCTATATGCCGATGATCCCCGAAGCCGCCTATGCCATGCTGGCCTGCGCGCGTATCGGTGCGATCCATTCGATCGTCTTCGCCGGGTTCTCTCCGGATGCGCTGGCGGCAAGGGTACAGGGGTCGGACGCCAAGGTTGTGATCACCGCAGATTATGCGCCCCGCGGGGGCAAAGCGACACCGTTGAAGGCCAACGCGGACAAGGCTTTGGCAGGCTGCGACCCATCGGTCAAATGTCTAGTGGTGCGGCGCACTGGCGGTGATGTGGCATGGAATGATGCGCGCGACGTGGATTATACCGCGCTTGAAAAAGCGGCTTCTGACACTTGCGCGCCGGAAGAGATGAACGCCGAAGATCCGCTGTTCATCCTTTATACCTCTGGCTCGACCGGTCAGCCCAAAGGGGTCGTGCATACGACGGGTGGTTATCTGGTCTATGCCGCGCTGACCCACGAGGTCACATTTGATTACCACGATGGCGATGTCTATTGGTGCACGGCCGATGTGGGCTGGGTGACGGGCCACAGCTATATCGTCTACGGTCCGCTTGCCAACGGGGCCACAACGCTCATGTTCGAAGGCGTGCCCACCTACCCCGACGCCAGTCGCTTTTGGCAGATCTGTGAAAAACACAAGGTAAATCAGTTCTACACCGCCCCGACCGCCATTCGCGCCCTGATGGGCAAGGGCCGCGCCTTTGTTGACGGTTGCGATCTGAGCAGCCTGAAACTGCTTGGCACCGTGGGCGAGCCGATCAACCCCGAAGCCTGGAATTGGTACAATGACGTTGTGGGCAAAGGGAACTGCCCCATCGTGGACACATGGTGGCAAACGGAAACCGGCGGTCACCTGATGACGCCGCTGCCCGGTGCCCACGCCACCAAACCCGGCGCCGCGATGAAGCCCTTCTTTGGGATCAAACCGGTCGTACTTGAACCCACCACCGGTGCCGAGATCGATGGCAATGACGTCGAGGGAGTACTGTGTATCGCTGACAGCTGGCCAGGCCAGATGCGCACGGTCTGGGGCGATCACGAGCGGTTCGAGCAGACCTATTTCAGCGACTACAAGGGCTATTACTTCACCGGTGACGGGTGCCGCCGGGACGCAGATGGCGATTACTGGATCACGGGCCGCGTGGATGACGTGATCAACGTCTCCGGTCACCGGATGGGCACGGCCGAAGTCGAAAGCGCTTTGGTCGCGCACCCCAAGGTGGCCGAGGCCGCGGTCGTCGGGTTCCCCCATGATATCAAGGGACAGGGCATCTATTGCTATGTCTCGCTGATGAGCGGCGAAAGCCCAAGCGAGGACCTGCGGGCCGAACTCCGCGACTGGGTCCGCTCGGAGATTGGCCCGATCGCCTCGCCCGATATGATCCAATGGGCCCCTGGCTTGCCCAAAACCCGTTCAGGCAAGATCATGCGCCGCATCCTGCGCAAGATCGCAGAGAACGACTATGGCACGCTTGGCGATACATCTACCCTGGCAGAGCCCGAGGTTGTCGACGATCTGATCGCGAACCGGATGAACCGCTAGGACCACATAACGCGAAAGGGGCACCAAATGGTGCCCCTTCTGCATATCGCTCTATTGGCCTGAATTAACCTTCGACGCGTTGCAGTGTAATTTCACCCACGCCGATGGCAAAGTTTACGCCGTTCTGCGTGTTGACGCTCACCGGTTGCAGCGCCAGCGTGTCTTCCGAACCGCCGACCATGACATTGGCACCTAGGCCCACACCAACAGTGGCTTCAGCAGAAACACCCTGATAGTCGCCGTTCAACCCGCCTTCGTAATATTCGGATTCAGTTGGTGCCAACACCAACCAGGACATCTGACCATTCTGGGTCTTGCCGATATCAATGCCGTAGCGTTTGATGTCGCCGATGTATGTCTCGTCAGCCAGACCCTCTTGCACGGGATTGAAGGTGCAGGTCAGCTCGCGGGTAGACCCGAAGATGAAGCCCGTGCCATCACCAACATCACAGCTCAGCGAGCCGACCTCGGTGTGGTCCACAGTCTCGCCGTCGTCGGCCAGTGCAGGCGTGGACAAAGCAGCGCCGGTGACAAGGGCTGCGACAGTCAACTTGATGGGGGCAAAACGATTCAGTGTCATAGTTAATCCTTCCGGCGGGAAACCCGCCAATAACAGTCGTGAGCGTCGGCATTCGGGTGCCTGTTGGCGGTAGCTGGAACCTCATATCCCAACACCCCTTCTCCGACAGGCAGTCCGAAATTTCGCGGTCATGCCTCTCAGTGGGGGAACAACACGGCAGGCGCCATTCGGTTCCACACAGCGGTTTTTATCGGCCACCATCGCCCCCCACGAACGGCGTGCCGCAACGGCCCGGGGTTTGGCGACTGGACAAATCCGGCTCCCCGTGGCACCGCTGCGGCATGGCTGATCCTTTGCACCACTTCATCCCCCTGCCCGACGCCACAGTCGAGCTACGCCGCGCCTTTGGTCGTTTTGGCACAGGGGTAACGATTGTGACGGTGCAGACCGCGAATGGCCCATTGGGGATGACCGCGAACTCCTTTTCCTCGGTTTCGCTAGACCCGCCCCTGGTGCAGTGGTCCCCCGCGCTCAGCTCCAAACGGCATGACGCGTTTACCAATGCCGCGCAGTTCGCTGTGCATATTCTGGGTAGCGGCCAGCGGGCACTGGCAGATGCCTTTGCTGTCTCTGGCGACGCGTTTGACCAATTCGACTGGACAGCTGGCCCAAATGGCGCGCCGACACTGGCAGGCTGCCTCGCCAGCTTTCACTGTGACACCTACGGCGTGCATCCGGCGGGCGACCATTCCATTGTCCTCGGGCAGGTCACGCACGCCGCTTATGACCCAGACGACAGCGTTGCGGGCCTGATGTATGACCAAGGCCGCTATGGCCGCTTTACACCGCTGTCGGAATAACGCGTAAGCCTTTCCAGATGGTTAAAATCCCGGGGGGGGGCCGGCATCGCCGGGACGGGGGCTGGCCCCCATCCCGGCTGAACCCCAGAACAACGCGCTCAATGGCGGATCAATAGTCCTTCTCAAAGAAGATACCAATCCCGGTGTTCCCGTCGGACCCAACGGTCCCCTTTGCCGTCAGGTTCTTGGTCAGATCAAGGTTGATAGACACATCCGCTGTTCCGTCAGAGGCGGCGGTCACATCGGTGTAGACATTCTCAGAAATGTATTTACCCGCGCGGACAGCCGTGGCACCGCTGTCTGTGGTGGTTACATCCAGATCGTCCAGCCCGAACCCCGTGCGCAGGTTAGAGATCACCCCCGCACCACCGCGTCCGGCAAGTGTCGCCACCGCGCTGGCAAGTTGCAACGCCTGAAACGCCGAGATTTCAGAGATGTTACGGCCGAATAGAAGCTGTGCCAGCACCTCGTCCTGCGGTGCATCGGGTGTCGATTCAAAGGAAACCTCGGGCGATGTGGCTTTGCCCTCTATCACGATACGGACCTCGCCTGTGTTGGTGGTCGTCGAGGTTACAAACCTCAGATAGGGCACCAGATCGCCTTGGAAGCGCACGGCCCCCTCGTCCAGCTCGAACCGTTTGCCAAGAATATCCAGACGACCACGGATCAGGTCGAAGCGACCAGCAGATATGATGCGATTGGTCGATCCCGTCAGCAAAAGGCTACCGCCCAGTTCCGCATCCAGACCACGGCCGCGCACGAAAATCCGCCGTGGCGCATTGATGCGGACATTCAGGCCAAACCCTGGCCCGCTGTCGCCAGTTGCCGCGGGATCCGTGCCCGCGTCGGCACCGGTCAAACCGGCCTTGCGACGGGTCGCCACAACATCTGCTGGCGCGCCGACGAAATCGATTTGAGGAATATCCCCGATGCTGGTCAGGCCGGTAGAGGGCACGCTGACCTCTGTTTCACCCACGTCAATCTGGCCGCTAATATTTGCGCCGCCACTCAGGGGTCCAGCAAGACGCAGCCGCCCATCCAGCGACGTGCGATACAGCGATGGATCGATCAGCACGAGGTTGTTTAGCCCAATCTGGATATCAGCAGGTAATGATCCCGTCAGCGTCACCGCACCACCTGCTGTTATCTGCCCCCCGTCCGCGCTGCGCGCGGAGAGGTCGATTTGCGCGCGATTATTGGCCAGCCGGATATCCGCTGCGATGTCCTGAAGTGTCACCCGAAGGTTAGGTGCGGACAGCGACGCGTTAGAGGTTTGAATGCTCCCGTTGACCGACCCAAGTTCCGGCGGGCCGTTCACCGTCAAATCGAACCTTGCCTGACCTTGCAAGCTTCGAGGCGCAATGAACGGGGCGGACAGCCCCAATGGCGCGTTCCCGTTCACATCAAGGTTCAGATTGCCGTCGCTGCCCACAAGCCCCGCGATCGTGGCACGGGTGCCCGCTGGTCCGGTGGCGTTCGTATTGACCCGCCAGCCAGCGCTTTCCTGCTGTGCCGTACCGGTCACATTCAGCGGACCGGACAGTTTTGGCACCACGGCCCCCAGATTGGGGATCGTGACATCATAATTCAGCGCGGGCGCATCCCCCGTGACAACCCCCTGCACAGACGCCCGTGCCGCATAGGGGCCCGTCGCGTTTGTATCGACGGCGATGCCGGCGGGCGTTTGCCGCACCGATCCTTTCGCCGCCAACGGGCCGGACACGCCCGGCACTAGCGGCTGCACATTTGGCACCGAGACGTCAAACGTCAGCGACATATCGGGGCCTGTGGCCAAGCCTTCCACCATCGCGCGCGCGCCATATGGGCCTGTCGCGTTGGTATCGACGAAGAACCCCTTTTCCGTCTGGCGCACGGTCCCTGTCGCCGCAAGCGGCCCGTTCACCTGCGGGACCACCGCCTGAAGGTTCGGGACCGATGCGTCGAAAGAGATATCGACCATAGGTGTTAACATCCCCTGAACGGCAACCTGCGCGGCGTAGGGGCCACTGGCTTTCGCGTCGATCTGGAACCCTTCTTCCAATTGCTTGAGGTTGCCCGACGCCTCTACCGCGCCAGTCACCTGCGGTGCAAAAGCCTCTACCCGCGGGATCGAGGCGCTAAAGTCCAGATCCAGCGGCGTCAGCAGCCCCTGGACCGAGGCGGTGACATCTTCGGGGGCGGAGGCTTTGGTGTCGACCTGCCACCCGTCCGGCGTCTGGCGTAGCACGCCATCCAACGCGATAGGGCCCTCGACCGGCGCGTCGGGCACAAAGTCACGCAGTTCGGGCACATCGGCCGTGAAGTTGAGCACCGCATTCTCGCCCGTTGCCAGCCCTTTGGCGGTCAGCGCGGCACCGTAGGGGCCGTCCGTCACGGCATCAACAGTCCAGCCACGGGTGTCCTGCTCGGCCTCGGCCTTGATTGTGATGGGACCGGAATATTGCGGCAGCACGATCGCGATATCGTTCAGTTTTGCATCAAATCGCGCTTGCGAATTATTGCTGCGCAGCTCGACGCCACCGCTGGCGGTCAATGCGTCATTTTCCAGCAGCAGGTCACGCACGAAGGTGCCCGTCTCGTCGCGCGATGCGCCAAGGCTGAGCGTCGTGTCACCGGCCAGCAATGCATCCGCCTGTTCGATCCCCACTTTCAAATCCTGCGTTAGGCCAGAGATATTCAAGTCGAACGTCCCGTCCAGTGGCGTGATCTGTCCCGCGATCTCGACATTCGCGGCCCCGTCCATCTCGCGTCCGGCAAGCGCGGAAAAGCGGCTGATGTCAGTGGCTTCAAGGCGGGCTTTCAACTGGGTAAGAAAGCTATCGGCGGGCCCGCTGATCGTGACATCACCGGTCAGGCCATAATCCGCGCCAGAGAGATCAAGCCCCGTGATCTGAACCGGTGTGCCTTCGGTATAGGCGATGGTTGTACGCCCCTTGATGGACTGGCCGACCGCTTCGGAAACCGCGGCGTTGGTCAGGGTCAGCCCGTCAGCCGAGAATGCCAGATCACCCATGAATTCGCCGACCGACCCTGCCGCGCCCTGCAACGTCCCGTTCAACTTCAGTTGCGTCGCGTCAATCGCCAGCGCGTCTGTGGCCAGTTCGGTCACGTCGAAAGTGGCGTCAATCGCGTCGCCGTCTTGCGCGTTATAATTCACATCAAGCCCGACGCGCCGCACGTAAGTATCGCCCCCGGCCACCGGCAGCAGGACCCGTTTGCCATCGGTACTGGCGACGGTCCCCGTGATGTCGATCAGGCTGGGCCAGTTGTCGCTGTTCAGCGTGACTTTGCCCTGTAGCTCCGCGGATTGCGCCTTGAGGGCAAAATCGCTGACCTCGACACCCCCTTCGGCCTGCACCAAAGCATCCACGGTCAGCGCGACATCGGGGCCAAAAAATTCGCGGTATTGCGACAGGATCAGCGCGGTCACGTCGCCGTTCAGGTCGGCCTGAATACGGCGGTCAGGTGCGGCGCTATCGCCTTGGGCGGCAACGATAACCTGACCGGCAAGCCGTTGTTCGCCGTCGGTCGAAAGGTTGATATCCGTTGCAAAATCAGAAAGCGGCCCCTGCCCCGCGATCACCAGATCGACGGAGGGCTCATCAGGCAGTTTTAACGTGCGCGAGATGATGCCCTTGGCTTCTTCGGACAGGGTCACGGCCATATCCAGCAGGCTGTCATTGCGATCCAGATCAGCGGTGATCTTGAACTCGCCCTTCTTGCCATCGGTACGCGCGGCCAGAATATCGACCGTCGCCGTATCGTCGTTCAACAGCGCGGTGGCTTGAAGCGTCAGTGTGGCCGCTTCGCCGAGGATTGGCGCGCCCAGATTGATCTCGTCGACCGAAAAGTCAGCCACATCGATGGCGACGGGCAGATCGGGAATCTCGGGGAAGGTAAAGGGTTTCGCCTCTGGATCGGGGAGCGTTTCTTCTTCCGACACGGGCAATCGCGGCACGCTCAGCCGCTTGGCAGTCAGGGCCTGCACCTCCAACCGGCCGCGCAACAGTGCGGATCGGTTCCAGTCCAGCTCCACCTCTTCCAGCGTCAGCCAGACCCCTTGGTCGTCAGCGATGGTCATCCGGTCGAACCGCGCGCGCGAGCTGAGCGCACCTGCGAAACCGTCAATACTGACCGTGCGGCCCGCGCCGCTGAGGGCGTCTTGGATCGTGCGGGTCAGGAAGCCTTTGTCATCCTCTTGGGCCGAAGCGACGGAGCCGACAAAGATCAGGGCGAAAACCAGAAAGCTGCGCATGAAGTGGATCAAAACGATTGTCCAATACCGATATAAACTTGAAAATTCTCATCTGTTTCGGGGCCCGACACAGGCACCGCGAGGTCGACGCGGATGGGGCCGATGCCCGTGGCATAGCGCAGACCAAGCCCTGCGCCTGACTGCCAAGTGCCTGACCCGTCGTAGAATTCCTCTGCACCGATGTAGCCCGCGTCGGCAAAGGCAACGACGCCGATCTTGTCGCGTACCTGCCAACGTGCCTCTGCGGATAGGCCAGCAAAGCTACGGCCGCCCACCGTATCGCCACTGGCCAGATCAACGCCAAGCGATTGGTAGGGTTGCCCCCGCACAGTGCCGCCGCCGCCAGAATAGAACAGATAGTCCGCGGGCGATTCAGCCAGCGTCGGGCCATAGACCGACCCAAGCTGTCCCCGCAGGGCAAAGGTCACGGGCCGCGTGGTGCCAAAGGTTTTATAGCCGCGCACGTCGATGTAGGTGCGCACGCCGTTATCCGACCCCGACAGCGCCACAAAAGGGGTTACGCTGGCTTTGGCGTAGTAGCCATCTTTCGCATCAAGCCGATTGTCGCGGTAATCATGTTCCGCGCTTAGGGGCAGCGTCAGCAACGTATATTTGTTCTCGCCAAAAGCGTCGCGGGTTTCAGCCGTCCGCAAACCGACGCCAAGCGTATAGGTCCGTTCTTCGCTGGCGATGCGTTCGATGCCGGCCTCAAGGTCGAGCTGACGCGAAAAATAGTTCACCTCGTCAAGCTGTTCGATCTCGGCCAGCGCATAGAAATTCGTGTCGGCGTTAAAGGTCGCGGGGCGTTCAAAACGGGTGCCAAGCCGATAATCCGTGCCGCCGGAATCGCCGCCGATCCCCGACACCTCGCCTTCGACACGTAGGCTTTCGGCCCCGCCCAGCAGGTTACGGTGCAGCCAGTAGGTGCTGACGCTAAGCCCTTCAAGCGACGACAGTTCCCCGCCGAAACCAAAGCGTCGCTTGGGCGCGTCAGTGATCTGCGCTGTAATCGGCAGAACATCAGGCGCGGTGATCTGTTCCGCCTCGATCATCGCGACAGAACTGAAAGCGCCCGTGCGCCGCAACCGTGTGGCGGCCAGATCAAGTTGCTCTTGCGAATAGACCTCTCCGGTGGGCAGTCCGGCAATTTTGACAATCCGGCGCAGGCGCACATCGCTTTTGCCCTTTACCGTCAGCTCTCCGAAACGCAGGCGCGGTCCCGGACGCAGACGCAGGGTTGCCGCCAGCGTGGCATCGGGCACGCGGGCGGTCAGCTGTTGGTCGGCCAGTTCGGCTTTGGCGTGGCCCTGATCGCGCCAGCCTTCGATACCGGCGGCGACGGCCTCTTTCATGCTGCCGAGACTTGCGGTTTCACCTGCGGCGAATTCATCGGGCAGCTCGGTTTCGGGGGCGACCGGGGCGATTTCGGCCTTGGAAAAGCTGAACTTGCGACCGGTTTCGATGTTGATCACAGCGCGGTTGATCTGGCGCGGCGGGGCGACCGGCGCGATGGCCGAGGCGTCTACACCGTCGATGGTAATCTTGATGACGGCAGCAAAATACCCTTCGTCATAGAGCACGGCCAAAAGGCGGGCATAATCGGCCTGCGCGGCGGCCAAAAGCTCTTGCGTGGTGGGGTCTGCATCTTCGTCCGTTTGTTCGCGCAGCAGCGATCCGCCGAGCACCGTCTCGTATAGATCAGAGTCCTTATCGATGCCGGTGATGTCGAGCGTCGCCGCAAGACCCGCTGTGCATCCTCCCCAGACCAAAGCTGCCGCGGCCGTAGACGCCCGCAAGAACTTTGCAAAACTGTCTGATTGAAAATGCCCCATGCGGTGCTCCCTGTACTCATAGAACGACGTGCCGTTGGGTGAGACATAGAGCGCGCGACCGCAACGTCAGCAAACTTGTTTATTATTCCCTTGTGCATAACGGAAACCGCCTGCCATCGGCAAACAGTCTGTTGGGCAAAAGCGCGATTGTGAACCGCAAAACACCTCCGGTTATGTCATTTTACGCAAGCAGGCGGAAGTTTGCCGTGAAAATGGGGGCGCGTATGCAAAACGCCCGTCAGGGGGAACCTGACGGGCGTTCTTTTCAAGGCCGTGCGAAACGGCCAGTGGCCGGTGGTTAGGCCGATTTCGCGAGGTTGCGCAGCACGTAGTGCAGAACGCCACCGTGTTCGATGTATTCAATCTCGATCGCGGTATCGATCCGGCATTTGATCATGATCTCTTTGACCGAGCCATCTGCCATTGTGATCGTGCATGGCACTTCTTGCAGCGGCTTGATGGTGTCCAGACCGCTGATCGAAACGGTTTCCTCGCCCGTCAGACCCAGGCTCTTGCGGGTGTCTCCATTGGTGAATTCGAACGGGATAACCCCCATGCCAACCAGGTTGGAGCGGTGGATACGTTCAAAGTTCTCGGCGATGACCGCCTTGACGCCCAGCAACGCCGTGCCTTTGGCCGCCCAGTCACGGGACGAACCCGCGCCGTATTGTTCACCACCGAAGATGACCAGCGGCGTGCCGTTTTCCTGATGCGCCATAGCCGCGTCAAAGATCGAGGTCTGTTCACCATCGGGGCCTTTGGTATAGCCGCCCTCAACACCGTCCAACATTTCGTTCTTGATACGGATGTTGGCGAAAGTGCCGCGCATCATGACTTCGTGGTTACCACGACGGCTGCCGTACGAGTTGAATTCACGCACAGGCACCTGACGTTCCACCAGATACTGACCCGCTGGCGTGGTTTCCTTGAAGGAACCGGCAGGCGAAATGTGGTCGGTTGTGATCATGTCACCCAGAACGGCCAGTACCTTGGCGTTGTCGATGTTGGTGATCACGCCCGGCTCTGGCGACATGCCCTGGAAGTAGGGCGGGTTCTGCACGTAGGTCGAGGTTGGCGGCCAGTCATAGGTCTTGGCGTCGGTGGTTTCCACGGACTGCCACTTTTCGTCGCCCTTGAAGACATCGGCATATTTTTCCTGGAAGGCTTCGCGGGTCACGGTCTGCTCGACCAGATCAGCGACTTCCTTGGATGTTGGCCAGATGTCTTTCAGATAGACGTCGTTGCCGTCCTTGTCCTGACCCAGCGGGCTGTTGGCCAGATCGACGTTCATGTCACCAACCAGCGCATAGGCCACAACCAAGGGAGGCGACGCCAGATAGTTGGCGCGCACGTCAGGCGAAATCCGCCCTTCGAAGTTCCGGTTACCCGACAGGATCGACGTCCCGATCAGGTCGTAGTCGTTGATCGCCTTGCTGATCGGTGCCTCGAGCGGGCCGGAGTTACCGATACAGGTGGTGCAGCCATACCCGACGAGGTTGAAGCCGATGGCGTCCAGATCCTCTTGCAGGTTTGCGGCCTCAAGATAGGCGGACACAACCTGGCTACCGGGGGCGAGCGATGTCTTGACCCAAGGCTTGCGGGTCAGACCCAAGGCGCGCGCCTTGCGTGCAACCAGACCGGCACCGATCATCACATAGGGGTTGGATGTGTTGGTGCACGATGTGATCGACGCGATCACGATGGACCCGTCATGCAGCTGGTAGTTGCCATCTTCGGTCTGGACGTAGCCACGCTTGTGGTTGCCCTCGTCGCCGGGGATGTCGCGTGGTTCGGGCTGGCCGCCCTCGCCTTCCCAACGGACTTCGGCGTTGGCTGTGGTGTCTTTACCTTCGCGCACGCCTTTGACGTATTCAGCAAATGCGGTGTGTGCCGAGGTCAGTGCGATGTAGTCTTGTGGACGCTTCGGACCCGAGATCGCAGGTACGATGGTGCCCATGTCGAGCGACAGCGTGTCGGTGTAAACCGGCGCATAATCATCGCCGCGCCACATGCCGTTTTCCTTGGCATAGGCTTCGACCAGCGCGATGCGGTCTTCATCACGGCCGGTGGTGCGCATGTAGCGCAGGGTTTCGGCGTCGATCGGGAAGAAGCCACAGGTCGCACCGTATTCGGGGGCCATGTTGGCGATTGTCGCGCGGTCCGCCAGAGGCAGGCTATCAAGGCCAGCACCGTAGAATTCAACAAATTTACTAACCACGCCTTTTTCGCGCAGCATCTCGACCACTTTCAGCACCAGATCGGTCCCGGTGGTGCCTTCCATCATGGCACCGGTCAGCTCAAAGCCGATAACCTCGGGGATCAACATCGAAATCGGCTGACCCAGCATCGCGGCTTCGGCCTCGATCCCGCCAACGCCCCAGCCCAGAACGGCCATGCCGTTTACCATTGTGGTGTGGCTGTCGGTCCCGACGAGCGTATCAGGATATGCGACTTCGACGCCGTCTTGGTCCTTGTCGGTCCAGACGGTCTGCGCCAGATATTCAAGGTTCACCTGGTGGCAGATGCCGGTCCCGGGGGGCACAACGCGGAAGTTGTTAAACGCCTTCTGGCCCCATTTCAGGAAGGTGTAGCGTTCGATGTTGCGCTCGTATTCGCGGTCAACGTTCATCTGGAACGCACGCGGGTTGCCGAATTCGTCGATCATGACCGAGTGGTCGATGACAAGATCAACAGGGTTCAGCGGATTAATCTTGTCGGCATCGCCCCCCAAGGCAACCAGCCCGTCGCGCATCGCCGCAAGGTCGACAACCGCGGGAACGCCGGTGAAATCCTGCATCAACACGCGTGCGGGACGGTAAGCGATCTCGCGCGGGTTCTGGCCGCCCTTTGCACCCCATTCGGCGAAGGCCTTGATGTCATCGACGGTGACAGTTTTGCCATCTTCGAAACGCAGCATGTTCTCCAGCACCACCTTAAGCGCGGCTGGCAAGTTGGAGAAATCACCCAGACCGGCTTCCTGCGCTGCAGGAATCGAATAATAAGCGATGGATTGGCTGCCCGAAGATAGAGTTTTGCGGGTTTTGGCGGTGTCCTGGCCAACGAAGATGGTCATGGATGGCTCCCTTTATGGGTTAAAAAAGGTCGGTGACTTGGGGCCTAAATGCCTTATTGCGCGGGTCGTTTCAACTGCAAACACGCGCTTCTGGCGCTTTTGTATACCGTTGTGTACTGGATTGAGGCATTTCATACGCAATCCCGTGACGTTACAGCGCCTCAACAAAGGTTGAGTGGTAATTACAACGGGTGCAGTCTACGAATTGAGCATCCAAACCGAAAGTACCCTGCGATGCCCCGCCTGTTTACGTCCCTGATCGCCGCTGGCCTGCTGTCCATAGCGCCCGCCTTTGCTCAGGATCGCCCCGTTGTCGTCGAACTCTATACCTCGCAAGGGTGCTCATCCTGCCCTCCGGCTGACGAGATGTTTGCCGAGCTGTCCAAACGGGACGACGTGATCGCGCTGGCGCTCCATGTGGATTATTGGGACTATATCGGCTGGCAAGACCCCTTTGGTGCGCCTGCGCACGCCAAACGACAGCGCGCCTATGCGCTGACCGGCGGGCGGACGTCGATTTACACGCCCGAGATGATCGTCAACGGCCAGTCCGATGTGGTAGGTGCCAAACCCATGAAGTTGATGGAGGCGATCAACAAGCACAAAGAAGACGCCCCGCAGGTCGACCTATCTATCGCACGCGACGGGGAAACCCTGCGCATTAACGCGCATACCGTATCGGGTGCCGCCGGACCGTTTGACGTTCATCTGCTGCGCTATCACCCGATGGCGGTCACGCAGGTCAAACGCGGCGAAAACGCGGGCCACACATTCGAGAATTATAACATCGTCGAAGGCTGGCAGACGGTTGACCAGTGGGACGGGCAAACGCCGCTATCACTCTCTGCCGCCATCACCGGCGATATGCCGGTGGTTGTGCTGGTGCAGCGCAGCAACGCGGGGCCGATCGTGGCAGCGGCGCGGATCAAGTAGTCGTTCAAAATACCTAGATGTTTAGGCATTAATTGTCGTGGATGCGCCAGCGACGATGGACCCAGAACCATTGCTCGGGATCCGCTTTGACCCGGGCGGTAAGACTGTCATTCAAAGCCTGCGTCATCGTGACAGCATCACTGTGTGGCACAGGGGCCTCCAGCACCGTTTCGAATGAGACCCCATCAGCCTGTCGTATGCCGTAGAACGGGATCAACAGCGCATTATAGCGCAGCGCCAGCTCGGCGGCAGAAAGCGCTGTATTGGCAGGTTGCCCCAAGAAATCGAGCGCCGGCGCGCCAAAGACGTGTTGATCAAACAGCAGTACCAGCTGCCCGCCCTCTTTTAGATGCCGTACGAAACCCGCCGTGCCGCGCCGGCCTTGCGGGAAGACGGGGCCGCCGAAAGCCTCCATTGTTTGGACGTAATGCGCGTTGAAATAAGGGTTCTTCATGTTGCGGTAGAGCCCGCCAATGTCATACCCCCGCGCCACAAGACAGGCGCGCATCGCTTCGTAGTTGCCATAGTGGCCCGTCACCAGAATGACCGGCTTGCCTTGCTGCGCCGCCTCTTCCAGCGCCACTACACCTGCGCCGGTCGGCGTATTCTTTGCCATACGCTTGGGGAAATCGCGCGCCGAATAGTTTTCGATAAAGCTGCGCCCCACGTTATTTAGGCACTTTGAAGCAATTTCTGCGCGCCGTTCTCGCGGCATCTGCGGCCAGATCATCGCGAGATTATCAAGCGCCCGCGCCCGATATCCCGCTACCGGCCCGATCACATACTGAACAACCCAGCCGACGAAAGCTATGCGCGCTTTATACGGCAGCACCAAAGCCAGCCGAATAAGCCCGACAATAAAGGCATTGGTCAGGTAGTGCCCTGCACGTCGGCTAAATCGAACTTTCTTGGGATATTTCGGACTGGCCATGCGCATCTGCCTGCAAGGAAAAGCGCCCCTAAGGGGCGGGGCCTGCCGTTCATACCGCGCAGGGCCCCGCGCAACAAGCGTGTTTCACCCCGCAAGCAATGCGCCTCCGGATGTAACAGCGGCTGGTTAATAGCTAAATGTCTGACCGGTTGCGATCGCTGTCCGCAAGGAGGTTTCGGCCCATGTCCCTGCCCCGCCATGCGCGCGGATTGCGCGAAGTTCGGCCAATGCTTCGGGGATATCGCCCTGCTCTACCAAAGCTTGCCCGCGATAGGACCGCGCGAGAACATTCGCAGGGTTGGTTGCCAGCGCCCGTGCATAGAATGCCATTCCGCCAGCTTGGTCGCCCATCTTGCGCGTCGTGAACCCCATGTAGGTCAAGCGACGATCGTCGTGCTCAGGCATAGCGGCAAGTACGATCTGCGCATCCGAATATGCCCCTGCATAGGCCAATTCACGAACAGTTTGATAAAGGTCATCCGGCGTCAGCCGGCTATCCTTTGCATCGATACAGGTCTTTGACTTCTTGTCATACACCTGCCCGCCTTCGCATTTCACAACGGGCTTCGGTGGAGACGTATCATTGGAGCCAGCGGCAAAGGCCGCGAAAGGAATAGCCAATGACAGGACGGACGCAAACACAACACGCATACTCAAACACTCCTGAACTAAATACACGGCTGATGTTAGACGATCCGCGCCATAGGTAAAGCATTAGGTTCAAGCTTAGCGTCACGATGTGGCGCGAGATAGGGCAGTAATACACAGTTTTTGAATTAAAAAGGCTGCACCGCCGTCAAGCGATGCAGCCTTGAATGCCTGCGCGTGTATCAGTCCTTGAAGACGCGCTTAAAGATCGTATCAACGTGCTTGGTATGGTAGCCCAGATCGAATTTTTCTTCGATCTCTTCTGCACTTAGTGCGGCCAGAACTTCTTCGTCAGCGAGCAGCTCGGTCTTGAAATCCTTGCCGTCTTCCCAGACCTTCATGGCGTTGCGCTGAACCAGCTTGTAGCTGTCTTCGCGGCTCACGCCGGCCTGCGTAAGCGCGAGCAAGACACGTTGCGACATCACAAGACCGCTAAACTTGTTCATATTTGCCAGCATGTTGTCTGGATAAATCAGCATATTGTCGATGACGCCGGTCAAACGGTGCAGCGCAAAGTCAAGAGTGATGGTGGTATCGGGCCCGATCGTACGCTCCACGCTGGAGTGGGAGATATCGCGTTCATGCCACATGGTGACGTTTTCCATCGCGGGAATCACAGCCATCCGAATTGTACGCGCCAAGCCGGTCAGGTTCTCGGTCAGCACAGGGTTTTTCTTGTGTGGCATCGCCGAAGACCCCTTCTGACCCGCCGAGAAAAACTCAGCCCCTTCCAAGACTTCGGTCCGTTGCATGTGCCGCACTTCGGTCGCAACGTTCTCGATAGAGCTGGCGATCACACCAAGGGCCGCGAAGAAGGCCGCGTGACGGTCACGGGGGATGATCTGCGTGCTCACAGGTTCGGGCGACAGGCCCAGCTTTTCGCAGACATGTTCCTCAACCCGCGGATCGATGTTCGCAAATGTCCCCACGGCGCCGGAAATCGCACCAGTCGCAATCTCGGAGCGCGCTGTTTTCAGCCGCGTCAGGTTGCGGTCCATTTCCGCGTAAAAGCGCGCGAAGGTAAGGCCCATCGTCGTGGGTTCAGCGTGAATTCCGTGGCTGCGCCCGACGCGCACGGTATTTTTATGTTCCATGGCACGACGCTTTAGCGCCGCGAGCAGCAAGCCCATGTCATCAATCAGAATATCAGCTGCACGGGTTAATTGCACGTTAAAGCAGGTATCCAAAACGTCAGAAGAGGTCATCCCCTGGTGCACGAACCGCGCCTCGTCGCTCCCCACGTGCTCTGCCAGATGTGTCAAAAACGCGATAACGTCATGTTTTGTAACGGCTTCAATCTCGTCGATCCGCGCGACGTCGAATTCGACGTCCTTGGCTTTCCAAACCGCTTCCGCATTTTCACGCGGGATCACCCCAAGGTCAGCCATGGCATCACAGGCATGCGCCTCGATCTCGTACCAGATGCGGAACTTGGTTTCGGGGGACCAGATCGCAACCATCTCGGGGCGGGAATAACGGGGAATCATGTGGTGATACCTTTGTTTTGGGGTGTTTTGATGTACGCGCGGGATAGACCGCGGGGGGGTAAAGAACAAGTCTGAACCCTTGTGCCACCAAGGCAGGGACGCATGCTGCGTCGCCCATAGGCGCCTCCGGCGTGAGTTTTTGGGGCAAAATGAAGTAGAGGCGGGTTTGTCCCATTCGGGGCTGGCGGTTTACCTTCGGACAAGCAAAGGTGTCGCAAATTGAATACATTACGCCATTAGGGAATCGCTAAGAAATGTCTGATACGTCTCGTTTAAGCCCCGCTACGATTGCTGCCCAAGCAGCGGGAGCGGTTGATGCGCAAACCGGCGGGGTGGTCCCGGCGTTGCCTATGGCGACGACATATCTGCGGGATGAAGCATACCAACCGCTGCGTGCGGACAACATATATCTGCGCGATCAGAGCGATATTGTACGCGTCGCAGAAAAAGTGCTCTCTCAACTGGAGGGGGCGAAAGAATCGCTGCTGTTCCCGTCGGGCATGGCAGCGCTTGCCGCTGTCTTCCGTACCCTCCCAAATGGCGGGCGCGTGCTGGTGCAAAGCCAGATTTACTGGGGCACAACCAAGTGGATTCGGGATTTCTGCACCCGGCGTGACATTGACCTGCGAGAGGTCGAAGCCTCTGATGTGGCGGCGTTTGCCGACGCCTGCGAGAGCTTTAGACCAACTTTGGCGCTCATCGAAACGCCATCAAACCCGTGGCTTCGCGTGGTCGATATCCAAGCTGCGGCTGATGCGGTGCATAGCGCGGGTGGGTTGCTCGTGGTGGATAGCACGGCCGCGACGCCGATTCTGCAACAGCCGCTCAAACACGGTGCCGACGTTGTGATGCATTCTGCCACAAAGGGTATTAATGGCCACTCGGATGTATTGGCCGGTGTTTTGGCGACCAATGACGTCACGGGTCGCATGTGGGAAGATATCAAAGCGGACCGACATGATGCAGGCGCGGTTATCGGCCCGTTTGAAGCATGGTTGCTGGTCCGAGGGATGCGCACCCTGCCCCTGCGCGCCAAGCAAATGTCGCGCAACGCCATGGAATTAGCAGAATTTTTGCAAAATCATCCGAAAATTGAAGAGGTTCTCTATCCGGGCCTTGCTGCACATGCGGGTCATGGATTGGCGACGCAGCAAATGTCGGGAGGATTTGGGTCGCTTTTGTCGTGCATTGTAAAGGGGGGCGGCGCAGCGGCGTTGGCGGTTGTCGGCAAGCTGGAAGTATTCCATCGCGCAACATCTTTGGGCGGGGTCGAAAGCCTTGTCGAGCATCGCCACACGATCGAACCCCACACCGGGATTCCCGAAGGGTTGCTGCGTTTATCGGTGGGGATTGAAGATATCGAAGATCTAAAACGCGACTTATGCCAAGCGCTTGATGCATAAAGATACTTCGGGGCGTTCGCGCCCCGGGACCCCTGTCTTTCGAAGATGATTTGAAGGATACAACCAGTGGTGCGGTCGGAGAGACTCGAACTCTCACGGGTGTTACCCCACAGCGACCTCAACGCTGCGCGTCTACCATTCCGCCACGACCGCACGCCATGGTTGGTGAGGGTCGTTTAGACAAACTCTTTCACAAAGTGAAGAGCAAAATTGCGCCAGATTAAGTCGTTGTTCAGATTCGTGTGATTTATCATTCAATCGGGCGGGGTGGCTTGAAAAACAGCGCGAAGACGTAAACTTAAAGGAGGATATGAATCGAGGAACAATATGACCCAAGCGCCCACAGCTCCCCCTGCCCTGCAGATCGACATCGTTTCTGACGTGATGTGCCCTTGGTGTATTGTCGGGTACCGCCAGCTAGAGCAGGCGCTAGCCGCCTTGAACATCGGCGCGTTCATCCGCTGGCACCCCTTCGAGCTTAACCCACAAATGGGCCCTGAAGGTCAGAACCTGACCGAACATATTGCCGAAAAATATGGTGCATCGCCTGAGCAATCCGCGCAAAACCGTGCGCATCTTGTTCAGCTTGGCACCGAACTTGGATTCGACTTCAATTTCGACGCCGATAGCCGCATCGTCAACAGCTTTGCCGCGCACCAACTGCTGGATTGGGCTCAAGATCAAAACCTGCAGCACCCCCTTAAACTTGCTTTATTTGAAGCACATTTTACGAAAGGACTGGATGTTTCAGACCGTGAAGTTCTTGTTGATGTCGCAGCAGACGTTGGATTGGATCGTAGTTCTGCGCAGGACGTTCTCGACAGCGGCAGCCACGTAGAACGGGTTCGCGAACGCCAATCGGTTTGGACATCGCAAGGAATTTCTGGCGTGCCTTCAATTATCTTCGCGGGAAAATACCTTGTGACTGGTGCGCAGGGTGTCGATAATTATGTGCAAATTCTCCAAAAAGTAATTCAAGAGGTAAGCGCCGCGGAATGACTGTCTCGTTTACCTCGGCTCAACGGTGCGCAGAGAATGGTTGAATGGATCACGTCCAAGGGGCTTGTCGATTACCGGGAAGCCGAAGCATGGATGGAGGAACGCGCGTCCCTTATCGCCGCGGGGAATGCCGATGAATGCGTCTGGCTTGTAGAGCATGCTCCGCTATATTCTGCCGGCACCTCAGCAAAATCAGAAGATTTGACCGACCCCACGCGTTTTCCAGTATATGAAACGCACCGCGGCGGGCAGTACACATACCATGGGCCGGGGCAGCGGGTTGTTTATGTGATGCTGGACGTCGGTAAACGCGGCCGGGACGTCAGACGTTTTGTTCAAGACCTTGAACATTGGGTGATCGCGACCCTTGCAAGCTTTACCATCAAAGGCGAGATCAAGGAGGGGCGCGTCGGCGTCTGGGTGGAACGTCCCGAGAAACCGCTCGCGACGCAGGGCGGCATTCGCGAAGATAAAATTGCGGCGATCGGTATCCGGCTTCGAAAATGGGTCAGCTTTCACGGAATCAGCATTAATGTTGATCCAAATCTTGAGCATTTTTCCGGAATCGTCCCCTGTGGGATCCAAGAACATGGCGTTACGTCTTTAGTAGACCTTGGCCTGCCAGTTACGATGGAAGACGTTGATATCGCCCTGAAAGCGCAGTTCGACACGGTTTTCCCTCCGCTGTCTTAATACGCGCCCAAAGACGGATAATGTACCTCGCCGCTCAAACGTTTCACTGCGCCTGTGCTATTTCGGCCGCTGCTTTACGGTTTCTTCATCGCTAGAGGCGTATGTCATCCAGCATGATGATCCTGATGAGCACTTCTGACACCTCCTTACCCCGTCACTACAGGGCTGTGCGCCTCCGACACAGTTTGATAAATGATCTGTCTTTTTTCGTGCCCTGCGTCAAAGGCGGCCATTGCCCATATTGGCAAGCCGCACTAGAACGAACCTTAATTCAATGCGCGCCCCCTGTCGGGGCGTGAGTTGACAACCCAATCTCAGGAGGCACCGCATGGCAGACGCAGCCATTCACGGGCAAGACCATCACGACGAGCGCGGATTTTTCACGCGCTGGTTCATGTCCACAAACCACAAAGACATCGGGCTATTGTACCTGATCGTTTCGGCCCTCGTTGGCTTCATCTCTGTATGCTTCACCATATATATGCGTTTGGAGCTTATGCACCCAGGTGTGCAATATATGTGTATGGAAGGCGCGCGGTTTATCGCTGATAGCGCAGCGACCTGTACGCCAAACGGCCACCTTTGGAACGTTCTGATCACCGCGCACGGCATCTTGATGATGTTCTTCGTGGTTATCCCCGCTTTGTTCGGTGGTTTCGGTAACTACCTGATGCCATTGCAAATTGGCGCGCCTGACATGGCGTTCCCGCGGATGAACAACCTCTCCTTCTGGCTATATGTCGGCGGCACAACGCTTGCAGTCTGCTCGGTTCTGACACCCGGCGGAAGCGGCCAGCTTGGGTCAGGTGTGGGCTGGGTTCTCTATCCGCCGCTCTCCGTTCGTGAAGGCGGCATGTCGATGGATTTCGCGATTTTCGCCGTGCACGTATCCGGCGCGTCGTCGATCCTGGGTGCGATCAACATGATCACAACATTCCTCAACATGCGCGCCCCTGGCATGACCTTGTTCAAAGTGCCGCTGTTCAGCTGGTCCATCTTTGTTACAAGCTGGTTGATCCTTCTGTCCCTGCCCGTTTTGGCCGGTGCCATCACCATGCTGTTGATGGATCGCAACTTCGGATTCGCATTCTTTGACCCAGCAGGCGGTGGTGATCCGGTTCTGTATCAGCACATTCTGTGGTTTTTTGGTCACCCCGAAGTGTATATCATTATCCTTCCAGGGTTCGGCATCATCAGCCACGTCATCGCCACTTTCAGCCGCAAGCCTATCTTCGGATATCTTCCGATGGTTTGGGCGATCATCGCGATTGGCGCATTGGGCTTCGTCGTTTGGGCGCACCACATGTACACCGTTGGTATGTCCCTGAACCAACAAGCCTACTTCATGTTGGCCACCATGGTTATCGCAGTGCCGACGGGCGTTAAGGTGTTCAGCTGGATTGCGACCATGTGGGGTGGTTCGGTTGAATTCAAAACACCTATGCTGTGGGCTTTCGGCTTCCTGTTTCTTTTCACCGTTGGTGGTGTGACAGGTATCGTTCTCTCCCAGGCAGCCGTGGACCGCTACTACCACGACACATACTATGTGGTTGCGCACTTCCACTATGTGATGAGCCTTGGTGCCGTCTTCGCGATCTTCGCCGGTATCTATTTTTACTTGCCGAAGTTCACGGGCCGCATGTATCCTGAATGGGCTGGCAAGCTGCACTTCTGGGCGATGTTCATTGGCGCGAACCTGACGTTTTTCCCACAGCACTTCCTGGGCCGTCAGGGCATGCCACGTCGCTATATCGATTACCCTGATGCTTTTGCATATTGGAACCTGTGGTCGTCGATCGGCGCGTTCCTCAGCTTTGCGTCCTTTATCTTCTTCTTCGGCGTTATGTTCTACACGTTGACACGTGGGGCCCGCAGCCCAGCTGCGAACCCTTGGAACGAATATGCGGACACTCTGGAATGGACGCTGGCAAGCCCCCCACCAGAGCATACGTTCGAAATTCTTCCCAAGCAGGAAGAATGGGACAAACAGCCTAGCCACTAAGCTAGAACAACATTGAAATGAGAGGCTCCAACGGCGGTTGGGGCCTTTTTTCGTTCTACACCGACTCTCGGTACAGTTTCATAAAGACGAATGTTTATCGGCGGTTAGCCGAAATCTTTCCGCGTCCCCCAGTAAAATAAGGGCTTCCCAAAATTGACTTAAATTAATTTCGATAAATGTTATTTTTCCTCTTGCGGCTCACCGCCGCTATGGGTATTCCACGCCCTACCAGAGGATGCGGGCGTAGCTCAGGGGTAGAGCATAACCTTGCCAAGGTTAGGGTCGGGCGTTCGAATCGCCTCGCCCGCTCCAACTGGTTCTCTGCTTACCCAGCAGGACAGCAAGGCCACCTTCGGGTGGCCTTTTGCTGTTTTGAGGCTCCGACACAATAAGACCTCGCAAAACCTTGCATAGGACCAGCGTGCTTAGATTTCCCGGGCAACCTTTCGATCTTGGTCGCGCGGCTCTGGACCTGCCGCAAACACCCTCGGAGGCATCGGCTTCGCGCAGCTCGCTTTGCCGCTACACCTATATCTTATAGGACACTATTCGACGTCAGCGGTCAGCGATGAATACGCATGGTGCCCTACAGCCGTCGCACCCAGCAGTTGCCCGAAACCGCGATGTAGTTTCCCCCGCCTCACTTTCGCACTGACATAGATCGCCTTAAGCAGATTGAGATGCCCCAAGATTGGTAGTAAGCGGTGCGCCAGTCACACCGGCTTCGTATAGTTCCAGGGCAATAGGTCGTTGATGTCAGCTTGTTTGTGCCTTGCGGCGATGGCCGTCAGTACGCCGGATAGGTAGCTATGAGGTTCGCTCCCGTTGAGCTTGCAGGACTCGATAAGGGACGCGATGCTGGCCCAGTTTTGGGCACCTGCGTCATGGCCTGCGCAGAGCGCGTTTTTACGGCTTAGGGCAATGGGGCGGATCCTGCGCTAGACGGGATTGTTGTCGAGTTCGATCCGACCATCATGAAGGAACAGGATCAGCCCGTCCCAGTATTTGGCGATGTACTTCAGAGCTTCCCCTGTCGGTGACTTGGCAGAGACGCGGGCGCGGCTTTGGGCCAGCCAAGTCCCGAAGGTTTCCATGATGGGTTTTGAGCGGTCTTGCCGTGCAGCGTATCGTTGGTCTGCAGGCAAACCGCGCAGATCTTTTCCGATGCGATAAAGTGCCTGGGTTTGAGCCAAGCCTTCCTGCGCGATCGGGGCTGCACCGGATTGGGTGACGTCATCCAATTTGCGGCGGGCATGGGCCCAACAATAAGCCAGTGTCACGTCCTGAGCTGGGCGTTTGAGCAGGCGGTTGTAGCCTGCGTAGCCATCCGCTTGCAGAGTGCCGCTGAAGCCGTTCAAGATGTTATCCGCATGCTGCCCTGACCGACCGGGCGCATAGGTAAAGCCAACGCCGGGAGGATCGTCGCGGCCCCATGCTCGGTCATCGCGGGCAAGGGCCCAGAAGTATCCAGTTTTTTGTGCATTTGCGACCTCGTGCCAGAGCTGGCACAGGGGTCTCTTCTATTACCCGTCAGGCGCATGCAAAGCATGCTGCCGAGAGGGCATGAAGAGCTTGGTGGAGCGTTTCAGATCGGCCATGAGCACCTCTTAGACCGGGATCAATTCGAACGCCAATTTGCCTACCCACACGGCCAAGTTGGAGCGATCCAGATCAATGCCTTTGCGGCTGTAGATTTGCGCCTGCCTATAGAGCGGCAAGTGGTCCGCATATTTTGAGACGAGCACATGGGCCAAGGTCGCCTCAGTCGGCATGCCGCCCGCGATGATGTGGGTGGGTGTTGGATAGTGACCTGCCCCCCGAGGCTCCCTCATTCATAGTGAGAGTTTGCGGGTTTGGATTTCATATTCTTCATCGTCATTTTGGGCAAGCGCGTCGTGTGCGGTGCCCTCAAATTGCTCAAGCGCACGGCGCGCTTCAGCAGGTGCTTGGTTTCCGAGTGATGAGTGCGGTCTGACGTTGTTGTAATCGTATCGCCAGAGAGCCAGCTTGCGGCGAGCATCATCCAAGGTGTCGAAGATCTCCTCGTTGAGCAGCTCGTCGCGCAGACTGCCGTTGAAGCTTTCGATGAAGGCATTCTGCTGCGGTTTGCCCGGATCGATATAATGCCAATCAACATCGTTATCGCCAGCCCACTTCAGGATCGCACGACTGGTGAACTCTGTGCCGTTATCACTGTTGATTGTCACCGAGAACTGACCCGGCAACTGTAGAAATTGTCATTGAGAATTGACCCATGTGCAACCTTGCCCCTGCTTGAATCAGCTGGGAGCTATTGGAGTGTTAGACATGGGATTTCTGAGGATTATTCGGAAATGGGCTCTGCGAGACAAGATGCCCATCCGCGAGATTGCGCGCCGGACAGGGGTGTCTCGCAACACGATCAAGAAGTATCTGCGGACAGGGATAGTTGAGCCCGAGTTCCAGATTTTGAACCGACCGAGCAAGTTGGACCCTTATGCTGATAAGCTGACAGGCTGGTTGCTGTCTGAGCAGCGTAAATCACGGAAGGAACGGCGAACGGCCAAGCAGATGCATGCGGATCTGGTTCAGCTCGGTTTTGATGGTTCATATGAGCGTGTCGCGGCCTTCGTGCGGAACTGGAAGGGCGAACGACAGCGTGCTCAACATACGACTGACCGTGGTGTTTTCGTGCCGTTGGTCTTTCAGCCAGGCGAGGCGTTCCAATTCGACTGGAGCGAGGACTGGGCCTATGTCGGGGGCGAACGCCTCAAGCTTCAGGTCGCCCATATCAAGCTGTCTCATAGCCGCGCATTTCTGGTCCGGGCCTATCGGCTGCAAACGCATGAGATGCTGTTCGATGCCCACTGGCATGGCTTTCGAGTGTTTGAGGGTGTTCCGGGGCGTGGCGTCTATGACAACATGAAGACAGCCGTCGACCGGATTGGCGTCGGAAAGAAGCGCGATGTAAACGCACGGTTCCTTGCGATGACCAGCCATTATGTCTTTGACCCTGAGTTCTGCAATCCCGCGGCAGGGTGGGAGAAAGGTCAGGTTGAGAAGAATGTGCGCGACGCCCGCCATCGGCTTTGGCAACTCATGCCCGCCTTTCCGAACCTCAATGCGCTGAATGAATGGCTGGAGGAGCGCTGCAAGCTTCTGTGGGCCGAGACACCGCATGGCAGATTGCCTGGCAATATTGCGGATGTCTGGGACGCCGAGAAGGCCGCGCTGATGCCACTGCCCACAATGTTTGACGGCTTTGTCGAGCAGAGCAAGCGGGTATCCCCCCACTTGTCTGATAGCATTCGACCGTAATCGCTACTCAGTGCCTGCCAGCTTTGCGAACCGCCCTGTCAGTCTCCGCATCTATCCTGAACGGCTGGTCATCGTCGCCGAAGGCCATGTGGTCTGCACGCATGAGCGCATTATTGAACGCTCACACCGTCAGCCAGGGCGCGTTATTTATGACTGGCACCATTATCTGGCGGTGGTTCAACGCAAACCCGGCGCGCTGCGCAACGGGGCGCCCTTCGTTGAGATGCCAGAAGGGTTCCGGAAGCTGCAGGATCATATGTTGCGTAGGCCAGGTGGTGACCGCGAGATGGTCGACGTTCTGTCCTTGGTGCTCCACCATGACGAACAGGCCGTGCTTTGCGCGGTGGAAATGGCGCTGGATGCGGGCGTACCAACAAAAACCCATGTCTTGAACCTACTTCACAGGCTGGTGGATGGCGCACCGATAGACCAGCCCGATGTGACCCCGCCTGCGGCCCTTTCTTTGAATAAGGAGCCCGAGGCCAATGTCGCACGATATGACGGGCTACGCACTACAGGAGGAACACGTCATGCGTCATGATCCCGCAGGCGCTGCCATCGTCATTATGATGCGCAGCCTGAAGATGCCGGGCATGGCACAGGCCGTGCAGGACCTGCATGAGCAGGGATCGCCCGCTTTCGATGCAGCGATCCCCATGTTGTCGCAGCTGCTTAAGGCCGAAATAGCTGAACGTGAGGTGCGTTCCATCGCCTACCACATGAAGGCAGCACGCTTTCCGGCATACAAAGACATCTCTGGCTTCGACTTTAGCGCCAGCGAAGTCCGTGAAGCTTTGGTCCGTCAACTTCATCGATGCGAGTTCATGGAGGCGGCTGAGAATGTAGTGCTGATCGGAGGCCCTGGAACGGGAAAATCGCATGTCGCTACCGCCCTCGGCATTCAAGCAATCGAGCATCATCGCAAGCGTGTGCGCTTCTTCTCCACGGTCGAGTTGGTCAATGCGTTGGAGCAGGAAAAGGCCCAAGGCAAGGCAGGAAAGATCGCCGAGGCGCTGGTGAAAGCCGATTTGGTGATCTTGGATGAGCTGGGATATTTGCCGTTCAGCGCTTCGGGTGGCGCGCTGCTGTTCCACCTTCTGAGTAAACTCTACGAGCGCACCAGCGTCGTTATCACAACCAACCTGAGCTTTAGCGAATGGGCCAGCGTGTTCGGTGATGCCAAGATGACCACCGCGCTCCTCGACCGCCTCACACATCGTTGCCACATTCTCGAGACCGGCAATGACAGCTATCGGTTCAAGGCCAGCTCGGCGACAGCCAAACAAAAACGAAAGGAGAAAGCGGCATTGACGCCATCATAAAGCAAAGAACATAACAACTGGGTGGGTCAAGTCTCAGTGACAATGCCGGGTCAGTTATCAGTGACAATCAACAGTCTTACGGTCGGGTCGCGGCTTTTATGCGTAACTGGCGGGTTGATCGGCAGCGGGAGCAGCAAACGACAGGGCGCGGCCTTCCAGTTTGATTGGAGCGAGGATTTTGCCGTTCTGGGTGGCGAGCGCACCAAGCTACAAGTCGCCCACATCAAGCTGTCGCACAGCCGAGTTTTTCTGGTTCGGGCCTATCTGCTGCAAACGCATGTCCCTCTCGTGACATTTCCTTTGCAAATGCACTGCCGGTCAATGGATGCTGTTCGATGCCCACTGACACGGAGTCCGTGTAATTGGCGGCATCCCGGTGCGCGGGATCTACGATAACATGCGCACTGCGGTCGAACGCGTCGCTCGCGGGAAGGAGCGACAAATCAACATGCGCTTCCTCGCGATGGCGCTCCATTATGTGTTCGAGCCTGCGTGCTGCAACCCGGCGGCGGGCTGGGAGAAGGGGCAGGTCGAGAAGAACGTGCAGGATTCTCGACACCGATTGTGGCAACCCATGCCGGACTTCGCCGATCTTGCGGCCCTGAACGACTGGCTGGAACAGCGCTGCTTTGCGCTGTGGAACGAAATCCCGCATGCAATACTGCTCGGGAGTGTTGCTGACGTCTGGACCGCAGAGCAGACCGCGCTGATGCCGCTGCCACCCGCCTTGGATGGGTTTGTCGAGCACAGCAAACGGGTCTCCCCAACGTGCCTGATTAGCTTCGAGCGCAATCGGTATAGCGTTCCGGCGTCCTTTGCGAACCGCCCGGTGAGCCTGCGGGTTTATCCGGACAGGCTGGTAGTCGCTGCCGAGGGTCAGATCCTGTGGGAGCATGTGCGGGTGATTGAGCGCAGCCATCAACTCCCACCACGGACAATCTACGGCTGGCTGCATTATCTGGCGGTCCATCAGCTCAAATCAGGGGTGCTCAGGAACGGCGGACCTTTTGCGGAATTCCCTCCGGCCTTCAAGCAGCTGCAAGACCTCATGCTGCGAAAGCCTGGTGGGGACCGGGAAATGGTCGATATCCTGGCGCTGGTTCTGCATCACGTCATGCCGGAGGCATGCTTTCAGCATGATGGACAGGCCGTGCTGGTGGCAGTGGAAATGGCCTTGGCCGAGGGTGTCGCCACAAAAACCCATATCCTGAATCTTCTGCACCGGCTGATCGACAGAAAGACGATCGGCGGGCCTAACATCGACACCCCACAAGCCCTTGTTCTGCGGAGTGAGCCAAAGGCCAATGTCGAACGCTATGATGATCTGCGGGCGCAGGCCGCCGGAGGCCGCCATGCGTCATGATCCTGCCAGCGGTGCCATCATCGTCATGCTGCGCAGCCTGAAGATGCACGGCATGGCACAGGCCGTCTCCGACCTGATGGAACAAGGCGCACCGGCATTTGACGCCGCGGTGCCTATGCTCGCCCAGTTGCTGAAGGCTGAGGTCGCAGAACGTGAGGTCCGGTCCATTGCCTATCATATGAAGGCGGCCCGCTTCCCAGCTTATAAGGACCTCTCCGGCTTCGACTTCGCCGCCGGTGAGATCAACGAGGCCACTATAAGGCAGCTTCATCGCTGTGAGTTCATGGACGGCGCGCAGAACGTTGTCCTGATCGGCGGCCCCGGCACTGGAAAAACCCATATTGCAACCGCCCTCGGCGTGCAGGCCGTCGAACATCATCGCCGCAAGGTCCGCTTCTTCTCAACAATTGAGCTCGTCAACACGCTCGAACAGGAGAAGGCCAAAGGCAAAGCTGGGCATATCGCCGAAAGCCTTGTCCGTCTTGATCTCGTGATCCTGGACGAACTTGGCTACCTACCGTTCAGCGCATCACGCGGCGCGTTACTCTTCCATCTGCTCAGCAAACTTTACGAACGCACCAGCGTCGTCCCTCTCGGGACATTGCTGCGCAATGCCCTGCCGGGCAGTGATCACCACGAACCTGAGCTTCAGCGAATGGGCCACGGTCTTTGGGGACCCCAAAATGACGTCCGCGCTCCTCGACCGCCTGACCCACCGCTGCCACATCCTTGAGACCGGCAACGACAGCTTCCGCTTCAAGGCCAGTGCAGCCGTCGCAGCGCGGAAAAAAAGGGAGGGCAATGATGTCTTGTCCCAACCCTGAAACCTGCAACATAACCTAAAGGTGGCTCACTTCTCGATGGAAAACCCGGCTCACTTCCGCGTGGAAATCTACACACTGCCGTTTTATCTCCGACAGCCCCGGCATCCGTGGGTGGCTAGTGTCCGTCGTATGCCGCCATAAGTTCCTATCTTTAAACAGGGAAAGTACGCGGCACCGGTCGCCGAAGTACCTGCCAAATGCTTCTTTTGGTCACCCCCGCGAAATGCCCCCCCAGCGAGCACGCCCGCAGCACGCGGTTATCGGGTTTAGAGCAATGATATCGTCGATCTTGCTGACAGTGTTTCGCGCTCCATCTGTTCGATAGCGCGAATGTGCCACTCCAAGCCGGTTTGCCCTTGATCAGCGGCTGCAGCGAGGTTGCTTTGCGCCAGCTTCGCCTGCTTTGATGACAGCACCAATGCCTCGGCGACCTCCGCCCGATTGGTACGAATAGCGGCGAGCTGCGCGTCATACTCATCGTCTGAAATTCCGCCAGAGGACTTGAGCTGCGTCAACGTTGCCACATCTTCTTCTTGCTGCGCCAGCATTTGGGGCAGATCGGTTGTGATATGACCCAGCTTGTCATTTGACTTACGAATACTGCGCACCAGTTCATTCGCGGAAACCAGCTCCATCCGCTGGGCAACTTTGCGCTTCCCTGCGAGATTCCCGCTAACAGCGCCAACGACCCCACCGGCCGCAGCCGCACGCAAGCACCCAGAGGCGTTGGATGCAGCAAGCACAGAAATGCCGCAGCCCACGGCGGCCCCGACAGCGGCATGCTTGATGGTGGAATCGCGCACGATATCCCGCATCAGCGCATCAAGCGCGGCGGTCTGCTCTAGCATCGCATTGTCGCTCTCGCGGCTTTCTTTGAAGCTCATCGTGCCAACCGATGTACCGAATTGGGACGTCCGGTCCGCTACCGGAGCGGTACATCCAGACGTAAGAATAGCGGTGACTAGGAAAATCGTTAAAACTGTACTTTTCATTGCATGGGTCCGTTGGGCTAGGCGTGTTTGCGATCACTAGATTAAAATTACGCCGATTTTACGGCATCTGTCATATGAAGTTTTCCTCGGCCAGTATTTTATCTATTCACCTTCGCGGCACAAACGCGCATAATTCCCGCACAGGGTGAATTTTTCGATTAGTCTTATTGTTGCCGGTTTTGTTCACTATCGTTTAGGGAGTTCGACATACGTTGCCTCGGAACCTCGAAGCAATCCTCGGAAGGAGACCAAATTGAAAATTCTAGCCGTCGACGATGATCCATTCATTCTAGAGCTCCTTCCCGCGATGTTTGAACAAGCAGATTTGAACGATCTGCATACTGCGCCATCGGGCCCCGCTGCGCTTGAAATGATCAGCGCACAGAAGGTGCCCTTTGATTGCATGCTGCTGGACGTCGACATGCCTGAAATGGACGGGATTGAGCTTTGCCGCAGAATTCGCGCCCTCCCCGGCTATGAGAATAAGCCAATCTTGATGCTGACGGCCAAGACAGACTCGATTTCGATTGAGAAAGCGTTTGCTGCCGGGGCGAATGATTACATCGCCAAGCCATTTAACCTAAAGGACATCTACAACCGGATTCGCGTTGCCGAACGCCTGCTAGTATCGTCGAAGACGATCAAACGCATCGACGCGAGCGACCTCTCAAAAGAGGGCACGTCGGTAGCGGAAGATTTCATATTGGCGGACAAGGTCTTTTTGGCGAATGTCGGCCGGCTGATCCTATCGTTCTCCCTTGGCAACTACATCACGCAGCTCGATCGTAGTGAGCTCGACAACTATCAAGTGTTCTGTGTCTCGATTGATGATGCAGAAGGTATTTTCGAAGAAACCTCCCACCAAAATTTCCTTCATCTCCTCACTACCTTGGCAGAAACTCTGACCGATCTCATCACCTGCCCCCACCTGCTGATGTCGTACGAAGGCAACGGGGCTTTCTTGTGTATTACCCGTGACCCCAACCTGCCCGAATGGGACAGGATGGAGGCGGGACTGCAGGCGAAAATGGATGCCATGGATTTGCTGCCGGACAGCGAGACGCAGCATAAAATAAGCTTGTCGGTCGGCACGCCTATTTCGCCTAACGCAAACCGAACTCAACGGGTGAAAAAGACGTTCGAGCGAGCGCTTTCGCGCGCTGAAATGCGCTATGCAACCAAATGCGCCGCCGCCTAACTCTAGTTGATCGGGAACTGCACCAGACACTGCGCCGCATGCTTGCGGTAGTCCTCTAGGGTCTGATCAATTGTGCGGCGGTCACGCATTTGGGCCATAGCCGCTTTCTTTTGCGCCCGCGTTCCGCTGACGTGTCGCTCTAGGATCAGGACGGTGACACCCAGCATGATAATCTTTTCATCATCGCCGATCATGTCAGCGCGCGACAGTGTCACGCCCGTATAGGCAATCATATTGGCGCAGCGCAACGCAGCGGCCTCTTCCCCTTCATAGGTAAGCGCATGTACCGGACCCGAAAAAACAGCTCCGCAAAGGAGTGTCGAAAACAGGAGCCTCAAAATGCTTTGAACGTCATCGTCGTAAGCGAACGTTCAATCCCTTCGATGTCCAGAAGGTTGTCGTTGATGTAAACACCAATATCTTTTCCCGAAGGAATATAAAGCTTCATCAAAAGATCGTAATCCCCGGACGTCGAATACAGTTCGGAGTGTATTTCCCGCAGCGCAACCTCTTCGGCGACGCGATAGGTACTGCCGGGCCGGCACCGGATCTGGATAAAAACGCAGGTAGACATGAGCAGGCCTTCGGCTGGTTGCGACACGCCCAAGCTGACATAAGGGGACAACAGCCGCAATCGCTGATTGGGGCCGATCGGCATCGAAACGCTTTGTCTTGGCGCGACGGCCTGCCCTGCTATAAGAGCCCGAAAGACGGAGATATTCATATGCGCCAGACCACAATCAATCGCTCGACCGCAGAGACCAAGATCAGCGTCGAAATCAACCTAGACGGGACCGGATCGTACGCCAATCACACCGGCATCGGGTTCTTCGATCACATGCTGGATCAACTGGCGCGCCATTCGCTGATCGATATGAAAATCAACGCAAAAGGCGATCTACACATTGATGACCACCATACGGTTGAGGATGTGGGCATCGCACTCGGCCAAGCGCTAAGCACCGCGTTGGGTGATAAACGTGGCATTCGCCGGTACGGCGCGTGCCTGCTACCGATGGACGATGCGTTGGTCCGCACCGCGCTTGATCTGTCGGCACGGCCGTTTTTGATCTGGAATGTGGACCTGCCGACCGCAAAAATCGGGAACTTCGATAGCGAGCTCGTGCGTGAGTTTTTCCAAGCGCTCAGCACGCACGGGGGTATCACATTGCACATCGATATGCTGCATGGCCTGAACAGCCACCACATCGCCGAGGCGGTCTTTAAATCTGTCGCCCGCGCTCTGCGCGAAGCGGTAGAAACCGACCCTCGGAAATCTTCTGATATCCCCTCGACCAAGGGTGCGCTGTAACGATGTTAACTGCGATTATCGATTACGAATCGGGCAACCTTCATTCGGCGCATAAGGCATTTGAACGGATGGCGCGTGAATGCAATGCTGGCGATGTGGTGGTCACCGCTGACGCCGATGTCGTGGCACGCGCCGACCGCCTTGTCCTGCCCGGCGATGGCGCATTCCCCTCCTGTATGGCGGCGCTGAAAGGCCAAAGCGGCATCTATGCCGCCATGGTCGAATCCGCCGTCGACAAGGGCCGCCCCTTCCTCGGGATATGTGTTGGCATGCAGTTGATGGCCTCCATGGGGCGCGAGTATGAAGACACAGCGGGCTTGGGTTGGATCAGTGGCGAAGTGACCAAGATCAAGCCTCGCGATCCCTCCCTAAAAGTACCACATATGGGATGGAACGACCTTGTCATAGACCACCCTCACCCTGTTTTCGAAGGAATAGAAAGCGGGGATCATACGTATTTTGTCCATAGTTACCATATGGATGTACACGATGAGGCCGAGCGGCTGGCGCATGTCGACTATGCTGGTGACGTCACCGCTGTTATCGGCCGTGACACCATGATCGGCATGCAATTCCACCCAGAAAAAAGCCAGACAACCGGCCTTCGTATGATTGCGAACTTCCTGAACTGGCGCCCCTGAACCGGGCACCGTCTTCTAACGAAGGCGGGTCCAGATCATTTCGTCGCAAGCATTTCCCGTGCAGGTCTGTAACCGCATTGCATTCCCGTCGACCAGCATCGTCGCCTTATGCTTCTTAGAGGCAGAAGGCTCCAGCAACGTGCCGACATAGCTCCCGTCAGGTTGCGGCTTCATATCCCAGAAGACCCGTTTACCAACCGCTGTAGAGCGCTTGTCATATCCGCGCCGGTCCTTAGCACGCTCAACGGTCCCGCAAAGCGCAGAGCCGCAAGGCTTTGCTCTCACGTGAACCACTAATCCGTTAACATCCGGCGCAGACCTCCAGACACCTTCAACGACATCAGCAAATACAGTGGTCGAAGACGCTGCAAAAATAGCAGCAAAGAAAATATATTTTGGTAAAAACATCGTATCACTCCCCCAAGCGACACATGCCTTACAGCTTTTTAGCAACGCACCAAAAAACCAAGGCGCGGGTATAGAGTACACCCGCGCCCCGATTCGCACAAATCCCACTAAAATGGGACGAAATTAGAAGAGTTACTGGACCCGTTGCCAATCCTGCTTTGAACACAGTAATCCGCCAGCGACACAGCCCGAAAGCTTCAGGCTGTTGCCCGCCACAGTCATTTTGCCGATGTAGATCTTGTTGTTGGAAGGCCGCCAAACCTTACCGGCATATTTACCGCTTCCATCGGGTTTCATGTCGATGACCAACTGTTTTCCGATGTTTTCGGACTTATACTCTCCCGACGCATTGAATGTTCGCTGAATTGTACCGCAGACGGCGCCGCCACAAGGGGTCATTTTCACATGTGCGTATGCCCCGTCGTCCGGCTGCGTTTTCCAAACGCCAACCGCGGGGTCAGCAGCCATAGCTGTCCCAGCAAAACCCATGCCAACAATGGCCGCAAAAATCGTTCTTTTCATGATATATCCTCCCGATATGCCGTCAGATTGAAGCCAATACGATGATTCAAGCAAGCTTGACGTAGGGGACACCTCTGCTGCGTTGCAAAAACCCGCGCGTCATGGCAATTGGAACCAACTCCCCCAATGCCAAGGGCAATGCTATGATCCTCTACCCTGCTATCGATCTTAAAGACGGCCAAGCCGTTCGTCTCGTGCACGGCGACATGGAAAAATCCACTGTTTTCAACGATGACCCCGCTGCTCAGGCTCGAGAGTTTGTGGATGCAGGCTGCACTTGGCTGCACCTGGTGGACCTGAACGGCGCCTTTGCGGGGACCCCGGTCAATGCCGCCCCGGTTGAAGCGATTTTGAAGTCTTGCAACGTCCCCGCCCAGTTGGGAGGCGGCATTCGCGATATGGCGACGATCGAAGCTTGGCTAGACAAGGGTCTGGCACGCGTCATTCTGGGCACTGTCGCAGTTGAAAACCCCGCTTTGGTGCGTGAAGCAGCGCGTGCTTTTCCGGGCAAGGTCGCGGTTGGCATTGACGCCAGAAATGGCCGCGTGGCGACCAAGGGATGGGCTGAGGAAACCGACGTAATGGTTACAGATCTCGCTAAATCCTTCGAAGATGCAGGTGTCGCCGCGCTGATCTACACCGATATCATGCGGGATGGGGCCATGGGCGGTCCAAACATCGACGCCACCGCCGCTTTGGCACGTGCCGTTAATATTCCTGTCATCGCCTCCGGGGGGGTCAGCTCCCTTGCAGACCTTGAGGCGCTGAAAGAAACTGGCGTGATATCCGGTGCCATTTCCGGCCGGGCGCTTTATGATGGTGCGATAGACCTCAGCGAAGCTTTGACGGCCCTCGCCTAAGTTTCCAAATGGTTTAAAATCCTCGGGTGGTTTGGAGGGCAGACAGCCCTCCAACGGTTTATTCCGCTGCCCCGTCGCGAGAAAGAAGACATGCTAAAGACCCGTATTATTCCCTGCCTCGACGTCGCCGATGGTCGCGTTGTCAAAGGCGTTAATTTTGTTGGCTTGCGCGATGCCGGTGATCCGGTTGACGCAGCCATCGCATATGACGCTGCAGGGGCAGACGAGCTTTGTTTTCTTGATATCCACGCCACCCATGAAAACCGTGGTACCATGTTCGACCTGGTCACACGCACTGCCGAACACTGCTACATCCCGCTTACCGTTGGTGGCGGTGTACGCACCGTTGCAGATGTTCGCGCGCTGCTTTTGGCTGGTGCCGACAAGGTTAGCTTTAACTCTGCCGCGGTGGCTAATCCGGACATTATTGCGCAGGCAGCAGACCAATTCGGCAGCCAGTGCATTGTCTGTGCCATCGATGCGAAAACCGTCGCTCCCGGAAAATGGGAGATTTTTACCCACGGTGGCCGCAAACCCACGGGCATAGATGCCGTCGAATTCGCAAAGACGGTTACAAAGAAAGGCGCAGGAGAGATTCTGCTTACCTCTATGGATCGTGACGGTACCAAGCAAGGGTTTAACATTCCGCTAACGCGCGCGATTTCCGACGCGGTTTCTGTGCCTGTCATCGCCTCTGGCGGTGTCGGAACGCTTGATCATCTTGTCGATGGCGTCGTTCAGGGCGGCGCTTCAGCGGTGCTCGCAGCCTCGATCTTTCACTTCGGCGAATTTACAGTCGCTCAAGCGAAACAACATATGGCCGATGCCGGTATCCCAATGAGGCTCTCATGACGCTCGACGATCTATTTGTAACAATCCAATCAAGAAAAACTGCGGATCCGGCAAGTAGTTGGACGGCGCAGCTTTTGGCAAAAGGCCCCGAGAAATGCGCCGAAAAATTCGGTGAAGAAGCGGTCGAAGCGATCATTGAGGCCGTGAAGGACGATAAAGCTGGTCTGACATCGGAAGCCGCAGATGTGCTGTACCACCTGCTTGTCATGCTCGCGTCCCGCGACGTCGCGCTGTCAGATGTACTGGATGAACTGAGCCGCCGGCAGGCGAAAAGCGGCCTCGCTGAAAAAGCCGCCCGCTAATACGGGGCTCGTTTACCACAGTAAATTTCGTGACGCCTAGTAAACTGGGATCAAATCTTGTTGGAGATTATTTCCGTTGCGAAGCATCCCATGCGCTATTCCCCGAAAAGCCGTTGATATTCAATCTTCGGGCATCTGTTTTGAATGACGGTCACCCCCTTTGCTTCCGCTTTTGCGGAAGCTTCAGGATGCTGCACCCCGATTTGCATCCAGATCGTCGCCAGATCAGGAAACACCTGTAGTGCCTCGTCAACGATTTCTGGCACAGTCACTGACCGTCTAAAAATATCGACCATGTCAACGCCACCCTCGATGTCCGACAGCTGCGACACCACCGTTGCCCCAAATAGTGTCTTCCCCGCATGCTCCGGATTTACCGGGACAATTTCGTACCCCTTGGTCTTCAAATATCGCGTGACATAATAACTTGGCCGAACCGGGTTCAGCGAAGCCCCCACGACCGCGATACGCTTCGTCTGCGTCAGAATATTTTTCAGTTGGGCATCGGTGTAAGTCATGCGTCTTACTAAACCTTTAGCGGTTCAAAAAAAAGCGCCCTCGACGATAAACGTGAGGGCGCAAAGGTATGGAACGAGGGACAGTTAGGTGATCGGCGAGAGTTCCAAACTCACCGTCATACACAGTAGGTAGGAACGATTTGCTCCATTCAAAGAGCATGTGACAAATCCGTGAAGAAACGATGAATGCGCCGGCTGTTTTCCGCCGCGTCTTGCTTCTGGCAACCTAAACTAGTCAAATATATCGTCGAGCACATCCGCGACCTCACTCGCGATTTTCGTAATCCAGGTTTTCTTTTTCTTCACTTTTCGATGCTTAGGCTTGCGAATAGCAGCTGCCGGTTGGGCATGTGGAAATTTCCGCAGCCCCGCCGCAGGCCTGCTGCAGTTATTGAGCTTTTCAGAATCGCGAGGGAGCGGAATTTGTTTCAAATCATGCAATGGTGCGCCGCATTGTGCGCAAGCCAACTCGTGCCGCCCTGCCCCCAATGTCAGCGCGGCCTTGCTGCCGCAAAAACAGCATGTCGCGATTTTTGTCGGGTAATTCATGCAATTATGCTCAGCTGTGATCCCGCGACGCATATAACGCGATTGCCGCTGCATTCGACACGTTTAGCGAACCGAACCCGCGCCCTGCGTCGATTCGGACCAACGCATCGACGGTTTCTTTGGTTTTTTCACGCAGACCTGGCCCTTCGGCCCCCAGCACAAGCGCCACCGGACGGTCGCGCTTGCCCTCCAGCGCAGATTCGACGGTCATATCGGCTTCGCCGTCCAGACCAAGAACAAGATACCCCATCGATTGAAGCTCCTTGATCGCATCGGCCAGGTTCCGGACACGCAAATACGGCTGCCGCTCCAGTGCGCCACTCGCTGTTTTCGCAAGCGCACCGGTCTCGGGCGCAGCGTGATGACGCATGCCCACAACCGCCGATGCGCCCAACACCTCTGCGGACCGCAGAATTGCACCAACGTTATGCGGGTCTGTCACCCGATCCAGCAGCAACACCCGCGGCGCTTCAGCCCCGATGCAGACATCCTTGAGCGATCCCCAGCTTAACGGTTTGACCTCTAGTACGGCTCCTTGATGCACCGACCCGGGGTCCAGCGGCGGGCGAAATTTTCGCGGATCAACGACCTCTGGTTCAATGCCGGCTTTGGCAATCGCTTCTTCCAGCTTGATCTGAGCATTCGGCGTAACCATCAGCTTAATCTTTTCACGCGCGGGATTTTCCAGCGCGTCGCGCACTGCATGAAGGCCAAACAACCAAACTGTTTGGTTCGCATCTGCCTTCTTTTCCTGCTCTTTTTGCACAACCCACTTAGGTTTTTTCATCGCCGAACCTTCTATCTTTCATCGCAAGGTAAAATTCCCTGCATTTCGCGCCGGTTTTCGCCTTGACGCCTATACTGCCCGCTTGTAATCACGCCTTCACATCCGGTGCAATGCACAGGGTGAAAGTGGGCGACAGGCCGCAAGGTGTGGCAGGGGACTGTAACTCCCTCGCGGAGACGCACGCCTGGTTCGATTCCAGGGTCGCCCACCACTTTCCCCTTTCGACTATACTAAAGTATAGCGGCACAGCCGTTTGATCCGTTGTGTTCCAATGCGAATTTGTGACACATCTTATGTGTTCTGTACGCATACGAAAAGATAGGGGTGACCCGTGTCCCATGCTTCCCGGCCGGATCAGGCTTTCAACATTGCGATCGTCGGGCAACACGGGCGGCTGGCCTATGAGGCTCTGCTATTTGCCGCATCGCTGCGCCACCACAGCCCCCATTTTTCGGGCGACCTCTATGTGATGGAGCCGCAGCCCGGCCCGCTTTGGTCGGAAGATCCACGAATCAAGAACCCCGATGTTATCAGCGCGCTCCACAACCTTGGCGCAGAGGTGATCCCGTTTGACACAAAGCACTTCGGCGAGAGCTATCCATATGGAAATAAAATCGAAATGCTCAATGCGCTTCCAAAAGCTGAGCCCTTCGTTTTCTTCGATACGGACACGTTAATCACAGGTGACCTGCCGTCGGTGCCCTTCGACTTTGACCGCCCGATGGCATCCATGCGGCGCACGAACACATGGCCTGTTCCCCAGCTCTACGGACCACAATACGCCGGTCTGTGGAAATCCCTTTACGATAAATTCAACCTAGATTTTGACAGCAGCCTCGATCTGTCTCAGCCCGACGACTATTGGCAACGGTACCTGTACTTCAACGCCGGCTTCTTTTTCTATCGTTGCCCTCACGAATTTGGTGAAAAGTTTCTGCACTATGCGCTTGCGATCCGGGATGACGCACCAGAAGAGCTGTGCGCGCAGTCATTTGACCCATGGCTTGACCAAATCGCCTTGCCGCTGGTGATTCATTCGCTTGGTGGGGGGCGCAATACATTGCCTGACGGGCTGATCGACGGATCGGTTAGCTGCCACTATCGCCTGCTGCCCCTGCTTTACGCACGCGAACCGGACCACGTCGTTGACACTTTAGAAACGATTGCAGCACCAAATAAACTGAAGAAAGTTTTAAAGGGTTCGGAGGCGATCAAGCGGATGGTGTACCAAGGCCGCGGTCGCAAGGCACGGGCCCTCTTTGATCAGGACAACTTGCCGCGCAAAGAGCAGGCCATTCGGAATCGTTTGAAATCAAACGGCTACTGGATGCGGTAGCGTCGACTTCATTTTTTCCTAGTCTATATACAACCTTCTATGCGTGACAGACGCGACCTACAGCTTGTGCGTTTACATCGGTTCACCTAACCATATTGAAGACAATTTTAGGGAGAGCAACGATGACAGATAGCCCCAACTATGGTTTTGATACCCTGCAGATACACGCAGGGGCCAAACCTGATCCGGCGACCGGTGCGCGGCAGACGCCGATCTACCAAACCACGGCCTATGTGTTTCGCGATGCGGACCACGCGGCGGCGTTGTTCAACCTGCAAGAAGTGGGGTTCATCTATTCCCGCCTGACGAACCCGACCGTTGCTGTCTTGCAGGAACGCATCGCCACGCTTGAGGGGGGCGTTGGTGCCGTGTGTTGCTCTTCCGGGCACGCGGCACAGATTATGGCATTGTTCCCGCTGATGGGGCCGGGCAAGAACATTATCGCCTCTACCCGTCTATATGGGGGCACGGTGACGCAGTTCAGCCAAACGATTAAACGTTTCGGTTGGTCTTGCAAGTTTGTCGACTTTGACGACGTTGATGCCGTGAAAGCAGCGGTTGACGACGATACCCGCGCGATCTTTGGCGAAGCCATTGCCAATCCTGGCGGCTACATCATGGACGTACGTGCCATTGCCGACGTGGCGGATGCGGCAGGCGTTCCGCTGATCATCGACAACACAACGGCGACGCCCTACCTGTGCCGCCCGATCGAACTTGGCGCGACTCTGGTGGTACATTCGACGACGAAATACCTGACCGGCAACGGCACGGTAACAGGCGGCTGTATTGTGGATTCAGGCAAGTTCGATTGGTCCGCGAATGATAAATTCCCGTCGCTGAGCCAACCGGAACCTGCTTACCACGGTCTTAACTTTCACGAGACCTTTGGCGGCTTGGCCTTTACCTTCCACGGCATCGCCATCGGTTTGCGGGATCTTGGCATGACAATGAACCCGCAGGCCGCGCATTACACCCTGATGGGGACAGAGACACTTTCGCTGCGCATGGAACGCCACGTAGAAAACGCGCAGAAAATCGCGACTTGGCTCGAGAATGATGACCGCGTTGACTATGTCACCTATGCGGGGCTGGAATCCTCGCCCTATTTCGAGCGTGCGAAAAGCGTTTGCCCCAAGGGGGCCGGCGGGTTGTTCACCTTTGCGGTGAAGGGCGGATACGACGCCTGCGTCAAATTGGTAAATGCGTTGGAGATTTTCAGCCATGTCGCAAATCTTGGCGACACCCGGTCGCTGATCATCCACTCTGCCTCCACCACGCACCGTCAGCTTAGCCCCGAGCAGCAAGAAGCCGCGGGCGCCGGCGCGAATGTTGTGCGCGTTTCCATCGGGACAGAGGATGCCGCCGACCTTATCGCCGATCTTGATCAAGCGCTGGCCAAAGCGACGGCTTAGGGTAGGCCCCATAAAAGACCCCCGCCAAAGCAACCCTTTGGCGGGGGTATGTTTACCTATTCAAATCGTCAAATGCCTCGGGGCAGCAGAGGGTTAGTCAGCCTCGGCGATTTCGAACTGCAGCGTGACCTGCGCGCTGATGTCGATCTCTCCGGTCTCGATGGGCATATCCATACTTTTCATCTGGGCACCCCGCATTTCCATCGGGCGGAAACCCTGGCTCGATTCGGACATGCTGGTGAGTTTACCAAGCTTAACGCCAGCGGCATCTGCAAGCTGCTGCGCACGCGCCATCGCATCCTTAACGGCCCCCTCTCGGGCCTTAGCCAGCGCCGCTGCATTATCTTGCAATCCGAATTGCAAGCCGTTGAAATCATTCGCGCCCTCGGCCACGACCGCATCAAGCAATTGCCCGAGTTTGCTTAAATCGCGAACCGTCACGCTGACGGTGTTACCCGCCTCATAGCCCGATACTTCCACCGGGGACGCATCTTCGCGGGGGCGATTGTCATAGACGGGCCGCAGATAAAGCCCGCTGGTCTGACGGTCGAGGCCCGCGATCTTCAATGTGTCCAATTGGTCTAGAATGCCGCGCACTTTTTCAGAAGTCTGCGCCATTGCGTCCGAAGCAGAGGCCGCCCGCTCGCTCACGCCCAAGCGGATCGTCGCGGTATCAGGGGCAAGCGATACAATGCCCTCGCCATTCACGGTGATCCCCTGAGGTGCTTGTTGCGCCAACGCCCCTGACGCAAAACCGGCACAGACGATCGCAGCAATTTTCAACATTCGCATATTCATGACCTTTTTTACTGTGATATCCCTTGGCAACATATGTGGCCTCCCGCCTAAGTTGCCGCAAGCCTCCTCTGCGCTCCGCTCTTTTCATGAGCAAACTACTGCTCTATTCTTTTGCTGTGAACGGGCGCTCTGTTTTGCAGGCGATCCCCATGGTATTGGCAATCTGCAGCCGTCCGAATGTCCCACCGTCCCAATGCCTCTAGTCAAAAGCGTTCCAATGAAGCCCAATTTTGCACTGTCTCTCTCCTTCGAAGGTATTCGCCTCCTGCACCGCGCCCCTGATGGATGGCGGCAGGTGGGTGAAGTGGCCGTCGACGCGGAGGATATGGCCGCCCAACTGGCCGCCTTGCGAAGCACCGCCACCGCGCTAGAGCCGAGCGGCCTGCGCAGTAAGCTGCTGATTCCGAGCGATCAAATCAAGTATATGACGATCGACACCGCAGGGCTTAGCGATCAGGCGCGGCGCGAACAGGCCGAGGTGGCGCTTGATGGCGCGACGCCCTACGCCGTCGAAGATCTGGTCTTTGACACTAGCCATGATGGCCCCCGCACCCATATCGCCGCCGTCGCCCGCGAAACACTAGCCGAGGCCGAAGCGTTCGCGACCGAGCATCGTTTTCACCCCGTCAGCTTTGCCGCGCAGTCCGACGATCATGATTTTACCGGCGAGGCGTTTTTTGGCCCAACAGATACCGCCCCCAAGTGGTTGGAACCGGGCGATTCTGTGGAGCGTGACAAAGGGCCATTCGTTATCCTGGGCGATGTGGAGCTGCCTCCGGAGGATACTTCGCCGCCGAAAGGCGATGCGGCTGCTGATGCGGAAAACCCCGGGAAGGCCGATGATGTGACGGCGGATGCGTCGCAGGAGGGTGACAGCACGTCGGATGCTCCGGCGGCTGATGCCGCAAAGCCGGAAGCAAAGACGGCTGATGCGCCTCAGCCTGCAAGCCAGAAACCAGCAGACGGCCCCGCGCCCAAAGCGGCAAAGCTTGACGCGCCTCGCGTTGCACCCGCGTCCCCATCGGTGACGCCCCCGCCAAGCAAGTCGTCGCCCCCCGCCAAAACGCCCGAAGTGTCAGCTGGCAAGGCACCGGCACCCGCCGTACAGAAACCAGCTGCTCCATCGGTTGAGAAAAACGCGGCAGCGACACCCAAGCCCGCGCCCGCCGTGTCCAAATCCCCGCCCGCGGCACCTGCCGCAACGAAAGGCCCCGCAGATTTTTCTAGCCGACGCAACGCACCTATCGTCACCGGCACCGCCGCGCGCGGTAGCGTGCAGCCCTTGTCGCACACGGGCGGGCCGGTCCCCGATAGCAGTTCGTTAACCGGGGCCAAGCCCGCGCAGCCCGTCAAGTCGTCGCCTTTCGGCTTTCTGAAACGCCGCAAGCCCCGCGCAACACCACCTCCGCCCAAACCAATGGCGGCAAAAGCGGCACCCATTCCCGGCAAGGCCCTTGCCACGGGTGCCAGCGAAGTCGACCAGATGACCGTTTTCGGGGCCCGCAAAGAGCAGTCCATCGGAGGCAAGCCGCGCTTTTTGGGGCTGGTCCTGACCGCAGCTTTGCTGGTGTTCCTCGCGGGCGTCGCGGCTTGGGCGTCCGTCTTCCTTGATGACGGGTTGGCGCTATCGCGTCTCTTTGGCAGCCGTGACACCACGCAGTCCGCTTCTGCCCCGCCGGAGCCGGCGGTCAAACAGCAGGTGGAAAGCCGCGAGGACCCCATCGTGCCGCAGGCCCCGCCCGAGGATACGGCCGACACCACCGTCGCCGCGCTTGATCCCACGCTCAGCGATGAGGACGGTGCAGTTTTGGACGCGATGCGCGTGCCACAGCAGTTGCAACCACGCGAGCTGACCGCGCAGGAAATCGAAGCGAAATACGCGACGACCGGCATTTGGGCCATCGCACCAAAGACACCAAAAGCGCCGTCAATGGTGACGCTGGATGATCTGTTCATGACCAGCATTGATCCCGTCAGCACCTCAAATGACGCTGTTGCACTGCCGACGCTCGCGTCCTTTGGCGGGGATACGGTCGATATCAGCTCGGCCCCTCCGGCGGCGGCGGGCACGTCGTTCACGCTGGATGATCGTGGTCTGGTTGCTCCAAGTGCGAATGGCACATTGAACGCGGATGGGGTTTTGGTTTTCGCCGGGCAACCGGCCCGTGTGCCCCCTGCGACCCTCGCCCGCCCCGGTGTGGTCGAAGAGGAAGAGGATACGGTTGTTGCCGCCCTGCTCGGCTTTCGCCCCAAGCTGCGCCCCGAGGATCTGCCCGAACAGAACGAGCGCGCCAATCTGGGCGGGGTGACCCGCAACGAGCTTGCCGCCTTCCGCCCGACCCTGCGCAGCGCCGACGTCATCAAGGCCGCCGCTGCTGCCAAGCAGGCCGAGGTTGACGCCGCAGCAGAGGCCGCCGCTGCCGCGATCAAAGCCGCATTGCCGCAAGAGCCCGTGAACAACGCGACGCAATACGCGACAGAAGTGTCCAAGCGTCCAGACACGCGCCCCGGTAACTTTTCGCGCATCGTACGCCGTGCCGAACGCGCGCAGCCTGCGCCTGTGACGGTGGCCAGCGCGCCGACAGCCGTCACCCCGCAGGTGGTACAGCCATCGGTGCCGTCGAAAGCCTCCGTATCGAAGCAGGCAACTGTGAAAAATGCGATCAAATTGCGTCAAATCAATCTGATCGGGGTGTACGGCAAACCCTCAAGCCGCCGCGCCTTGATCCGGCTGAGCAACGGGCGGTACCAAAAGGTTGCGGTCGGGGACCGTCTGGATGGTGGCCGCGTCTCCGCGATTGGCGAGGCCGAATTGCGGTATAACCGCCGCGGGCGCGATGTCGTGCTCAAGATGCCCCGCGGCTAAGCTTCTGTTCTTGTTCCGGCCGTTTAGTTCCGGTTTATACTGCCGCATTGAACGCTTCGGCTTTCTGTCATTTTGACGTCCGGCTTGCCGCGTTGCCTCGGACCTGATCTGTATCGGGTCACCCACCCTTTCCGAACTTGCCCCATTTCATAAGCGCTGTGGTGACGTTGTGTACGTAGGGTCGTTAAATATGTGCCACGGATGCTCATTGTGATTGAATTCCCACTCATTCACGCGAGGTTGACGCATGGTTTTATCATTCTATGTGAGAATACCGCATGGCATTAGATGATATCGATAAACGCCTGCTGGCGGCGCTGCAAAAGAACGCGCATCTCACGGCTCAGGAGTTGGGAGAGAAGCTGCACCTATCCCCGTCCCAAGCAGGTCGGCGGCGGCAACGGCTTGAAACCGAAGGGTATATCCAAGGCTACACGGCTCGGCTTAACCCCGAACGGTTGGGGCTGACGGTACAGGGGTTTGTGCAGGTCCATCTGGGCACCCACGGGCCCGAACATTCCGCCAGTTTTGCGCGGCTTTTGGCCACCCGCCCCGAAATCGTTGGCGCCTGGACGATGACGGGGGATGCGGATTATTTGCTGCGCGTCTATTGTGCAGACCTGCCCAGCCTGAACCGCCTCATCCATGATGTGCTGCTCCCCCATGGTGCTGTCGCAAAAGTGCATAGCCAGATCGTTATGGATCAGCTTAAACGAGACGGGCCCTTGCCCACCTGATTGACCCGTTCGGGGCCTGCCCGACACAAAGAAAGTATGCCCCCTATGGAAGGTTTCCTGTTTCAAGCCTCGATCTATCTCGCTGCGGCGGTGATTGCGGTTCCCATCGCATCGCGTCTGGGGCTGGGGTCGGTGCTGGGATATCTGGCGGCGGGGATCCTGATCGGGCCGGCCTTCGGGCTGGTCGGATCGGAAACCAAGGATTTGCAGCACTTCGCCGAATTTGGCGTGGTGATGATGCTGTTCCTCATCGGGCTAGAGCTTGAACCCCGCGCCCTATGGAACATGCGCCACCGGCTGCTGGGGCTAGGCGGGATGCAGGTCGTGCTCAGCGCTGCGGCGTTGATGGGCATCGCGATGGCCTATGACCAGCCGATGGGTGTGGCGATTGCGATCGGTCTCACGCTGTCGCTGTCATCCACCGCGATCGTGCTGCAAACCCTGTCAGAAAAGGGCTTGATGCAAACAGCGGGCGGGCGGTCCGTGTTTTCGGTGCTGCTGACGCAGGATATCGCGGTGATCCCGATCCTCGCGTTCCTGCCGCTGCTTGTGGCGCAGCTGCCCGCGCAAATGCGGCCCGACGGATCGATCTCGGTGAACCCCGAGGATGCCGCCCACGGGGCAGAGGCAGCCTCGGGGCACGGTCCTGCGGCGGCGGGTCATGGTGCCGAAACCGCGCAGGCGGCGATTTCGCTGGTGCAGGGGCTGCCGGGCTGGGCGATCACGCTGGTCACCTTGGGTGCTATTGCCGGGATCATCATCACCGGCGTGTTTTTCACCCGCCCCGTTTTCCGGTTTATCCACGCCGCCAAGCTGCGCGAGATGTATACCGCTTTGGCCCTGCTGATCGTCGTCGGGATTTCCTTTCTGATGATGCTGGTGGGCCTGTCGCCCGCACTTGGGGCCTTTCTTGCGGGCGTGGTACTGGCCAGCAGCGAATTCCGGCATGAACTGGAAACCGACCTTGAGCCGTTCAAAGGGCTGCTGCTGGGGCTGTTCTTCATCACCGTGGGGGCGGGTATCAACTTTGACCTGCTGTTCGCCGATACGATCATCATCGTCGGGATGGCGCTGCTGGTTATTCTGGTGAAGGGCCTGATCCTTTACGGGCTTGGCACCCTGTTCAAGCTGCAAGGGCGCGACCGCTGGCTTTTTGCGCTAGGTCTGGCGCAAGCGGGTGAATTCGGCTTTGTGCTGGTCAGTTTCTCGGTCGCCACGGGGGTTATGCCCAATGACGTGGCCGAGACATTGTTGCTGGTCGTTGCCCTATCGATGCTGATCACACCGCTGCTGTTCATCACCTATGACCAGATCAGCAAACGGATGGATACGAAATCCGGTCCCATCGTCGCAGACGAGATTGACGAGCAAGGCACCGTGATCATCGCGGGTGTCGGGCGGTTTGGCCAGATTGTGAACCGTCTGGTGCAGGCTAGCGGCTTTCGCACCGTTGTTCTGGACCACAACCCCGAAACCATCGCCGTCATGCGCCGCTTTGGCTTCAAGGCGTTCCTGGGCGATCCGACCCGCGCTGATATTCTGCGCAAGGCCGGTCTGCGCGATGCCAAGGTTCTGGTTGTCGCGCTGGATGATCCCAAGTCGGCCTTGCAGCTTATCGCCTATGCGCGCAAGGAACGGCCCGACCTGCATATCGTAACCCGCGCCCATGACCGGACGGATGTGTACCAACAATACCAGGCCGGCGCGAATGACATCGTGCGCGAAATGTTCGACAGCTCGCTTCGGGCGGGGCGCTATGTGTTGGAAAACCTCGGGCTCTCCGACTACGAGGCGGCAGAGGCGCAGCGGATGTTCTATTCGCACGACCGTGCGTCTGTGCGCGAGCTGGCGGCCCTGTGGCGCCCTGACATCCCACCAAGCGAGAACAAAGCCTATGTGGCGCGCGCGAAAGAGCTACAAAAGGATCTGGAAACCGCTTTCCTGAACCGGATCGACCAAGAGGATAAGACCCAAGGGTCGTAGCCCCCCTCGCCCTTCAGACACCAAAAAGCCGCGCCCGATATGATATCAGGCGCGGCTTTTCAAAATTTAACGGTTGCGATCAGGCCGCGGCGACGCGGCTTTCCAACACATCACCGACCTGCTTGGAGGCCGCCAGTTCGTCCCCACCGGCGACGGCGGCAACTTCACGGGTCAGACGCTCAAGCGCGGCTTCATACAGCTGACGCTCGGAATAGCTTTGCTCGCGCTGGTCGTCGGTGCGGTGCAGGTCGCGTACGACTTCGGCGATGGCGATCAGATCACCGGAGTTGATCTTTTGCTCATATTCCTGCGCACGGCGCGACCACATGGCGCGTTTGACCTTGGCCTTACCCTTCAGGGTTTTCATCGCATGGCTGATCACGTCAGGGCTGCTGAGCGCGCGCATGCCAATTTCTGTCGCCTTATGGGTGGGGACCCGCAGCGTCATCTTGTCTTTTTCGAACGCGATCACGAACAGCTCCAGCGAGATGCCCGCGACTTCCTGCTCTTCGACCGAGATGATCTGACCAACGCCATGCGCCGGATAAACAACGAATTCATTCGGGCGGAAATCTAGCTTCTTCGACTTGCTCATACAGTGGCTCCTTGGGCGCGGGGACGGCCCGCATGGGTAAATATGCTGTCACGACGACAAAGGCCGACCGGCCCAAAGAGCCGTCAGCCTCATTTCATAACTTCAGATGTTCTGGTTCAACCTGTGCAAAACGGTTGAGATTTGGCGCGTAGGTATCATCATTTGCGACAACGTATATCACAAAATTGCCCCCCCCGAAAGCGGGGGGCGGCACAGATTCGATCAAATACGTGTTAATCGAATAAATAAAGGGGATCAGGTGGCGTCACACGCAGCGATCACCCCATGCGCCCAAGTGCGAATCGCTTAGCCGCCTTCGCCGGGTGCTTCAGAGAAATACTTCTCAAGCTTGCCCTCTTCACCATCGCGTTCCTCTGCCTCGGGCAGCGGGTCTTTCTTGGTGATGATCACGGGCCACAGTTCGGAGTATTTGCGGTTGAATTCAACCCACTTCTCCATGTCCGGCTCTGTATCGGGGCGGATCGCGTCGGCGGGGCATTCAGGTTCGCAAACGCCGCAATCGATGCATTCATCGGGATGAATGACCAACATGTTTTCGCCCTCATAAAAACAATCCACCGGACATACTTCAACGCAGTCAGTGTATTTGCAGGCGATACAGGCATCGTTAACGATATAGGTCATAACATCATCTTTTATGGCAGGTTTAACGCAGGAGATACGTCAGCACAGCGTATCATTCAAGGTGGCGCGCCCGAGAAAGATCAAGCACGCGGCGATCACGCTTACTGGGGCGCCCTTTTCCCTCAAATGCCGGATTTTCAGGTTGTTTTTTCTCGGATCGGGGGACCGGCGGGGACAGATCGGTGTAAAGTGTGTGCGCCTCGGGGGCCGGACCACGGCGGGTGCCGATGCCCTCTATCTGGATCACCCGCACATCGTCGCCCATAGCAAAGGTCAGCACGTCGCCAACCCCAACCAGTGTCGCACGCTTTTGCGCGACGCTGCCGTTGACCCTGACGGCCCCCGCTTGCACGCGGGCGGCCGCCAGAGAACGCGTTTTATAAAACCGCGCATGCCACAGCCACTTATCAAGCCGCAGCTTTGTCGGCGCTTCGGACAATTACTTGTTGTCTTTCAGCCCCATCAGCGCAGCGGCGAATGGGTTGTCAGGGTCAATCGGCTTTTCAGCACGGGCGGGCTTGCTGCTGAACTTCTGGGCTTTGCCGCCCTTATCTCCACGCGGTGCACCCTTTTTGCCACGCGGTCCGGGCTTCCCCTTCCCTTGTGGGCGATCCCCGCCGCCGCGACGCTGGCCTTGGGCATTGCCACGGGGCGTGCGCCCCCAGGTAAAGACATAATATGTCTCAAGCTCGGCACCTGCGATATCGGCGTCAGGCGCTGTGCCTTGGGGGTTTTCCTCGGCGGGGGTGTCCGGGATGTGATCGTCCACCTCTGGTGTCTCGGCCAGTTCCTCGACCATCGGGGCGATCCCGTCATCGGGCATATCCGCGGTTGCGGGCACGATGTCATCCGCCTGAGCAGCCGCTGGATCTTCGACGATACCACCGGCTGGTTGCTCGGCCGCGACGTCCATCACGGGCGTCTCGGCGTCCGCGCCCTTGTCGGCAGCCATCGGTGCACCGTCATGGGGCACGACGGTATCAACGGCTTTCACCTTGGTGCGCTCAGCCTTTTCGGCCTTGTAGCCCAGACCTTCCATCAGCGTGGCAAATTGTTCGAGCGTCATGCCCGTGATCGACAGCATATCGGCCTTCGCCTCGAACCCGCCGCGCGAATCTTCGGAGCGCAGCATATCGGCCAGACGTTCCAGCATATCGATACGGATCGCGCGTTCACCAGCATTACGGTACCCTGCCATCGTCGCAGCGCCTTCGGGTGCGCTGGTGTCGACGGGGATGGTGACCAGACCGGGGGGCGGCGATTCAGGGAATTCGTTCAGCCCCTTGGAAATCGACCACAGCACCAGACGCAAACGTGTCGGCGCAGGCTTCAGCAACAAAGGCATAAAGATGGTGAACTGACCAAAGCGCAAACCATGCTTGCGCAGCGCGCCACGGGCGTCCTGATCCAGGGCTTTCACCTCGTCCGCCACATCAGCGCGTGGCAGAATACCAAGGTTTTCAACCATACGGAAAGCAAAGCCACGGGCCAGACCGGTGAGCGCTTCGTCCTTGGACAGGGCGAGCAGCGGCTCGAACAGGGCCGCGACCTTGCGGTCAATGAAATGCTGCAACCGGCGCTGCACTTTTTGTGCGACCTCGGGGCCTGCAACGTCATCGACGAAGACCTCGACACCGGGCTTCAGCGGATCGGAGCCCGCAACCAGTTTACCCACGGCAGAGCTGCCCCACATGAGGCCGCCCTGCTCTGTGAAATCAATCTCTGTATCAGGCGCGTTGTAGAAACGATCCGCCCGCAAATGGAACTGAGGAGCCAGCGCCTGCAACGATGCAGCTTTGATCGTTTTATCTTCGGCAACGCCTGCGCCTTTGTCTTGGCGAAAGCGGAACCCGTCCAGCTTGCCAACAAATTCGCCTTCAACGGTTACTTCACCGGTCTCGTTTACTTCGGCCACCATGGCTTCCTTCTGTCCTAGCCGGCGCAAAAGCACGGATGTGCGCCGATCTACAAATCTTTGGGTCAGACGCTCGTGCAGCGCATCCGACAGTCTGTCTTCTACGACACGCGCCTCGTGTCGCCAATGGCTTTCGTCACCTGTCCAGCCTTTGCGCTGTGTCACGTAGGTCCAAGTGCGAATAAACGCCAATCGTTTGGATAACGCATCAATGTCGCCATCGGTTCGATCTATGCGTTTAATTTGCCGCGCCAGCCAGTCGTCGGGTATAGAACCGCGCTGATGCAGGAAGTTAAAAATCTGCTCCAGCAGGCTGGCGTGCTCTGCATGGCTTATACCACGAAAGTCGGGAATCCGGCAGACATCCCACAATAGACGTACTGACGGCCCATCGGTACAGCGCGCCGCGATCTCGGCATCAACGGCGAGATTCTTGAGCGCCCGCAGATCATCGGCCTCGCGCGCTTTGAACAACCGCTCATTGTCTGGCGACGTCTCAAGCGTCTGGATCAGCCGATCAATAGACCCGAACTGCAGCGCCGGGTTGCGCCAGTTAAGCTTGTTCTGCGGTGTGAACTGGTGATCCATAATGGCCCGCGCGACACCATCATCAAGCGGAGACGCGTCGCCCGTGACACCGAATGTACCGCTCTTGAACCCGCGCCCTGCCCGACCGGCAATCTGCGCCAGTTCGTTCGGGGCCAAGGGTCGCATCCGCCGCCCGTCAAACTTGCTGAGCGCCGAGAAAGCAACGTGGTCCACGTCAAGGTTCAGCCCCATCCCGATGGCATCCGTGGCCACCAGATAGTCGACCTCGCCATTTTGATACATGGCGACCTGCGCGTTGCGTGTGCGCGGGCTGAGCGCGCCCATCACCACCGCCGCACCGCCCTTCTGACGTCGGATCAGCTCTGCAATCGCATATACATTTTCAACCGAAAACCCGACGATTGCACTTCGCGGACGCATCCTGCTTATCTTTTTCTGACCAGAATAGATCAATTCGGACATCCGCTCGCGTCGGATGAACTGCGCCTCTGGCACCAGCGCCGCGATTGAGCCGCGCATGGTGTCGGACCCCATGAAAAGCGTCTCGTGTTGACCGCGCGCACGCAAAAGACGGTCGGTAAAGACATGCCCCCTCTCAGGATCAGCACAAAGCTGGATTTCATCGACCGCAACCAGATCAGCGCCCATGCCTTCGGGCATCGCCTCGACGGTGCAGACCCAATATTGGGTGCGCGGCGGCACGATCCGTTCTTCGCCCGTGACCAGTGCCACGATGGACGGGCCACGCAGGGCAACGATGCGGTCATAGACCTCGCGCGCGAGCAAACGCAGCGGCAGCCCGATCACCCCCGTGCGATGCGCCAACATCCGTTCGATTGCATAGGTCGTCTTGCCTGTATTGGTCGGGCCTAAAACGGCCACGACCCTGCTGTCACCTGCCACCAGAAATTCCTTAGATCGTTAAAGCGTGCGCCCGATGCCGTCGCGCCGCAGCCCGTCGAGCGCCCTTTGCGCGTTATCATGGTGAGGGTTAATGCTTAACACTCGGCGATAGAGATCGGCAGCCGCCCGCAGATCGCCAAACTCCTGCAGGATCGCCCCCAGACCGAAGATGGCGTTATACTGCTGCGGGTTCAAGGCAAGCGTAGTATCCAGATCATCGATTGCAGGGCCATAGAGACCTGCGGCGAAATAGGCCTGTGCACGGGCGTGATAGCCTTCGGCAAAATCAGGGGCGTGATCCGTCAGAGCCGTCAGATGGGCGATGGCCAAGGTGGTGTCCCCCTCTGACATGGCATCGCGACCACGGGAATATAGCAAATCCATCGCGGCCGAGCCGGACCGCGCCCAAGCGCGCTGCACATCACGTTCGATTCGCGGCGCCTCTGCCGCGGGGGCATCGCGTAAATCCTGCAGCAATTCCGCCGCCGCAGGCGGCGACATTTGCGCGAAACTTATACCCCCAAGCAACACCCAGAGACCAAGTGCCGCGACGGTATGTTTGAGGTTGACGATGCGGTTGCCCATAACAAGAGTGAATGTAACAGGCTGCCGCCACAATTCCAGACGTGTCGGCACCATTTGCCAAGAAAAGGGCCTATGATGAGCGATATTGTGAACCAAGCTGTAACAGTGCTGAACGAAAAACTGGCGGGGGCCGACTTTGACGGCACAGCCAAGTTCGACATCGAAGACGAAGGCGCTGTCATGATGGATTCGACCGGCGCACGTGCCGCGGATGAAGAAGCGGATGTAACCCTTTCTGCTGACGCAGAAACTTTCCAGGCGATCCTGTCCGGCGACACCAACCCGACCGGCGCCTTCATGAGCGGCAAGCTCAAGATTGACGGCGACATGGGCATGGCGATGAAGCTGGCGTCCGTCCTCTCCTAATATGCTGGAAACCGCGCCCTTTTTCACCGACATTGCGCCGCTGCCCGAAACGGGTCAGGCGCATTGGGCCGAGACATCGGATGGTAAGAAGCTGCGCGTCGCGCATTGGCCGCTGGACGGGGCAAAGGGCACTGTGCTGCTTTTCCCCGGCCGCACCGAATACGTGGAAAAATATGCGATGACCGCAAGCGCCTTTGCGAAAAAGGGGCTGGCGGTCATGGCGGTTGATTGGCGGGGGCAAGGTCTGTCGGACCGGTTGATCCCCGACCGTAACATCGGCCATGTCGATGTCTTCTCTGACTATCAAAAAGACGTGGCGGCCATGATGCGGACAGCCCGCGCCTTGCAGCTGCCGCGCCCGTATTTCCTGCTGGCGCACTCCATGGGCGGGGCCATCGGCCTGCGCGCCTGTATGGAGGGTCTGTCGGTGCAAGCCGCGGCCTTTACCGCGCCGATGTGGGGCATCCATATCGCGCCGCATATGCGTCTGGTGGCCGCGGGGCTTTCCAACCTGATGCCGCGCATCGGTCAGGGCTACAAGCTGCCCATGGGCACGCAGGCGGCATCCTATATCTCGACCGCGCCGTTCGAGAACAACATGCTCACCACCGACCCCGAGATGTACGAGATGATGCGCACGCAACTCGCGGCCCATCCCGAACTGTCTTTGGGCGGGCCCAGCTTTATCTGGCTGCGCGAGGCTTTATCCGAGACCAAGCATCTGTCCCTGCGCGCCGCCCCCAGCCTGCCCTGCGCCACATTCCTCGGGTCTAACGAACGTATCGTGCACAAGGGCCGCATCCACGAACGTATGGAAACTTGGAAAGGCGGTAAGCTGCATATCATTGACGGCGCAGAGCACGAAGTGCTGATGGAGATCCCCACCACCCGCGACAAAGCGGTGGATGAGATGGCGGCTCTGTTTTTTGGAAACGCCAAAAAGTAGCGCGGATCGCGGGATGAACTTCCGCCTGCAACCAACTGTTATTTCGACGGTAAGCTCGGCATCGGCGAGGATTTTTTCACCCCCCCTGTTCAAACGCGCACGCCCCGCTAGCTTATGCGCATGGCCAAGCAACCTGTTCTGACATTCAACGAAAACGGCATTTATTGCCCCGCGGGTGATTTCTATATCGACCCGTGGCGGCCTGTGGACCGTGCCCTGATCACCCACGGGCATTCCGATCACGCCCGCTGGGGCATGAACCGCTACCTTGCCACCGACATCGCACTGCCCGTCATGCGCCACCGTTTGGGCGACATCACCGCTGACGGCATCGCATATGGCGAGGTGCGGCAGATCGGCGGGGCGCAGGTCTCGTTTCACCCCGCCGGCCACGTCCCCGGCTCTGCCCAGATACGCGTTGAGGTCGACGGCGAGGTCTGGGTCGCCTCGGGCGACTACAAGGTGGTCGATGACGGGCTATCCAACCCGTTCGAGCCGGTCAGATGTCATCACTTCATCACCGAAAGCACCTTTGGTCTGCCAGTGTTTCGCTGGGCCGATCAAGCTGCTGTCGCGGCAGAGATCAATGCATGGTGGGCTGGCTGCGCGGCGCAGGGCAAAACGGCGTTTCTGGGGGCTTATGCCTTGGGCAAGGCACAACGTTTGCTATCGATGCTCGACCCCGGCATCGGCCCGATCCTGACCCACACTGCGACGGAGAACACCAACCGCGCCATGCGCGATCAGGGGATCACCCTGCCCGACACGATCCTCGCCGATGCGGATCTGAACCCCAAGGATCACCGCGGCGCGATTGTACTGGCCCCACCCGGTGCCTTGGGCAGTGCGTGGTCGAAAAAGTTCGGCCCGCAGGAAACCGCCTTTGCCAGCGGATGGATGGCCGTGCGCGGCGTGCGCCGCCGTCGCGGTGGGGATCGCGGCTTTATCATCTCGGACCATGCGGATTGGGATGGGCTGCTCTCGGCGATCAAAGCGACAGAAGCCGAAAACATATATGTGACACATGGTTACACCGATGTCTTCAGCCGTTTTCTGGCCGATAGCGGGTGGCAAGCACAGGTCGTGCCGACCCAGTTCGAAGGTGAATCCTTGGATAAGGACGCAAGCGAATGAAACGGTTTGCAGCGCTGTTCAACGCCATCGACCAAAGCACCAAGACGACAGTGAAAGTCGCCGCACTCGCCGATTATTTCAGCGCGGCACCGGATGACGACCGGCTATGGACCATCGCCCTATTTTCCGGCCGCCGCCCCAAACGGGCCGTCACCACCACCAAGCTGCGCGAATGGGCCGCCGAGCGCGCGGGCATCCCCCTGTGGCTGTTCGAGGAAAGCTACAGCATCGTTGGCGATCTGGCCGAGACGATCACGCTCGTTCTGCCCCCCAACCCGACGCAGGATGATCAATCGCTTGCCGCGTGGATCGCGGCACTGCGCGAGATTTACACGCAGGATGAAGAGGCCCGCAAAGCCTTTGTGCTTGACGCATGGGCGACGCTTGGCGGGACCGAACGATTTATCTTCAACAAGCTGATCACCGGCGGGTTTCGGGTGGGCGTCAGCCAAAAGCTGATGACCCGCGCCCTGTCTCGCGCCACAGGCAAACCCGAGCCCGAACTTGCGCATCGCCTCATGGGGAACTGGCACCCCGACGACACCACATGGCACGGGCTGGTAGAGGCCGAAGATGCCTCTGCCGACGCATCGCGCCCCTATCCCTTCTATCTGGCCTATGGGCTGGAAGCCGAGCCGCAAGAGCTGGGTGATCCGCACGACTGGCGTGCCGAATGGAAATGGGACGGTATACGCGGCCAGTTGATCCTGCGCGACGGCGAATATTTCGTCTGGTCGCGCGGTGAAGAGCTGATGACCGACCGTTTCCCCGAGCTCGCCCGTGCGGTGGATTTCATGCCCGACGGCACAGTGCTGGACGGCGAGCTGTTGGTCTGGCCCGACGGACAGCCTGCGCCATCCTCCTTCAATGCGCTGCAAGCCCGCATCGGCCGCAAGACCGTGCCGAAGAAACTGCTGGCCGAAGCCCCCGTGGTGCTGCACGCCTACGACCTGCTGGAATGGCAGGGCGAAGATATTCGCTCCCGCCCCTTCGCCGAGCGCCGTGCGCTGCTGGAACAGGCCTGCGCCGCCCTGCCCGACGATGCGCCGATCCGCCTGTCGCCGCAACTAGCCTTTCCCACATGGGATGCGCTGGCCGACCAACGCGCCACCGCACGCGAAGCGCAGGCCGAAGGGGTCATGCTGAAACGTGCCGACAGCCCCTATCTGGCGGGGCGCAAGAAGGGCGATTGGTGGAAATGGAAGCTGGACCCGCTGACCATTGATGCGGTGATGATCTATGCCCAATCCGGGTCAGGACGACGTGCCAACCTGTTCACAGACTTCACTTTTGCAGTCTGGAACAGCAATGATCTGGTGCCCTTTACCAAAGCCTATAGCGGCCTGACGGATGCCGAGTTTCGCAAGATCACGGCTTGGGTGCGCAAGAATACGCTCGAACGGTTTGGTCCTGTGCGCAAGGTCACCCCGCATCATGTGTTCGAGATCGCCTTCGAAGGCATCCAGCGCAGCACGCGGCATAAATCCGGCGTCGCGTTGCGCTTTCCGCGGATGCTGCGCTGGCGGCAGGACAAGCCCCTGCAAGAAGCCAACACATTGGCCGATCTTGAAGAAATGCTGCGGATTTACGGCTAATCCGCGCCGCCATCGCCTTGCTTTGCCGCGGCCCCGTGCTTAGGTAGATTTAACGTCAAAAAGAGGTTTTTCATGTTTCAACTGCCCGTCCCCGTCCTTGATGCCAACGCCGGTTCCGGGGCCTCTGCCTTCGGCAAGCTGCCTGAATGGAATCTTGACGATCTGTACACCGGTGAAGACGCCCCCGAGCTCAAGCGCGATCTGGACTGGCTTGAAGAGGCCTGCCGCAGCTTTGCCGAAGATTACGAAGGCAAACTGGCCGAACTGGATGCGAACGAGCTGCTGGAATGTGTGCTGCGCAATGAGAAGATCAACCAGATCGCCGGGCGCATCATGTCTTACGCGGGGCTGCGCTATTACCAGCTGACCACGGATTCCGGCCGTGTGAAATTCATGTCGGACGCGCAGGAAAAAATCACCAACTTCACCACGCCGCTGGTCTTCTTCACGCTGGAACTGAACCGGCTGGAGGATGATCACCTTGCCAACCTGCTGAGCCAAAAAGCGGATCTGGCGCGGTATAAGCCGGTGTTCGACCGTATCCGCGCGATGAAAGATTACCAGCTTTCCGACGAGATGGAGAAGTTTCTGCACGATCTGAGCGTCGTCGGCGACGCATGGGAACGTCTGTTTGATGAAACCATCGCCGGGCTGGAATTCGAGGTGAACGACGAGCCGCTGAACATCGAAGGCGTGCTGAACCTGCTGACCGACCCGTCGCGTGATCTGCGCGAAGCCGCGGCGCGCGAATTGGCAGATGTGTTTCAGGCCAATATCCGTACCTTTGCCCGCGTGCACAACACCCAAGCCAAGGAGAAAGAGGTCATCGACCGCTGGCGCGGGATGCCCACACCGCAAACCGGCCGCCACCTGTCGAACCACGTCGAACCCGAGGTCGTCGAAGCGCTGCGCGATGCGGTGGTCAACGCCTACCCCAAGCTCAGCCACCGTTACTACGAACTGAAGCGCAAATGGCTGGGCCTCGACACCATGCAGGTCTGGGACCGCAACGCGCCCCTGCCGATGGAAGACCCCAAGACCGTCAGCTGGGAACAGGCCGAAAAGACCGTCATGGACGCCTATAACGCCTTCGATCCCCGTATGGGCGAGATCGCGGCCCCCTTCTTTACCGAAGGTTGGATCGATGCGGGCGTCAAACCGGGGAAAGCTCCCGGTGCATTTGCCCACCCCACCGTGACCGATGTGCACCCTTATGTGATGCTTAACTACTTGGGCAAACCGCGCGACGTGATGACACTGGCCCATGAGCTGGGCCACGGCGTGCATCAGGTGCTGGCCGCTGGTCAGGGCGAGATGTTATCGTCCACACCGCTGACCTTGGCCGAAACCGCCTCTGTCTTTGGCGAGATGCTGACCTTCCGCAAGATGCTGGACGGGGCCAAAACCAATGCCGAGCGCAAAGTGCTGCTGGCCGGCAAGGTCGAGGATATGATCAACACGGTCGTGCGCCAGATCGCTTTCTATGATTTCGAATGCAAACTGCACGACGCCCGCCGTGGTGGAGAGCTGACACCCGACGATATCAACGCGTTGTGGATGTCGGTGCAGGGCGAGAGCCTTGGGCCAGCGTTTGAGTTCATGGACGGCTACGAGACCTTCTGGGCCTATATCCCCCACTTCGTCCATTCGCCCTTCTATGTCTATGCCTACGCCTTCGGCGACGGCTTGGTAAACGCGCTGTATGCGGTCTACGAAGAAGGCGAGCCGGGTTTTGAGGACAAGTATTTCGATATGCTGAAAGCGGGCGGATCGAAGCACCACAAGGAGCTTCTGGCCCCCTTCGGACTGGATGCCTCTGACCCCGCGTTCTGGGATAAGGGCCTGTCGATGATTTCGGGCTTCATTGATGAGCTGGAAGCGATGGAGGATTGATCCTGCGGGAAGGCATAAGAGTTTAATGCCTTCGGCGAGGATTTAAGACCATTTGGAAATTGAGCGGGGCGGTGCAGATGCAGCGCCCCGTTTTGCTTTTGGCTATTTCAGCTGGCTATCTTTGCTGCCGCGACGGTTGATACCACCGCGGGCCTGCGCCAGACCGTCCCGTTCGCGCACGCAATCAATGCAGAGCTTTACGCCAGGCAAGGCTTGGCGGCGCGCCTCGGGAATCGGTTCTTCGCATTCGGCGCAATGGGTGCGGCTTTCGCCCTGCGGGGCCTTGCGCGCCTTGAGGCGGGCCAGTTCATCGTTGATCGATGCTTCGATCTGTTCACTGACAGCGCCGTCTTTCGCCCATCCTCCAGCCATGATCGTCCCCCTTGCGTGTTACGCCTTATACTTAGGGCGCACGTGCCAAGGCTCAACCCCCGGCGGCAAAGGCCATATCCGTCATGCGCTGCGTGCCGCGGCTGAATTCAAGCGGACAGGGATAGGCCTTACCCTCGGTCACTGACGCGCCAAAGTTTTCGACCTGCTGCACATAGTGGTTTACGCCGGGGAAGCGTTCGACGGTGGTGCTGTTCTGTGTGGTCTCAAGATACAGCTCGGCTTGGGAATAGACCGTCGGGTTGAACGGGCAGGTCAGACGCAGGATGCCTTTTTCGCCGTGGAGAATGACCTGCTGAAACGGGAACATGCGCATGGACACGGTTGCGGACAGGTCAAACCCGTCAAAGCGGGCCGCGACCTGCGCGAAGACATCGACATCGTTTTCATAGTCGATCTTGGCATGGGGGATCGCGATAGGTTCCTGCCCCGTAACGAAACGGGTGCAGCCGAAGGCATATGTGCCGATGTCCGGCAGCACGCCCCCACCTGCCTTGGGGTCGTTGCGGATGTTGCCGGTATCGTCGTTGAAGAACGAGAAGTTGACCGCCACGTGGCGCAGACGCCCCAAGCTGCCCGATTGCACAATCTCTCGCGCGCGTATCCATTGGGGGTGGTGGACAATCATGAAGGCTTCGGCCGCGAGCAGGCCCGCGGCATCGCGTGCGGCGATCAATTGATCATAGTCTTGCGCCTGCATCGCCATCGGCTTTTCACATAAGACATGTTTACCCGCCTTCAGCGCCTTGAGCGTCCATTCCACATGCAAATGATTGGGCAACGGGATGTAGACCGCGTCGATATCCGGATCGGCGAGCAGCGCCTCGTAGCTGCTGTGCACGGTAAGCTGCGGGGCAAAGGCCTGAAAGGGCGCGGCTTTGTCAGGATGAGATGTGGCGAGGGCAACCAGTTCGGCCCCTTTGGCCGCGTGGATGGCCGGGGCCATCTGTTCTTGTGCGAATTGGGCAGCCCCGAGGATGCCCCAGCGTAGCGTTTTCATCGTGATCCCCTGATGTTTGGTGTCGCGCGACTGTAGGGGGAGCCGCGGCAGAGCATCAAGGGGCGCATAAAAAATCCCCGCAAAGCGACGCGCTTTGCGGGGATCAATATTCAAAACCGTGGCTGGCGATCAGGCGGTGCCCATCAGACCCTTTTCACGGGCGAGATCGCGCATGCGTTTCTGCAGCTTTTCAAAGGCGCGCACCTCGATCTGGCGGATACGCTCGCGGCTGACGTCGTACTGGCTGCTCAGATCTTCGAGCGTGACCGTTTGGTCCGACAAGCGGCGTTGGGTCAGGATGTCTTTCTCGCGGTCATTCAGCACATCGAGCGCCTCTGCCAGCATCTCGCGGCGGGTTTCCAGCTCGTCACGTTCCTCATAGTCGGTGGCCTGGTCGGCGTCTTCGTCTTCCAGCCAGTCCTGCCACTGCATCGTCCCCTCGCCTTCGGAGCCGACCGTGGCGTTCAAGGACGCATCACCGCCCGACATACGGCGGTTCATGGAGATGACTTCGGTTTCAGTCACGCCCAAGTCCGTCGCAATACGTTTGACGTTATCGGGGTGCAGATCGCCTTCTTCCAGCGCGCCGATACGGTTCTTGGCCTTGCGCAGGTTGAAGAACAATTTCTTCTGCCCCGAGGTCGTGCCCAGCTTCACCAGCGACCACGACCGCAGGATATATTCTTGGATCGAAGCGCGGATCCACCACATGGCGTAGGTCGCCAGACGGAAGCCTTTTTCGGGGTCGAAGCGTTTGACCGCCTGCATCAGGCCGACGTTGGCTTCTGAAATCACCTCTGCCTGCGGCAGACCGTAGCCGCGATAGCCCATAGCGATCTTGGCCGCCAAACGCAGGTGCGATGTGACCATACGGTGCGCCGCTTTGGTGTCTTGTTCTTCGACCCACCGTTTGGCGAGCATGTATTCTTCTTCCGGCTCCAACAGGGGAAACTTGCGGATTTCCTGCATATAGCGGTTCAATCCGCCTTCCGGTGTTGGCGCTGGCAGATTTGCGTAATTAGCCATCTTTGTCCCTTTCCCCAATTTCCGGGGCCCATGTTATTTGGATTAACATAGATATGGAGAGGACCCCGCTCCGTTTCAAGTGTCCAGCCTAACGCATGGGACGGTGAATTGGGCCCAATAATCCTTAAAAAACCGTTTTACTACAGGTCGATCACACAACTGTGCACTAGTGCAAGTCGTAGCCCACGGCCCCAAGCAGGTCGGTCATGTCGCCGGGCAGCGGCGCTTCGAAGCGTACGTAGTCGCCCGTGACCGGATGATCGAACCCCAGTACCGCCGCATGCAGGGCCTGGCGCGGAAAGCTGCGCACCGCTTCGGCGGCGGTGTCAGAGACCGCGCCTTTTGCGAGCTTACGTTTGCCACCGTAGGTCGGATCGCCCACCAATGCGTGACCGGCATGGGCCATATGCACCCTGATCTGATGGGTACGGCCGGTTTCAAGCCAGCATTCCATCAGCGCCAGAACCTCTGGATTGCCAAGCCGCGCAACGGTGCGCGCACGGGTCACGGCGTGGCGGCCGCCCTGAAAGAACACGGCCTGACGCTGGCGGTCGGTGCGATGACGCGCAAGCTGCGTGGTGAGCTTGAGGATATTGCCCGGCTCGAAACTGGCCCCTTTCACCCCCCGTAGGCGCGGATCGTTGGCATCCGGCACGCCGTAGACCAAGGCCTGATAATAGCGCTCAACGGTGTGTTTCTCGAACTGTTTGGCCAGCCCGTGGTGGGCTGCGTCAGACTTGGCGACAACCAGCAGACCAGAGGTATCCTTGTCGATCCGGTGCACGATGCCTGGACGTTTCATGCCGCCCACCCCCGACAGATCATCGCCGCAATGGGCCAGCAGCGCATTGACCAACGTCCCCGACGGGCTGCCCGGCGCAGGGTGAACCACCATGCCTGCGGGCTTGTTGATCACGATCAGATCCGCGTCTTCAAAGACGACCTCCAACGGGATTTCCTCGGCGAGGATATGACTGTCTTCGGCCTCTTCCACATCGACGGTGATCTGCTGCCCCGCTTCGGCACGGCTGCGCGGATCGGTTACCACTGTTCCGTCAACCCGCACGGCACCTTGTTCCAGCAAACGCCCCAGTCGTGTGCGCGACAGGTTCGCATCCTCTGGTACATCGCGCGCAAGCGCCTTATCAAGGCGAGGTGGCGGGCTGTCCGCGATGGTAAACGTAATTTGACGGTGCGACATGACTGATCCTTCCGAGCCCCCGAACATCAAATTCCTGCGGCGGCTGGTGACGGTGCTGACCGCCACAATGATTTTCGGCCTTCTAGTCGTGATCGGGCTACTTGTCATCCGCTTCTCGAACAAGAGCCCCGATTTACCGGCCTCTATCACCCTGCCCGACGGCGAAAAAGCGGTGACCTTCACCCAAGGCCCCGACTGGTATGCTGTGGTGACGCAGGAAGATGTGATTCTGATCTTTGACCGGATGACAGGCGAGCTGCGTCAGAGCGTTACGATCGAGTAACGCGCGCAGCCTATGCGCCACAGTGTCGAGGCAAGGCGCACAAATACATCACGCCAATCAGACATATGGTCTAATTTTTTTTTTGGGGGGGGGAGTGGTACCACCTCCTGGTCTCGAACCAGGGACCTCCTGATCCACAATCAGGCGCTCTAACCAACTGAGCTAAGGCGGCACTGCGGTCGATCTAGCGTTCATGAAAAAGGAATGCAAGCACATATCCGTCGCAAACTTCGATTTGTCCTGCCGCAGGTGAGAATGGCAAAACTTGCCATTTCCAGCGCCGCAGGGTACGGGACCTGACACAGTTTCGGAGAAACCTCATGGGCATCGACACAGAACGCGACATTGAAGCCAACCTGCAAATCGGGCCAACCGATAAGGGCATGGTCCGGCTGTTCATCGAAGCGGAAGGCGGGATCGAGATCCCGATGGATTTCACCACGGATGAAGCCGTTGAAATCGCGGAAGAGATTATGGCCGCGGCCCATCGTGCGGGCAAAGCTGGCAAGAACAAGCGCTAAGGCACGTTGCCCGGTCGGGATGGGGGCCAGCCCCCGCCGCGCCTTTGCGCGGCACCCCCGGGATATTTTCCATTTGGAATATTGATGTCCCCTACCCCCACTGCGGCATGGCATGGGGGTCGCGCAACATATGCAGCCTGCGTGCGGCATGGGTGGCAAAGAGATGGGTCATCTTTTTGCGGCGCGCGGCAGCCAGTCGGGTTTCCGGTCCCATGCGCACAAGCTCTGCCCCGTAGCTGTCGCCGATGAACAGGCCAGTGTCCTCAGGCAGCAGGTCGATGTCGAAATCCGCATCCACCGCCCAAAAGAATCTGTCGGCCCATTCGAGGTACCCTTCCCATTTGCTGTCGGACATGAAATCGGCGCGGCTGGATTTGCATTCGACGATCCAGATCTCCCCCTTGGGGCCAAGCGCCATCACATCCACCCGCAGGCCGCGCGTCGGCACCAGTTCCTCAACGCTCGCAAAACCGAGTGCGGCAAGCTGGCGGGTCACACCACGGGCAATCAGCTGTCCGGGTTGCAAGGTCGGGGCGGTCATCAGGTCAGTCTGGGTCATGGGTGCAATATGAACAATTCATGAACATCAGGCAAGCGCTTGGTAATCCGCAGCGCGCAACCTATCTAGTTCAAAAGAAAACAGGGTGGGCATATGGCGCGCGACGGCGAAAACTCGACACATCAGCAGCGCGGCATCCGTTATGCCCGCGAACTCGAAGGGCATCTGGGCTGGCTTGATACATTCTCGGGCACAGCGCTTGGGGTGCTGGCGGTGGCGTCGGGCATCTACACCTATCTTGGGGTCTCGTCCTTGCTAGATGACAATGGGGCGATGTCGGCCTTTGCCGCGATTGCCTATTCCGCTGCTGTGTCCGTGGGCATCTTTGTGTTCTGGTCCTATATGCTGCGTCTGTTTCCGGCGGTTCGTAGCGCCCGCGCGCGGGTCGGGCTGTTGGGGGCCATGTCGCTGGGAAGCGTCGCGATTATCGCCATGTCGAGCTGGCTGAACGCCGCCGCCCTTGCCGGATCTGCAGCGGTGGAACAGCATCTGGCCGAGACCGTGCAGGATTACCAAGGCTCGCTAGAGCGCGCGCATGAGATCACCCTTTCCGCCCAAGGCTTGGAGCGGGACGTCGCCCGTGTGCGTCAAAGTTTCGAGGATCTGAGCGAACAGGAGGCCACGGGCGGACTGTCAGGCTTGGCCGGGCGTGGTGCCGTGTTTCGCGTGCTGCGGCAGAAATCGGCAGAGCTGTCCGGGCTGGAGGCACAAATCGCCACCCAGACCCCGCTGGTCAATGACGCCTTTGTCGAGGGCAACCAGATTCTTAGCCGGATGCGCGCGCTGACGGTCGAACCCGGTCCGGTGGAAGCGCGATCGGTCGAATTTTCCGAACAGGCCGTACGGCTTGCCGGGTTGATCACGCGCTTGCGGCAACTGTCAGTCGCCCCGCTGGTCGAACGCGCCGCGCAGGATCTATCGGCCTCTGTCGTGCTGCCCGAACTGGATGGCAGCAGTGTCGAAGTGCGGGGCAATCAGGCCTCGACCATCAGTGCCGTGCTTGAGGTGCTGGCCCAACGTGCCGCCACACTGGAGCGCGCGGCCCAAGACGTGCTGGCCATGGCCCCGCCAACGGAGACGACCTACACCCCGATTTCCAGCGCCGATGCGGTGATCAAATACGCGCGCAACTTCGTGCCCTCCTGGGCTGGCGCGATTGCCATTGATCTGTTGCCCGCCGTGCTGGTCTTCATTCTCGCCATCACCCAAGGGGCGATCCGCGAAGGCCGCGAGGGCAGCGCGATCGAGGAAACACTCACCCTTGCCGAACTGCGAGCTGCGGTGCTGGCGATGCGTGACATGGATGCGGCGATGAAGGGCACATCTATTGATGAGGACGCGCATGATGACCGCGATGACATTGCGCGCCATGATATCGTGACCGAGAACCCTGCCCTTAGCACGCCATCGAAAACCACATGAAACTGCGGCGTGATCCTTCCAAACGCCCACCCGTGGCACGGGTTCTGGGCGGTGTTCTGATCTTTCAGCTGGGGTTGGCGGGGCTGCTTTTTTGGGGCGATCTGGACGAGGGACTGCGCCTGCCCGGCTTTGGCCCGCGTTCCCCGGGGCTGACCGAGCCCACGCGCCCCGGCGACCAAACCCGCCGGTTTCAACCCGACCGCGCCCGCCCCGGTGGCCGCCCCATGCCGGACACGCCCCTGCCCGAACGGCTGACCCTGACCGTGGTCGAAGGCGGTGCCCGCGTGCTGCTGGAAGGGGGCATCATGGCGGGTGATGCCGAACGCATCGAGAAACAGATCACCGCGCTTGATCCCCAACCCGAGGGCGTGATCCTGAATTCCCCCGGTGGGTCGGTCAGCGACGCGCTGCGTCTGGGGCGGTATCTGCGGGATGCTGAGCTTACGACCGCCTTGCGCAGTGGCGATATCTGCTATTCCGCCTGCCCCTATCTACTGGCCGCAGGCACCAGTCGCGACGTGCCAGACGATGCCTCTGTCGGGGTGCACCAGCATTTCTTCGGTGAAAGCACCCTGCTCCCCGCCTTTGTCGCGGTAGAGGACATCCAGCGCGGCCAAGGCGAGGTCATGACCTATCTGGATCAGATGGGCATCGACCCGCTGGTCATGCAGCACGCGTTGGTCACGCCGCCCGATGAAATCTATCTGCTGCTGCCCGAAGAGCTGACCCGCTACCGCTTTGTCGAAAACACCGAGCCAAGCTAGAATACCCCTTGTCGCAGCCTGTGGTCGCGCCTACTTAACGGGGGTGACGGGTTCTGCCCTGTTTGTAAAAGTTACATTCCAGTGGCCTTAAGCAAATCCGAGGGAGCTGGCTCTGTTCGAGCCCTGGTTCGTTTATCTGGCGCCCACCTGTACATACAGGTCCTCGGGAATATAGAACAGAACGGCAGCGGTGGTCCCGTCACACTTTCCCGAAAATATCAGGCTTTTCGCGGGTCCCTAGCTGTCGACCAAAGAAGATGAGCTGAGCCTTTCCGACTCAGAACTCTTCCGGACGGGCTTCGCGGGCCATATGATCCAGAACGGCATTCACGAACTTCGGCTCGTCGCCCCCCTCAAAGAAGGCACGGGCCACGTCGACATATTCGTTGATCACAACCCGCGGCGGCGTTTCCTGCGCGCGCAGCTCGGCACCGGCGGCGCGGAACAAGGCACGCAAAGTCGGGTCGATCCGCGCGATGGCCCATTTAGCCACCAGCGCACGGTCGGTCATCTGGTCAATCGCCGCCTGATAGTTCACCGCTGTCTCAAGCAAGTCTGCAAAATGCCGGATGTCACCGTCGACCATTTCCTGACCGTCGTAACTCGCGCCAAAGCGGTGCTCAAGGAACTCCTTGCGCACGGTGTCAAAGCTTTGCGAGGAATGCTCCATCTGGAACAGAGCCTGCACGGCATAAAGCCGCGAAGCTGATTTCATCTTGCGTTTTTGATTGCCCGAAAGGCCGGCGGAGGATGTCATGCTGTCTTGGGTCCGTCATTGTCGCCCGCCATCAGATATTCATCCGAGCGCGGCTTGAAACCGATGTCTTTGCGAATGTCGCCCCACTTACGGCTCAGCGCGATCAGATGCAAGGCCGCAGCTGCCGCACCGCCCCCCTTGTTTTGCCCCACCGGATCGGCGCGCACGGCGGCCTGTTCGTGGTTCTCGACGGTCAGGATGCCGTTGCCGATACAGATGCCCTGCAACCCCATCAGCTGCAAGGCGCGGCTGCTGTCGTTGCACACGGTCTCGTAATGGGTCGTCTCGCCGCGGATGACACAGCCAAGCGCCACGTAGCCGTCAAAATTGCTCTTGCGGTCAGAGATACCGATTGCGGTCGGGATTTCCAGCGCGCCGGGCATTTCCACCACGTCCCATTCAGCCCCGGCGGCCTCAAGCTCTGCCTTTGCCCCCCTCAGCAAGCCCTCGGCGATGTCCGAGTAATAGGGTGAAATGACGATCAGAACCTTGACCGGCGTATCAAAGCGCGGCGTGGTCAGCGTTGTATGATTTCCAGCAGCCATTGCATTTACTCCTGCGTGATGGGGCGCGTGCCCACGATGCTAAGGTCATAGGCGTCCAGCCCCAGATAGCGCGTATCGGGGTTATCCGTCAGCAAGATCAGTTTGTGCAAGCCAAGGCTCGCCATGATCTGCGACCCAAGGCCGGTACGCTTGACGGTACGGGGGCGATCATCCTCTTCGTCCTCGAAACGCAACCGCGGGTCGGGATCGCGGAACAACAGCACCGCGCCGCGGCCTTCGTCCGCGATGATCTGCATCGCGCGTGGCAATTCGTCGGCGGGGCTTGGCCCGAGGCCGAGGATATCCTCAAGCGCGTTGATCGCATGGGTGCGGACCAGAACCGGCGCATCCGTTGTGATATCGCCCTTGGACAGGACCACATGATCGGTGCCGCTGATCTCGTCGGTGAAAATCTGCATCTTCCAATCGCCCCCATAGGCAGAGGTCACGGTGCGGCTGTCGCGCTCCACCAGCAGGTTGTCATGCTTGTGGCGATAGGCGATCAGATCGCTGATCGTGCCGATCTTCATGTCGTGCTGCTGACAGAATGCAACCAGATCCGGCAGACGGGCCATGGTGCCGTCTTCCTTCATGATCTCGCAAATCACACCGGACGGATGCAGCCCCGCAAGACGTGAGATATCGACGGCAGCCTCGGTGTGGCCCGCGCGGACCAAGACACCGCCATCGCGTGCGCGCAGCGGAAACACATGCCCCGGCGTGGCGATATCCACCGCGCCTTTATCCTCGTCGATGGCGACCTTGACGGTCAGCGCACGGTCGGCGGCGGAAATACCGGTGGTCACCCCCTCGCGCGCTTCGATCGACACGGTAAAAGCCGTCTCGTGGCGGGCAGAGTTATTCACCGCCATCATCGGCAGACCAAGCGTGTTGACCCGTTCCTCGGTCATCGGCAGACAGATCAGCCCGCGCCCGTGGGTGGCCATAAAGTTGATCGCATCCGCATCCGCGAACTGCGCGGGGATCACCAGATCGCCTTCGTTCTCGCGGTCTTCGTGATCGACCAGCACGAACATGCGACCTTGACGGGCCTCTTCGATGATCTCTTCGATGGGCGCGATGGCATCCGCCAATTCAGCCTCGACCGGTCCGGGCGTTTCAAATTGCATGGGGTCACCTCAATCGTTGTTGCAGTGGCACATACCCCACCCCACGCGCCTTTGCCAGAGCAGGGCCGCCCCCCTCCCTGCTTCATTTTGCCAAATAAACTCAATTCCGCACCGTCACCCCGCGCGACGGTCCGCGTTAAGCCCCGAAATAGCGCGCGGCCTCCACATAGCCCGCCGCCTTGCTTGCAGTGGCCCAGTCCCGTTCCAATCCGGTGTCGCCGATGATCAGCACCTGATCGCCGACCAGTTTGCGCCCGTGAACCACCTGCCCAAGATGATCGCGCATCGCGCTCCAGCTGTCGGTGAACTTGGGAGCCTCGGCCACGTGATCCAGCACGGGATTCGCCTGCGCCACCATGTCGGGCCGCAGCGGGCGATGCACCAGCACCAGCTTTTGCGCGCGCTGCACCTTGTCCAGCACCTCAGCCTCGCGCAGAGGGATATGCGGTGCCCTCGCACGGACCACCCGCAGCGCATTGGACGAGAACAGCAGCGCCAGAATATCGCGCCCCGTGGCCTGACGGATCGCGGCATAGGCCTTGTAGTCCAACCCCAGCTCGCGGGCGCGCGCCACGCGCATCTTCACCACCATCAGCGGGATCGCTGAAGGCATCGCCGCAGCGCGTGCCTTTTGCCACTGGAACGCGCGCCATTTATGGCCGCGTTCAAGGCTGGGCCCCTGATTATGTCCGATCCCAGCGATCATGACATTTCGGCCAGCCGCGCGACATAGCGGGCCAATGTGTCGATCTCTAGGTTGATGCGGTCCCCGACGGCGACATCGCCCCATGTGGTCACCTCTTTGGTGTGGGGGATAAAGTTGATGCCGAAATCGCAGCCGTCGACCTCGTTCACGGTCAGCGAGGTGCCGTTCAGCGCGACAGAGCCTTTTGGGGCAATGAAACGCGCCAGATCCTCGGGCGCGCGCAGGGTCACGCGGGTGCTGTCGCCCTCGTCGCGCAGCGCCACCACTTCGGCCACGCCATCGACATGGCCCGACACGATGTGCCCGCCCAATTCGTCCCCGACCTTCAGCGCGCGTTCAAGGTTCAGACGGCGTCCGACCTCCCAAGCGCCAAGGTTGGTCTTGTCCACGGTCTCGGCGCTGATCTGCACCTCGTACCAGTCGGCCCCCAGATCCACCACGGTCAGGCACACGCCATCACTGGCGATAGAGGCCCCCATGTCGATGCCGCTGGTATCATAGCCCGTTTCGATCCGCGCGCGCAGGTCGCCTTGCTGTTCAAGCTTGGTGATCTTTCCGATGTCCGTGATAATGCCTGTAAACATGCGCCTGCCTCTTCTATACTGGTCGCTACCGAAGTAGACCTCTGCCCGCAGCATGACAAGTCCACAGACACGCCACATTTTCGCCGGTATCCGGTGTTTGTCTGCCCGATGACCAAGATAAACCGAAAGCAACCGATGAACGCCGCAGCACCCCGTGAACGGGTCTTCCTTTTCCTGCAAGGGCCGCATGGTCCCTTCTTCAACCGTCTGGGCAAGATGCTCCGTCTGGCGGGGGCCCAGGTCTGGCGTGTGGGGTTCAACGCAGGCGATCGGGCCTTCTGGTTCCACCCCCGCAGCTATATCCCGTTTCGCGGCGCAGCTGACACGTGGAAAGACACCTTTGTTGCGCTGCTCGCCGACAAGGGTGTCACAGATATCGTGCTTTATGGCGACACCCGCCCGATCCACGCCCAAGCCGTGGCCGAGGCCAAGGCCCGCGGCCTGACCGTGCATGTCTTTGAAGAAGGCTACATGCGCCCCTATTGGGTCACCTATGAACGCGGCGGGTCCAACGGCAATTCACGGCTGATGGATATGTCCATCGAACAGATGCAGACCGCACTGGCCAATTCGGATATGGAGGCCCCCCTCCCCCCCGGTCATTGGGGTGATATGCGCCAGCACGTGTTCTATGGTGCGCTCTATCACTGGTTTGTGCTGTTCCGGAACGGCGACTACCGCAACTTCCGCGCGCATCGGAGCTTGCCGGTGACCAAGGAGTTCAAGCTGTACCTCAAGCGGCTGCTACTGATGCCCGCGCTGGCGCTGGACCGGCTGATCGCAACGCTGCGTATCCGGCTGGGCGGCTTCCCCTACCATCTGGCGCTGCTGCAGCTGGAGCATGACAGCTCGTTCCAAGAACACTCCCCCTTCGAGACAATGACCGATTTCCTGAACGTGGTGCTGGAAGGCTTCGCCAAGGGCGCGCCGCGCCACCATCATCTTGTTGTAAAGGCCCACCCGCTGGAAGACGGCCGCGCACCGCTGCGCCGTGTAGTCAAACAGGTGGCGCGGGATTTGGGTGTCGCGGATCGGGTACATTTCGTGCGCGGCGGCAAGCTGGCGCAGCTGCTCAACGATGCCCGTACGGCCGTTACCGTGAACTCCACCGCTGGCCAGCAGGTTCTGTGGCGCGGAATTCCGCTCAAGGTGTTTGGCTGCGCCGTCTATGCGAAACCCGAATTCGTCTCGGACCAGCCGCTGGCGCAATTCTTTGCCGCCGCCTCGCGCCCCGATAACAAGGCCTACAAGGATTATCGACGGTATTTGCTGGAAACCTCGCAGGTTCCGGGCGGATTTTATGCGGCACGCGCGCGCACGCAGTTGATGCGGCAAGTGGTCGATATGATGCTCGCCCCCGAAGACCCCTACGACGCGCTAGAGCTGGGAACCGCGGCACCAAGGCAACAGTTGCGGGCCGTCACCTGAGCGTTTTTCGCCCCGACAGTAGCTTTTCGATCCAATCTGCGCTAAGCCGATGATAATTACGCCGAAAAAATCGGCGAATTCGAGGCAGAACAAGAACAGGTCGAGGAGACCGGGCAGTGAAATCCGTACCCTTCCGGTGGGCGCGTCCCATCGCATTACTGGCGGCTATGGCCGTGGTATCTTCATGTGGCCTTCCGCAGGTTGGCCCGAACAAACGTCAAATCTTTGCCGGATCGGTCCAGAAGGAAGGCGACGCATTTGTTGTCGCCGTCAATGACCGCGTGACCCGCGCCACCGCCGTCGCCCCCGCGCTTGGCTTTAGCCCGGGGTTCATCAACGCCGGTCAGCTTGGGTCGGACACGATCAACCCCGGTGATACGCTGGGGCTGACGATCTGGGAAAACGTCGATGATGGCTTGCTGGCCGCCCAAGGGGCCAACGCCACCGTGCTGGAAGAAGTGCAGGTCGACGGGTCCGGGTTCATCTTTGTGCCCTACGCGGGCCGGATCAAGGCCGCTGGCAATTCCCCCGAAGCGATCCGCCGCATCATCACCAACAAACTGTCCGAACAAACCCCGGACCCGCAGGTTCAGGTGCGCCGTCTGGCCGGTGACGGGGCGACCGTGTCGCTTGTCGGCTCTGTCGGTGCGCAGGGTGTCTATGCGATTGAACGCCCCACCCGCACGCTTGCCACCATGCTGGCGCGTGCCGGAGGTGTAACAATCACCCCCCAGATCGCGCAGGTCACCGTGCTGCGTGGCAATCAGCGGGGCAAAATCTGGCTTGAAGATCTTTACAGCCACCCAGAGCTCGACATCGCCCTGCGCGGCGGGGATCGCATCCTGATCGAGGAAGACACTCGGTCCTTCGTGGCCCTTGGCGCCACCGGCGCGCAGCAGAAAGTCCCGTTCGAGACCAAGAACCTGTCGGCGCTTGAAGGCATCGCACAGGTGGGCGGGCTGAACGCGGGCACCGCTGACCCGACAGGTGTTTTCGTCTTCCGCAACGAACCCGAAGCGGTCGTGGCACAGGTTCTGGGCCGTAACGACCTCCAAGGCGCACAGCGCATGGTCTATGTGCTTGACCTGACCAAGCCCAACGGCATGTTCATGGCGCGCGATTTCGTGATCCGTGATGGAGATACGCTGTACGTTACCGAAGCCCCCTTCACCCAGTGGAGCAAGGTCATCTCCTCGATCACGGGGTCGGCCGGGTCGGTCAACAACCTGACGTCGCTTGCGTCGGGCAGCTGATCTGGACCGATGGCTTTAGGGCCTGAAATATACGACACACCCGCCGCCGGTTCCCCACGGGACCGGCGGCTTTTTGTGTTTAACGGCGGCTTCATCACCAACCGACGGGTGCGGCGCATCTTGCAGCTGTCGGGCTATAGCCTGCATCTGGGCATACCGCGCGACGGGGATGCCATCGCCGTATGGGGCAATGCAGGCACCGCGCATCGTGGGCTGGCCGTCGCATCCAAAAAGGGGCTACCCGTTGTCCGTGTCGAAGACGCGATGCTGCGGTCGCTGTTTCCCGGTCGCGCGGGTGAGCCGCCGCTGGGACTGCTGGTCGATCACAAGGGGCTGCATTTCGACCCGGCACAGCCCTCCGAGCTGGAGGACATCCTGACCAGCCACCCGCTGGATGATACGGCATTGCTGGACAGGGCACGCGGTGCCATCCACCGCATCACCGAAACCCATCTGACCAAATACAGCGGGTTCGACACCGCGCACCCCGCCCCGGATCCCGGCTATGTGCTGGTGATCGACCAGACCCTGGGTGATGCGTCGGTCGCGGCCTCGGGCGCGGACCGGTCGCGGTTCCTTGAGATGCTGGTCTTTGCCCAACAAGAGAACCCCGGCGCGCGGATCATCATCAAGACCCATCCCGAAACCGCAAAGGGCTATCGCAGCGGTCATTTCGGGCCTGAAGACGCCAACGACCGCATTACTCTGCTGACCGCCCCCATCAGCCCTTGGACCCTGTTTGAAGGGGCCGTGCGTGTCTATACCGTGTCGTCACAAATGGGGTTCGAGGCGATCTTTGCAGGTCACAAGCCCCGGGTCTTCGGGCAGCCCTTCTATGCGGGCTGGGGCCTGACCGAAGACGAATTCCCCGTGCAGCGGCGGCAACGTGCGCTGACCCGTGCGCAGCTTTTTGCGGGGGCGATGATCCTGTATCCAAAATGGTACGATCCTCACCGTGACCGCCTGTGTGATCTTGAAACCGTGATAGAAGCGATGGCCGCGCAAACCCGGGCCTGGCGCGAAGACCACCGGGGCTGGGTCGCCTCTGACATGCGCCTGTGGAAACGTCAGCCCTTGCAGCGATTCTTTGGCCGCTGGTCGCCGGTGACCTACCAGAATGATCCCGAGGCCGCCCGCGCCACGGGCAAGCCCTGGATGGTCTGGGCGTCGAAAGCGACGCAGGCGCACGCTGGTGCCTTACGGGTAGAGGACGGTTTCCTACGCTCGCGCGGATTGGGGGCCGATCTGGTGCCGCCCCTGTCGCTGGTCTGCGATGATTTAGGTATCTATTATGACCCGCGCAGCCCCAGTCGGTTGGAACAGCTGATCGCGTCGCGCGCCAAAATGCGCCCCGACCAGTCGCGCCGCGCGGCACGGTTGATTGCGGCTCTGCACGAGGCGGGGCTGAGCAAGTATAACCTTGGCGGTGGTGGCGATCTGGACGCCCTGCCCGCCGGACGGCGCATTCTGGTACCGGGTCAGGTGGAGGACGACGCCTCCATCCGTGCGGGCACCGATGCGGTATCCACTAATCTGGCGCTGCTACAAGCCGCGCGCACCGCACATCCCGACGCCGTGATCTTGTATAAGCCCCATCCCGATGTAGAGGCCGGGCTGCGCCGCGGCGCCATTGACGCAGGCGGGCTGGCAGACCGTGTGCTGACCGATGCCGACCCCATCGCCCTGCTGGCGCATGTGGATGAGGTTTGGACCATGACATCGCTGCTGGGGTTCGAGGCCCTGCTGCGCGGCGTCAAAGTGGTGACATTGGGGGCCCCTTTCTATGCCGGCTGGGGGCTGACCGAAGACCGCGGCGATATCCCGGCGCGGCGCATGACAGAGGTTAGCATCGAAGGATTGGCGCATGCCGCCCTGATCGATTATCCGCGGTACTTTGATCCGCGCAGCGGCACCGCCTGCGCGGTCGAGGTGGTGGTGGAGCGGTTGGCCTCGGGTGATCTGCCGCGGCGCGGGGTGGCGAACCGGGTGCTGGCGAAACTGCAGGGCGTGTTTGCCACGCAGGCACATTTGTGGCGGCGGCATGGGTGAGAGGTCGGGGTTCCTGCTGATCGCAGGCGGGGGCTGGCCCATGTGCAGGTCAGAGGCGGGGGCCAGCCCCCGCGCCCCCGGGATTTTATGCCATTTGGACGGGGTTAGGCGGGCGTGTTGCTGCGGGTCCAGATGTGGAGCAGGTCCGGGCCGATGCGCGAAGTTTCGGTCAGGGTGAAGCGCGGGGCCTGTGCCAGCCGTTGAAGCTGCAGCGGCGCGATGGCGGGCAAGCCGTCCGCGCCAAGGGTCAGACCCGCCGTAAACCCGACGAGTTGATCCACGAGACCCGCCTTTAGCAGCGTCGCAGCCAGTCCGCCGCCACCCTCGCAGAAGATGCGTGTCAGACCGTGGCGTCCAAGCTGCTGCAGCATGTCGTGGGCGTCGATCTGGCCCATCTTTGATGCGCAAGAGATCAGCGTCGCGCCAAGGCTTTCCCAGGTCTCGATCAGCTCTGCCGGGGCCTTGGGGCCGTGGCAAAGGATCAGGGGGATGTCATTGGCGGTTCTGGCGAGCGTGCCATTCAGGGGGATGTCCAGCCCGTTCGACACAACGATCCGTGTCGGCTGGCGCGTGGTGCCAAGGTCGCGCACAGTCAGGCTAGGGTCATCCTGCCGCGCCGTGCCACCACCCACCATGACCGCGTCATGGCGGGTGCGCATGGCATGGACCACGCGGCGGGCGGGCGGGTCTGTGATCCATTGGCTTTCGCCCGACGCGGTGGCAATACGGCCGTCAAAGCTGCTGGCGAGTTTGAGCGTCACCATCGGACGGCCTTCGTCGACACGCAGGAAAAAGCCAAGATGATCCGCGCGGGCTTCATCTTCGAGCACGCCGACGTCAACGAGAATGCCCGCCGCGCGGAGGATCGCAATGCCCTTGCCACTGACGCGAGGATCGCTGTCGGTGCAGGCGATCACCACGCGCGCAGGCTTGGCAGTAACAAGCGCATCGGCGCAGGGAGGCGTCTTGCCGGTATGGGCGCAGGGTTCGAGGGTGACATAGATTGTCGCCCCCTGCGCCGCTGGCCCTGCCTGACGCAGCGCTTCGGGTTCTGCATGGGGCCTGCCGCCCGGCTGGGTCCAGCCGCGGCCGACGATGCGGCCTTGCTGCACGATGACGCAACCCACGGCGGGATTGGGCCAGACAGTCCCCTGCCCGCGCCGGCCCAGCGACAAGGCCAGCGCCATAAAGCGCGCGTCGTCAGACATGCTTATTCGTCCGCAGGGGTATCGGGCCGCAGTTCCTGCACGAACTTGTCGAAATCATCTGCCGCCTGAAAGTTCTTGTAGACGCTGGCAAAGCGGACGTAGGCGACGGTGTCTATGCGGGCCAGTGCCTCCATCACGATCTCGCCGATCTGCTTCGACCCGACGTCGGTTTCGCCCATGCTTTCCAGACGGCGCACGATGCCGCTGATCATCTGATCGATCCGTTCGGGATCAATCGGGCGTTTCTGCATCGAGATACGGATAGAGCGTTCCAGCTTGTCGCGGTCGAAATCCTCGCGCTTGCCCGAGGTTTTGACGACAACCAGATCGCGCAGCTGCACCCGTTCATAGGTGGTAAACCGACCCCCGCAGGCGGGACAGAAGCGACGGCGGCGGATCGAGACGTGATCCTCGGCCGGGCGGCTGTCTTTAACTTGGGTGTCGATATTTCCGCAAAACGGGCAGCGCATGGCCGGTCCCCTTATCTTAAACCTGCTCAATAGGGGGTGAAACACCCCCATTCCCCAAAACTATAGGACCAACGCGAGGTTTTGGGTAGGGGCGAAATGCCCATCTATATGTTGTAGCGGGCAAAACTGCCCTGAACTTTGGCTGATACCATGCGTTACCCCTGCAAGACGACTGATCTGAAAGGAATTCACTATGACCAAGACGCTTTTCATCACCGGCGCCTCAAGCGGGATCGGTGCAGCCACCGCCCGCGCTGCTGCCAAGGCCGGCTGGAACGTCGGGCTTTTCGCCCGCAGCGAAGACAAGCTGAAAGATATCGCGCGCGAAATCGGGGGTCAGGCACTGGTACTGACCGGGGACGCCACGCAATACGACGATCAGGAACAAGCCATGAGCCGCCTTGCGCAGAAGTTCGGGCAGATTGATGCTGTCTTTGCCAATGCGGGACGGGGGACATCGCCGGGGGGCACCGAAAAGGGTGACCCGGAAGACTGGAAATCGATGATCGATCTGAACGTGATGGGCGCGCTCTATACGGCCCATGCCTCGATGCCATATCTGCGCAAGACCACGGGGCAGTATGTGGTGACCGGTTCCGCCGCAGGACGCCGCCACATCAAAGGGTCGATCTACGGCGCCACCAAGTTCTTTATCCACGGCTTTGCAGGCAACCTCGCCGATGAGATGGCGGAATGGGGCGGGCGCTGCATGGTTGTGTCCCCCGGCATGGTGGACACGGCATTCTTTGACGAAGCCAAGCCCGACAAGCTGAAACCAGAAGACGTCGCATCGGCCGTGATGCACGCGCTAAAGGCACCGGCCCATGCGGTCGTGCGCGAAATCCACCTGATGCCGGTGGACTGAGTTCAGGCGAAATGCACCGCGATGCGCCTGCTATGGGGCGCGTCGCGGTGTTCGAACAGATAAATGCCTTGCCATGTGCCCAACACCATGCGGCCTGCAACCACGGGGATGCTTAGCGTGACGGGCAGCACTGCCGCTTTGATATGCGCGGGCATGTCATCTGGTCCTTCCAGTGTATGCCGCAGGTAGGACATTGACGGGTCATCCGCAGGCGGCACCAGACGCGAGAAGTAGGCCAAGAGATCGCGCTGCACATCCGGGTCCGCGTTTTCCTGAATAAGCAGCGAAGCGGAGGTATGGCGCAGGAACAGCGTCACCAACCCGTCAGAGCGTTGCCCCGACAGCGCTCGATCCACCTGATCTGTAACCTCGTAGAGCCCCTGCCCGCCTGTCTTGACCGTAAACTCGCTGTTCATTCTGCCCGCCTTTTGCTGATGCGTCAGGCTAGCCTCAACGCCCGGGCGATTGCAAACCACCACAAAGCGTGATCCCGTGGCTGATGGTCATGGCCGACCCGGCCTTCGTCAAGGATCCGCCCAGGATCACGACCGGCGATGGGGTCAGCCCCGCGGGATCCAGTGTGAACGTGACACCGCCATCGCCGCCAAAACCACGCGCGCGCGGCTCGCTCACATAAAGCTTTTGGCTGTCCTGCGCGCCCATTTCACGCAGCGCATAATCCGCCGCGGCACACCAATGACCGCGCGCACCAAAGCCGGTGCTGCCGCTAATATGCACGCCGCCCTCGGTCGGCGTGAAGGTCAGACGGTCATTCGGCACATAGGCCTGTGCGAGGGCTGGGGTCGTAGCCAATGCGGCCAGTACAAAAGCGGTAGTCAGGGTTTTCATCGTAGTATTCCTAATATTCAAAAGTCTTTAAGCTCAAGGATGTAGTCCTTGCAGAACTGGATGGCGTGGCCCACGGGCAGGGCCTGACCCGCGTTGCGCACCGATACCGAGTAGGATTTGAATGCAGACTTCGAAAGCTCTGCATCATTCAGGGTAAAGACAACTCCCGTGCGGCCTACCCCGCTGATAGATGGCCCGCGCGGCGACTTGACGTAGATCGCAGCGGCGCTTGACGTGCCGAGCCTTTCCTCGGCATATTCGGCGGCGGCACACCACATGCCCCGGGCCCCTTCGCCATGATCCTCGATCACCTCGAAGGATGCGCCCGACAAAGGGATGACCTGCAGCTCGTTCACCGCCGTAAAGGACTGCGCGAATACGGCGAGCGGGGCGGCGGAGAGAATGGCGGCAAGGGCAAGGCGTTTCATGGCGGCTCCTGTTTGGTGCGTCTTTCACAGATAGGCTGCGCAGCGGGATTTTAAATTCACAGCTTCGAGATCGTCGTTTCAGCGCATGAAAAAAGGCGGGTGCCTGAACACCCGCCTTTCGAAACTCTCGTGATCCACCGCTTACTGATCGAGGAACGACCGCAGCTTGCGAGACCGGCTTGGGTGCTTGAGCTTGCGCAGCGCCTTCGCCTCGATCTGACGGATACGTTCGCGGGTCACGCTGAACTGTTGGCCGACTTCTTCCAGCGTGTGGTCGGTGTTCATACCGATGCCGAAGCGCATCCGCAGTACGCGTTCCTCGCGCGGGGTGAGGCTGGCCAGAACCCGTGTCGTGGTCTCCTTGAGGTTTTCCTGAATGGCGCTGTCGAGCGGCAGCACGGCATTCTTATCCTCGATGAAATCACCAAGCTGGCTGTCTTCCTCATCACCGATGGGGGTTTCAAGGCTGATCGGCTCCTTGGCGATCTTCATCACCTTGCGAACTTTCTCAAGCGGCATCTGCAGCTTCTCGGCCAGCTCTTCAGGCGTCGGCTCCCGGCCAATCTCGTGCAGCATCTGGCGGCCGGTCCGAACCAGCTTGTTGATCGTTTCGATCATGTGGACCGGGATACGGATGGTGCGCGCCTGATCCGCGATCGAACGGGTGATCGCCTGACGAATCCACCATGTCGCATAGGTCGAGAATTTATAGCCGCGACGGTATTCGAACTTGTCGACGGCCTTCATCAGACCGATGTTCCCTTCCTGAATAAGATCAAGGAACTGCAGGCCACGGTTGGTGTATTTCTTGGCGATGGAGATCACGAGACGCAGGTTCGCTTCGACCATTTCTTTCTTGGCCTGACGGGCCTCTTTCTCGCCCTTCTGAACCTGCTGCACGATGCGGCGGAATTCAGAGATATCAAGACCGACGTATTGACCAACCTGCGCCATATCGGCCCGCAGCTCGTCCACCTTGTCAGAGGACCGTTCGATGAACATCTGCCAGCCGCGACCGGACTTCTCGGCCATCCGCTCCATCCAGTTGGGGTCAAGCTCGTAGCCGCGATAGGCGTCGACGAATTCCTTGCGGTTGATGCGCGCCTGGTCGGCAAGCTTCACCATCGCAGAGTCGATCTGCATGATGCGGCGGTTGATGCCGTAAAGCTGGTCAATCAGCGCTTCGATACGGTTGTTGTGCAGGTGCAGGTCGTTGACCAAGGCCACGATCTCGGACCGGACGCGCTGGTATTCTTCCTCATCGGTCTTCGAAAAGGTGCCATCCTCGCTCAGCGTGGCCGCGATCCGGCTGTCCTGTATCTGGCTCAGCTTGACGTAGTCATCGGCAATGATGTCCAGCGCTTCCAGCACCTGTGGCTTGAGCGCGGCTTCCATCGCGGCTAGCGACATGTTGGCCTGTTCGTCGTCATCCTCGTCGTCGTCATCGTTCGAGATCGGGTTGCCATCGGCATCCACTTCGCTGGTGCTTTCGGCGGGCTTTGTCTCGGTGCCCGCGGTTGGCACAACCGGTGTCGTTTCCTCTTCGTCGCCCATCTGGGTGCCGAATGTCGCCTCAAGGTCGATGACATCGCGCAGCAAAATGTCTTCCGACAAAAGTTCGTCGCGCCAGATCGTGATCGCTTGGAAGGTCAGCGGGCTTTCACACAGCCCCGCGATCATCGTGTTGCGCCCTGCCTCGATCCGCTTGGCGATGGCAATCTCGCCCTCGCGGCTCAGCAGCTCGACGGACCCCATCTCGCGCAGATACATGCGCACAGGGTCATCCGTGCGGTCCAGCTTTTCGGACGTGCCAGAGGACAGCGCCACATCACGGTTGCTTTCCGTGGTCGCAACTTCGGTCCCGCCCTTGGCGTCTTCTTCTTCGGCTTCTTCGTCTTCGATCACGTTGATGCCCATTTCGGACAACATCGACATCACATCCTCGATCTGCTCCGAGCTGACTTGGTCAGGGGGCAGAACGGTGTTCAGCTGATCGTAGGTGATATAGCCCTTTTCACGGGCTTCGCCGATCATCTTTTTGACGGCGGCTTGGCTCATATCAAGCGAATGGCCGGCATCCTGGTCGTCAGACTTCGCGTCTTCGTTCGTGTCTTTGGCGGCCATGAAATTTCCTCCAGCGAATGGGTGCGAATCACGTGACGTGATTCGGTTGTTCGAATCATGCGGGGTTCTGGGTGATTCTTAAACCCGTTACCCTGTATTTTGTTAAACATCCCGGCGAAAAAGCCACGCCGGGTTCATTTTTTATCTTTCGCATCACCCTTCAGGATCGACCCCAGCAATGCGTCAAAAGCGCTGCGTTCGTCCCGGCTGATGTGGGCACCGTTCTCGGCAATGTCGTATTCTGCGGTATCTTCCTGCCCGCTGCGCTGTGCGCGATCGGCGTTGCGTGCCGCTTCGCCCAACCGCCATGTCAGCCCTTCATCCGCCGTGCCGGTCAGATCTTCGACCGCATCGGCAATCTCTTCGTCCAGCCCGCGCACGGCTTCCAGCTTGCCCAGTTCTTCAGCGACAGTCATGCGCGTCTTTTCCAGGTTGCCAGGGCTGCGGATGCAGGGCGTGATGGCTACGTGGCGCTGCGCCAGCATGTTTTCAAGGGTGTACTCCCCCACGGCGTCATAAATCTTTTCGCGCAACACCGCCGGGTCGTGATGCACATGGCGCAACATCAAATCGCGAATACGCCCGTGATCAGGGTCCTGACAGCGCATCGCGGCAAGCCCGTTCTCGAACTCCTCCACCAGCTGCGGACAGCCCAGCAGGGCCATCAGAATCACCGCCTCGCGCAGATGCTCGGTCGCCCCTAGCCCGGCTGCGGTCACCAGAATAGAGGATTTCGCACTCGGGGACGGCCCCTGCGGCGCGGGGGTCCATTTGCCCCCAGCGGAGGCGCGCGCGACGGGGCTAAATTCTTTCTTAGGCTTATGCGGTCGGAATAGCTGCCAGCGCAGATCCTTGATTTCCTGACCATAATGGCTGCGGATCGACGGGTCTTTGATCATCATGATCTTTTCGCGTAGCGCCTTGTCCAACCCTGCCTTACGCTCGGGGCTGTCGAAAACGCGGCCGTCGGTCTCGCGCTGCCACAGCAGACGCACCATTGGCATCGCGTTATCCAGTAACTTTTGCAACGCTGGTGCCCCGTGGGCGCGGAGCAGATCATCCGGATCCTGCCCGTCAGGCATCACGGCAAAACGCAAGGATTGCCCCGCCTCTAGCAGCGGCAGCGCCAGATCGATCAAGCGCATTGCCGCACGTTGCCCTGCCGCATCCCCGTCCAGCGTGATGATCGGCTCGGGCGAGATGCGCCACAACATCTGCAGCTGGCTCTCGGTGATCGCCGTGCCCAAAGGGGCCACCGCCGCACCAAAACCGGCCTGCACCAATGCGATCACATCCATATAGCCTTCGGCCACGATCAACGGCTTGCCTTGCCCTGCGGCTGTCCGCGCATCGCGCACATTGTAGAGGCTGCGGCCTTTGTCAAAAAGCTCCGTCTCGGGGGAGTTCAGATACTTGGCGTTGTCATTCGGGTCCATTGCCCGCCCGCCAAAGGCAATCGCACGCCCCCGCGCATCCCGGATCGGATACATGATCCGGCCCCGGAATGTATCATAAGGCCGCCCGCCCTTGGACGAAGGCTTGGCCAGCCCCGCCCCAAGGATCAACGCATCCTCGACATTCTTGGCCTTTAGGTGATCCCAAAGCCCTTGCCACTGGTCCGGCGCGAACCCGATTTCCCATTGCTCCAAAGCCTGCGGCGTCAGCCCGCGCCCGGCAAGATAGTCGCGCGCGGCCCCTGCCGCAGCGGTGCGCAGCTGCAGCCGGAAGTACTGCACCGCCAGCTCCATCACCTCGGCCAGTTGCGTGCGCTTATCCGCCTTCTCCTGCGCGCGCGGGTCTTGTTTGGGCATGGGCATCCCCGCCTCACGCGCCAGTATCTCTACCGCTTCCATAAAGCTGACATTCTCGGTCTCGCGCACGAAAGAGATCGCGTCCCCCTTGGCGTGACACCCGAAACAATAGTAGAATCCCTTGCGGTCATCGACGTGGAAGCTGGCGGATTTTTCCTGATGGAACGGGCACGGAGCCCACATATCGCCCTTGCCTTGATTGGACTTGCGCGGATCCCACATCACTTTGCGCCCCACCACCTGTGACAGGCTGGCACGGCTGCGCAGTTCATCCAAAAATCCAGGGGGCAGGCTCATACTGTTATATATTGGGTCGGCAGGGCCAAAGTCCAGCACCCAAAGCCTGTGCGGCGGGCTTCATTTTGCCAGATAAACTCCGGTGGGATCGTCCGTCAGGGCGATGGGGGCTGGTCCCCGTCTTACCGCCCCGACAGGGATTACGGCGCGATCAAACGACGCGCGCGGGCGTCACTGGCTCAAACACATCTCGTTCCAAGCGGCAGAGAGATCGTTGCTTTTGACCTCGCGCATTTTCATCTCGTAAACCCAAGGGGCGACGAGCGGGACAACCGCGTCATAGCGATCGGGCCATTCGGGGTTCTTGGAGGCAACGTGATCCGGCACGTCACGCTCTTTCACGCGGTCGATCCGCGCTTGCCGGACCGCCTGCACGACATCAGCCTGATACTGGCAATCGGTTTCAGCGCTGGTGGCGGCGAAGACAGGCGCGCTGGACGTCGCCAGTGCTGCGGCAATCATGAGTTTACCAAATTTCATCGTCACATCTCCTAAATGTTTCTTTGCAAGCCCGCCGCAATTCCACTGCCTACGCCGTTTAAAGGCTGCAGCGGACACGAGAGCGGATGCTCATTGCGCAGGAACCTAGCCAGCCCCCGTTGGAATACAAGTGATAGGGCGGTTTTCCGCAGTACGCGCCTGTGTGGTTTGGCGCGTCTTTGCCGAAAGCCGCTATCACAGCGGCTTTCGGGGAACTTTTCAGGGGCGCAGCATAGGGCCCGCGCGGGGTTAAAGTCCCTTTGCGCGGTAGCTAGCGGCGACCTTGCCGATGCTGACCAGATAGGCGGCGGTGCGCAGGTCTTCGACATCGTCGCGGCTGTGCCAGACTTCCGCCATCGACCGGTAGGCGTCGCTCATCGTGTCGTAAAGACCGGAGCGGACCAGCTCGAGCTCCCCCGCGCCGCGCAGGTATTTGTCCTTGAAGTTCGGGCTTAACTGCCAGCCGACACCGCTATCGGCGCTCAGACGTTCCAGCTCGTCCACTAGCAACTGGTGGCGGCTTTCCTCGTTGCGGCGCTGCATACGGCCAAAACGGATGTGGCTCAGGTTCTTGACCCATTCGAAATAGGACACCGTCACACCGCCGGCGTTGGCATACATGTCAGGGATGATCACCACGCCTTTTGCACGCAGGATATCATCGGCACCGGCGGTTACGGGGCCGTTGGCGGCTTCGACGATCAGCGGGGCCTTGATCTGATGCGCGTTGGTCAGATTGATCACCCCTTCCAGCGCCGCAGGGATCAGGATGTCACATTCCGCTTCCAGCAGCTTGGCACCGTCTTCTTCAAGGGGCGCATCGGGATAGCCCTTGATCGTGCCGTGCATGGAAATCCAGCGGTGCACCTCTTCCACATCAAGACCACGGTCATCGAACAACGCGCCATCACGTTCAATGATCGCGGTGATCTTGCAGCCATCCTCTTCGCTCAGGAACTTGGCGGCGTGGTAGCCCACGTTGCCCAAGCCCTGCACCACAACGCGTTTCCCGTCCAGCTCGCCGCCCAGACCGGCCTTTTCCATCCCCTTGGTGTCGCGGAAGAAAGCGTGCAGCGCATATTGCACGCCGCGGCCCGTCGCCTCGGTCCGACCGTGGATACCGCCCGCGTTGATCGGCTTGCCCGTCACACAGGCAACCCCGTTGATGTCCGTGGTGTTCATGCGTTTGTACTGATCCGCGATCCAGGCCATCTCGCGCTCGCCCGTGCCCATGTCGGGGGCGGGAACGTTTTGCGCGGGATTGATCATATCGCGCTTGATCAGCTCGTAAGCGAAACGGCGGGTGATCAGTTCCAGCTCGTGTTCATCGTAGTCGCGCGGATCAATGCACAGCCCGCCTTTGGAGCCCCCGAACGGCGCTTCGACCAGCGCGCATTTATAGGTCATCAACGCCGCCAGCGCCTCTACCTCGTTCTGGTTCACGCCAGGGCTGTAACGGATGCCGCCCTTGACCGGCTCCATGTGTTCGGAATGGACCGAGCGATAGCCGGTGAAGGTCTGGATACCACCGCGCAGGCGCACGCCGAAACGCACCGTGTAGGTCGCGTTGCATACGCGAATCTTCTCTTCCAGACCCGGCGACAGGTCCATCAGGGCCACCGCCCGGTTAAACATGATGTCGACGCTATCGCGAAAGCTCGGTTCGGTTCCGGGGTTCATTCTACGCTCCTAAATTGGCTCTGCGACCCTGATGCGGGCCGGTTCATCGCCTCGCCTTTTGAACATGGCACCTGCGTCAAGCAAAGCTGTAAATCACCATATTTCGAAGTTTTCGCACAAATTTTAATCAGTTTGAAAACTTATCGCCTAAGGCGAGCAATCACCGCACATCAGACAAGCAGTGCGCGAAGTTTCCTGACAGGGGACAGTCCGGCTGCGCCCGCGGGATCTGCCCTGAAAACGGCCTGAGTATACACTTTTTTAAACGTATTTCGCCCTATTTCGGCCAACTTCACCCCGCATATCTGCTGGCAACGCCGATCCGCCCGAAATGCGTCTGTCGCATGGGTCGCACGAATAAGGACATGGAAATGCCGGTTAACGATACAGTGAGTAAATGGGTAACCCTCCCCCTGCGCAAGCAGTTGACGCGGTTCGCCCGTGAAGACGACGGGTTGGTGACGATCCTCGCGCTTTTCATGATCATGATGATGATCGCCGTAGGAGGCATCCAACTGGATTTCATGCGCCACGAGATGGAACGCTCGCGCCTGCAAGCTGTATCCGACCGTGCTGTTCTGGCCGCTGCCGATCTGGATCAGATGCGCGACCCCAAAACGGTGGTGGAAGATTACTTTTCCAAATCGGGCATGACCGAGTTTCTGTCGAATGTCACTGTCGACGACGGTCTGAACTTTCGCACCGTGACGGTCGACGCAAGCAAAGACATGGACACCCAGTTTATTGGCCGATTTGGTTTCCCCACGCTCGAAGTGCCCGCCCATAGTCAGGCGGAAGAACGCGTTGCGAAAGTCGAAATTTCGCTCGTGCTCGATATCTCGGGGTCGATGGCCACCAATAACCGTCTGGGCGAAGTACAGGACGCCGCCGACATCTTTCTGGACACCGTGCTGAAGGACGAGAACGAAGACCTGATTTCAGTCTCCCTGGTCCCCTACTCGGAACAAGTGAACGCGGGCCCGCTGATCATGGACCGTATGAACGTGAACAGAAAGCATGACTATTCCCACTGCATTGATTTCGACAATGGTGACTTCGATTCAATCGCGATGAATAGCAGCACCCGGTATGACCAGATGCAGCACTTCCAGTGGAACTACGATGGCCGCAACAACTACCGTGACGATACGGTTTGCCCGCGCTACGATTACGAGCGTATTACCCCGTTTTCGCAAGACAAACTCACGTTGAAGAACCAGATTGATGACCTTGTACCGCGCGCTGGTACGTCGATCTTCCTTGGCATGAAATGGGCCGCAGCGATGCTTGATCCGGCGTTCCGGGACATCAACAACTCGCTGGTGAACGCCGGGCATGTCGACCGTGAATTCTACAACCGCCCCGCCAGCTATGACGATTCAGAAACGCTTAAGACTGTTATCCTTATGACAGATGGCGCGAATGATAACTCGTTCCGCATCAGCAATACGTACTACAACGAAGATAGCGAGTATGTTCACTGGAATAGGTACAACCTTTGGTGGTACCTACGCCGCGAGGTAAACTCGCGCTACTGGAGCTATTTCTATTATCAGAAGTACAACAAATCGCTGGGCAACACCTTGCTGTCGAATATCTGCGACGCTGCCAAAGCCAAGCGGATCGTGATCTGGTCCATCGGGTTCGAGGTCGATGACGAGGATGTCGACGCGATGCAGGATTGCGCCTCCTCGCCCAGCCACTTCTTCCGCGTCGAAGGCGTCGAGCTTTCCGAGGCTTTCCGCGCCATCGCCCGCCAGATCAACCAGTTGAGATTGACCCAATGATCGCCCGCATTTCACAAGCGCTGCGCCGGTTCCGCCGGGGTGAGGATGGCGCGGTTGTCCTGATCGAGTTCGTGATCCTCTTTCCGGTCATCTTCGGCATGTTCCTCGCGTCGGTCGAGGTCAGCCTTTATTCCCTGCGACAGTTCCACCTGAACCGCGGGCTGGAAACGGCAGTACGGTACATCCGGCTGAACACACGCACGACGATCACCCACGACATGATTAAAACGATGATCTGCGACAACGTGGGCTATATCGGCGACTGCAAGGATACCCTGCGCCTAGAGATGGTGCTGGTGGACCCGCGCAACTTCGCGGCGATGAACGCCTCGCCCGACTGCGTGGACACATCCCTACCCGTCAATCAGGAACGCGGCTTTACCCTTGGGGCGCAGCACCAGTTGATGCTGCTGCGGGCCTGCGTCAAGTTCGATCCGATGCTGCCGGGCAGCGCTATGGGCTTCAAGTTCGAAACTGATGGCGCGGGACAGGGCAGCATGTACGCCGTATCCTCCTTTGTGCAGGAGCCAAGCTAATGGTTATCTCTTATCTCAAACGCCGTGTATTGGCGCGTTTCCTGCGCGATCAGGACGGCAGCGCCTCGATCGAAGCGGTGATCATGATGCCCATGGTCTTCTGGGTCTATCTGGCGATGTTTACCTTCTTCCAGACCTATCAGGAATATTACACCAACCAGAAAGCGGCCTATACCATCGGCGATATGATCTCGCGCGAGACGCTGCCGATGGACACCGAATATATGGACGGCGTTCAGGATCTGCTGGACTATATGACCCGGTCCTCGGGCGAAACGACAGTGCGGATCACCTCGGCGCAATACGATCAGAAGAACAAGCGGTTCCTGCTGCATTGGTCCCGCGCCCGCGGCAGCCTGAGCGACGCGACCCAGGCCGATGTGACGGCCTGGACGGATAAAATTCCGGAGCTGGAGGATGGTGAATATATCACCGTCACCGAGACATGGACGTCATTTGCCCCGCCCTTCAACATCGGGCTGCCGGTGCAAGAGGTGAAGAACTTTGTCTTTACCCGCCCGCGCTACGCCCCTTGGGTGCTCTATTCGGACGGGGCTTAAAAGCTAACGATCACGACAAAAAGAAAAGGCCCGTGGCGATCTGCCTGCGGGCCTTTTGCTTAGGATCGTTCTGCCATCATGGCAGAGATGATCTCGGACATGAACTTGGTCTGACTGCCGGGAGTCATGCCGCCGACACCGATGCGCCGGCCAATCCGCCACCACAGGCCCGGGCGCCAGATGCGGTCACCGCCGGTGCCCGGCTTGGTGCGCAATAGAAAACCGTTGGACGGCTTGAACGCAAAAACGCCGCGATCCAGCCCGATGATGTCTTCGACCCGTGCAATCACCGTACCGTCGCTGTCGCGCAATTCGGTGGCGGTCAGCTCGATCGCGCCCGCGGTTGCGCGGCGCATCTTGTCAGCCATCCAAAGCGCCAGCCCCCCCATTGCCAGCAAGAACACCTGCCAGCCCAGACCGGGCGACGACGTGAACGCGACGTAGATCAGGAACAACCCCAATATCCCAAGCGCCGTCAGCCCAATGGCCCGCCGCCCAGAGGAGGCACGCGTGGTGGCAAGAACTTCGTTGGGATCGTTGAATTCAGGGAGCATGGGGCGCGACTTTCGTTAAGGTCGCTTTGCCTACCGCGCCGGGCGCGCATTTGGCAAGCCCGCGCCGCGCAATCCCGCACGGCAGGCCCTGACCGCTTGTGCCAGTTGCCAGCCTATTGACCGGCCTTCGGAGGCTTTGCGCCGTCGCGTTTGCCTTTTTTGCCGCGCTTGAGCATTTCCTCGACTCGGTCGGCATAAGCTGCACGCTCGGTCGCCGACATCTGAGCCAACTCGGCCAGCCACGCGTTTTGAACGGTCTGCTGAACGGTCAGTGTGGCGTCGCGTTGCAGGTCCAGCACGCGGCGTGCCTCTGCGGGGGCGAAGGGCTCTGCGCGGATGGCGGTCAGCGCCTCTTGATACAATGCGCGGCGTGCGGCACGGCTGACGGATTTATCCTCGCGCCCCTTGCGCGCATCGGCAAAAACGGCGCGGCGGCGTTCTTCGGGCAGCGCCATGACGTAGGGCGTGCCATAGTCGCGCATGTGCCGCATCGCGCCACCATGCGGCCCGTCAAAGCGATAGGCCGCCCCCGCAACCAGCCCCAACACCAGCAGGTTCACCCCCAGCGACAGCCCCAAGGCCCATCGCAGTGTCTTCGTGCTTTTGAATGCAAAGCCTGCCATTTTCTATCCCTCGTCCAAGTCCCAGCCAAACGCCGTCAGATCTGACGTATAGGTGTCCAGCGATGTCGCATCGGCTACGATGTAATCGTCGCCGCCGGTGATGATCTGCGTCGCAACATCCGGCAGGCCACTTGGTGGGGCGACCCCGATCCAGAACCCGACAGCCGTTGCCGTGATCAGCCCGCCCAAGGCAGGTGCGCCGCCGATGGCGCGCCAAAAACCACGCCAGCCCCCTATTGCGGGGGCAGGCTGTGCCGCCAGCGCATCGGCGATCATCCGGTCCATCATGCCGGCAGGCATCTGCGGCGGGGTCGCCCGCGCCTGTTCGAAATGCGCCTCTAGCGTATCTGTTTCACGTTTTGTCATCATCGTATCCCAAGGCGTCACGTCTTGCGCCCAAAAGTTTCGCCAAAGCCCTTTTGCCCCGAGCGGTCAGGCTTTCAACCGCTTCGACCCCGACATCCAGAATGGTCGCGATCTCGGGGTTCGCCAACCCGTCTATGTGGCGCAGCACCACCGCCTGCCGCTGCCGCTCGGGCAAGGTGTCCAGCGCCGCTTGCAAGGCATCCTCGCGCGCCGTGCGCTGCAGCCGTGCCTCGGCGCTTTCCGCCGGATCGGCGGGTTCCGCGATGTCCTCGAGCGGGACACCACGGCCGCGTTTGCGCAGCCGGTCGGTGCACAGGTTGGCGGTTACACGGTACAGCCAAGTTGTTACCTTCGCTTCTCCATCGCGCCAGTCCGGTGCGATCTTCCACAGGCGCATCAGCGCGTCTTGCGTCACGTCTTCAGCCTCGGCCGCGTTGCCCAGAATGCGGAAGGCGTGACCAAAGATGCGCGGTGTCAGCTGAACCGTCAACAGCCGTGCCGCCGCCGCATCCCCCTGCACATAGCGGTGCAGCAAGGCGCGTTCGGGGTCATCCGCCGTACCGGCATCAGAGGTATCCTGCATATTCATCAAGCCGGAGGTAGCCTTTGCGGGCGCGCCGTTCAAGCGCGCCCGCATGCTTGCCTTATTCCGTTGCAGCCGCGTCGCCGTCATCGGACTTGTCGTGCTTCATGTGTTTGCCGGGTTTGCCGTGCCCGTCTTTGCCGTCATGACCACCGCGCTTGCCGTGATGTTTGCCACCCATGCGGGCCTTGGCGAACTCTTCCGCGCTCAGCGAGCCGTTTTCGTCAGCGTCCAGCTTTTCGATCATCTGCTCGGGGCTGTGACGCCCGGCCATTTCTTCCATCGACAGCTTGCCGTCTTCATTGGCGTCCATGCGCTTGATCATCTTGCCGTGACGCTTGGCCATTCGGTCGCCTTTGCCCTTGCCCATGGCTTCAAGCTCGGTCGCGGAAAGCGACCCGTTGCCGTCTGTGTCCAGCTTCTCCAGCAGGCGCTGGCTGCGCTCAGCGTGGCGTGCCTTGGCTGCGGCGGCAAGTTCATCCTGTGTCAGGAAGCCGTCGCCATCGGCGTCAGCAGCCGCGAAACGTGCCGCAGCGTGGGCTTTCATTTCTTCGGCAGTGACTTCACCGTTCATATCGGTGTCCAACTGGACAAAGTGGCTTTGCTTGCCGCCCTCTGCCTTATCGGCATTCTGCGCGACCAGTGTCGTGCCGCCCAATGCGATCAAGCCGCTCAAGAGTGCGATCTGAAGATTTGCTCGTTTTGTCATCTGTTTCTTCCTTTGGTGATCTATCTAACGCCCACCGTTTTCAGCGTGGCGATACCGGTTCAAACGACAGCCGCCCGTCATTCCGTCGCAAAAAATGTGAAAAAGTTTTGGGCACCCCTGCACGGGCTTTGCGACATGGCGACGCAACTGCCCCAAGATCTCTTTATTTCGCGGCGTTTTGGCCGCATGTAGGATGGGAACAAGGAAGCCAAGATGACTGACCAGACCGTAGATATGCCTCACGTAGACACCGATGAACGCAGCATGAAGAAATCCCTGCTGCGCGGCTGGCGGCGTAAATGCCCCAACTGCGGGGCTGGACCGATGCTGAAAAGCTATCTGAAGGTTAACGATACCTGTACCGTCTGCGGCCAAGAACTGTTCCATCACCGCGCCGATGATGGTCCGGCCTATCTGACGATCCTCGTTGTCGGGCACCTGCTGGCCCCGGGGCTGCACATCGCCTTTGTGGTCTGGCGCCCCGAGCCGCTGACGTTGTTTACAATCTTTTCGGTTGGCTGCGTCGGATTGTCCCTCTACCTTCTGCCTAGAATGAAAGGGGCCATGATCGGCTTCCAATGGGCAAAGCGCATGGGCGGGTTCGGCAGCACCAGCTGACCGGCACCCCAAAAGCCCCGCTAGAAAAACAGGACATGGGGCAAGGCGATGACCATCGATAAAAGCAAAATCCGCAACGCAGCCACGGTGATCGTGATCCGCGACCGGCATACCGCACCGCGGATCCTGATGGGGCAGCGCGGGGCGACGGCGGCCTTCATGCCCAATAAATTCGTCTTTCCGGGCGGTGCTGTCGATCTGGGCGATGCGCAAGTGCCGCTGGCAAGCATGGTCGATGAAACCTGCCAGAACCGTCTGGCCGAAGACGCCGATGGCAGCCTTGCACACGCCTTGGTGGTGGCCGCGATCCGCGAGCTTTGGGAAGAGACCGGCCTGATCCTTGGCCAGAAAGGCGCATGGGAGGGCACGCCCCCAGCCGATTGGCTGACCTTTGCACAGCGCGGCTACCTGCCCCACGCGGCCCCGCTGCAATTTGTTTTCCGCGCCCTGACGCCTCCTGGCCGTCCGCGCCGCTTTGACGCGCGTTTCTTTCTAGTCGATGCCGAGGATATCGCCACCGATCTGGACAATTTCGACGACGCCTGTGACGAGCTTTCGCATCTGCAATGGGTGGCCCTGTCGGACGCGCGCAAATTCGACATGCCCTTCATCACCGAGGTGGTGCTGGCCGAAGTCGAGGCCCGCGCCCGGCAGCTTGACCCGCCCGCCTCGGTCCCGTTTTTCAAGAATAACGACGAAGAAAGCCTGTTCCTGCGTTTGCGCGGGCGCCCGATGCCAATCTAGGCGACCATCACCAGCATCAGGATCGACGCGATCAGCACCGCCATGCCAGCCGCCTCACGGGGGCTAATTTTCTCGCGGAAGATCAGGGTGGAGGCCGCAACGCTCAGGATCAGCTCTACCTGACCAAGGGCTTTGACATAGGCCGCGTTCTGCAAGGTGAAGGCGATGAACCAGCACAGCGATCCACCCATCGAGGTCAGCCCGATCCAGAGCGCGACCCGGCGCGCGCGCCAGACATCGCGGATCTGCCCCGGTTCGCGCAGCCGCAGGTACACCGCCATGATCAGCGATTGCATCGTCACCACCGCCGCGAGGGTCACGCCTGCGCGCAGCACCGGCAGATCGGTCTGCACCGCCAGCGACGCCCCGCGATAGGACACGGCTGACACCGCAAAAAGCGCGCCTGACGCGATCCCCAACCCCGCCGCGCGATTGCGCAGGTCGCGCAGGTGAAAGCCCTTGGCCTCTGCCCCGCCGGACAGCAGCAGCAACCCCACCACGCCAAGGGCAATCGCGGCGAACCCGGTGGCGCTGACGCCCTCGCCCAGAATGATCCAGCCCACCAGCACGGTCAGGATGACTTCGGTCTTCTTGAAGGTGATGCCCACGGCAAAGTTGCGCTGTTTGAACAGTAGCACCACACAGACCGTCGCGAGGATTTGCGCCGTGCCCCCGACCAACCCATGCGTCCAGAACCCCGGCCCAAGCGGCGGCAGCGGTGTCGCGCTGAGCGCCAGATAGGCCGCGAGCCCCACTAGGATGAAGGGCGCGGAATACAGAAACCGCGAGAACGTCGCCCCCGCCGCCGACAGGGTCGCGGTGGCGAGGTATTTTTGCAGCATGAACCGCCCGGTCTGAAAGACCGCGGCGGCCAGCGTCACAAGGATCCACAGGTCCGGCAGCGTGTCAGCCATGGGCGCTGACCCCGATCACCGCAGCGCGCCCACAAAGCGTGTCGACGCCGTAATTTCTGCGCGCTTGGTCATTGGGTCAGCCTTAGCAGATCCGTGTCATAGCCGTTAAAATCCAATATCTCGCGCGCCGCTGTTATCCGGTCCGCGCCGCCTGTGGCGCTGCGGTCGAGGATCCAACCAAAGTCGCCAGCGGGATTGCCGACCACCGCGGTGCGGAACCCTTCGTCGACCCAAAGCACCCAAAGCGTGCGCGTGCTGCCATCGGGGCGCGACAGCGCATAGCGCCCCTGCCCCTGCTGCTGCGCCAACCACAGCGTTCCGCCGTCGCCACAGCCGACCTGTGTGCACAGCTGGAACGCAGGGCCCTTCGTCGTCTCGACCAAGGCCACCTGCGCCACGCCGTCACCAAAGCTGTCGCGGACCAGCCACGCTCCTTTAAAGCGCGCCGCGTCATAGCGGCTGGTCGCACCGATCAGCGCGCGCGTATCGCGCAGACCTGGTGCCGTTTCAGGTGCGGGTCCGGCGCACCCGGCCAAGACCGCCAGCGACAGCAGCGCGCGCTTCATGCCGCGGCCCTTATGGTGAGGCCAAGCGGTGCCGGGGCGCTGACCTGTGCGCCCATATAGTTGATACCCGCGACCGAGCAGGTGATGAATACGTTCTTGTTCATGGTGAGTTGCATCCAAATCTACCAGTGACGGTTGCGCAACAGCGGCTCTGTATCAATAGGGCATCGGATGCGCTTTATGCGCGGCATCCAGATCGGCCATCACCTCTTTATCCAAATGCAGGTCGATCCCGCCGAGGATCACCTCGAGCTGATCCAGCGAGGTCGCGCCAAAGATCACCGAGGTCATGAAGGGCCGTTGGCGCGTGAAGGCCAAGGACATCTGCACCGGATCCAGCCCATGTTTCTGCGCGATCTGCAGATAGGCGTCCACCGCATCGAACACGCGATCCGTTTTGCGCCCGCCCAGATCCCCGTTGATCGCCATGCGCGACCCTTCGGGCAGCGCGCCATTCTGGTATTTGCCCGTCAGCAGCCCCGCCGCCAGCGGAGAATACGACAGCATCCCGATATCTTCGTTGTGGCACGTCTCGGCCACGTCGGTATCGGCGATGCGCGCCAGCAGCGAATATTCGTTCTGGACCGAAACGGCACGCGGGCCGCCCGTGCGTTCGGCGGCATTCACCCATTGGGTCAGCCCCCAAGCGCTTTCGTTGCTCAGCCCGAAGGCGCGAATGGTGCCGCGGGTCACCTCGTCTTGCAGCGCGCCAAGGCAGTCCTCCATATGGGACATCGTTTCGGCACGGTTTTGCGACGAGGGGTCATATTGCCAGTTCTTGCGGAACATGTAGCTGCCGCGATTGGGCCAGTGGAACTGGTAAAGGTCAACATAATCGGTGTTGAGCCGCTTGAGCGATCCCTCAAGTGTGCTGCGGATCGTATCGGGCGAAATCCCCGCACCGTCACGCACCGGAGCCCCCGCGCCTGAGTGTTTCGTCGCCAGCACAAAGTCATCGCGCCGTCCGGTCTTGGCGATCCACTGGCCGATGATCTCTTCTGTGCGGCCAATGGTTTCCGCCTTGATCGGGTTAACCGGATACATCTCGGCGGTGTCGATAAAATTGATCCCTGCATCAAGGGCGCGTTCAATCTGCGCATAGCCTTCCTCGGGAGTGTTTTGCGTGCCCCAAGTCATTGAGCCCAGACAGAAATCAGTCACTTCGATACCCGTGTGACCCAGCGTGTTCTTTTGCATCGGAATTCCTCGTTTAGATTTGCGCCTACCCTTTCTGTTCCGCCACGTCACCGCAAGCGCATTTTCCGGGCAGCCGTGCCGTGCAAAAGCCGAAGTGTAAAAATTTTCGCGTGACTGTCGCTTTGGCCATTGGTCTTGCCCGAAAATGGGCACAGAGTACTGCGATATGCGCCTTCTCATTTCCTTCGCCGCCCTGTTTCTTTCTATCATTCTGCTGCAGCTGTCGTCGGGCGGTGTGGGGCCGTTGGACGTGCTGTCGGGCACGCAACTGGGGTTCACAAATCAGCAGATCGGCCTTTTGGGCTCGGCGCATTTCGTCGGCTTTTTCTTAGGCTGCTGGGGCGCGCCGCGTCTGTTGGGCACCGTCGGGCACAGCCGCGCCTTTGCCGCCTTTACCGCGGCGGGGGCGATCGGGCTGCTTTCGCATATGATGGTGCTGGATCCTTATGCCTGGGCGCTCATGCGGGTCGCGTCGGGGTTCTGCGTCGCCGGATGCTATACGGTGGTCGAAGCATGGTTGCAGGCCAAGGTCACGAACGAGACACGGGGCCGTACGATGGGGGCCTACCGCGTGGTCGATACCAGCGGGTCACTGGCGGCGCAGATGATCATTGGCGTGCTCGCGCCTGCGTCCTACGTGTCCTACAATCTGCTGGCGATCCTGTGCTGTGCCGCACTGATACCGCTGGTACTGACCCGCCTGCCCCAACCCGAAACCCCCGAAAAAGGGCGGCTGCGCCCCAAGCTCGCGATTGATCGATCCCCGTTGGCCGTCGCCGCCGTGGTTGTCGCGGCGCTGTCCAGCGCGTCCTTCCGGATGGTCGGGCCGATCTATGGGCAAGAGGTCGGGCTGACCGCCGGTCAGATCGCGTGGTTCTTGTCGGCTTTCGTGCTGGGGGGCGCTTTGGCGCAATTCCCCGTCGGCTGGCTGGCCGATAAATTCGACCGCCGCTGGGTGCTGATCTGGCTGTCGGCTGCATCAATGCTTAGCTGTGCGGTCACTGTGATGTCGGCGGGCATGGGCACGCAGGCGATCTTTCTTGCCGCGACCTTCTTTGGCCTCACGACCTTTCCGATCTATTCCGTCGCGGCGTCCCACGCCCATGACTTTGCCAGCAGCTCGGAACGAGTAGAGCTTTCGGCGGCGCTGATGTTCTGGTTCGCGGTCGGGGCGATCTTTGCCCCCTACATCGCCTCGGTGCTGATCGAAGGCTTCGGCCCCGCGGCGCTGTTTACCATGATCTCGGTCGGGCATGGGGTGCTGGTGCTCTTCGGGCTGACGCGGATGCGCGCCCGCCCTACGGCTACAAAACGCACCCCCTATGTCTATGCGCCGCGCACATCCTTTACCATTGGCCGCTTGATGCGCCGCAGCCGCGAACGCGACGCCCCCTAGCCCTTGCCCCGCCGCTGCGCTAGAGACGTGCAAAAGCAGTTTCGGGGTCCAAGTCATGACGCGCCACCTTATCACCTCCGCCATTCCGTACATCAACGGGATCAAACATCTGGGCAACCTTGTGGGCAGCCAGCTGCCCGCCGATCTATACGCCCGCTATCAGCGCGGGCGCGGACACGAGGTGTTGTTTCTCTGCGCGACGGATGAACATGGCACGCCCGCTGAACTGGCTGCTGCCAAAGCAGGTAAACCGGTGGCGGAATACTGCGCCGAGATGCACGAGGTCCAGGCCCGCATCGCAGACGGGTTCGGCCTGTCCTTCGATCACTTTGGCCGGTCCTCCAGTGCGCAGAACAAGGCGCTGACCCAACACTTTGCCGCAGCTCTTTATGATCAGGGCCTGATCGAGGAAGTCGAACAGCGCCAGATCTACTCCGAGACCGACGGGCGGTTCCTGCCCGACCGCTATGTCGAAGGCACCTGCCCCAACTGCGGGTTCGAGGATGCCCGCGGCGACCAATGTGACAACTGCACCAAACAGCTAGACCCCGAAGATCTGATTAACCCGCGATCGACCGTTTCCGGTGCCACCGACCTTGAGATGCGCGCGACCAAGCATCTGTTCCTGCGTCAATCGCAGATGAAGGACAAGCTGGACGAATGGATCAACAGCAAGGCCGACTGGCCCGTGCTGACCACCTCTATCGCGAAGAAATGGCTGCACGACGGTGACGGGCTGCAGGACCGTGGTATCACGCGCGATCTGGACTGGGGTGTGCCTGTCAAACGCGGCGACGCCGATTGGCCGGGGATGGAGGGCAAGGTCTTTTATGTTTGGTTCGATGCGCCCATTGAATACATCGCCTGCGCGCAGGAATGGGTCGACGCCGGCAAAGGATCGGATTGGGAAAGCTGGTGGCGCACCGACAAAGGGGCCGACGATGTGCGCTATACCCAGTTCATGGGCAAGGACAACGTCCCGTTCCACACGCTCAGCTTCCCTGCCACGATTATGGGCTCGCAAGAGCCGTGGAAGCTGGTCGATTACATCAAATCGTTCAACTACCTCAACTATGACGGCGGCCAGTTCTCGACCTCGCGCGGGCGTGGGGTGTTCATGGATCAGGCGCTTGAAATCCTGCCGGCGGACTACTGGCGCTGGTGGCTGCTGTCCCATGCGCCCGAAACCTCGGATGCGGAATTTACGTGGGAGAATTTCCAGTCGTCCGTGAACAAGGATCTGGCGGATGTCTTGGGCAACTTTATCAGCCGCATCACCAAATTCTGCCGCTCGAAATTCAGCGAAGACGTGCCAGCGGCGGGCGAATACGGGCCTGAAGAACACGCGCTGATCGCGGACCTGACCGAACGGGTTGCTCGCTATCAAACCGCGATGGAGGCGATGGAAGTCCGCAAATCCGCCGCCGAACTGCGGGCGATCTGGGCTGCGGGTAACGAATACCTGCAAGCACAGGCTCCTTGGACGACCTTCAAGACAGACCCCGACAAAGCCGCGGCGCAGGTGCGTTTGGCGCTGAACCTGATCCCGCTTTACGCGGTCTTATCTGCGCCCTTTATCCCCACCGCTGCGGCCAGCATGCTGGACAGTATGAAGGTTGAAAACGCCGCATGGCCAGATGATGTGCCTGCCGCCTTGGCGCAACTGGCTCCCGGTCACGCCTTCGAGGTGCCAGAGGTGCTGTTCGCGAAAATCACCGACGACCAGCGCGATGAATGGGCCGAGAAATTCGCAGGCGTGCGCAGCTGATCTGCAAAGGCTCCGCCGTCTGGCAATCTGTAAAGCAACAAAGGCCAGCGCACCGCGCTGGCCTTTGGTTTAGTCCCACAAGATACCCTAATCGCGTTCAGGCCGCCAGCAGCGGCAAACGGAACGCAAACGTCGTTACCCCATCCTCACAGGCCACGTCGATCCGTCCGCTATGCGCCACAGCGATGGACGATGCGATATGCAGACCAAGGCCCAGCCCCTCCACCTTGGTTTGGTCGCCACGCTGATAGGGCTGGAACAGCTTTTCTTTCAGCCCGTCGGGGATCGGCGCACCGCGGTTGGCAACAGATATCTCTGCCTCCGCATCGGTAACAGAACCGCGCACCGCGATCTCGCTGCCCTCATCGGCATAGCGCACCGCATTGGACAACAGGTTCGACACCGCCTGCGCGACCCGCGCCGCATCACAGCTGACGGGGCGGTCAAAATTCAGATCGACAGAAATCTCGTGATCGGGCGCGGCGGCGCGCACCTCTTCGATCACGTGGTTCAACGCCTCTTCCAGCGCCGCGTCCGGCGTGGCCGAGATGCGGATCCCCCCGCCCAACCGCGATTTTGCGTGCAGCATGATATTGTCGATAAGCTCGCTCATCCGGTGGATAGAGCTCCCCATCAGCGGCAGGATTTTGCGCGCCTTGTCTGACAGCGGCTCCCTGTCAAGCTGGCGCACACCCGCGTTCAGCGCCGCGACCGAATTGCGCAGGTCGTGGCCCAAGACGGCGACGAACTCCTCTTGTACGGCGGCCATCTGGCGTTCGTGCTCTACCAGTCGCTCCTGCGCTTCCAGCCGCTCTTCCGTCTCAAGGCTGCGCCCGATGGTATCGGCGAACAGCTCGAGCATTGCGACAACGCGGGGGTTCTTCACATCACGCGGTTCTGTGTCGATGGCGCAGAGTGTGCCAAAAAAACTGCCGTTGCTACGGCGGATCGGAATAGAAGCATAACTGACGATGCCGAATTGCGCGGCAATCGGATGGTTGCGATAGACTTCATCCGTCGCGACATCGTTGAACAGCACCTTTTCCGAGGTCTCGCGCACCGACTGGCAAAAGGTCTGGTCGATCCCGATCTCATCCCCTTCGGACAAGCCAAAATTCACTTCGTCCACCGTGCGACAGGCGACCCAGCGATCGGTCGTCACCCGCGCGACAGCGGCAAAGCGCATATTCGTGGCCAGCATCACCGTTTCCAGCAACGTGCCCACAGTTTCACTGCCCGCCAGCATTTCAATATCCGACTGGAAATCATGCGCACCGGCCAGATAGGCCTGATGATCCTGAATGACCGCGCGCATATCTGTCTCGTCGTCCACCCGATATCCCCCAGTTGTTTCGCATCCGCTACCATATGCACAGCCAATAGCAACGACAATGCCATGACTATCGCCGCGTTAGGCGTTTATGCGTTAGATATAGAAACGGGCAAAAATGGTGCGGGCGGTGGGACTCGAACCCACACGGGCACAAGGCCCAACAGATTTTAAGTCTGGTATGTCTACCATTCCATCACGCCCGCAGTGCCGCGCACAATAGCTAGGTTGCGGGCGGTGTAAATGGTCTGATGCAGAGCAGCCGGCATCAAAATTACGATCGGCCTCGTGCGCGTTCGCGGCTTAGGCCATGTCCGCGAGCATGATTTCCTTGACCGCTTCCATCGCCACATAGGTAGAGGTGTTGGCGACATAGGGCAGCGTGGTCACCGTTTCGCCCAGAAAACGACGGTAGGCGGCCATGTCACGGGTGCGCACCTTAAGCAGGTAATCAAAGTTCCCTGCGATCATATGGGCCTGTTCAATTTCAGGCACACGGGACACGGCCTCGTTAAAGGCGCGCAGGGCGACCTCGCGGGTGTCTTCTAGACGGACCTCTACGAAAGCCACGTGATCCAGCCCCAAACGGATCGGGTCCAGCAGAGCGCGATAGCCCAGAATGACGCCACTTTCCTCCAGTCGCCGCAAGCGCGCCTGAGTAGGAGATTTTGATAAACCGATCCGCTTTGCAAGGTCGGTGATGCTGATGCGCCCGTCCTCGGCCAGAACCGAAAGAATCGCCGCATCGAAGCGGTCCATTTTGAAGTCGTCGTTTGTCACGCAAGAGGCCCAATAATAAAGCGGTTTACCCACCAAACTGGCCGGAATCAGGAACTAATACTACTATTCGCGCGCTATTCTACAGCAATTGTTAGTTGGAGTACCTAATGGCACGCGATTCGTCCCCTATTTTGCGCCACCAGATTGACGCAGGCACCTACACCGACCAAGACAACGTCTTGCGTGAACTGGTGCGCAATGCGCATCTGTCGCCAGAGGAACGGGTCAAGATCACGCAAGACGCGGCACAGATCGTGCGCGATATCCGTGGGCATACCTCCCCCGGTATCATGGAGGTGTTTCTGGCTGAATATGGCCTGTCCACCGACGAAGGCGTGGCGCTGATGTGCCTCGCCGAAGCGCTGCTGCGTGTGCCCGACGCCGAGACCATTGACGCCTTGATCGAGGACAAGATCGCGCCCTCTGACTGGGGCCGGCATATGGGGCACTCCACCTCGCCGCTGGTGAACGCTTCGACATGGGCCCTCATGCTGACCGGCCGCGTGCTGGACGATGACCAACCCGGCCCCGTGCGCCACCTGCGCGCAGCCATCAAACGTCTGGGCGAACCGGTGATCCGCACCGCCGTCAGCCGCGCGATGAAGGAAATGGGCCGCCAGTTTGTTCTGGGCGAAAACATCAACGCCGCGATGGAACGCGCCAAGGGCATGGAGAAGAAGGGCTATACCTACAGCTATGACATGCTGGGCGAAGCCGCGCGGACTGAAGCCGACGCCAAACGCTACCACCTGAGCTACAGCCGCGCGATCTCTGCCATCGCGACGGCCTGCGTCCACAAGGACAGCCGCAAGAACCCCGGCATCTCGGTCAAACTGTCGGCCCTGCATCCGCGCTATGAGGTAGCGCAAGAAGCCTCCGTCATGCGTGATCTGGTGCCGCGTCTGAGGGCGCTCGCCTTGCTGGCGAAATCCGCCGGCATGGGGCTGAACGTCGATGCCGAGGAAGCCGACCGTCTGGGCCTGTCGCTGGATGTGATCGAAAAGGTGCTCTCCGAACCTGCGCTGTCCGGCTGGGACGGTTTTGGCATCGTGGTGCAGGCCTATGGCCCCCGTGCTGGAGTGGTGATCGACGCGCTCTATGACATGGCGATCCGCCACGACCGCAAGCTGATGGTCCGCTTGGTGAAAGGTGCCTACTGGGACACCGAGATCAAACGCGCACAGGTCAAAGGTGTCGAAGGTTTCCCCGTCTTCACCCAAAAAGCCGCGACCGATGTGTCCTATATCGCCAACGCACGCAAACTGCTGAACATGACCGACCGGATCTATCCGCAGTTCGCCACACATAACGCACATACGGTCGCCGCCGTACTGCATATGGCCGAGGATAAAGAGAAGTTCGAATTCCAACGTCTGCACGGCATGGGCGAAACCCTGCATAACATCGTGATGGACAAGTATGGCACCCATTGTCGCGTCTACGCCCCCGTGGGCGCACATGCCGATCTGCTGGCCTATCTTGTGCGACGCCTGTTGGAAAACGGTGCGAACTCAAGCTTTGTGAACCAGATCGTCGACGAAGACGTCGCCCCCGAAGTCGTCGCTGCCGACCCCTTCGACAGCCTCGCGGAAAGCGGCTTGCACATCCCCACCGGGCCCGAGCTTTATGCCCCTGCGCGCGTGAACTCGATGGGGTTCGATCTGATGCATACGCCGACGCTGGATGTGATCGAATCTGCACGCGCGCCGTGGAAAGCCCACCGTTGGGCGGCCGTGCCCCTGTTGAACGGCGAGGCAAAGCCCAAGAAATCGGCACGCCTGATGAACCCTGCCGCCTCTGGCCGCAGCCCCGGCACCGTGCGCAACGCGTCCGAGGCCGATGTCGCCAAAGCGTTGGACAATGCCGCCGTTTGGGACGCCTCGCTAGAGGAACGCCGCGAGGTCCTGCTGCGCGCAGCCGATATGCTGGAATCGCACTACGGCGAGATTTGCGCCCTGTTGTCGCGCGAGGCCGGCAAAGGCTTGCCCGACTGCGTGGCAGAACTGCGCGAGGCGGTGGATTTCCTGCGCTATTATGCACAGCAGGCCACCAACACGCCCCCCGCGGGGATTTTCACCTGCATCTCGCCGTGGAACTTCCCGCTGGCGATTTTCTGCGGGCAGGTCAGCGCGGCACTAGCTGCGGGCAATGCGGTGCTGGCCAAGCCAGCGGAACAGACTCCGCTGATCGCCTTCCTTGCCGTGACCTTACTGCATGATGCGGGCGTGCCCCGTCACGCGTTGCAACTGCTGCCCGGCGGTGGCGAGGTCGGCGCGGCGCTGACCTCGGACAAACGGATCGACGGCGTGGCCTTCACCGGCTCGACCAACACGGCGCAGCGCATTCGGTCCGCGATGGCTGAACATTGCGACCCCGGTGCGATCCTGATCGCGGAAACGGGGGGGCTGAACGCTATGATCGTCGACAGCACCGCCCTGCCCGAACAGGCTGTGCAATCGGTTGTCGAAAGCGCGTTCCAATCGGCCGGGCAACGCTGCTCTGCCCTGCGCTGCCTCTATATCCAGGAAGACATCGCCGAAGATGTGATCGAAATGCTCGAAGGTGCGATGGACGCACTGGTCATGGGCAACCCTTGGGACATCTCGACCGACGTGGGCCCCGTGATCGACGAGACCGCGCAAAAAGGCATCGCCGAGCATATCGAAACCGCCCGCACCGAGGGCCGGATCATCGCCGAGCTGACCGCCCCCACCGTCGGCACTTTCATCGCGCCGACAATGATCCGTGTGAACGGGATCGCTGATCTGGAGCGCGAGATTTTCGGCCCCGTCCTGCACATCGCCACGTTCAAGGCGACCGAGCTCGACAAGGTGATCGACGCGATCAATGCCACTGGCTACGGACTTACCTTCGGGCTGCACACCCGCATCGATGACCGGGTGCAGCATGTCTCGGAACGGATCGAGGCGGGCAACATCTACGTCAACCGCAACCAGATCGGCGCGATCGTCGGCAGCCAGCCCTTCGGCGGCGAAGGCCTTTCGGGTACAGGTCCGAAAGCGGGCGGTCCGAACTACCTCCCCCGTTTCAGCGCGCCCGACCTCAAGGTCGTTGAGGACCAATGGGACAGCACGCAGAAAGACCTGCCCAAGCTGCCCGGCCACAGCGGGGCCTTCCTCGAAACCATCACCCTGCCGGGGCCCACGGGCGAATCCAACCGGCTCAGCACCCTGCCGCGTCCCGCGCTCTTGTGCATGGGGCCGGGCAAGGACACTGCAGCCGAGCAAGCCCGCGCGGTCACGGCCCTTGGTGGGAATGCGGTGGAGCTGTCAGGCAGCATCGACGCGACCGCTCTGACCGACGGGCCAGCCTACGGTGGTGTGCTCTGGTGGGGTGACGAGGCCACGGCGCGCAAACTGGAACAGGCCCTGTCTGAACGCGACGGGCCGATCATCCCGCTGCTGCGCGGGCTTCCCGATACCGCCCGCGTCCGCGCCGAACGCCATGTCTGCGTCGACACTACCGCCTCTGGCGGGAACGCGCAGCTGCTGGGGGCTGCCGGCTGATCCAACTCAAGGGCGGGCGTTCCGACGCCCGCCCTTGACCACGCCCGCGCAATGGCTAAGGGTCAGCTCATGTTCCCCATTCGCGATCACAACCCGTCCGGCCGCACGCCCTATGTCACCTATCTGCTGATGGCGCTGAACATCGGCGTTTTCCTGAGCTATGTCGGGCTGTTCAGCGACGACCGCGCGCTCAATATCTTCTTCTTCGACTGGGCGCTCATTCCCGGCCGCGTCACCACGGGGGATGGCTATACCGGCGTCTTCACTTCGATGTTCCTGCATGGCGGCTGGATGCACCTAGCGGGTAACATGCTGTTTCTCTACATCTTTGGCGACAATATAGAGGACGAGATGGGCCACGGCGGCTATCTGCTGTTCTATCTCGCCTGCGGGCTGCTGTCGGCGCTGGCCCATGTGATCTCTGCCCCCTATTCGCCGGTCCCGACCGTCGGGGCATCGGGCGCGATCGCGGGGGTGATGGGCGGCTATCTGTTGCTCTACCCCAAAGCCAAGGTCGACATCCTGATCATCTTTATCGTGTTCTTCCGCATTTTCCCGATCCCCGCATGGATCATGCTCGGCTTGTGGCTGGGGATGCAGTTTATCGGCGGCGTCGGGGCGGACCCAACCGTGGGCGGTGTCGCCTATTGGGCGCACGCGGGCGGGTTTATCGTGGGCATGGTGCTGACCATTCCACTGTGGCTGCGCTTGGGCGGGCCGCGCTTCTGGTCGTCCACCGACGGCCACCCGCCGCACCCGCAAGCGACCTACCCCACCTCGGCCAGCCGTATCCCGAAAGTGAAACGAAAATGACCGCCAGTACCCATAGCGCGACCTGTCACTGCGGCAGCGTCACCCTGACCGCCACCCTGCCAGAGGGGCTCTCTTCGGCCACACGCTGCACCTGTTCCTTCTGCCGGCGCCGCGCGGCACCGGCGGTGACGGCGCTCACCAGCGCGCTCAAGGTGACCAAAGGGGCCGAGCATCTGACGCTCTACACCTGGGGCACCCATACGGCGAAACATTATTTCTGCAAGATATGTGGCATCTACATGTACCACCAGCGTCGATCCGACCCCGCGCAATGCGGCGTCAATCTGGGGTGTATCGACGGGGCCGCGCCTTGGACACAGGAACCGATCCCCTACACCGACGGTATCAACCACCCGTCAGACAAATAGCCGACGGGTGCTTCCAAATGGTTTAAATCCTCGCCGAAGGCATCCAGCCCTCGGCCACAGGATCACCCGCGTGCGATTTTTGAAAATCCGCTGAACAACGCCTCATTGGCGCAGACGATCTCGCCATCGTCCAGGATGTTGCCCTCGGGGTTCAGCGGCTCGACCATGCCGCCAGCTTCGCGCACGATCAACATGCCCGCTGCCAGATCCCATTTGTTCAACCGGCGCTCCCAGTAGCCGTCATAGCGACCAGCGGCCACATAGGCCAAATCCAGCGCGGCGGAGCCCCAGCGACGCACACCGGCGCAGACCGGCAAGATGCGGCCCAGATCACGCAGGGTGTCCGGCAAATCTCCGCGACCGCCAAAGGGCAGACCGGTGGCAAAAACCGATTCAATCATCCGCGAGCGGCCCGAGACGCGCAAACGGCCTTCGTTCATCCAGGCACCGGTGCCTTTTTCGGCAAAGAACATCTCGTCCTTGGCGGGATCAAAGACGACGCCCGCGACGATCTGGCCTTTATGCTCCAGCGCGATGGAGACCGCCCAATGGGGCAGACCGTGCAAAAAGTTTGTTGTCCCGTCCAGCGGATCGACGATCCAGCGGCGTGTGGGGTCTTGCCCCTCTTCTTCGCCACCCTCTTCGGCCAGCCAGCCATAGGTCGGGCGTGCGCCCATCAGCTCGGCCTTGAGCGTCTTTTCTGCCTGAATATCGGCGCGGCTGACAAAGTCGCCGGCCCCCTTCATGGACACCTGAAGGTTCTCGACCTCACGGAAATCCTTGACCAACCCGCGTCCCGCCCGGCGGGCCGCCTTGATCATGATGTTTAGATTTGCACTGCCAACCATATTTCCGTGTCCTTTGATGGATCAGGCCGTGCGTATAAGCCCCCATGCCGCATTTGCCAAGGGGGCAGCGGCATCTGACGCAACGTGGCGCGCGCGGTTGCCTTGCTTGCCTTAGATTTCCATATAACGTGCCAGAAACATTGCTAAGGAGGAAAGCAAAATGTCCGACCAGATGAAACGAATTGTGCTTGCATCGCGCCCTGATGGGGCCCCGACCGCCGATAACTTCCGCCTTGAAGAAGGGCCCGTGCCCACCCCCGGCGACGGCGAAGTGCTGGTCCGTGTGAAATACATGTCGCTTGACCCCTATATGCGTGGCCGCATGGACGATGCGAAATCCTATGCAGCACCGGTGCCTGTCGGCGGCACGATGGAGGGCGGTTCGGTCGGGGAGGTCATCGCCTCTAACAGCCCCGACTTCAAACCCGGCGATCATGCGTTCGGGATGCTGGGCTGGGCCACACATGGCGTGCTGCCAGCGAACCAACTGCGCAAGGTCGATCCGGATCAGGTGTCTATCACCACGTCGCTTGGTGTTCTGGGCATGCCCGGATTTACCGGCTGGCAAGGTTTGATGGAATATGGTCGCCCGAAGGAGGGTGAAACACTCGTCGTCGCGGCGGCAACGGGTCCGGTCGGCTCGATGGTTGGCCAGATCGCCAAGTCGCACGGGCTGCGCGTCGTGGGCATTGCGGGCGGCGCGGACAAATGCGCCATGGCCAAGGACCACTTTGGCTTTGACGAATGCATCGACCACCGCGCCTATGACGACGCGAAATCCCTGCGCGTCGCGTTGAAAGACGCCTGCCCCAAGGGGATCGACATTTATTTTGAAAACGTCGGTGGCAAAGTGCTTGAGGCCGTGATCCCCATGATGAACCCGCATGGGCGTATCCCGATCTGCGGTATGATCGCATGGTATAACGCCGGTGGTCTAGGTGCCGGTGCCGCCGAAGAGGCGCTGACCGCGCCGAAACTCTGGCGCACGATCCTTGTGAACTTCCTCAGCGTGAACGGCTTCATCATCTCGAACCACTGGAACAACTTCCCCAATTTCCTCAAGGAAGTCGCCCCCAAGGTCGCCGACGGCACCATCGCGGTGAAAGAGGACATCACCGAGGGTCTGGAAAACGCGCCACAAGCGTTCATGGACCTGTTGACCGGTGGCAACCAAGGCAAGGCCATCGTCAAGGTTGGCTAACACCCTACCGGCGGGGGCGTGCGCGCCCCTGCCCCTTTTTGCGTGAACGCGCGCCTCCCCCGCCCCCTTGAAAAACGCCGCGTCACGTGTCATATATTTTACGACACATGACGAAAAGGAGTTCAGCCATGGGTGCGACGGCCTTTCAATCCGACAGCGGTGCAATCCCCCTGATCGACGTGGATGCGGATGACGCCGTGCGTGCGTTCCATCTGCTGGGCGGGCGCAAGGTGATCAACCAGACGGTGCGCAACTCGCTTGATGCGCATGATGTGATCGTCAAAGGCATCTCGTCCAAGGCGCTGCTGCATCTGGTCGATACCGTGTCGGTGTTGTCCTCGGGTGATGCGCTGAACAAGGCGATCGGGATGAGCCTGCGCACGCTTCAGCGCAAGAAAGCCGACAAGGGCAAGGACCGTCTGTCCCCCGAACAAAGCAGCCGCGCATGGCGCTTTGCCGAGCTGCTGGCACAGGCGACGGATGTCTTGGGCGATCAGGACGCGGCAGAAGCATGGATGCTGGCCCCTGCCATCGGCCTTGATAACCGCCGTCCGATTGACCTGCTGTCGTCGGCAGCGGGGGCGGAAGCCGTTGAAAACGCGCTCACCCGGATGGAGTACGGGGTCTACGCTTGACCCCTCTGCCCCCGCCGCTTGGGACGGGCGAGCTGCGTTTTTGGCGACTGGATCAACGGCAGCATGCGCCCACATGGCACAGCGGCGAAGGGGCTTACCGCGTCGGTGGACGCTGGAACAGCAGCGGCGTGCGGGCGGTCTATACCGCGCTCGACCCTGCCACCGCGATCCTCGAGGTTGCGGTGCACAAGGGGTTCAAGGCGCTGGACACCGCGCATCACGTGCTGACATCAGGCCGCGTGATCGACCCGAGAACGGTGCATATGGTGCAAGCCGCGGATGTCCCCAACCCGAACTGGCTGGTGCCCGGTGCCCATGGTGCGGGGCAAAAGGGATTTGGCGACGCGCTGCTGCGCGATCACCTGTTTGTGCTGATCCCGTCAACGGTATCACGGCACAGCTGGAACCTGATCTTTGACGCCCAAAAGGCAGCCGATCACTACGACGATGTGGTGCAGGAAGACTTCGCGCTCGACCCGCGGCTGCACCGCTAAGGGCAGCAGCGATCAGGCCCGCTGCAGCTTGCGCGCCTCTTCCCCTGCCAACCCCAAGAGCTTGGTCATAAACGGTTTCTCAAGATCATCCTCGCGCACGGCAGCATACAGCCTGCGCGTGATGCCATTTTCGGTGAGCGGACGCGTGACGTAATCATTGCTGTATTTCACCTCGCGCACGACCCAATCGGGCAGCACCGACACGCCTCTGTTTGACGCGACCAGCAGCAGGATCACGGCGGTCAGCTCCACCTGCCGGATCGCGAGCGGTTCGACCTTGGCGGGGATCAAGAGCTGACTGAACACATCAAGACGGGTCCGTTCCACCGGATAGGTGATCAGCGTCTCGCCCCGGAAATCCGCCGCCTCAACGAAGGGCTTCTGCGCCAAGGGATGCGTGCTGGAGGCGACAAAGACCGCCTTGTAATCAAACAGCTCGACGAATTTCACGCCCGGCAGTTCTTCGGGGTCGGAAGATACCACCAGATCGACCTCTTCGCGCAGCAAGGCAGGCAAGGCGTCAAACGCGAGACCGGGGCGGATATCGACATCCACATCGGGCCAGCTTTTGCGGAATTGTTCCAACACGGGGAACAGCCATTCGAAACAGGCGTGACATTCGATCGCGATATGCATGCGGCCTGTGCTGCCCGCGCGCAAACCCATGAATTCGGCCTGCGCTGCTTCAAGCTGCGGCAAGACCTGCTGCGCCAGCTTGAGCAATCGCAAGCCTGCGGGCGACAGTTTCAGCGGCTTGGACCGGCGCACGAAGAGCTCCACGCCGGCCTGATCCTCCAACCCCTTTACCTGATGGGACAGGGCTGATTGGGTGATGTTCATCGTCTCTGCCGCGCGGGCCAGCCCGCCTGCTTCGTGAATCGCCTGAATGGTGCGCAGGTGACGGAACTCAATATGCATATGAGGCGTTCCTCATGTTGAAAATGAAAGTTATGAGTTTGTTTCACAACCGCATCTGTGCGACAAGAGACGAAAGCTAAAAACAGGATCGTAAAAATGACCAGTCCCGCCGTTTCATTCGAAGTCTTCCCGCCCAAATCCGTGGACGCGTCGTTCCGTCTTTGGGACACGGCGCAGGCCCTGGCACCGCTGGCCCCACGTTTCTTTTCCGTGACCTATGGCGCGGGCGGGTCTACCCGTGACCTGACCCATGATTCTGCCCATGTGCTGCGCCGCACCTCTGGCCTGCCCGTTGCCGCGCATCTGACCTGTGTGGGGGCCAGCAAGGCCGAAACGCTTGAGGTCGCCGACAGCTTTGCCGAGATCGGCGTGACCGATATTGTCGCCTTGCGCGGGGATCCTGAAAACGGTGCGCCGACCTTCACGCCCCACGCTGACGGCTTTGCCGACAGTGTCGAGCTGATCGAGGCGCTGGCAAAGACCGGCAAGTTCACCCTGCGCGTCGGGGCCTACCCCGAACCGCACCCTGAATCCCACGATCAGGCGCAGAACGTCGAATGGCTGAAACGCAAATTCGACGCTGGCGCGGACGAGGCGATCACCCAGTTCTTCTTCGAGACCGAAACATTCCTGCGGTTCCGCGACGCCTGTGCGGCGGCGGGGATCACCAAGACGATCACCCCGGGCATCATGCCGGTGACAAACTGGAAATCGGCGCGCAACTTTGCCACCCGCTGTGGGGCCAGCGTGCCAGCAGCATTGGACGAAGCCTATGCCGCCGCGATCCGCGATGACCGCCACGATCTGCTGTCCACCGCGCTCTGCACCGAAATGTGCAGCGAACTGGTGTCGGAAGGTGTCGAGAACCTGCATTTCTACACGCTCAACCGGCCCGAGCTGACCCGCGCTGTCTGTCGTGCCCTTGGGGTGACGGCGCAAACATCGCTGTCCGACGTGGCGTAAAACCACCGCACAACTTGCCCTTGGGTCAAGAACAGAACAGTCTTCTCCGGCATTCAACTGCCGGAGATTTTTTATGCCACGCCTCGCCGAAACACCCGAAGATTTGCTGAGCCAGTCCGAAGCGCTCTCTCTGAGCGGGTTGGAATTCATGCAGAAGATCCTGGACGGCACCAATCCCGGCCCGCCCATTGGCGGCACCTTGGGCTATGCGCTGCATGACGTGGCCGAGGGCCGCGCGGTATTTCGCGGCACGCCCGAGTTCAACGTGACCAACCCGATGGGGACCGTGCATGGGGGCTGGTACGGCACCTTGCTCGATTCCGCGATGGCCTGCGCCGTGATGACCAAAGTCCCGCGCGGGTCGGTTTATACGACCTTGGAATACAAGATTAACATTCTGCGTTCGATCCCCTTGGGCATGCAGATCGACTGCATCGGCACGACCGATCACGTGGGTCGTTCTACCGGTGTCGCGCATGGCGAAATTCGCGGGGTCGAGGATGGCAAGCTTTATGCCACCGGTTCAACCACCTGCATCGTGATGAAGATCGCGGGCTAAACCCCTGTCTCGGGGCGGGTGATGCGCCCCGAGAAAAGCCAAGCTCACTCTGCCGCGATGGCGCTGTCGTTCAGCAAGGCCCAGACTTTATGCGGCGTGAACGGCATGTCGGCCTGACGCACGCCACGCTCCCACAGCGCATCCTGTACCGCGTTCGACACGGCCGCCAGTGCGCCCACGGTCCCCGCCTCGCCACAGCCCTTCATCCCCATCAGGTTCGCCGTGGATGGCACGGGTTCGGAGCTGAACGACACGAAGGGCACATCCGCCGCGCGCGGGATCGCGTAATCCATGAAAGAGGCCGTCAGCAGCTGGCCGTCTTCGTCATAGACCACATGCTCCTGAATAGCCTGGCCGATGCCCTGCACCACCCCGCCATGCACCTGACCTTCGGCCAGCATCGGGTTGATCAGATTGCCGAAATCATCCACCACCGTATAGCGGTCGACGGTCACAACGCCTGTTTCGGGGTCAATCACCACTTCTGACACATGCGCCCCGTTGGGATAGCTGCGCCCCGGCAAGGTCGCCCGTTCGTGGTGCACCAGTAGATCGTCGCGGCCTTTCTGGCGGGCCATCTCGGCGACCTCCAGCATGGTGGGGGTCATGTTCGACCCGTCCGCGCGGAAGCGCTCGTCGTCAAAGCTGATCTGCGCCGCAGGCACGCCCATTTCTTCAGATAGAAAGGCGGTGAAAGCTTCGGTCATCTTGGCCACCGTCGCCAGCGTTGCCGTGCTTTGCGTGGTGACAGAACGCGAGCCGCCGGTCCCGCCGCCCTGTTTGATCAGATCGCTATCGCCTTGAATAACGTGGATCAATTCAGCCGGGATCCCGGTCTGATCCGACAGGAATTGCGCATAGACGGTTTCATGCCCCTGCCCGTTCGATTGAGTGCCAACATAGATGAACACGGTGCCGTCTTCGTTGAACGCGACCTTGGCCCCCTCTGCCGGATCGCCAAGGATGCTTTCGATGTAATAGCAAAGCCCCTGCCCGCGCAGCAGCCCCTTGGCCGCATCCGCCGCCTTGCGCGCTGCAAAGCCATCATGATCCGCCTCGACGGCGACGCGGGTCAGCAAGCGGTTGAATTCGCCTACATCGTAAAGCTCGCCCGTGGCAGAGGTATAGGGAAACTGTTCGGGTTTGATAAAGTTGATCCGGCGCAGCTCCCACGGGTCGACACCCAATTCGCGCGCTGCGCGGTCCATCAGCCGCTCCAGCACATAAATCGCTTCGGGCCGGCCAGCACCGCGATAGGCGTCGGTCTGAACGGTATTGGTGTAATAGCCTTCGACCTGCAGCCATGTGGTCTGAACGTCATAAACCCCCATCAAAACCTTGCTGAACAGCAGCGCCTGAATGGGCTGGCCGAACTGGCTGTTATAGGCCCCGAGGTTGCACTTGGTGCTGACACGGTAGGCGGTGATCTTGTTGTTATCGTCAAAAGCGAATTCCGCAAGCGACGTCAGATCGCGGCCGCCATTGTCGCTGAGCATGGCTTCGGTCCGATCCGACATCCAGCGCACCGGACGCCCCAAGGCCCGTGCCGCCTGCGCAACCGAGAAGTATTCGGGATAGGCCGCGGCCTTCATGCCGAAACCACCGCCCGTATCGGGGTTGGTCACCTGTACGTGGTCGTCATCTAGCCCGAACACCCGTTTGAGGTTGCCTTTGTGCACCCAAACGCCCTGCCCGTTGTTAGAAACATGCACCTTGCCGTCGGCCCATTCAGCATAACAGCCGCGCGGCTCCATCGCGTTGACGATGATACGGTTGTCTCCGACGTTCAGGCTGACCGTTTTTGCCGCCGCATCGAATGCCTTTTGCGTGGCCTCCTCATCCCCCATGCCCCAGTCGAATGCCATATTGTCCGGCGCTTCGGGATGCAGCGTCTCGCCGCCACGCTCCAGCGTCATATGGGTGGGCAGATCGTCTACATCGAACATGATCAGCTCTGCGGCGTCACGCGCCTGGTTCATCGTCTCGGCGATCACCACCGCAACAGGTTCCCCAACGAAACGCACACGGTCCTTGGCAAGCATGGGGCGCAACGGCTTGGCCCCTTCGCTGCCATCGCGGTTCTGCAACACCGTCGCCGCCATAGAGATATCCATGCCGGCAGCTTCCAGATCCTTGATTGTCAGGACAGCGTGCACGCCCTCTGCCTCGGCCGCATCCGTGACATCCAGTGTGGTGATCACCCCATGTGCGACAGGAGATCGGAAGAAATAGGCATGCAGCGCGTCGGCAGGCGCGATGTCATCCACATAGCGCCCCTCGCCGGTCAGAAACCGCACATCCTCAACCCGTTTGACCGGTTGGCTTTTCCCGAACTTTTCCATCTGGCGGCATCCTTTGATCATCATCTTGGTGTTGCGCCCGACCTTAAGCGCCAAACCGGCGATGTCCATACGACGCGGGGCGAAAGCTGGGGCTGCTACGCCAAGTTTTCGGCCCCCCAGCCTTCCCCTTTACGCCCCGCTCGGCTAGATCATCCCAAAGCTCAAAGCGCTACGTGAATAGAAGGACGCTGATCATGGCCCTCGACAAGAATTTTGACGCCGCCCAGGCCGAAGCCCGCCTCTATGCCGCATGGGAAGAGTCCGGTGCCTTCAAGGCCGGTGCCAATGCCTCGCGCAAGGAAACCTTTTCGGTCATGATCCCGCCGCCCAACGTGACAGGATCGCTGCACATGGGCCACGCGTTCAACAATACATTGCAGGATATTCTGGTGCGTTGGCACCGGATGCGCGGCTTTGACACGCTGTGGCAACCCGGTCAGGACCACGCCGGTATCGCGACGCAGATGGTGGTGGAACGCGAGCTTGCCAAAGACGGCAAACGCCGCACCGATTTCACCCGCGAGGATTTCACTGCAAAGGTCTGGGAGCAAAAGCAGAAGTCCGGCGGCACGATCATCGGCCAGCTTAAACGTCTGGGCACCTCGCTTGATTGGTCGCGCAACGCCTTTACCATGTCCGGTGCCCCCGGAGCGCCGGCGGGCGAGGAAGGCAACTTCCACGACGCCGTGATCAAGGTCTTCGTGGATATGTACAACAAGGGCCTGATCTATCGCGGCAAGCGCTTGGTCAACTGGGACCCGCATTTCGAAACCGCGATTTCCGACCTCGAGGTCGAATCCACCGAAGTCGACGGGCACATGTGGCACTTTAAATACCCGCTGGCCGATGGCGCGACCTACACGTACGTCGAGAAAGACGAAGACGGTAACGTGACGCTTTCCGAGGAACGCGACTATATCTCTATCGCGACGACCCGCCCTGAAACGATGCTGGGCGATGGCGCGGTCGCGGTTCACACCTCCGACGAACGCTATGCGCCGATCGTTGGCAAGCTGTGCGAAATCCCCGTCGGCCCCAAGGCGCAGCGCCGCCGTATCCCGATCATCACCGACGAATACCCCGACAAGAATTTCGGCTCGGGCGCGGTCAAGATCACCGGTGCCCATGACTTCAACGACTACGGCGTCGCGAAACGCAACAACATCCCGCTCTATGCGCTGATGGACACCCGCGGTGCCATGCGCGCCGACGGCCTGCCCTATGACGCCGCCGCCGCACGCGCGGCCGCCATCGCCGAAGGCCGTGAAGACGCGCCCGCGGACGCGACAGAAATCAACCTCGTCCCCGAAGAATACCGCGGCCTCGACCGGTTCGAAGCCCGCACCAAGGTCATCGCCGACATCACCGCCGAAGGCCTGGCCGTCATGGTGCCGCCGACCGATCCACGCCTTGGCAAGCCCGTCAAAGCCCCCCTCGCCCCCGAAGAAGGCGGCGAAGAGCGGGACGAGACACTGGTCCCGTTGGTCGAGCCCAAAAAGATCATGCAGCCCTTTGGCGACCGATCCAAAGTGGTGATCGAGCCGATGTTGACCGACCAGTGGTTCGTCGAGACCTCGAAAATTGTGCAACCCGCAATCGACGCGGTGCGCAACGGAGAGGTGCAGATCCTGCCCGAACAGGACCGCAAGGTATATTTCAACTGGCTGGAAAACATCGAACCCTGGTGCATCTCGCGCCAATTGTGGTGGGGGCACCAGATCCCGGTGTGGTACGGACCGAAGAAAAAAGACGGTTCTTACGATTATCGAGAAACCGAAGCGTTCTGTGCATCCTCCGAAACTGAGGCTGTGAAGATTGCACAAAGTTTCTACGGCGATCACGTAAAGATTGGTGTGGAACCCGAAGGTGCTAGAGAGCCATACGATCCCAATTCCGCAGTAGTAGAAATTCGCCGCGACCCCGATGTGCTCGACACGTGGTTCTCCTCGGGCCTTTGGCCCATCGGCACGCTCGGCTGGCCCGAACAGACGGATGAGCTGGCGAAATACTTCCCCACTTCAGTGCTGATCACCGGCTTTGACATCATCTTTTTCTGGGTCGCCCGGATGATGATGATGCAATACGCCGTGGTCGATCAAAAGCCGTTTGATACCGTCTATGTCCACGCGCTGGTGCGCGACGAGAAGGGCAAGAAGATGTCCAAATCGCTTGGCAACGTGCTGGACCCACTGGACCTGATCGATGAATACGGCGCGGATGCGGTGCGCTTTACCCTGACGGCGATGGCCGCCATGGGGCGCGACCTGAAACTGTCGACCGCGCGCATCGCTGGTTACCGCAACTTCGGCACCAAACTGTGGAACGCCCACCGTTTCGCCGAGATGAACGGCGTGTTCGAGGACAACGTCGCGGCAGTGACCTACACCAGCCACACCCAGGTCGATCACACGCTGAACAAATGGATCATCGGCGAAACCGCCCGCGTCCGCGAAGAGGTCGACGCCGCATTGGACAACTACCGTTTCAACGACGCGGCCAATGCGCTTTATGCCTTTGTCTGGGGCAAGGTCTGCGACTGGTACGTTGAACTCTCCAAACCCCTGCTGCAAGACGATGCGCCAGAGGCCGCCGAGACTCGCCAAACGCTGAAATGGGTATTGGATCAATGCCTTGTGCTGCTCCACCCGATCATGCCCTACATCACCGAGGAACTGTGGCAAACCACGGCGACCCGTTCCAAGATGCTGGTGCATGGCGACTGGCCGACCTACAGCACCGCCGAGATGCTGGACGCTGATGCCGACCGCGAACTCAACTGGGTGATCGGCCTGATCGAATCCATTCGTTCAGCACGTCAACAGATGCATGTGCCTGCGGGGCTCAAAGTACCCATGCTTTATACCGATATGGACGACGCCGGCCAAACCGCATGGGACCGCAACGAGGCGATGATCAAACGTCTAGCGCGGGTCGAAACCCTTGAGAAGGCAGAGAGCTTCCCGAAAGGCACCGTCTCCATCGCCGCGCCGGGCGCGAGCTTTGGCCTCCCGCTTGCGGGGCTGATCGACATCGATGCGGAAAAAGCCCGTCTGCAAAAGTCGCTCGACAAGCTGGGTAAAGAAATCGGCGGCCTGAAAGGGCGTCTGAACAACCCCAAATTCGCCGCCTCCGCCCCCGCCGAGGTCGTCGCCGAAGCCCAAAGCAACCTTGATGCGCGTCAGGAAGAAGCAGACCAGCTTCAGGCCGCTCTGAACCGTTTGGCCGAGCTGGAATAATCAGCACCGCTTCCAAATGGCTTTAAATCCTCGCCGAAGGCAAAAATCTCTTTTGACGCTCCAAAAGATGCCTTCGGCGAGGATTTTTTTACCATTTGGAAACGAATACCGGTGCAAGATACGCCTGCGGTCCTCGCTGGGAAGCAAAGATCGTCCATTTGGAAGGCCCCGTCTGAGCGATCAGGCGGGGCTGACTTTTTTGCGGCGCTAGTCGTTGAAGACCGCCGGGCGTTTACCGAATTCTGCGGCGATGACTTCCATCTGGTGCGGGCGTCCCAGCAGCGCCGCCTGTTCACGGGATTCGGCGCGCAAAACCTCTGTTTCGGTTCCCGTCTCTGCCAAGGCAGTCAGGCGCTTTGCAGCCTTTATCGCGCTCGGGCTTTTGCCCGCGATGATGGTGGCAAGCGTCATCGCGGCGGCCAGCGGGTCTTCGGCGATCTGGGTGATTAGCCCCCAGCGTTCGGCTTGCTCTGCCCCGATGGGTTGCGCGGTATAGGTCATCAGTCGCAGCACGTCGCCGCGCACCAGTTTGGGCAGTAGGACCATACCGCCCATATCCGGGACGATGCCCCATTTCATCTCCATCACCGCCATTTCGGTATCAGGGGCCGCGATGCGGATATCGGCCCCGAGCGCGAGCTGCAGGCCCGCGCCGTAGGTCTTGCCATGCAGCGCTGCGATCACTGGCACGCCGACGCGGGTCCAGACCATCGCGACCTCTTGCCACTGATTGGTGGTGCCGTCGCCATGGGTGCGCGTCATCATCCGTTCCGTCGGGTCACCGCCCGCCAGCGCCCCCATATTGCCGATGTCGATCCCCGCGCAGAACGCCCGGCCCTCGCCCGAGATCACCACGGCACGCGCGTTCGATGCAGCGACCTCGTTCCCGGCGGCGATGACGGCGTCGATCATATCCTGATCAACGGCATTCATTTTATCGGCGCGGGTCAGGCGCACATGGGCGATGTGATTGTCATAGGTAACGGAAACGCGGCTCATGGGGTCCTCCTTGAATTTTCGTGAGTTTGGGCATGAAGCCCGCGTGTTGCAAAGGGAAACGCTACGGCACCCAAAACCGCGCGCGGGCATGCTGATGTCACTTGCCCGAAGCAGGGCAGATGCAGTAGCTGATCCCCATGACACAGTATCGCCTCACCCCGCTTGCCGACGCCCTGCCCTCTACCGTGCCCTTTGTCGGCCCCGAAACGCAGGAGCGCGCCATGGGCCGTGCCTTTGATGCGCGGTTGGGGGCGAACGAGAACGTCTTTGGCCCCTCTCCCCGCGCGATAGAAGCGATGGCGCAGGCCCAGCAGTGGATGTACGGCGACCCGGAAAGCCACGACCTGCGCGCGGCACTTGCGACGCATCATGGCATCTCGCCCGCCAACATCATTGTGGGCGAAGGGATCGACGGGTTGCTGGGCTATCTGGTGCGGCTCATGGTGACGGAGGGTGACGCGGTCGTGACCTCGGACGGGGCCTATCCGACATTCAATTATCACGTGGCAGGCTTTGGCGGTGTGCTGCATAAGGTGCCCTATGCCGGTGATCACGAGGATCCCGCGGCCCTATTTGCCAAAGCTGCCGAGGTAGACGCCAAGCTGGTCTATCTGGCGAACCCCGACAATCCCATGGGCAGCTGGCATGAGGGGCCCGTCATTACCCGCGCGCTAGAGGCCTTGCCGCAGGGCTGTCTGCTGGTGCTGGACGAGGCCTATATTGATTGCGCCCCCGAGGGCACCGCCCCCGATCTTGCGGCCGATGACCCGCGTCTGATCCGGATGCGGACCTTTTCAAAGGCCCATGGTCTGGCGGGGGCGCGGGTGGGCTATGCCATTGGCGCACCGGATCTGATCACGGCCTTTGGGAAAGTGCGTAACCATTTCGGGATGAACCGCGCGGCCCAGGCCGGGGCACTTGCGGCCTTGCAGGACAGCGACTGGCTGGCGAATGTGCAGGCTCGAATCGCTGAGGCGCGGGACCGGATTGCGCAGATCGCTGCGGATAACGGGTTGGTTGCCCTCCCCTCTGCCGCGAATTTCGTGGCGATCGATTGCGGGGCGGACGGCAGCTTTGCCAAGGCCGTGCTGGACGGTTTGGTGGCACGCGGCGTCTTTGTGCGCATGCCCTTCGCCGCGCCGCAGAACCGCTGTATTCGGGTCAGCTGTGGCACGCCAGAAAACCTTGATGCCTTTGCCGCGGCGTTGCCGGGTGCCCTTGAGGATGCGAAAAAAGGCTGACGTCGCGCATATCTGGCCTATGCTGGGCCATGATCCAGTTGCGAGGTGGCACCATGCGCTCTTCCGACCGCGGCCAATCGGCCCCTAACTATACCAGCGCCTGCGTTGTGATGTTCGGCGTCAATATCCTTTGGGTGTTTGTTGTCATCTGGGCGCTATGGGGCCTGCTGGCGGTGGCGCTGTCAGGCTGGGCCGTCAATGCCATGATCGATCGCATAGCCGCGCGACGGGGCTAGGCCCCGCCGATCACCTTCGCCGCCGCCTCTAGCGCGCCGGAGCCGCGTCTGATCCCGAGTGCGGACATCCCGGCCTCTATCCCGCCAAGCATCCCCATGATCATCTGTCCGTTCACGTGGCCCATGTGGCCCAGACGGAAGAACCCGTGGCTTTCGGGGCTGCCTTTGGGGGCCATGCCCAGACCGATGCCGAGGGTCAGGCCGATGTTGCCTTCGACCCAGTCGCGCAGATCTGTCGCTTGGGGGGCCTTGAGCCGCAGCGCTGTCACCGCATGGCTGCGCAAAGCGGGATCGGCGATGTTCAAGGAAAGATCGCCATCTGCACCCCATGCGTCGCAGGCCGCCCACACGGCGCGGGCCAAAGTCTCGTGACGCTGCCAGACGGCTTCCAGCCCCTCGTCGTGGATCATATCCAGCGCCGCGCGCAGGCCGTAGATATGGTGCGTTGGGGCCGTGCCGCAGTGGTACTGATAAAACTCCTCGGGGTTGGCGCGCGGGGTCCAATCCCAGAAACGGCTGACCCGTGGCATCGCATCGCGCACCGCAGCCGCGCGGTCGTTAAAGAAGACAAAGCTGACACCGGGCGGGACCATCAGCCCTTTCTGGCAGGCGGTGACCATGACATCGGCCCCCCAATTGTCCATCTCGAAGCGGTCACACGCGAAGGACGCGATACAGTCCACCATCAGCAGCGCGGGGTGATCTGCCGCATCCAGGGCCGCGCGCAGACCGGCGATGTCGTTGACCACCGAGGTCGAGGTATCCACATGCACAGCCAGCACGGCTTTGATCTCGTGGTTGGTGTCCGCCTCAAGACGATCGGCGATCTGGTCGATGTCCATTGTGGATTGCAGGCCGAAATCCATCACCTCGACATCTGCCCCGATTCCCGTGGCGGCATCGCCCCAGCCGTGACCGAAGCGCCCTGTCGCGGGCACCAGCACCTTGTCACCGGGGGCTACGACATTGCTAAGCGATGCCTCCCAGGCGGCGTGGCCGTTGCCAATATACATCGCCACCTGATGCTGCGTGCCCGCGATACGGCGCAGATCTGCCATCAACGGGGGCATCATATCGACGATCTCACCGGCATAGATATTGGGGGCCGGACGGTGCATCGCGTTCAACACAGCCTCGGGCATGACCGACGGACCGGGGATCGCGAGGTAACCGCGCCCTTGTGACAGGTTGGAAAGTTTCGACATGACACGGGGGCCCTTCAGCAGGAAAAAAATCTCTTGCAACTTATCCGCAGCCAGCGCCGCGTCAATCACACAAAGCGCGCAGGCAGCTTGCCCTGCCCCTAAGGGCTGCGTAAACCCGTAACTGTATATGCCCAAAGGAACCGGCCTTTATATGAGTGATGTGACCTATACCTCGCGCGAACTGCTGACCTGGCTTTGGCGCGACTATCTGAAAAAGCATATGTGGGTGCTGCTTGTCGCGATCATCTTCATGTCGATCGAGGCCTCGACCATGGGCGGGTTGGCAAAGCTGATGCAGCCGATGTTCGATCAGGTGTTCGTCGCTGGTGAGAAAGGCGCATTGCTGTGGGTTGGTTTGGTGCTGGTGGGCATTTTCGTCCTGCGCGCCGTGTCGGGTGTGGTGCAGAAGGTGCTGCTGACACGCATCAAGCAGAAGTCGGCGGCTGATATGCGGATCGATCTGCTGGACCGGATGATGGTGCAGGACGGGGCCTTTCACCAACAGAACCCCCCGGGTTTTCTGATCCAGCGCGTGCAATCGGATGTGAATGCCATCGGGTCGGTCTGGCAGGCGGTGATCACCGGTGCCGGTCGCGACTTGATCGGGCTGATCGTGTTGCTCGGCGTCGCGATCTCTATTGACCCGGTCTGGGCGCTGCTGGCCTGCATCGGCTTGCCGCTGATGGTCATGCCCGCAGCATTGGCGCAGCGCTTTGTGCGCGCGCGGTCGCGCGAGGCACGAGATCTGGGCGCGACCCTGTCGACACGGCTGGACGAGGTTTTCCACGGCATCGTGCAAATCAAGCTCAACGCGCTTGAGAAGTATCAGGCCAAGCAATACCGCGACCTGACCAGAACATATATCCGCACCGAGGTGCGCGCGTCTTTCGGGAACTCGGCCATTCCGGGGATGATCGACATCATCTCGGGCATCGGGTTCATGGCCGTGATCCTTTATGGCGGCAACGAAATCATCGAGGGCGACAAGACCATCGGTCAGTTCATGACCTTCTTTACCGCGATGGGGTTCACCTTTAACCCGCTGCGGCGTCTGGGGGCGATCAGCGGGTTGTGGCAAACGGCTGCTGCCGCGCTGGAACGTCTGAAAGAGCTGATGGACGAGCCGGTACACCTCACTTCGCCTGCCAACCCCACGCCTGTGCCCACCACCCCACCGCATATCGTGCTGGAGGGAGTGAGCCTGTCTTACGGTGATGCCAAGGTGCTGGACAATCTCACACTGCATGCGGCGGCAGGCGAGACGACGGCGCTTGTCGGTGCATCTGGCGCGGGGAAATCGACGATATTCAACCTGCTGACCCGTCTGATCGACCCACAAGAGGGCAGCGTCAGCATCGCGGGCGTCCCTCTGACAGAGATGGACATCCCCGCGCTGCGCGGCTTGTTCTCTGTCGTGACGCAAGAGGCGCTTTTGTTTGATGAGACCCTGCGCGAGAATATCGTATTGGGCCGCGAGAATGTATCTGACGAAGAGCTGCAGCAGGCGCTGGATGCGGCGCATGTGTCTGACTTTTTGCCCAAGCTTGAACATGGGCTTGAAACCCGCGTCGGTCCGCGCGGCTCTGCCCTGTCGGGGGGGCAGCGCCAACGTGTCGTGATTGCCCGCGCCCTGCTGCGCAACACACCGATCCTGCTGTTGGACGAAGCCACCAGCGCGCTGGACGCGCAGTCAGAAAAAGTCGTGCAGCAAGCGCTGGACCGTCTCTCTCAGGGGCGCACCACCTTGGTCATCGCCCACCGTCTGTCTACCATCCGCGGCGCGGATAAGATCGTTGTGATGGACCGTGGTCGCGTCATGGATGAAGGCAAACACGAAGACCTTTTGGCCCGTGGCGGCATCTATGCCGATCTCTATCGGCTTCAGTTCGAGGATGGAAAAACCGTCAGCGACGGGCGCAATCTAGCGGCGATGCGGCGCATGGAACGCGGCCTCAAACCTGTCGAGCCGAACCTGCTGCAACGTATCGGGCTCCGGCTGTTCGGCAACTAGGCCAACATCCGGCACGCTGATCACTTGGCATAGCCTTCGGCCAGCTTGGCCGGGGCGACCCCTGCGAAATAGCGGATCAATGTCCATAGGTTCCGCGTCCCGCGACGCAACCAGCCCTGCCGCGCGTATTTGTCGGCCGACGTCACCGCGGTGACCTCCAGCCCCAGCAGATGGCCACGCAGGGCACGCGCCAGCGCTACATCCTCCATCAGCGGCTGATCAGGATACCCGCCAACCGATTGATAAAGCGCACGTGGCAGCAGCAGCCCCTGATCCCCATAGGGAAGCCCCAACCGACTGCGCAGGTTCGCCCAAGCGGCCACCGCTTTGCCTGCCATGCCGCCTTGGTCAAATTGAAGCTGGCACCACCCCGCTTTATGCCCCCGCAGATGCGCTGTGACAGGCCCTGTCCACCCCGGTGCCAGCCGCGTATCGGCGTGTAACACCAGCAGCCAGTCGGATTGCGCTTTCGCACAGCCGCGCCGCAACTGTCCGCCCCGCGATGCCGGACCGCTGACGATCTCTGCGCCCCATGCCTCTGCCAAGGTCAGGGTCATGTCGGTTGATCCCCCGTCGCTGATGATCAGCTCGCGGATCAACCCTGCCTCCAGCCCCTCCATCAGGGCGGTCAGGCAGCCGGTCAGGGGCGCTTCGGCATTCAAGGTCGGAATGACAACAGATATAGGCGCGCGCATGGTTGCCCCTTTCAGCTTCGAACTGCGCTGCTATATGTCATGTTAACCATTGAAAGGACAAGCGATATGACCAGCCGCCGCATCCTGAGACTGTCAGGCCCCGACACCCGCGAGTTTCTGCAGGGCCTTGTGACCAACGATATCCGCAAGCTGGATCAGGCCCCGATCTATGCCGCGATCCTGACGCCCCAAGGCAAATTCATCACCGATTTCTTCCTGTCCGCCGACGGGGACAGCGTTTTGCTGGACGTGGCCGAGGCAGATGCCGACGCGCTGGTGCAACGCCTGACCATGTACAAGCTGCGGGCTGATGTCACCATAGACGCGACCGGCCTGCATCTGCACCGCGGGCTAGAGAGCGCGCCCGACAATGCCTATAGCGACCCCCGCGATGCCCGCATCGGCTGGCGCGCCTATCGCGACACACCGCAAACCGATGACACCACCGATTGGGACGCGCTGCGGGTGACCTACATGATCCCCGAAACTGGGGCAGAGCTTACCTCGGACAGCTTCATTCTCGAAATGGGGTTCGAGCGGCTGAACGGTGTGGATTTCCGCAAGGGCTGCTATGTCGGACAAGAGGTAACGGCCCGCATGAAACACAAGACCGAGCTGCGCAAAGGCTTGGCTAGGGTCGAGATCAGCGCGCCCGTAGAAACCGGCACGGACATCACCGCCGATGGCAAACCTGCCGGTACGATCTTTACCCGCACCGGCACCCATGCGCTGGCCTATCTGCGGTACGACCGCGCAAAGGCGGCGATGCAGGCGGGGGATGCCACGGTGACCATGGTGACCGACGGCTAGGGCCCCGCGGCGGCGCTGCGCAAATATGAGGCAGCCCGAGATGACAGCGTGCGCGGCCCGCCGAAAAAGTTGCATATTAGCAACAAATACCCGCGATGAGGGAGGGGTGACGCCGCCGAGCCCAGTGACCCGCCTGCCCCGCAACGCAAAAGAGCCCCGGCGTTCACCGGGGCTCTGCACTGCAGCGAAGCTATGACGTAGCGTCACACCACAACTTACGCGCGTTCGGAATATTCCATCGTTTCGGTGTTCACGATGATGTCTTCGTCCTGTCCGACGAAGGGCGGGACCATCACTTTGACGCCGTTATCAAGCACCGCTGGCTTGAAGGAATTCGCCGCTGTCTGGCCTTTGACGACCGGTTCAGTTTCGACAATTTTACAGGTTACTTTTTGTGGCAAGGACGCGTTCAGCGCCTCTTCCTCGTGATACTCGACCACGACCATCATACCGTCCTGCAAGAAGGGGCGACGTTCGCCCAGAAGCTCGGCTGAAAGCTGCACTTGCTCGTATGTTTCGGTGTCCATCAGAACCAGCATACCTGAGTCTTCATACAGGAATTGTTGGTCTTTTTGCTCTAGCCGGACCTTTTCAACCTTGTCGGCGCTGCGGAAGCGTTCGTTCAGTTTCGACCCGTTGCGCAGGTTGCGCATTTCGACCTGAGCAAAGGCACCGCCCTTGCCCGGTTTGACATGATCGACCTTGACCGCTGCCCAGAGACCACCGTTATGCTCGAGCACATTTCCTGGCCGAATTTCGTTCCCGTTAATCTTTGGCATGTATCAGCACCATAGCAATGAAGTTGAAGAGAGATTGGACCGACCTATATATATCAACGTCGACCCCCGCAAGACAGCGCACCCGATGCTGCAACTGCGAAAGCCATGCAGATAACGCATGAGTGTTATGCAATAAAGGTGTATCCGAATCGCGCTCTTTCGGTCATAAGGAACCCCACGCCTAAATGACAAGAGCAAGAATAATAGAAAGGACGACGAGATGAAAGATTTCGTTGATGGCACTGCCTTTAACAATGAACAAGGTAACCGTGCCCGCAAACTTTTCGCAGCTGTGGTACTGGCTGCATTGGACGATGCGATTGCCGATGACAAGAAATACGGTAACGGTCCAGAACAGATTGCCCGTTGGGCTCGCTCCCGCGATGGCCGCGAAGTCTTGAGCTGCGCGGGCATCGACCCCAACGAGCGTGTTGTCGAAGGTCTGATGGACTTTGTTGGCAAAGGTGTCCGTACCTCTGTCGCCCTGTCCCGCGAAGAGTCCGAGCGTCGCCACGCTGCACAACAGGCTGAAGCTGCCTGAAGACTGCCAAAAGTTTGAACAAAAAGACGCGGCCTACGGGCCGCGTTTTTTTATGGTTAAATGTGATAGTGTCGTGCGGTCTGGCATTGCGACCACCTGATGCGCAAAAGGGCAAAGCGTAGCGCCCTGCCCTTTCATACGCACGAAGATGCGCCTGCGCGTGTAGGCGTTTATTCCAGATCTTGCGACGTAAGGGCGCGGTGAATTTCACGGCGCACCAGTTTGCGGACGTTGCGGGTGATCCGTTCACCCAAGGCCCCCTGCAGCTCTGTGCGCACAATTTCAGACACCAGATCACGCAGCATCTCTTCGTCCAGATATTCATCCGGCCCGAAACCAAGCGTTGCATCATCATCCTGCGCCGCTTCGGTGGTATCGGTCACAGTCGCATCTGCTGCGGTCACGCGGGTGGCAAAGGGGCCGTCCACAACACGGTCTTGGGGTTCGGCATGCTCTTGGGGTGCATGGGGCTCGACTGCATCGTGCCAACCCATATCCTCGTCCAGCAGACCCTCTTCCGCATCGTTTGGGGCGACATCGGACACAGGCGCGCCGGTGGCGTCGAATTCAACGTCGTCTTCCCAGGCCATCGCGGGGTCTTCGCTGCCGGAATAATCGCTTTTGCCGGGCTCGTCAGGTTCCCAGTTTTCGGGAATGCGGCTGATCGCTGTTTCAAGGGCAGCGATTTTCGCGCTCAACCGGTCCGGCGTCGGTGGCACGTCATCGACCAGCTCGGATGAGCCAAGGTTGAGCATATCGGTGGAGTATGCCGCAGCACGTGGCGCACTAAAGGCCAACTTGCGCGGCGGCTCGGCCGTATCCTGCGGCTTGCCATCCCCTGCGGGCGTAGCAAACTGGGCGCGAAAGCGCGGTTCGCGGCCGGAAATAAACTTAAAATCTTCGGCAACTTGATTGCGATCCGAGGCGGACAAATCCGCCCCCTCGCCCGTCTCAACGTCGGCATCCATGTCCTGCATCGCATCCTGATAGGACGCCGACCGGGGTTGAACCGCCTCTGGTTTCGCCTCTTTCCGAGGGGCGGCCACAGGCGCGTCATTGGACACGCGCAAGGACGGCGTCAGCACCAGTTTCTCTTCAATCGCAGGTACTTCCGACGGCTTCTGCGCCGGCTTGCGATCTTCTGAGACCAGACGGCGGATCGAAGACAGAACGTCTTCGACCTCTGCGTTTGTGACGGTTTCGGACATATTTAATCACCACTCGTTCTTCGCGAATAGTCTAACCCGAAGGTTGGCTTCTCACAATGGGGGTGGTGAAAATGTCAGTCTTTTTGCAGCGCCCGCAGTACGCGATCCAACTGCTTCCCCTCTTTTGAATATTTCGTGGGGCCATCCTTAACCATATTGTAATAGGCGGAGGGATCATAGATTTGCACCGGCAGTTTCAGGTCCTGCGCGGTCAGCTGACCCGTCGCGGAAAGCACGGAATATGCCGCTACATAAAGCAAGGACTGCGCCGACACACTGGCGGAGCGGGCGTCGAGCAAGGACTGCTCGGCATCCAGAACGTCCAATGTGGTGCGCGCGCCAAGGCTGGCTTCCTCGCGGATACCGTCAAAGGCGATCTGTGCCGCGCGTACCTGACGCTGGGAGGCTTCGATCTGTGCCCGGGCAGAGGCAAGCCCCGCATAGGCATCGCTGACCGCGCGTTCCACGTCTTTAACCACCACATGCAGGTTGCCGCGCTGCGCGTCACGGTTCGCCTGGCTTTGTCGTACACCGGCAGACAAAGCACCGCCTTGGTAAATCGTTTGACCGACCTGAAAGCCGATCGACCCACTGCGTGTCGAGGCTTGGGAATCAAACGTCTCGGTTAGCCCGTATGACCCCTGCACCGAAACATTGGGCTTCAGTGCAGATTCGTTGCTGCGTACCAGCAGATCAGCAGCGGCGACCTGGTGCTGGACGGTCAGGATATCGGGGTGCTGCCGCACCGCCAGTGCTTTGGCCGTCGCGATGCTGTTGGACAGCTTCGGCAGGCTTGGTGGGGGGCTTAGGCGACCTGGCTCACGCCCCACGGCCACCTTGTAATAGGCTTTCGCGCTGATGAAATCGCCCTGCGCACCGGCAAGGTTGCTGCGTGCGGCGGCAAGTTCTGCTTCGGCCAGCGATACGTCGGTGCGGGTCACCTCGCCTACTTCGAAACGGTCACGTGCGGCGCGCAACTCCTGCGTCAGAACGCGCACGTTATTCTCGGCCAGAGAGACAAGCTGCTGCGTCTGGATCACGGTCATATAGGCATCGACAGCGCGCAGCAGAATTTGCTGTTCGGCACTGACCAGCGTTTCGCGCGTAGCTAGCACGGTTTCCTTTGCCGCCTCGATCGAATAGCGCGACGATCCAAAGTCATAGACCAGCAGCGACGCCACAAGGTTCACCGATGTCGTCAGTGAATCGGTGGAGCTTCTGAAACCCGCCGGAATAGAGGTGGTGCCCCCGCTGACCGACTGGTTGTAGGATTGCGTCAGGTTCCCCGTCCACTGCAACACGGGCTTGAGCGCGGATTTCGCGATCGCCACATCTTCATCTGCGGCGCGCAACACGGCACGGTTCTGGTCCAGCAGGCCCGAGTTGTTATAGGCCCCAACCAGCGCATCGGCCAATGTCTCTGCCTGTGTGGCCATCGGTGCCAGCAGACCCAAACCGACGCAGGACGCCGCGATCATGCTGCGGACGGACCGCATCTTGCCCGTATTCATCATATCTCACACTCCATCGGTGTCACTGCTTCTGCCGTCATCTGCAGCAGTTCTGATAGCTTAAAGCTGGAATTCTTTCGCACGGGTAAACCCGTCCAAGACAGGGGCGGCGGCGTTGAAACTTTTGCGCCAGCTGATGCCACGTTCGCTTTTGTAGCCCAAACGCACCTCGCCCAGGGGGCCGTCCATGAACAAACAAGCGATCCGCCCGCCATCCTTGAGCTGCGCCAGCAGCGCTTCGGGCACCTCATCGACGCCGCCTTGCACAATCACCACGTCATAGGGCCCATGTTTCTGCGCCCCTTCGGCCAGCGGTCCATGGTGCACGATGACATTGTCGATATCCGCGTTAATCAGGGTTTCCTGCGCTTCTTTCGCCATCTGCTCGTCATCCTCGACGGCGACGACCGCTTCGGCCATATGCGCGATCACGGCAGAGGAATAGCCGTAGCCACAGCCGATATCGAGCACCAGCTCGTCATTCTCGACCCCAAGATCGTCCAGCATTTTGGCCAGCGTCCGCGGCTCAAGCAGCACGCGTCCTTCGCCCAAGCTAATGTTTTCGCCCAGATAAGCTGCCTCGCGGCGGGCCACCGGCACAAAATCCTCGCGCGCCACCTTGAGCATCGCATCAATGATAGGGAACTTGGTAACATCCGAAGGGCGCACCTGAGTATCAACCATCATGGTGCGGCGGGCTGTGAAATCTGTCATCAGCTAAACTCTTTCGTTCAGTTATTTGTCTCGTGAGATGCCACATCACCGCCCGCCGGGCAACGGCCAGTCAGGGCAATAGGCGCAATTTTCCGTGTTTGGCAGATAATACGGCTAAAACATAGCAGATGCCATAGCCGGGGCGCACAGAGTGCGCGACGCCACCCCCAAACGAAAGCAAGAATCGAACGATCTACCCTAAAGCCCATCGGAAACGTCGCGGCGTCCAAGGGTGCCAGTTTCGAAAGCGCCCCCAGATCGGGTCAGCCGATGACAATCTGCCCGTCTATTTGCGCCACCGGCACGGGTATCAGATCGCACCCAAGGCCGTTTCCCCCGACGCCTGCGCCCGTGCCGGCGTCAAACATCGCGCCATGAGCGCTGCACATCAGCTTACTGCCATCCACCGACAGCACCTGATTTGAACGATAATCAAGAGGCAGGAACTGATGCGGACACATGTTAACGAAGGCAATGACACCGTCATTCCGTCGCACCAACAGCAGGGGAAAATCCCCTGCTGCCGTTGTAACCGTCAACACCGTGGCCCCGTTAACGTCCGCCGCCAGCGCGACGAACGTGCCTTTTTCAGGGGCAGACGACAAATCTGTCCAGATCATTCTGCAGGGGATGCCTGCAAGACACCGCGGCGGACTTGGTCTTCCTCGATGGATTCGAACAGCGCGCGGAAATTGCCTTCGCCGAACCCGTCATCCCCCTTACGTTGGATGAATTCGAAGAAAATCGGTCCGATCACAGTTTTAGAAAAAATCTGAAGCAGCACGCGGGTTTCGCCTCCGCCAACAACGCCTTCGCCATCAATCAAAATGCCGCGCTTTTGCATCTTGTCGATCGGCTCTTGGTGCCCCTTCACACGTGCGTGGCTCATTTCATAGTAGGTAGCGGGCGGCCCTGGCATAAATTCCATACCTGCGTCAGCGATGCTTTCGGTACCGCCATAGATGTCGTTAGAGGCGATCGCGATATGTTGGATGCCTTCGCCTTTATACTCGCGCAGATATTCTTCGATCTGGCTGTTGTCGTCCGCACTTTCGTTGATGGGGATACGAATTTTTCCATCTGGCGACGTCAACGCGCGGCTGGTCAGGCCAGTCTGCTTACCCTTGATGTCAAAGAACCGGATTTCTTTGAAATTGAAGGTGTCGGCGTAGAACCTGTACCACGTGTCCATATTCCCGCGAATAACGTTATGCGTCAGGTGGTCGAGGTAGAAAAAGCCGAACCCCTCGGGTCGAGGGTCCGCCTCGTCCAGCCAGTTGTAGTCTGCATCAAAGGCACTGCCAGCATCCCCATAGGTATCGATAAAATACAGGAGCGATCCGCCGATGCCGTATACAGCCGGTGCCTCGATCGCTTTGCCGTTGCCAGTGTATTCCTTAGCCCCAAGATCAACGGCGCGGCGTAGCGCATGCTGCGCGTCCACGACACGCCAGCCCATGGCGGGTGCGCAGGGGCCATGCTCTTGGACAAACTTGGCGGCATGTCCGGTTTTATCCGCGTTCAGCACATAGGTAATATCCCCTTGGCGATACAATGTGATGTCCTTGGATTTATGCTTGGCAACTGGAACGAAACCCATTTGGCGAAACAGCTTGTCCAGAACAGCTGGATCACGGTGCGCAAACTCCACGAATGAGAACCCGTCGGTCCCTGCAGGGTTCAGGTCGGAAATCGTGGCCTTCGGTGCGTCGTGCGGGAACGGTCCCATGATGCAAACTCCTCTCAATGCTATTTGAAACCATTGTGGAGCATTTGGAGTGCAAGGTGCGTGTATATTGAGCGATGGAACAGGCCACATATACATAGAAATTGCATCTAAGGACCCCAAACTATAAGAATACGTCATTTATGGTAGCAACTGCGCACACAACTGGCAGACAGCGGGGGAATTATGTCGCTTGATGGATTCGACATCGCAATTCTCAGGGCGCTCCAGCAAGACGGGGCGATGACCAACACAGCCCTGTCAGAAAAGGTGAACCTTTCCCCGTCGCAATGCTCCCGGCGGCGCGCAGCGCTTGAGGCAGCGCAGTTGATCTCGGGGTACTCTGCGCGACTGAATGCAGACCGCCTTGGTTTCGGGCTGCGCGCCATCGTACGCGTCAACTTGCGCAGCCACGGCGGCGACAACGAAAGCGGCTTCGCCAATTTTATCGCCCGCCACCCCGAGGTGCGGGCGGCCTTTTCCGTATCAGGCGATGCAGATTACATCCTTGACCTGCGCGCCCCCGATCTTGAAAGCTTTGCGCGCTTTATACACGAGCAATTGCTGCCACATGAGCTTGTTGCGCAAGTGAGGTCCGAGATCGTGCTTAGAACGCTTAAAGATGCGCCGGGGGTCGATCTTTCACAGCTTCCGTCAGCGCCGCGCTAACCCCGATCGCGCGAGCACCAACGGCAACACTGCGGAAAGGCCAACATTCGGTTCAACCGCACCCCGCATGCGACGCGAACGGCGACGAGAAAAACCATGTGATACGTGCTATGTCACGGGCCAGATTTCGGTTCCGCCTGAAGCGAGCTAAATGCTTGAAAATAGTGGAGGCGAGTAGGAGAATCGAACTCCTGTACACGGATTTGCAATCCGCGCACTACCATTGAATAAGCTACACAAATTTGTAAACCATGGCGTCATTCACTTGTGATATATCAATGACTTACCTTTAGATATGTAAACTGTTTTAACGGCTCAAACAAGCGTAAAAGCCTGCCAGATGTTCTGACACTCGTGCACCATCTCCGCTCACCCGTCAGTAAAGTTGGGTCATCAAAATCTCAATAGAGCTCTCTGGACGCAATGGCGGACTTAAAGTGCCTCGCCTCGGACAGCAGTTCTTATAAGATTTCTTGCACAACCAGTAGGAAGTGGCAGCCCGTAGGGGAATGCCACGAGCGGTAAAAAATGCCATAATACAGGGGATAATGTGGACCACGGCATGCGCGCACCATCTTAAAGAGATCAATGAGTTATGATAGAGGTGGACCACGGGATCTTTGGATGGCGGATACGTGGGGCATGATGAATTCAACGGACGCGGCACGAGGAAGCACATGTTAGGAACCTGATGGGCGGGCACAAACTGAGCTTTGGAGGGCGACGACCCGCTTCGTCGTCGCAGCTCGTCAGCATTACTGGCGGCCAGCCCAATTCCATTCTGATTGCAAAGCGGCCAGATTGATATCTTATGAGACACACTTATCCACGTTAAAAAGCAGGCAACTGCGCATGACACTGAGCGGCCAATATCATGACAAAACTGCCAGAAGTCTAACCAAAGGTTCTGCCTCAAGGTCCATCACCGGTTTGGGTTGCATCGCGAAGTGACGGAAGCGACGGTTTACCTCTGACTTCTCAATTTAACTGCGCGCCTCCGATATATCTTGCTGTAAGTATATTGATACTTTTATTAAAGTATGATTATATATAATCACTTCAACGAGATATTTTAGGGGAACTACATGAGTGACGTGATTTCAGTGCTTACTTTCAAGTCTGTCGAGACAATTTTGGCGATAGGAGGCACTCAGTCTTGGGCTCTTGATCGCAATCGCGCCGCTCGGTGTGATTACGTTGTCATTTGTCGCAACGCTAAAACTCGCAATCCCGAAGGGCCGGAAGAACACGGGACAGCATTCATGGTGGGTAAGGTTAAAGACGTTGTGCCTTCCACCGAGACCGAAGGCCGCTGGCTCATCCAAATCAGCGAGTACGCCTTGGTAGACTGGCCAGACGAATGGGAAGGCCGGAACCCTGTGGCCTATTGGAAGGACGCTGACTACGAGAATGTTGACTTCAAAACACTTGATTATCAGCCGCTCGAGAGGTTGCCTCGGGGGATCACGATATCAGAAGCGAAGGCAGGGCTCGCGCTTGGTCTAAATGTCCCGGAGTCTGCCATCGAAATCGTCATACGGTCATAGAACGGCTTGATAAGCAGCATGTGGGTTCTGGTACTGGCTCTTGGGCCGAACCAGAACCCACCGTTTCTGTCCCGCGCGTATAGCAGTCCTTGGCGCGATTGCAGCGAAACCTTGCTCCGTCCGTATAGCCGACTTCCAAATCTTATGGGCTGGGTGCACGCGCCGTCGCTTTCTTTGGTCGATAAGCGGCAACGCTTCCCTTAATGGTTCCATTTGATCCGCGTTAAGGTTTCCAGCCCATGTAGCCCATCATTTGGCGGTATAGCTTTCCGGCACCCGAGCTGCCTGGCAAATACTCTTCGCGGTTGAAGTCTTCTGCATCGATGAAAATCTGCGCAAATACCTTTTCGCAGTCTGAGCGCGTCAAAATTTGACCTGGCTCATTGCAGTAATGCAGATAAACTGGCCTCATAAACTTCATGAGAGCCGCGTAGCCCGTTGTTCTGTTTAGAACCGTGCCCGCGGGTGCGTCGTCCCATACTTGCGGCCAGCGACCTTTCACAGCATTGAAATAGTTCGTCAAGCACAAGAACATGCCGCCATCATCTTGTTCGTCATAGAACGGCTGGAAAATGTAATTCCGCCATTCACCCGGTTTTCTTCGCGAACCAAAAATACCTTTGTATCGCTTGTTCCTCTCAGCCTCCGGATCCGCCGTAATGTAATCGACGATCGGCTTAACAACCGTAGCTTGTGCGAGCGTCTGAATTTGCCCTTTGCCCGGATCGGCCTTCCCAAGACGCTTCACTTTGTCACGCAGTGGCCCATCTTCGTCTTGGTTCATAGCGAGAACTACTTCGTGCGCAAATTTCACCGGACCGCGCTCTTCGTAGTAGGATGCAAGGTCGACCACGAGGGACTGATTTACCTTAGTTTGCGCTTGGTTTACCCGAGCGAAAATCTCCGCTTTATCGGCTTCAGATGCGCCTACAAATACAGAGATATTAACATCGAACTCTTTGTCATCGTCTAAGCCTTCCAACCCCGCCACACGGTGCTGGCCGTCAATAATGAAGGCGATTTTCTCCGCCGGTATGTAATCATCGCCTCCTTTCTTTCCGTACGAGTTCAGAAGCAAATTAAAGACCTTGGATTCGTCGTCGATCTCTTGCTCATCACCTTCCTCAAATACTGCAGAGGCTTGCTCGGGTGTCATGTCAGGGTCAAAGTTCACTAAGCGTGAGCATTCGGGTGCTACCGCGATGATGACTGATGTGGGGAAAGTCGCGTAGTCCAAATTCACGTATTTCTTGATCTCATCAATGCGCTTTTTTGAGCGCTCGCGCTGGATACCGGCAATCTTGTCTTGTTTGCCGTCAACGAAGGCCCGAATCTCGGTGTAAGAGATCTTCGTGAGTGTCCGCGCATCTACCCGACCGACGTAGAACTCGCCAATAGGTTGTTCGACCTTCGAAACTGGTAGGACGATTGGTATATTGATATCGTTACGCACGCTCCGCTGCCCTTTCCTTCACGCCACCGACACGTTGATGTTCCTGTTCCCCAACCTCTTGTGCATTGGGCAGGTCGGGCGGTCTTCGCATAATAAATATAAGCCACATTAAATGAACCAGAATGTAGAACACCCAGAGCAAATTGAGCGTGCCACTCGTTAGTTTTCCAGAAACGAAACCTGGATTCCCACCGACGATGAATGCGGTTCCGATGATGGGAGCTAAGAGTATCAAGATGGTTAAGACGGACCAGAGACGGTCGCCTTTAGGTAGCCGGAGTAGCGTGCCAAAGGCTGCCCCCGCAACTGCCAAGACGGTAAGCCCAACTTGCCCACCTTCAAAGTAGCTGTGGAACGCACCTCCGACAGTCATTTGAGCGTCGTTAAGTGCCTGAACTGCTGAAATCCCCCCGATTACTCCTACCGATCCAGCGAGGGAAAGGATGACCTCGGCCATGCCCTCCTTGAAACGCTTCCAAACCTCATCGCGCGTTTCTCTCCAGTTGCTTGACACGATCCACCCAACTCCCTTCAGCCGCACGACCAACGCTGTTTGACAGAAGCCGATTAGTCAAGCGACATCCTTCGGTTGCTGCCTAAGCTTTCCCGTCTATCACCGGTTATGAACATCTTGCTGCGCGTAGCCAGGCTCGTAAGCGCTCCATTGTAGCGGCGGGGAACAAAGCGGGAAGGTAGGGTGCTTTGCCGGTTCCGCTTTAATTAGAGAGCAGTGGACATGTTTGATTGCCGGATACCAAATATTGATCTACAACTGGTAGAAACCACCATAGGGGGCGACTCAATGTCGGCGGCGAACGACCTTAGAACATTTCTGGATGGGCAGCCCCAGTTTGCGACTGTGATGGCTGATCCGCCTTGGCGTTTTCAGAACCGTACCGGTAAAATCGCGCCGGAGCACAAGCGGTTAGCTCGTTACCCGACGATGACGCTCGACGAGATTTGCGAGCTGCCGGTCGCCGAGCACGTTGCAGATCGTGCGCACTGCTACCTTTGGGTTCCGAACGCGCTCCTTCCTGAAGGCCTTCAGGTGCTGAACGCCTGGGGGTTTGATTACAAGTCTAACATCGTGTGGGAGAAAGTACGCAAAGATGGCGGGCCTGACGGACGTGGAGTGGGCTTTTACTTTCGTAACGTGACTGAGATATTACTCTTTGGGGTCCGTGGTAAAGGTGTTCGAACGCTTGCACCTGGTCGTAGCCAGGTCAACTTCATCGAAGCAGAAGAGCGGGATTGTGACGGCCCTGACAGCGACCTTCTTAAGACCCGCAAGCGCGAGCACAGCCGTAAGCCGGATGAGCAGTATGACATCATCGAGCGCTGCTCATGGGGGCCTCGCTTAGAGCTCTTTGGTCGCGGAATTCGCGATGGATGGACAGTATGGGGCAACCAAGCCGACGCAGACTACAAGCCTTCTTGGAAGACCTACGCTTACAACAGTAGCGTGACTGCGGCGGAATAGAGCTATGTCTGCTCGCCAACATCGTCCATTTGAATTCCCTTGCTCGAAATAGCCGAGGGTTCGCCGCACTGGGCACTGAGAGAGGCGTTTGTTGGGACTTTGTCGAGATTTTCTCTCCGTTCCTTTCAAGGCCCCGAAAAGCGCCTAACTTGAAACGGCGCCGAAGCCGGAGCGTTTCACAATCCTGTAAGTAGCAGCTATTCGATTATCACTGACCTCGGCAATCCGACAAGCAAAAGGGGGCACGGGTTGCCTACACCACGATGGATTCGATCTTCCAACTTTCGCCAATGGGTGGTCGCTTGGCCGAACTTGTCGGATACGAATTGACGCGCGAATGCTTCAGCAAAAGGTATCTGCCGATCCAAGTGCATAAGGACCGCCTCCCGCTGCCGCTTCGTACGGTCTTTCATGTCGAATGCTTTGACCATCTCAGCTTCGTCTAAGAATCCGTGCTTTTCTATACACCTTCTAATGATGCCGAACATATCGTCCTGTAAGCTGGAGCCACGCGTAATAAGCACTCCAACTGAAATAGCGGATTGCGAGTGCAGGCGCTGGAAATTCTCTAAGTCGCGGTCAAAAAACGGGTCTTTATTGTTCCATTCAATTTCGCACGCAATCACGCCATTGTCGGCGCGGCGAACGTGATCAATTTCGTGGGACATACCAACTGTCTCAACACCATCTACAATAAGTTGAAAGTCGAAGTTGTGCTTTGGCCAGTTCAGGCCATAGAGCTTTCTCCGCAAGCGCTGCGTAGACTTTGCTTCGCCACCCCCCGAGCCGATTAACTCTTCGGCTGGGATTGATACAGACAGCAGGGCGTCTTCGAGTTCTTTTGCAATTTGCGGAAAGTCCACCGTCAGGATAGCGCCTGCGTGGTTTCGGATGGAAATATCGAACCCTTTTGAAGTGAGTTTTTCAAACATATCCGCACTTTAGACAGTGCTCGGCTGGAGGCAAGCGAGTAAATCGCTCCACGGAAAGAATGCTGTCTATTAGTACTGACCTGCCCCCCGAAACTTCCCTCAGTTTAATGTAGAGTTTGCTCAAGCTTTGAAGGAGCAAACAAATGCGACAGAGCCGATTTACCGAAGCCCAAATAATCGGGATGATCAAAGAACAGGAAGCTGGGATGCCGACGGCAGAGGTGTGTCGTAGGCATGGCCTGAGCCCGGCGTCGTTTTACAAGCTCAAAGCCAAGTATGGCGGCATGAACGTGTCAGACACCCACCGGCTTAAATCGCTGGAAGATGAGAACGCGAAGCTGAAGCGTCTGCTGGCCGATACGATGCTCGATAACGTTGTTCTGAAGGATTTGCTGGGAAAGAGCTGACGACACCGAATGTGCGACGGGCTGTAGCACGCAAGGCGATGCGGGATCATGATATCTCGCAACGTCGTGCGTGCAGGCTGGTCGGTGTCGATCCCAAGACCGTTCGGCGCGACAAGCCGCCGGATAATCCTGAAGTTCGCGAAGAGATGAAAGCGATTGCCAGCAAACGGCGTCGGTTCGGCTATCGCCGGATTGGCGTGCTGTTGGAACGCAAAGGCATGATTATGAACCACAAGAAGCTGTATCGTCTCTACACCGAGGAAAAGCTGGGTGTCAGGCGGCGCAGAGGCCGTAAACGTGCGCGTGGATCGCGGACACCTATGCCTGTGGCTTTGCGACCAGGCGAGCGTTGGTCGTTGGATTTTGTGTCTGATACGTTCGGCGCATCTCGCAAATTCCGCATGCTGGCAGTGAATGACGACTGCTGCCGTGAGAACCTGTGCCTGATGGCCGATACCAGCATCTCAGGTGCGAGGGTGGCACGCGAGTTAGATGCGCTTGTGCGCGTTTATGGAAAGCCTGCCTGTATCGTCAGTGATAACGGCACAGAGTTCACCAGTCGTGCGATCCTGAAGTGGGCTGGCGATAACGATGTTGATTGGCATTATATCGATCCGGGCAAACCGCAGCAGAATGCCTTCATCGAAAGCTTCAACGGCAGTCTGCGCGACGAGCTGCTCAACGAGGAGATCTTCGACACCTTGAATGATGCTCGCCGCAAGCTGGCTCTCTGGCGATACGATTACAACAACGTCAGACCGCACTCATCACTCGGAAACCAAGCACCTGCTGAAGCGCGCCGTGCGCTTGAGCAATTTGAGGGCACCGCACACGACGCGCTTGCCCAAAATGACGATGAAGAATATGAAATCCAAACCCGCAAACTCTCACTATGAATGAGGGAGCCTCGGGGGGCAGGTCAAGCGAAATAAGGACATTTACAATTTGCTGAACTGCTAATCAGGTTGGCTAATTATCTCCCCTCGAACGCAATGAGCACTCATGTCTGTAACCAGAAAAAACCACTATGTCCCGCGATGGCATCAGGAGAGTTTCTTCGCTCCAGGCAAGTCCAAGCACGTCCTTCTCGACTTAAACCCACCCACATTCAAACGTGGCGATGGGACGGTGGCCAGCGGACGTTGCCTTTTCGATTCACCCACGTCACGGGCGTTCGTCGCGCACGACCTCTATTCGACATTCTTCGGGGCCGAGGTCAACGACGAGATCGAGAGAATGTTCTTTGGTGACATCGACAGGCGAGGTGCCGACGCGGTCCGGGCATTCTGCGGCAATGATCAGAGTGCTTGGCAACGCCACTTCAAGGACCTCTTTGAATTTCTGGACATTCAGAAGTTGCGGACGCCAACAGGCCTCGCATGGCTACGTAGGCAGTATCCGGAGATAGTTAGGCTCGGTGAGATATTACCGGATGTTGCCCAGAACCAATTGATGCTTGAGATGCAAAGTATTCGCATGCTCAACGCTACTATCTGGACAACCGGGGTGCGAGAAATCGTGTCAGCAAGGCGGGCCACTGCCAAGTTCATCCTGAGCGACCATCCTGTTACGGTCTTTAACCATGCCATTCCGCCCTCCGACCGTCCCAACCGACACCCAGAAGATCCCTCAATCGCTCTCAAGGGTTCCCAGACACTTTTCCCGTTAGGGCCGGATCACCTCCTTATCCTTACCAACCTCGAATACGCAAAGGATCCCGGGACGCGCCCCGATGCGAAGCGAACGTTTGCACGAAACTACCAGTCCACCATGATGTCGACGACCGAGTTTATTAGGACGCGGTACCTAACCGACGATCAGGTCGCCGAGGTGAACTTCGTAATCAAAGCGCGGGCGAACCGATATGTCGCCGGATCCTGCCGGGAGGATGTCTTCCCCGAAAGGCTTGTGTCCAAGTCTTGGTCTGACCTGCGTACTACCTTTCTTCCGCCTCCGGACGAGCTCTATCGGTTCGGTGGAAAGATGTATGCCAGGTTTGAGAACGGTGACGTCCACTATCAGGACGAGTTCGGGCGAACTGAGAAGCCACGGGGGTGGCTGCTAAAGGAGCCGCCGGAGACCAAGCCTCGGCCACGCGAATACTGTCCGTGTGGATCCGGCCATTCGTTCGGGAATTGCTGTCGAGATAAGCCGTCGCACCTGCGCATGTCGTGGACGGAGAAGAGCATCCGTGAGCGCAATATGATGTTCATGGACGCCTTGGTTCAGCTCTTCGAACTGGAGACCAAGGATTGGGACACAATCCGTCGGGAGATGACCGACGACAAGATCGCGCACATGTATCGCCTCTACGAGGCCCTGTGGCCACTCGAGACCGACCTACTGGCCCTTCTGCCCAAACCGGACGGCAAGATGCGCTCGGTCTATACTGGAGCGCTGCACCCCAAGCTGATCACGGAGTTCGCGCCCGGGGCCCCTTTGCTTTTCGGCGAGCTTATTGTGCAGAACCCTTTCTTGATCTCTCGGACGCTCCAGAAGGACAAGCGACCTACTGAGCACCCTCGTCAGTATCGCGGCGAAGCTCTCAAAGCTATAATGACCTTCTTACAACTCATGCCGCTCGTAGAGGCCGGTCTAATCACTTTGATCCCCGATCCCTGCGATTTTGATTTTCACCTCCGCGACCAGATGATGGCAATGGCTGAGGCCAGATCCCAAGGCATCAAATTCACCCCCGCCGACGACCCGAGGCTCGAGGCCGTGGTGCAAGAAGATCTACGCCGCACAAAGCTATACATGCCGAATGAGGCAATTGCTGCGGATATTTTGGAAACGGCTCAAGATGATAAGCCAATCGAGATGGATACTCTGGTTGGTATTATCGAACGTATGAAGTTCAGAGACAAGCTCGCTATTCTTCAAGATAGCCCGCTCGCCGAGGGCGGCCAGTTCGAATTCATGAAGATGGCACCCAACTTCGAAATAGCGATGTATTTGGCCCAGGCCACAGGCGCACAAATATTGACCGACAGTCCCTTCCGCTGGAAAGAGCTTCAGGCGGCGCTCGCCCGACGACATCTTTGGACGACTTCTGCCCTGACACAATTGAAGCGTGAGATTTCATCGACCCCAGTAAATTTTCCGGTAGGCCATACCGCGGTCCTACAGGTGTTCGACGATGCATCTTTCTGTAGTATGGAGCCGCTTTTTCGTGCTGGTTTCGCGTACACGGCGTCTCGGAGCCCAAGCCAATTGAAACCGAACTTTGAGACGCAGCTTGCCGCGCGTTTTCGTCGACAGCTGCAGGCTATGAATTCTTTGGTCAAAAGAGCCGCAGTCTCGACCGTAGCCGCACGCCTAACAACTGAATTTCGCCACGGCGGCTTTCAGGACAACACCATCAATAGGTTATTGCTCATGTCGAGCTCGGAGCACCACTTGCACTCCATCCCTATGGCAACGTTAATAGAGCGTTGGGATGCCGCAACCTTAACGGAGAGCAAAAACTCTTAAGCGAACTGCCGCTATTCCAGCCGTGTCGCAGAAGATGACCGCTCCCCGCCCAGAACTTTGAAAAGAACATTTTACTGCTATTAGTAATCTGTAAAATGCGAAAACGCGGTTTAGCAATAGACTAATTGCGAGCACATGATGACGCCGAAAACAGATGGCTCAAAAGTTTGTACCACTAAGTTGGACCGTCTGCTCTGTAAAGCATTTATCAGTATAACACGCCCACATACGTATCGTCTGATGCCACTACGAACCTTCGAGATTTTTTGACGTATCACCGAAGTGATTCTTCATGTCAGCGTCTCAGCAGACATGGAAATAACCAAACTTGACATCGGGCAGGTGAATCGCAGATTTAGAACAAATAGCGAACAATTAGGATTCCCATGCCAGTTTACCCAGTTGATGAACCCGTCCACATACCATTCCAATCTGTTCGAATTGTCAGCACTCCAGTCAGCGCAGGTTTTCCTTCGCCAGCTGGGGATGACCTCGAAGACGAGATCGACCCTATGGCATGGGTCGTTAGACATCCTTCATCTACATTTTGGTGGCGCGTAGAAGGGGACTGCCTGTGGGACGCTGGGATACGTGATGGTGACATCATCGCTGTGGACCGTGCAGGAAAGCGTCGCATCGGGAGAGCTGTGCTGGCTGTTGTAGATGGTGCTGTCACAGCAAAGATCCTGCGTAAGCGTGGTGACAGGTACTACCTCGCGCCTGCGAATAGTCAGGAACAGTTCCCTGACGTCGAACTAACAGAAGATAGCGAAATCTGGGGCGTCATCGCAGGTGTCGTCCGGCGCTATGACTTGGCATGAAGCGGCCTGTTGCTATCAGCGACAGCGCCAACTTCTATGTGAGCGCTGAGCGAATATTCGATCCGACCCTCAAGAACGTCCCGGTGATCGTACTATCCAACAACGATGGCTGCGCCATAGCGCGCAGCGATGAGGCCAAGGCCTTGGGGATTAAGATGGGCACTCCGCTGCATCACATCCGCGATAAGGTTGATGCCCATGGTATCCGCGTCTTCAGCTCCAACTACACCCTCTACGGCGACATCTCTCGTAGAGTGGTTGAGGTCTACGAAGACTTTACGCCAAACGTCGAGATCTATTCCATCGATGAGTGCTTCCTCGACTTTGTCGGATTCAAAGATCGCACCGCACATGCCATGGCGCTGCGTGCAGCGGTCCTTAGGCGGGTAGGCGTGCCAGTACGCATCGGCATCGCCCCAACCAAGACGCTTGCGAAGTGTGCGAACGATATCGCCAAGAAGAACCCCATCTTTGCAGGGGTCTTGGATATGATGGATGAGAGCCTTGCCCGCTGGCTGCTGCCGCGTGTGCCAGTCGGGGACATCTGGGGCGTTGGTCACAAGACCACAGACAAGTTGAAGGCCCTGGGTGTACACACGGCAGCTGATCTTCGTGATCTGCCAATCCGTCAGGCACGGGCTGTCGGCACTGTGGTACTGGAGAGGATTGTATTGGAGCTACAAGGTGAGGCCTGTCTCGCCTTTGAAGACGTAGAGCCACAGCGCAAAGGTATGGCTGTAACACGGTCAGCAGGCACTCCAATGACAGACTTCGACACGCTGTTCCAGGCGATCACCGCGCACGCATCACGGGGCGCTGAAAAGCTACGCCAGCACGGCTTGGTCGCTGGTACGCTGACTGTGTTCTTTCACACCAACAAGCACCGGCCAGATCGTCCTCAGTATACTGCATCCAGAACAACCCGCATGACCCCGATGTCGTCGGATACCTTCGACCTTATTGAAGCCGCACGACGCTGTGCGGAAGCTGGATGGCCAAAGTCGGACGCTGGAAGCTTTGGCTTCACCAAGGCTGGTGTTATGCTGAATGACCTGGTGCGGTTCGAAGATCGTCCCCAGACGCTCTTCGATCAAGCGCGTCCGAAATCACCGGCACTGATGAAAGCTCTGGATGACGTGAATGATCGGTTCGGGAAGAAGACGATGGTACTTGCCAGCGAAGGTATGAAGCAGGCGTGGCGATTGCGCGCAGATCATCGGAGCCCGCGCTACACTACGCGAATTGAGGATTTGCCGGTGGTGAGATAGGGGGAAACCGGCACAAATAAGGCGATATGTCTAAGTTTAGGTAAAGCTCTCAATTACCTAAAACCAAGCTGACGAACCCACTTTGCAATGAGCTATTTCTGCGTCGAAATTCGTTACAATGAGCTTGCACAAGGGTTAGGATCGAACGCCATTATCACCGTTGGTGTGAAGCAGATTGCCATCCGTTCCGAGCTCCCCACTCAGTCTAAGTCCTCGTCGTTGGCGGTGAAGCTCTCGTTCTGCGTCAGTGGGGTGGCCCATCTTTTCTGTAAAGGCATCAACCCAAACAGCCTCTTCGGCTTCCGTCAACTCTGTGGTGTCGATCACACCGCAAAGTGCAGCGTCGACGCGCTTATAGTCAAGTTTTCCGGATTGTTCTATTGCACGGCCAATTTTCAACCAGTGCGAAACCTGCCCGGCAATCGACCTATGATGCAACTTTGCTTCGTGTCGAACCATCTCCACTAAATCGTCAGCGAGTTTCACGGATTGTCCCATAGTGATTTCCAGTGCCCTTGTTGCGGTTGGTCGTAAATCCTCGTTTCGTCATGCGTGTGATCAGTGGGTCGATTCATCTACGAAGGTATAATGGTCGCTGATTACACTACCGATACTACATCGAATGGGCCTGCGAAAACCGTCAATTGTTGCGCTTATTTATCAGCCTATCACCAACCTGTCGGAGCTGGATGTCTCGATCCGAACGGCGTTGAGCGCTTGCATTAAGAGGTTTGGCAGGACGGTTGTCGCTCATAGATGACGCCCCGCCGCCCGTGTGATCTAAGGGCTCCAAGTTTAGGAACTCTCGGTCTTTCGGTCGGGTAACATGCTGTTCTATCCGGCGCAGAGCTGCCTGGCGTGATTCATCTTTCAAGCCCTCGAGCATCGTAAGAGTGGCTGCCCCATAGAGAATTTTACGCCGGGTTTCATCCCTGCGGGTTTGCTTGGTTTCCTGCGCTCGCAGATCGCGCAAGCGTTGGCGCTGTTGTTCCAGTTTTCCTTCGATCTTACTGATCTGCTCAGAATAATTTGGCATTCGTGTATCTCCATAGCGTTTCCGGTGCTCAGGAAATGGAACTTCGACGCCTATGTCGCTCCCCAAGATAATGAATTTATGTCGGAAGACGTTACTGGCCGGGGCCCGACGCCGATTAGGCAAGGGCGCAGTTACGCAAACTAAAGTTTGCCGCGCGCCTGCCGCGGGCTTTTTCGGAGCGAAAATTCTGGGCGAGCCCCATATCATTCTTAATGATACATCCAGCCAGTCACTGCCCATTACTTGTACTGTCGCGTTCAGACGGACGCTCCGCGGTCGCGGCTGGCGCTTACATTGCGCGAACAAGAATGACCGACCAGCGTACCGGTCTGACCTATAACTACCGTAACACCCAGGGCTTGCTGGCAGAGGGTATGACCAACTGGGCAGGTTCGCCCGAACAGCTATGGAATGCTGCAGAACGATCCGAAAAGCGAATGAATTCGCGGGTCGCTCGGGAACTTCGCCCCGCGCTGCCCGCCGAGCTGCCGCTCAACGAACAACGCAGGCTTGTCCATGGATTTGCGTGCTGGCTTAAGGATGAATTTGGCGTCGCGGTACATTGGGTTATCCACGCGCCAAACTTCCATGACAAACAGCAGGGCAAACGAATGTCTCAAGCAAGGAAATGCAGAGAGGGAGAAAAGAACTACCTTGCGGCACTTTTCGACCCCGCCAGAACCAACTTAAATTTTCACGGTCACATCCGGTTCACGACACGCCGCGTCGTAGATGGCGATTTTCTGGAGAAGACTCGCGAGCTTGATAGCAAGCAAACGGGCTCAGAATGTGTCGTGAAAATTCGTGACGAGTGGCAGCGGAGGACCAACGCTGCTTTGGCGCGTTTGGGGAGCGAAGCTCGAATTGATCTGCGATCTTACGAGACAATGTCAGCCGAAGGAGACGCGCCCGCAGGGCTACAGGCACAACATCACGCAGGGCCTAAGCGGACGGCTCGTAGCCGGGCGACGCTGGATGAAAATGTAGCTGGTGTACCAGATTTCTCTGCACAACGTGATGCTGCCCGAAACGCGAACGAGAAAAAGTGGATTTGCTGGTTGGAAATCAGGCACCTTGAGCGGGAAAGGATGCGTCTGTTGGCCGCTGCAGAGCTTGCCGAAGCCCGAGAAAGGGCTCGGAAAGAAAGAGCTCTGAAAGAGAAAAAGCGGATCGCAGAAGCGAAGAGCGCTGAGGAACAACGCAGAGCAATTGAAGCAGCTACGACTATCGATCAGGTCAGCGTAGGTGATGATATGCTGGCAGCGGCGTTGCATTGGGCCCAGAGTGGAGCAGAAGCTCCCTCAACTTCTCAAGATTCGATTAAGCGACCCCATGAGCTTGGCGATCCTGATCACTGCGGCACCTCGCAAGGCAAAGACGAGTTCGATGAAGAGATCGACCCTGAAACCTATAATCTGCCGAGTGAGGAAACTCCTTTGATTAAACGACAGCGCATCAAAAAACCAACGGCTCACGTCCGTAGCCAGCGCGTACGCGGTTGAGAGGGCAACCTGTACAACCCTTATCTAATTGAATGGGAAATTTATTCCGGCCAGCTGTCGTAACCAAGATTACCCTATAGAAGTAAAAAACGCCCTGGCCGTGAAGCCAGGGTAATATCAGCTCCGCGAGGGAGCAGATATAGTTCGAACGCTGTAGGTTAGACGCTGATAACAAACGGCTTAGGACAAGTATTTGCGCCTAAGATTTCCGATCTTAGTGAGTGGGATATCTCCCCCCACTGGTTAACACTCTCATGCGCTCCATAGCGGCTCATGCGGTATACACGGTAAGCATAAACCATCTGTCCTTCCTCCGGCAGGTCACGAACTATGAACGGCACAGCGCCCTCTCGATCGTCGGAAGGGATTCTGGCCCACCAAACTTTAGCACGGGAGATTTCTTTACCCAGTTGCTTGCATAGTGGAGAGATTTTCTTTTTTTCCGCGAGCGTCTCGTGGTTGCTCAAAGGCTTCGTTCGCAACTCAAGTTCCCGCTTAGCCAAGTAGCTGAAGAAATGTGCCTGTATATCAATGTGATCACAGCTGCTCATGCAAATATATCGGAAACTTTTAATCATCTTTACGATGTCTTCATCGCTATACTCGATCAATTCCCGTCCGAATTTCAAGCGACGTTCTACAGCGGAAGAAATCCAATTTTTTACAACATTCTCCAGAAGCTGTGATTTTGCATCCTCGAAGCTTGTAACTGAGACGCAGCAGGAAAAGTTAATGGCGTTCTTTTCGTTGGGGATCGGGCTCTGAAGAGCAACTTTCAAGCCCTCATATTGTCCGCAACTGTCGAACATGATGCTGACAGCGACAAAAACTTCGACTGAGCTTAGGGCGTTAGCCGTCCAAGCAGGAAAAGAGGTGTAAACCTTCTCCCTCAATTGAATCGCAGCGAGCTCGACGCTCGGCGGCAGATTTACAGGGAGGGCGATCGGGGATGCAAGCATGGTGTTCTCCATATGCTTTTGGGTTTCGGTTTGAAGGATTTGGGATGAACATTCGCGATCTGGAAATGATCACTTTGTTCGTCCGTCTTGCCTCCTCTCAGCAGATGGAACCGATATGCGTCCGTCGGGAGAACTTTTTTCGCAGGCCAAAAATTGACTGCAGAAAATTAAGCGCAGTCGATTTTGAACGGCATTTACCGGGGCGTAGCTCCGGTAAATGCAACATGATCACCGCACCCTATTCGACCTCCCATACGCACCCGCAGCAGCAGGCCTCTGCGCAGAAGACTACGTTCGCCTGCTACATCCTCCCAGCAGTCGTGGAAAAGCTACTCTGATGCAGTTGGACGGGAAAGAAGCGACGTTCTCCCGAACACATGACGTCAGGAACTTGCCCAACATCGTAGGTGCATGGCTGGATGTCTCCGGGTATATTGCACTCAATCGCTACTTCGGACCGAGAGCGCGTAATTCTCTTGCGGCCTTGAATGCACTGTATGTTGATCTGGATTTCCACACAGTCCCAAGCTGGCAAGGCGTCGCGCCCGAGGCTGTAGCCAAAGCTTTCCTTGCGTGCGTACATACAAAGGGTATCCCATTACCTTCTCTGTTGAACGATACTGGTCGGGGCCTGGCCGCAATTTGGTTAATCGAAGAGCTCCCTCCGCACGTCTTGCCGCGCTGGAGAAACACGATATCCGTATTGCAAGGCCTATTCAAAGAGTTTGGATCTGACCGCCGCTGCACCGACGCGGCGCGGGTATTTCGTCTGCCAGGGACGATCAATAGAAAATGCGGCCGAGAAGTCCGAGTGATCGAAGGTACTTTGCAGAGACTTCCATATGACGACCTCGCGGATTGTATATATGTCGCCGCTGGCAGACCCACCCGCGAGCAGCTTAAATCAAAGCGTCGCGCGGCCTCTTCTAAGAAACCGAGCAATTCACATAAAGCTGGAACCCTGAGAGGTTTGCCTGCGGCCCTCCGGTTTGGCCAGATACGCTACGATTTAGAGCGCCTGAGCGAACACTGGGGTGGGTTGGTGCCGGAGGGGCTGCGAAACACCTGGCTGCATCTCTATGCAACCTGTTTGACCCAGCAGCACAATGTCGCTGATCTGGAGGGTATAGTCCGAACAGTAGCCTCTTTGGCCACGCCCGGCCTGCGGGATTGCGAGGTCGATGCCATCATCAAAAGTGCGCTTAAGCGTAGAGACGCACCATATGCGTCCAACCCAAATGTGGACGGCCGGCTGAACTACTCAGGTGGCACTGTCGCAGAACTTTTGTGCGTGCCGGATTCACTGGCGCGGCAGTTGCAACTTCGCCAAGTCTACTCATCAGAAGAACGGACTCGCCGAAACAAAGAGAGATTGACTGCGCGTCGTCGTCAACATGGTGTAAAACCGCGTGATAAGTATTTGGCTGCAAACACGATCTCCGCGCAAAAGCCATGGGTTGCTCATGGCTTATCAAGAAGCACTTGGTATCGCCGGGGGTGTCCGCCTTTGCCTAAAACACAAAAGCACGACGATACCGCTGCTTCAGATGAGATAAGTCTGATCTCGCTCCCAGGGGCTTGCCACTCGGAACGACCAGAGAGACCGCCGCAGGCGGGATCTCCAACCAAAACACCCCCCCCCACCCCCACCGGAAAAACCCGAAAAAAACCGAAACCGGGCGAAACCCGGGAAAACTGGTCCCACGACGGCCTTTACCGCCAGCTAAGACAATAGATGGGAAAATTTGGATACAAGGAACCCAGCCATCTGCCTCTGTGCGCATCTTTCGACGCACAGAGGCAGATGGCCAGTTTCCATAGAGGTGATCTGCTGCAGTCGTCATGAAATCCAAATGACAGGAGCACTGCATGTTTGACCAAAGTATCTCGGACGCCGCCTATTGGCCGGACGAACTATCTCGGGGGGATATCGTCCTCTTTCGCTTTCCAGCTGTCGAGAGCGGCCTAAACGCCGCTAAGATGCGACCGTGCTTGGTCTTAGACCTTCACGGTCACGGTAACAACCGGCGCGCGACATTAGCCTATGGAACATCCGCGCAGACAGCTGCAAATCGAGGTTACGAAATTTGGGTTAAGCGTCGTTCGTCGATGGCTACCGCGGGCCTTAATCGTCCAACACGCTTTGTCGGCAGCCGCAGGATTTCTACTTTGCTGTGTCAGGACGACTTTAGGTCTGGCCCGCTTGGGTCGCCCGTGATCGGGAAGTTGGATGACTATCTGCTGAAGCGTATGCATGCCATCCGCGCACGTTTGCAAGCCGACCACGACATCGCCATGGAAACCCTTCAGGAGAAGCGTGACGAACACAAACGCTGGCTGTGTGAGGACTCTGCCTCGGCATCCCGAGAACTATCAAAATCCGCTTTGCCTCGACTCCGGGAGGGCGTGGCATGAATAAAGGTGCAAACCTCGCAGATCTGACGTTTCAAGAGCTACTCCTGCGGACGTACGCGCAGTCACGCTGGGTCGCTACTTGTATACGGGCGGACGTGTTGCCGGAACTCCCTCCATCTTCTCGGCTGGGCGCAGAGCGGCTGCTTCGCTCGATAGCGTCACGACAGATATTTAGCGGCGGGTCCGTTGTCGAAATTGAGGTCTTAATGGATCGTATCAATACACTGGTCGATAGGGAGACCGAGCTGGTCGACTGTTGGGACAACGATCCTCACAACATGTCCGGACCGGCATGTTGGACGGAGCTTCACCGTACGAAAGTCGGGGAAAATCTTAGCCGAGCGAGGAGCGCTCTGGACGAGTTAGGTAGGCAGATTTCTACTGTACTGGATCATCGCGCGATAGGGGAGTTCGAAGTCTGAAGCTGGCCATATAAAACATGCGGGGAAAATGGCCCGCATGGGCGCGTCGGTTATCGGTGCTGCTACACTTCCGACGCGCCTCAATAAAATAAAGCATTCAAAAACAAAGGGATGCAATTTTTCCAAAGTATTTATTGGATTTTCTTTACCGTCCGAAATTCATCGGACCCACTCTTCTTATTGTAAGAAAATTGGACAGAGAAACGAGCATTCCATGAACGACACCAGCATCCCCTTGGGCTTCCCAACATTTATGGTTGACGGCGCACCATTAGCGCTAATCACCGGCGAGGAACTTGCAACTGCTATGCGTTACAAACGCGTCTGTGGTGCATTTCGCGCATGGTGTCAGAAACTTGGTATCACCACCGTAGAAGGCCGTAACAACCTTTACGATCCAAAGCACGTTCGGGCCCGCTTAGATGCAGCCCAGGGGGCCCAAGAACCCGCAGTAGAACTGCAACAAAAATTAAGCCTCACCGAACAAAGGAAAGCGCGCCGTGGTAAGTAATTCGAAAAAGACCCGCATTGCTGGCGTTCATCGCGTAAAAAAGAAACTTTCGTGCGGCGGCTTGCGGACCTACCACTATGTATTCCGTGGGGGGCCGAAGTTCTGGTCCGACGTTTGCGACTATGATGAAGCTGATCCGCAGTACGTGCTGGACTACCAGGCGGCGCTGACAGGCACGCGTGTAAAGTCGAAAATAAGTGGGGAGGCAACAACGTACTACATCGATCGCTACCGCAGTTCTGCCGAATATAAGCGTTTGAAGCCACGGACACAGAGCGATTATGAAAAATATCTGAAATCTTTCGAAGAAGAATTCGGTGTCGATCCAATCAAAATGTTCGAGGAAATGGAGGCGGTCGGTCAAATTAGGGAATGGCGCTCCAAATGGTCACATTCACCTAAACAGTACGACTATGCAGGCTCTGTCATCACGACTTTTCTGACTTGGTGTGTTGAAGCGGACAGCGCAATAACTGTTCACTACCACAAGGATCAAAAGAAACTGTATAGCTCGAACCGTGCACAAATCATTTGGCTCCCATCTGAAATTGAGATGTTGCTGAATGAGGCGCGTCCTCAAGAGGTTCCGATTGTAATAGCCTTCTCCGAAGGTGGACTTGCACCACAGGATGTCGGCTTCTTAAAGCGCGAGCACGTACAAATGACGCCGAAGGGGCGGCGGCTCTACTTTCGGCGACAAAAAACCGAAAATGCTGTTAGTCTACCGGTGACAGAAGCTTTGGGGCAGCTAATCGACAGCCTCCCTGAAGACCAAGAGCTGTTGGTTACGTCCCTAACCGGTGGGCCACTTAAGGCGCTACGCGCTTCACAGGTGATCAGGGATATCAAACTCCGTCACAACGCAAAAGTTGATGCAGGTTTGCTGCCCATCCGTATTCGCGACGAGCTACGGCCATATGATATGAGAGGCACGGCTGCTACAGCACTATTGCGGGCAGGCTGTTCTCTGAACGAGATCGCAGTCACGATGGGATGGGGACTGCGTCACGCTTCCAACGTTATCGAGCGATATGCTGCCTTGGTTCCAGAAGTCACTGACGAGGTACATAAGAAACTTGTCAAAGCAAAACGCAAAGCTGCGAAATTAGAACGTAAAAAATCGAAGAAGGATAAAAAGTCATCGTGAACTTCCAAGGGCTCACGAACGATCTGGGTGGTGAAAGCCGATAAACTATCGTGTGTCCTTCAGTTCAATAACTCAAATAATGGAGGCCGCGTGGAGTAATCTGCGCGGCTTTTTCGCAGAGAATATTCCTACTTATTAGGCGGCTCGAAACAGCGCGTGTGTAAACCGACTTGTAAACTGACCATTTTTAGCGGCCGTCCATACAGGGAAAAATGCTGTAATTTCCATAAAAATATAGTGGAGGCGAGTAGGAGAATCGAACTCCTGTAGACGGATTTGCAATCCGCTGCGTAACCACTCCGCCAACTCGCCTCGGCCGCGATGACGCGGCTGGCACATGGGCCGCTGGCCCCTATGCGTTTGGCGCTTATCCCGATTTTCTCGGGAAATGTCTAGCCCAGTTTAAAGCAAAACGGCGGGAAAAATATCTCCCGCCGTGAAAGGGTCAATTAGAGGGAAATGACGGGCTTGTCGTCTTCTTCGGGCGCGTCGAGCTGCAGGTGGTGATCTTCGAGGATCAAGATGTTTTCCGCCCCCACAACCGCGCTTTTGGTTTTGTAGCCGATGACGTCCTCGATCTCCATCTCGGGGTTACGTGCCATCAGGATCGTCTCTTCGGACGAAAAGTTGGTCAGCCCGCGAGCGAACTCGTTCCCCTGCTCGTCATAGACGTGCAGCACGTCACCTTTGGAGAATTCGCCCTGGATCGACACCAGATCATCACGCTGCAAGCCGCGCTCCTTGGCGGTGATCGCGCGGACAGCCTCGTCCGTGACGACCAGCGTACCGGCAACCTGCAAACGGTTGCTTAGCCAGATCATCAGCGGCGACGCGGCCTTGGCCGACGCCAGACAACGGGTGTGGCGGCGTTCGTTGTTCAGCACCGAGGAAATCGGGCGTTCGATGATGCCGTCGGCGATGATCGTCTCGACACCGGCGTTCTGTGCCATATTGGCCGCCAGCATCTTGGTCAGCATGCCGCCGCTGCCCAATTCGCTGATGCTTTTGGTGGATTCGAGGTGTTCGGATACGTCTTCGATTTCCTCGATGAACTGGGCACCGGGTTCGGAGGGGTCACGGTCATAGAGACCTTCGACGCTGGTCAGGATGATCAGGTGATCGGCCTCGACCATCTGGGCCACCTTGGCCGAAAGACGGTCATTGTCGCCCACTTTCAGGTCGCGTGTGGCGATGGAGTCGTTCTCATTGATGATGGGCAAGATCTGGTTTTCAAACAGCCGCAGCATGGTGTTCTTGATGTTCAGGAAACGGCGGCGTTCTTCCATGTCTTCGACGGTCACCAGCATCTGCGCCACGTCGAAGTTGTATTCGTTTGCAACCTGACGGTAGGCGTTCATCAGCAATGGCTGACCACAGGCGGCCGCCGCTTGCTTGTCCAGAATACCGGCCTCTTCGGGGCGCTTCCCGATCATGTTCAGGCCAAGCGCGACCGAGCCTGACGAGGTCAGGATGATCTCGTATCCTTGATCCTGAAGGTCCCCCAAATCCGCCATGAGACCGTTCATGAATGCATAGCGCAATGTCAGCTTTTCTTCATTGGCCAACAGGCTGGATCCGATTTTAACGACGATACGTTTCTTCTTGGACACGGGGAGATTTCTCCGGTTTATTGTTAAATTTCAACGCGTCATCCCGCGCGGCACAGAATGCCGCAACGCAGAAAAACGCTGTGATTCGGGGATGTATAACATGTGGACACCAAGCATTTGCAACCGCCTAGCTGCAACGCGCGGGATTACGCCACGCTTAGGCCGTGGTTTTCAGCCCTTCTAGCGCGGTACGGGTCGCGGTGGGAATTTCGGTTGGGCGGTGGTCGTCGCGGTTCACATAGACATGCACAAAGAACCCTTCGGCAGAGGCGGTTTCCTCATCGTTCCGGAACAGACCCAGCTCCATCCGGACGGAGCTTTTGCCAAGCTGCGCCACCCGCAGCCCCGCTGTCACGCGGTCGGGGAAGGCCATCTCACCGAAATAGCGGCAACCGGTTTCCACGACGAGCCCGAAGGCGGGGCTGCTCTGCGGATCCAGCAGCCCCCGTTCGATCAGCCAGCCGTTCACGGCCGTGTCAAACAGCGCATAGTGCACGACGTTGTTCATATGCCCATAGGTGTCATTGTCGTTCCATCGCGTCTGCAAAGGATAGAAATCCGCGAAATCGGCGCGGGTGGCGGCGGGTGCGCGGGCGGCCACTACCAAGCCGCCTCGTAGATCGCCTGAGCATCGGCCTGCGTCACCTCACGCGGGTTGTTCACAAGCAGACGGGCCTGCACCATCGCGTCTTCGGCCATCTTGGGGATCGCGGACTGGGGGATATCGACATCGCGCAGGCGCGGCGGCAACCCAAGCCGCTTGGATAGATCCGTCAGCGCATCAACGAAGGCGGCAGTGCGCGCCTGACCGCCTTCGACCTCTGCCAGTTCGGGGAAGGCATCGGCAGCGATCTCGGCATAGACACTGCCGGCTTGGGGCGCGTTGAAGCGCAGCACGTGGGGCAGCACCAGCGCGTTGGACAGCCCGTGCGGGATATGGAAGGTGCCACCGATGGGATAGGCCAGCGCGTGTACCGCCGCGACGGGCGAATTTGCAAAGGCTTGCCCCGCCAGCATCGACCCCAGCAACATCGCGCCGCGGGCCTCCAGGTTGCTGCCATCCGCGACGACGGTTTCGATATTGGCCCCCAGCAGGCGCAGCGCCTCTCGGGCGAGAAGCTTGGACACAGGGTTGTTGTTGGCATTGACCGAGGCATAGGATTCGATCGCGTGCACCATTGCGTCAACGCCTGTGGCCGCAGTGGTGCACGCGGGCAGACCGACGGTCAGGGAGGCGTCCAGAATAGCCATGTCAGGCAGGATCACGGGCGAGGATACACCGCGCTTTTCCTCTGCCCCGACGGTGATGATCGACACGGGTGTGACCTCTGACCCGGTGCCAGCGGTGGTGGGGACCAACACCAGCGGCAGGCGCGGCCCCTTAGCCTGCCCTACCCCCCAAGCGGCGTCCAGATCCTCGTCAGATCCAAGCAAAAGCGCCACAAGCTTGGCCACATCCTGCGATGACCCGCCGCCAAACCCGATGACTCCGGTCGCCCCCGCGCTGCGCCCTGCCTCTACCGCGCGCATCAATGTCTCGCGCGAGGGGTCGGCCTCTACATCATCAAAAACGGTGACCTGATGACCGGCTTTCTCAAGCGCGTCGATACAAGGATCGCACAGGCCCAGTTTGCGCAAGCCGGGGTCGGTGATCAACAGGCACGCCTTGCCCAGCAACCCGCCTGCCAGCGCGGCGATACGCGCGGCGGCCCCGTTTTCGAATACGACGGATTTTGTGGTGTTGAATACAAAAGGGTTCATATGCCCGCGCCTCTCCCATAGCTGGCTGCAGCGTTCCTCCGCGCTGCGACTTGGGGGCATTAAAGGGAATTATCCCGCACGCGCATAGCCGTTATTTCGGTTTCTTTTTTCGCTCTGCGAAACTGAGGTAAGGGCTTAGCCGCCGCGCGAAAGATGTGCATAACCGCCTTGCGCACATGGCTTTTGCCACACGGCATTCAGCGCCCGCGTGGATAAGTCGGGCCCACCCGACAAATCAGACAAGCCGTCAGGTCCTTCAAGGCAAGCGGCGGACTTCGTTGGTCTGGCTGCGCAGATACTCCATCACCGCGGGGCGTACCGATTGATCCCCGCGATCCCGTGCGGCATGGATCACCTCGCGGATTTCACCCAGATCAGAGCGGTGCAACATGCTTTTGACCGGCCCGATGGACGCGGGACGCATGGACAGCGTTGTGATCCCGATGGCGGCAAAGCACAGCGCCTCAATGGGGCGGCCCGCATCCTCGCCACAGAACGACAGTGGCGTACCGGTTTCGCGACAACGGTCTACGATGTTCTCTAGGAAGGTCAGGAAACTGACGTTTAACGTGTCATAGCGGCGGCGCACCAGCTCGTTCTCGCGGTCGGCGGCAAAGAAGAACTGCTTTAGATCGTTGCCCCCGATCGACAGGAATTCGACCTCTTCGAAGAACTTCGTCGGGGCAAAGGCCAGCGACGGTGTCTCCAGCATCGCGCCCACTTCGATTTGCGACGGCAGCACATGGCCCAAACGCGCCTCGCGGGCGAGCGTCTTGTCCATCTCTGCACGGGCGGCGCGGTATTCTTCGAACTGCGCGACAAAGGGGAACATCACCGACAGGGGGCGCCCGTTCGCCGCACGGATCAACGCCTGCAATTGCATCCGCATCATGCCCGGCTTGTCCAGCCCGACACGGATTGCACGCCAGCCCAAAGCGGGGTTCGGTTCGTCGTTGGGCTTCATATAGGGCAGCACCTTGTCCGACCCGATATCCAACGTACGGAACACCACTCGTTTGCCCGACGCGGCATCCAACACACGGCTATACAGCGCGGACAGCTCCGACCGTTTCGGCATCTGGCTGCGCACAAGGAACTGCAGCTCCGTGCGGAACAGCCCCACCCCTTCGGCACCTGACCCGTCAAGCGAGGGGAGATCCGCCATGAGACCCGCATTCATATGCAGCCCGACCCGCGTGCCGCATTTGGTGATCGCCGGTTTGTCGCGGATCGACGCATAGCGTTCCTGCGCCTCGGCCTGCATCGCGATTTTGTCGCGGAAGGCAGAGGCAACGGTTTCCTCGGGGCGCAGATGCACCACGCCCTGTTCGCCGTCCACCATGATCCGGTCGCCGTTCAGCGCATCATTGGTCACGCGGCTGGCATGGACGATCAGCGGGATCGCCAGCGCCCGTGCGACAATCGCGGCATGGCTGCCAACTGACCCGCCCTCCAGCACGATACCGCGCAGAGAGCGGCCGTATTCCAACAGCTCTGCCGGTCCGATGTTGCGCGCCACCAGAATAGGATCGGTGGGCATCTCGGCCCCCGTGTTCGACCCCTGCCCTGTCAGAATGCGCAGCAAGCGGTTGCTAAGGTCATCGAGATCGGACAGACGTTCGCGCAGATAGGCGTCGGCGGCCTGCCCCATACGGGCGCGCGCCAGAGATTGCTCTTTCTCGACAGCCGCTTCGGCAGACAGGCCACGGCCGATGTCTTCCTCCATCCGGCGCAACCAGCCTTTGGAGTTGGCGAACATCCGATAGGCTTCAAGCACCTGTTGCTGGTCCTTGTCTCCCCCCGCCATCGCCATCATCTGATCCACGCTGACGCGCAAATCATCGACCGCCTCGTTCAGGCGTGCGGTTTCACTTGCAGGGTCATCCGCCACAAGCTTTGACACAACAACACGCGGCTCGTGCAGCCAGACGTGCCCCTCGGCCACGCCCTCTTGCGCCACGGTGCCGCGGATCAGAACCGCCTGACTGTGCCGCGCCGACATCGCGGCACCCTCACCGACAAAGGCCCCCAGCTCGGTCATTTCGGCCAGTACCATGGCGACCACTTCCAGCGCATAGACCTCGTCAGCCGAGAATTCCCGCGCGGCCTTGGATTGCACGACCAGAACGCCCAGCATCTCGCCCAAGCGCTGCACCGGTATACCCAGAAAGCTTGAATACAGCTCTTCGCCCGTTTCCGGCATAAAGCGGAAACCGGGGGCCTGCGGGGCATTTGGCGTGTTGATAATACGTTTGCGTTTGGCGACGCGGCCGACCAACCCCTCGCCCATCTTCATGCGCGTCTCGTGGACCGCATCGGCCTTCAGCCCTTCGGTCGCGCAAAGTTCCAGCGTGTCTTCGTCGCGGAACAGGTAGATAGAGCAGACCTCGCAGCCCATCGAAGACGCGATCAGATGCGTGATCTTGTCCAGCCGCGCCTGCCCTGCATCATCACTGGCCATAGCATCGCGTAAGCGACCCAACAGCTTGCGGCTTTCTGTCTCTATCCCATCAGCCATGTGATCATTTCCCCCCGGCGATGCCAGCTTAGATCACAGGCGTCCCAAAATTGAAACGCCTGATATCATTGACATCTATCATCTGCTCCCCGAGGCCGGAAGATGCGTTTTCCCCTGTTGCGGGAAAACGCTGTGATCTTCGCAGGTGGGGCGCCCGGGAATTAGGCGCGTTTGTCCAGCTCGAACGCGTCATGCAGCGCCTGAACGGCCAGCTCCATGTATTTGCGGTCGATCAGAACAGAGATTTTGATCTCGGAGGTGGTGATGACCTTGATGTTCACACCCTCGTTCGAGAGCACCTGGAACATCTTGGCCGCAACGCCGGTGTGGCTGCGCATGCCGATCCCCACGACCGACACTTTCGCCACATCCGTATCCGCGATCAGATCGTCGAAGTTCAGCTCACCCGATTTTTTCGCGGCATCAATCGCGGTTTCTGCGCGTTTGATCTGATCGACGGGGCAGGACCACGTCATATCGGTGCGCCCCTCTTCCGAGATGTTCTGAACGATCATATCGACGTTCACGCCACCATCGCTGAGCGCGGTAAAGATCGCGGCGGCAATGCCGGGGCGGTCCGCGACCGATACCAGCGTCATCTTTGCTTCGTCACGCGAAAACGCGATACCGGATACTACATTGCTTTCCATAATTTCCTCCTCGGCGCAGACCAGCGTTCCAGCCTCGTCTGATTGTTCCTCAAAACTGCTCAGCACGCGCAGCTTGACCTTGTACCGCATGGCCAGTTCGACCGACCGGGTTTGCAGGACCTTGGCCCCCAGCGACGCCAGTTCCAGCATCTCTTCAAAGGCGATCTTGTCGAGCTTGCGCGCCTTGGCGCTCACCCGCGGGTCGGTGGTGTAGACCCCGTCCACATCGGTGTAGATATCGCAACGCTCTGCATCAAAGGCAGCGGCAAAGGCGACGGCGGTGGTATCCGACCCGCCACGCCCCAGCGTGGTGATCCGGCCCTCGGGGGAAACGCCCTGAAAGCCCGCGACAACCGCGACGCGCATGCCTTCGCCGAATTTCGCCATGATATTTGCAGGCGGAATTTCCTCGATCCGGGCCGAGGAATGCGCCGAAGTCGTCTTGACCGGCACTTGCCAGCCTTGCCAACTGCGCGCCGGCACGTCCATTTCCTGCAAAGTCAGGGCCATCAGCCCCGCGGTCACATTCTCGCCCGAGGAGACGACAGCGTCATATTCGCGCGCGTCATATAGCGGAGAGGTTTCGTTCACCCAGCCGACCAGCTCGTTCGTCTTTCCCGACATGGCGGAAACGATGACGATCACGTCATAGCCCTTGGCTACTTCGACGCCCACGCGTTTGGCCGCGCGGCGGATACGGTCCAAGGTGGCCACCGACGTGCCACCAAACTTCATCACCAGAACAGGCATATGTCCCCCGTTGCAAAACTCCGGCGCGGTGTACGCGCAAGCGCCGCCCTTAGCAAGCCCGCAGGCCGCTGTCGTAACGCAGGGAAATTATGTGTGAACCGCAAGTTGCAAGGTGACGCGGCGGGGTATCCGCCCGCCCAAGGTCGCCTGCGACCCGCCGTCTATGACGTGGTGCGCTTGGCCCGAAACGGCAGCGGCGTCAGCGGGATACCCTCTTCGATCAAGGCGACGGCTTCGTCCAGACGCGCCTCGCCATAGATCGAGCGGTCGGGCGCATCCCCGATGTGGATGGCACGGGCTTCACGCACGAAATCATCGCCAACATATTCCGAGGAGGTTTCGACCTCTTTTCGCAGCGCCTTCAGCGCCTCTTCCAACGCGCTTTGAGGTTTCGATAGTACCGGCACTGCGGCGTCCGGCTTTTGACCACCCTCACCGCGGTTCTCGCGGCGCTCACCGGTTGTGACACGGGGGGCCATCATGCCCTTGGTCACCTTGGTCGAACCACACAGCGCGCAGGTCAGATGCCCCGCCTGCGCCAGCGCATCAAAGGCGGCGGCAGATTTGAACCAGCTTTCAAACTGGTGGTCCTGATCACATTTCAGCGAAAACTTGATCATCGCGCCCGCAGGCATCCTCTCGTCGTTAAGATATGTTAAAAATGGGGGCGCAAGCCGGTCCAGTCAAGCGGCTCAACTCCGCCCGCGCGGATCGAAGTCCCGGATCATGCGCGCCAGCTCGGGCTCTGACACCATTTTGGCGGCCTTCTTGCGCGACATCCACTTGCGCCGCCGCTGGCCGGCTTCGGGGTATTTATCGGCGGTGATCTTGACCTCTACGGGATAGAGCATGGCCACCACCGGCAACATCTCTCCGTCGTCCATTTCCTTTGTGTAGGAATAGACGCCAAGGCAGCCGCCCGTGACCCGCCCACGCACGCCCGCTTCTTCCCATGCCTCGCGTGCGGCGGCGGCACCGGGGGTTTTGGCATCCATCGGCCAGCCTTTCGGCACAATCCAGCGTTTCGCCCCCCGAGACGTGATCAGCAGCACCTGCACCTTGCCTTGGCGCACGCGGTAACACAGCGCAGCGAACTGTGTTCGCACCTCTCCCTTGCGGGCACCTTGCAGTGATATGGGCAGCTGTTTCATGCGGGGCATTCTGTCTCCGGGGTGGTGCGACAACAAAAGCCTACCCGTGCTGTGATGACAAGACCAGTCGCCCTTGCACGCCCCTACGGCATGGCGGATACTGCGGGAATGAAACGTTTTTTGCCGCTCATTTTTGCAGCGCTGCTGCCTACCCTCGCGCAGGCAGAGCAGCCTTCGGTGACGGTCTTTGCGGCCGCCAGCCTGCGCGGTGCCCTGGACGAGGTCGCGCGCGGCTATGACGGCGATGTGGCGCTGTCGTTTGGCGGGTCCGGCACGATGGCACGGCAGATCGATGCGGGTGCCCCTGCCGATGTGGTCTTGCTGGCCGCACCGGTCTGGATGACATGGCTGCGGGATCGCGGCGCGGTCCAGGCTGACGCAGTGGTTGATTTGTTGGGCAATTCTCTTGTGGTGATCGCCCCCGCAGACAGCGATATCGCCCCGGACCCCGCCGATCTGGCGGGTGCCCTTGGCGATGCGCGGTTAGCGATGGGTCAACGGGACGCCGTGCCCGCCGGTATCTATGCGCGCGAATGGCTTGAGGTTACCGGACAATGGGAAGCAATCGCCCCGCGTCTGGCAGAGACGGATAACGTGCGCAGCGCACTGGCTTTGGTCGCACGGGCAGAGACGCCCTTGGGCATTGTCTACCGCACCGATGCGTTGGCCGAACCGCAGGTCCGCATCCTCTATGATATCCCGCAGGGGACACACAGCCCGATCACCTACCCCGCCGCCGCGCTTTCTGACAGCGGCGCGGCCTTCATGGCGCATCTGCAGTCCGACGACGCCCGCGCGGTCTTTGCCCGCCACGGTTTCAAGCCGCTGCCCGAATGACCGCAGACGCCGCCGCCTGGGACGCGCTGCGTCTGTCGCTTTGGGTTGCAGTTTGGGCGACGCTGCTGGCGATCCCGCTGGCGCTTTGGGTGGCGTGGCTGCTGGCGCGGCGGGATTTCTGGGGCAAGGCGCTGCTGAATGCCGCCGTGCATCTGCCGCTGGTTTTGCCGCCCGTGGTCACGGGGTATCTGCTGCTGATGGCATTCGGGCGGAACGCGCCCTTGGGCCGCGCATTGGACGCCATCGGATTGCAACTGGCTTTCCATTGGTCCGGCGCAGTGCTGGCGGCCATCATCATGGGGTTCCCCTTGATGGTCCGCGCCATGCGGCTCGCGATAGAGGCGGTGGACCCCAAGCTTGAAGACGCCGCTGCCACGCTCGGCGCCCCCCGCGCGGCGGTTTTTGCCCGCGTCACCCTGCCCCTGATCTTGCCCGGTGTGCTGGCGGGGACCGTGATGGGCTTTGCTAAAGCCATGGGCGAATTTGGCGCCACGATCACCTTTGTCGCCAATATCCCCGGCCAGACGCAAACCCTGCCAAGCGCCATCTGGGCCGCCTTGCAGATACCCGGTGGCGAGGGTCAGGCGGTGGCAATGGTGCTCATGTCCTCGGCCATCGCGGTCAGCGCCGTGCTTCTGTCTGAACTGCTCGCCCGCCGCGTTGCCAAAAGGATCGCCGGCACATGACGCTTTCACTGTCCCTGTCGCACCGCTTTGACGGCTTCGCGCTGGACCTCGCGCTTGACGCAGGGCCAGGCATCACCGCGCTGTTTGGCCGGTCAGGGGCCGGAAAATCCACCGTGATCAATGCCGTTGGTGGCTTGCTCCACCCCGATCGCGGGCGCATCGTGATCGATGGCGAGGTGCTGCTGGACACCGAGGGCGGCATCTATGTACCCCCGCACAAGCGCCGCCTTGGCACCGTGTTTCAGGACGCGCGGCTGTTCCCGCATCTCAGCGTGGCGCAAAACCTGATGTTCGGTGCCCGCTATGCGCCGCGCGGCAGCAGTGGCCCGTCACAACGCGACGTGGTGGCGCTGCTTGGGCTAGAAACATTGCTCGACCGCGCCCCCGCCACGCTATCAGGCGGCCAAAAGCAGCGTGTCGCCTTGGGCCGCGCCTTGCTGAGCCACCCGCGCATGTTGCTGATGGATGAACCGCTCGCCAGTCTGGACGGGCCCCGCAAGCAAGAGATTTTGCCCTTTCTCGAACGGCTGCGCGACGGGCCGCTGGGGCTGCCGATCCTGTATGTCAGCCACGCGGTGGACGAGATCGCGCGGCTGGCCGATACGCTGGTACTAATCCAGAACGGAAAGGTTCAGGCGCAGGGCCCGCTGTTCGATGTCATGGCCGATCCCGCCGCCGTGCCCCTGCTTGGTGTCCGCGAGGCGGGTGCCGTGATCGAGGCGGATGTCCTTGAACATGGAAATGACGGGATCACGACCCTGCGGATCAGCGCCGGAGAGCTTGAGCTGCCCGGCGTGCACGCCGATGCCGGTGCCCGCGTGCGTCTGCGGGTGCTGGCCCAGGACGTGATCCTGTCCCTAACCCGCCCCGAGGGGCTGAGCTCGGTCAACGTGCTGCCCGTCACGGTCGAGGCGGTTCACCCCGGCGACGGTCCGGGTGCGGCCATTGCCCTGCGTGCGGGGCGTGACCGGTTGCTCAGCCGTGTGACGGCCCGCGCTGTCGCCGAGCTTGGCCTGACACCGGGCATGACCTGCTATGCGATCCTCAAGGCCACCACGGTCGCGCCGGGCAGTATCGGGCGCTAGGCGATCTTGCGCAGCCCGACCTTGGCGCGCAGCCGCTCGACCAGTTCTTCGTGGGGGACATCCGCATCAATCGCCAGCTTGCGTAGCCCGAAATGCACATGGGCCATATCTTCGTAGTAGCTGGTATAGGCATAGTTGGTCGCTGCACCGGCCACCGCCCCCAGCACCGGCACCGCCTGCGCGGCCAGCTTTTGCCCCAAGACCAGCGCCAGACGCGGGGCCACTTTGGCAATCACCGCCTGCATGGCTCGCCCGCTTAACGCGACCCGTGCCGATAGAAACGCCAGATCGGCCCCGTCATCCTCTGACAAGGGCCCCGCGGCGCTGAACACCTGCACGCAATCGAACTGCACATTCTCGGCATGGGCATCAAAGCCGTGTTCCACCGCCACCCCCTGAATAACGCGGAGCAACAAGGTCGTCGTCACCGGCAGCTCTGCCAGTGCCGTGGGCAGGCCACCTGCGCCACCAGCCGCCCCCATCGCCGCGCTGACCGCCTGGTTCAGCCAGCTTTTCTGGTCCGGCACCATCGACCGCGTCGACGTCGCCGCCTTCATCGCCTGGCCCAATGCCTTGACGGTGGCGCTTTCAAGATTGCGGCGCACAGGCGAGGGAAGCTTGTCGATCAACCCCTCGGCGCTGCCGCCGATGACGTTCAATACATTGATACCCACGCCGCCCGCGCTTTTGTAGCGCTTGGCGATCTGGTCCAGCCGTGCCTCTACGTCAATGGTGCTGGGTAGGTTGCTTTCAATCTGCATGGGTTGGGCCCTTCGCCTGTTTGGCTAGAATGTGGGCCATCCCGCCGCCGCTTTCAATGTGGCCAAGCGGTGACATCGCCCGCGATGCCTTCCCACGCGCCATCGACCAGCGCGCGGCCCAACACCCGTCCAGGGTTCGTTGGCGGCGGCATCACCACATCGGTCAGCAAGGTAAAGCCGAAGCGGTTATAGTAAGGCGCATCCCCCACCAGCATCACGCGCGACCACCCCAGCGGGGCCGCTTGCGCCAGACTGCCCTCGATCAACAAGGCACCCAAGCCTTCGCCTTGCCGCGTCGGGTGCACGGCAACGGGCCCCAACAACAGCGCGGCATGGGCACCGATACAGATCGGCCAATAGCGTATGGCCCCGGCAAGGATACCGCCCGCGTCACGTGCCACATGGTTCAGCCCCGCCACCGGCGGCACCCCGTCGCGCAGGCGATAGGACGACAACGCCTCGCGTCCCGGCGCAAAGCAGGTGTCGTACAACGCTTCGACTTCCCAGTGATCGGCAGCCGTCTCGGGGGTAATATGATACAAGGCGTGGCCCTCTGGACGGTTTTCCTGTGGCGCTGCCTTTATCATGGCGCTAGCCATAGGTGCAAACCATGAGGAGAGTTTGATGTTCTACCGCCCGCAAGATGGCCACCCCCTGCCCCATAACCCGTTCAACGCGATTGTCACACCGCGCCCGATCGGATGGATCTCAACCCGTGACGCGGACGGGAACGACAATCTGGCTCCCTATTCTTTTTTCAACGGGGTCGCCTATACGCCGCCGCAGGTGATGTTTGCCTCTACCGGGACCAAGGCCGATGTGGACGGGACCAAGGACAGCATGGCGAACATCCGCGAGACCGGTGTCTTCTGCGTGAATATTGTCGAATACGCGATGCGCGACGCGATGAACGCCTCCTCTGCGACGCTGCCTCATGGTGCGGATGAATTCGGCCACGCTGGCATCGAAAAGGCGAGCTGCGATCAGATCAACTGCGCCCGTGTGGCGACCGCCCCTGCCAGCCTGGAATGCCGCATGACCCAGATGGTCAAGATCGAGGGAGAGAATAACTTTGTCGTCTTCGGCGAGGTCGTCGGCGTCCATATGCGCGACGATTGCATCAACGACGGACGCTTCGACGTGACGACCTACCAACCGCTGTCCCGCCTGGGCTACCGCGATTATGCCCGCGTGACCGACGTGTTCGAGATCATCCGCCCCGACGATTGATCCCCCCACATCCCGAAAAGCAAAAAGCCCCCGATGCAGACTGCATCGGGGGCTTTTTCGTTTCCCTCGGTCCGGCGGATTAGTGACCGCCAAGAATGCCGGTACGAACCTGATAGTTCGCCGCGATCTCGTAGTCGGGATCATCGTCGCTATCGATCATCAGGTGCCCGGCCTTCTTCAGCAAACGGTGACAATCACGGCTGAGGTGGCGCAGCTGGATGCGCTTGCCCGCGCCTTCGTATTTCGCGGCAATCGTCTCGATCGCTTGCAGGGCGGATTGATCCACAACGCGGCTGTCCTCGAAATCGACGATCACCTCGCTGGGGTCGGCCTTGACGTTAAAGAGCTCGGCGAAACCTTCGGACGATCCAAAGAACAGCGGCCCCTGAATCTGGTAGACCTTGGCCCCTTCAGGTGTGGTGTATGTCTTGGCGTGGATGCGACGCGCATTGTTCCACGCATAGGCCAGCGCCGACACGATCACACCGACGACCACCGCGACCGCAAGGTCTTCGTAGACGGTGACGACGGTGACCAGCAGGATCACGAAGGCATCGGTCAGGGGCACTTTGCGCAGGATCCCAAAGGAGTTCCACGCGAAGGTGCCAATCACGACCATGAACATCACCCCGACCAGTGCCGCCAGCGGGATCTGTTCGATCAGCGGCGCGCCGACCAGAATGAATAGCAGCAAAAAGACCGCAGCCGCAATCCCCGCGACCCGCGTGCGCCCGCCTGATTTGACGTTGATCATCGACTGGCCGATCATCGCACAACCGCCCATACCGCCGAAGAAGCCGGTCACGGTATTGGCCACGCCCTGCGCGATACATTCCTGGCTGGCCCCGCCGCGGGTGTTGGTCAGGTCGCTGACAAGGTTCAAGGTCAGCAGCGATTCAATCAGGCCGATGGCCGCAAGGATCACCGCATAGGGCAGGATGATATACAGCGTCTCAAGCGTGAAGGGTGCCAAGGCGGTGCCGTAAAGGCCAACACCTTCGCCAAACGGCATGTGGAACATCGGAAAGCCGCCCTCGATCGAGGCCAGATCGCCGACCCGTGGCACATCCATGCCCGTCGCGATCACCAGAATGGCGATGATACCGATGCCTGCCAGCGGTGCGGGGATCAGCTTGGTGATGCGCGGCATGACCCAGATGATCGCCATCGTCGCGGCTACCAGCGCCAGCATCAGGTAAAGCGGCCCACCCGAAAGCCATTCGCCACCCGACATGCCGTGACCTGTATCAACCATCGTGCCCGGCACTTTGAACTGGCCCATCTGGGCAAGGAAGATCACGATGGCCAGACCGTTCACAAACCCCAGCATAACAGGGTGCGGCACCAGCCGCATGAACTTGCCCCATTGCATGACACCCGCGAAAATCTGGATCAGCCCCATCAGCACGACCGTGGCGAACAGGTATTCGACCCCGTGCTGCGCGACCAGTGCGACCATAACAACGGCCAAAGCCCCTGTCGCCCCCGAGATCATCCCCGGACGCCCGCCGATCAACGCGGTAATCAACCCCACCAGGAAGGCCGCATACAGGCCCACCAGCGGGTTCACCCCCGCGACAAAGGCAAAGGCAACCGCTTCGGGCACAAGGGCCAAGGCGACGGTCAGCCCCGACAACAGTTCGATGCGCAGCCGCGACGGAGAGAACCCCTCTCCCGGCATCCAGCGCAGGTCGGTCACATCAAGATTTTTGGTAAAACTACGGAACGTGGTACGCGCCATCGGGCATCCTTCGGGTCAAATCGCATCAATAAGTCGGAAAGGTCTTTGCGGCCTCCTAGCTGAAACGTGAACAAAATGGAAGCCACGCGACGGCGCGGGCCGGATTTGAGGCTTTCCCTATGGGCCAAGCTTGATACTCTGCGCACAACTCAATCCAAGGGCGACTTCATGACACAGACGAAAATTGCCGTGATCGGCGGCTCCGGCATCTATGACATAAACGGGCTGGAGGGGGCCGAATGGCTTACCGTGGAAAGCCCCTGGGGCCCGCCATCCGATGCGATCCTGACCGGCACGCTGGACGGAGTAGAGATGGCCTTTCTGCCGCGCCACGGACGCGGACATGTGCATGCGCCCTCTACCGTCCCCTACCGCGCCAATATCGATGCGCTGAAACGGCTCGGCTGCACGGATGTGATCAGCGTCTCGGCTTGCGGGTCGTTCCGCGATGAAATGGCACCGGGAGATTTCGTGATCGTGGACCAGTTCATCGACCGCACCATCGCGCGGGAGAAATCTTTCTTCGGCACCGGCTGCGTGGCCCATGTCAGCGTGGCGCACCCCACCTGTCCGCGTTTGGGCGACGCCTGCGAAACCGCCGCGCGCGACGCGGGCATCAATGTGCACCGCGGCGGCACCTACCTTGCGATGGAGGGGCCGCAGTTCAGCACATTGGCGGAATCCAAGATGTACCGCGAAAGCTGGGGCGCGGATGTGATCGGCATGACCAATATGCCCGAAGCGAAATTGGCCCGCGAGGCAGAGCTTTGCTATGCCTCGGTCGCGATGATCACGGATTACGACAGCTGGCACCCAGATCACGGCGAGGTTGACGTGACCAAGATCATCGAGACGTTGATGGGCAATGCCGACAAGGGCCGTCAGCTGGTCGCGCGCCTGCCCAAACTGCTAGGAGCCGACCGCGCCCCCTGCCCGCACGGCTGCGACCGTGCGTTGGAATATGCGATCATGACCCAGCCCGAAATGCGCGACGCGGCCCTTGTGGCCAAGCTGGATGCCGTCGCGGGGCGCGTGCTTTAGGCGCACTGCAAACGCCGTCGCAGCGCCCGTGGCGGGTGCTGTGGCAGGTGAGTTTATTTGGCAAAATGAAGCGGGGCCTTGCGGTTTTGATGTGATGTCCCGCGGGGCCGCGCTGTGGAAGATGCTTGCTGACAGGGGGCGGGTCGCTTAACGCTGTGGCGCGGTTGTTGCGCTGGTGTGGCGACCGACCAAAGCCCAACGACCGGAGCACTGCATGAAACAGGTTCAAGATTACATCCGTACCATTGTCGATTTCCCTCACGAAGGGATCATGTTTCGCGATGTGACCACGCTTTTCGCCGACCCGCGCGGGTTCCGTATGGCCATCGACCAGATGCTGCACCCCTATGCCGGTATCGACATCGACAAGGTCGTCGGGCTTGAGGCGCGCGGCTTTATTCTGGGCGGCGCGATTGCGCATCAGCTGTCCGTCGGCTTTGTGCCCATTCGCAAGAAGGGCAAGCTGCCCGGACGCACCATCTCTCAGGATTACAAGCTCGAATACGGCGAGGCGATTGTGGAGCTGCACGACGACGCGATCCAGCCCGGTGAGAAGGTCTTGGTTGTCGACGATCTACTGGCCACCGGTGGCACCGCCGAGGCGGGGATCAAGCTGATCCAGCGTTTGGGCGGCGAGATCGTGTCCTGCGCCTTTATCATCGACCTGCCGGAACTTGGCGGGCGCAAGCGGCTGGAAGCGATGGGGATGGAGGTCAACGCGCTTTGCGCCTTTGACGGCGCGTAAACAGCGTTGCAGAGACTTTATTCCGGCGCGGGGAACATCGCGCCGGGATTCATGATCCCGTTCGGGTCCAGCGCCGCCTTGATCGCGCGCAACGCAGAGAGCTTCGCCGGATCGCTATAGCGTTCGAGGTCTTTGACCTTGAGCCGCCCGATCCCGTGCTCCGCACTGACAGAGCCGCCGAGCTCGTGCACCAGATCATGGATCGCCGTCTTGATGGGCAAGCGATCCTCCAGATGATCCTCGCGGCTTCGGCCCTGCACCGGGAAAACATTGTAGTGCAGGTTGCCGTCGCCCACATGGCCGAAACAATTGATCCTGAAATCGCCCAGCGCGCCGACCTTTTCCCCCGCGCGGATAATAAATTCGGGCAGCGCGCCCAAGGGGACCGAGATATCGTGGCTGGAGATCGACCCGATCTGGCGGTTGGCGTGAGGCATCATCTCTCGGACGGCCCAGAAATCTTCGGACTGCTGCTGGCTTTGCGCGATCAGCCCGTCTGTCACCAGCTCCGCCTCGAAGGCGGTGGCAAACAGCGTCTCGAGCGCGGCCATCGGATCCAGATCACCGCTAAGGCCTAATTCGATCAGCACGCTCCATTCTGGCGGGGTGTCGAAGGGCTGGCGCAGTTCGGGCATCTTTTCGGTGAGGAAATCCAGCCCGACGCCGTTCATGATCTCGAACGCGCTGATCATCTCGCCCAACCGACTGCGCGCGAGCGACAGCAGCTTCAGCGCCGCCGCCGGAGAGTTCACGACCAGTAGCGCGGTCCCTGTCTTGGCGGGCCGCGGGAAGAGTTTGAGCGCAGCGGCGGTGATGACGCCAAGCGTGCCCTCGGCACCGACCAGCAGGTGACGCAGATCATAGCCGGTGTTGTTCTTGCGCAGCCGTGTCAGGCCGTTCCAGATCTGGCCATCGGGCAGCACGGCCTCTAGCCCCAGACAAAGATCGCGGGCGTTGCCATAGCGCAGCACGCCGGTGCCGCCCGCGTTTGTCGCGAGGTTCCCCCCAATTCGGGCAGAACCCTGTGCCGCTAGGGTCAGGGGAAACAGGCGATCCGCGGCTTCGGCGGCGTCTTGCACGTCGGACAGGATCATCCCCGCTTCGGCCACCAGTACGTTTTCGTCAGGGTAGACCGCGCGGAGTTTGTTCATGCGTTCCAGCGACAGGATCAGCGGAGCGGGGCCAGATTCTGCCACCTGGCCGCCCACAAGTCCGGTACCACCGCCATAGGGGATCACGCCGACCCGTGCTGCATTGGCATGGCGGATCAGGGTCGCGACCTCTTCGACCGTGCGTGGCAGGGCTAGCACGGCCGATTTTCCCGCATAAAGCCCGCGGGGTTCTTCCAGATAGCGGGGCTCGACCGCGCGGAAGACGTCAGGCGAAAGATCGGCACGCAGCGCGGCCTCGAATGCGGGATCGGCGGGGTTCAATGTCATGGCCTATTGATCGCGCCAAGCGGGGCGGGATGCAAGCGGCTTTGGTCCTCGCTAATGCAGGATCGGCGGCTTTGACGGGTCAGATCCGGGGGCCTCCATCCGCGGGGTTTTCTCAAGCGGGTCCATCTGGGGCAGATCAAAACGCAGCCCGACTTTCGACAGTTTTTCAACCGTCGGATCAGAGGGCGCGAAGAAGCCCACATCCATCGCCCCCGCATCGATACCCGAGAATGTCAGCGCCTCGGAGGCGGCACGAACCAGCGCGTCTTGCGCGCGCGGGATGGCCCCGACAAAGCCCAGCAGATGCCCGCGCCCGCCACCGGTGTATTCAACCCCGACCAGCCACGCCCCTGCCGCCATGCCTGTGGCGGTCGCCAGCTTGGCATCAATCGCGGCAATCAGCGTTTCGGGAAGGCCCTTGGGCGGCAGAACACGGTCAATGCGCGCCTCGACCTCTCCGGCTTCATGAGCGAGTGTGTCGCGCAGCCAAGCCACGGCGCTGTCGGGCAGCACAATCGCCGAAGGGGCAACGTCAAGGTTCACCGCCATGCCAAGCGGTTGGCCCTCCAGCATCCCCGCAATCGCGCGCCCCGACAGTGCCACATAGGGCGCGGGCTGCCCGACATAGGCCGCAAGCCGTTCGATCCGGTCAAAGACCAGCACATAGGCGTCCTCGAGCAGGACAGGGCTGACCTGATCGGCGTCCGGTTCGGCTTCGAGCAGCAGGAAAAGCTCCACATCGGCCATGCGTTCATAGAACCGCAGGCGGGCAGCGTCATCGCTATCATCGGCCATCATGGCGGCATGGGCGATGTCCAGTGGCGTCGCTTCAGTCATCCAGTACATTCCTTACAGCAGCGCGGAGCCGGGGAAGCACGTCCTCCTCGAACCACGGATTTTTCTTGAGCCAACCGGTATTGCGCCACGACGGATGAGGCAAGGCAAAGACGCCCTTCGGGTGGTTTTGCCAATCGGCGACGGCGCGGGTGACTGTGGTGAACCCGGCCAGGTGATAACGCATGGCATAGGCCCCGATCAACACGGTCAGCCGGATATCGGGCACGGTATCGAGCGCACCTGCCCGCCATGTCTTCGCACAGATCGGCGGGGGCGGCAGATCGCTGCCCTTGGCGTCATAGCCCGGAAAGCAGAAGGCCATGGGGATGATCGCCACGCGGCTACGGTCATAAAAGGTCGTCTCGTCCACGCCCAGCCAGTCGCGCAGCCGCTTGCCAGAGGCATCCCAGAACGGAGTGTTCGCCTCATGCACCTTCAACCCCGGCGCTTGCGAGGCGATCAGCAGCCGCGCGCCCGGTTGGAACCAGACAACAGGATTGGGCCGGTGCCCTGTCGCCGTGGCCGCAAAGCGGTCGGCGCAGAGGGTGCATTGGCTGAGTTCGGGGCGGATGTCGGTCATGGGGGTAGACCTAGGCGGTGGCGCTCCGGTTTCAAAGGGGGCGGTGACGGGGTGGTGCCTGACGATCATTTCGAGACATTTCGAAATGAGCTTGACGCGGCCAATCATTTCTATATTTCTAAAAACATGAAAATGAATCCCGCCTCCCCCCATGACCTCACCCTGGCCGCTGCGCGCTTTGCCGCGCTCGGGTCAGAGCAACGGTTGCAGGTCCTCCGTTTGCTGGTGCGCGCAGGCCCTGACGGGCTGACCATCGGCATGTTGGGTGATCGCGCGGGCATCACCGGGTCGACGCTGACCCATCATCTGAAACTGCTTGTGGCCGCGGGGCTGGTGCGCCAGCAGCGGCAGGGGCGTAGCACCATCTGCGCGGCGGTATCCCATGACGCGGTACAGGGTCTGTCTGAATTCCTGATGACAGAGTGTTGCGCCGACGCCGCGAAGCCCTGCCCCGATCATCCCCACGGCTAACACCACAGATAGGGAAAGCCCCCATGTCACACGGTCACCACCATCACGTCGATCCTGACAGCGGCGACGGCAAGATTGCCCTCGCGGTGGCGATCAACCTCGGCCTCACGGTCGCGCAGGTCATCGGCGGGATCGTCGCGGGCAGCCTGTCGCTGATCGCCGATGCGCTGCATAACTTCAGCGACGCCATCGCGCTGATCATCGCCTTTGCTGCGCGCAAGATTGCCCGCCGTCCGGCCAATGCAGATATGACCTTTGGCTACGGCCGGATCGAGGCGGTCGCGGCGCTGATCAACTATACCACCTTGATCGTGATCGGCCTGTATCTGGCCTATGAGGCCGTGATGCGCTTTGCCAATCCCGAACCCGTGGCGGGCTGGATCGTGGTGATCGTCGCCGGCATCGCTTTGCTGGTGGATCTGGGCACCGCCGCGTTGACCTTTCGCGCATCGAAATCCAGCGTGAACATCCGCGCCGCCTTTTTGCACAATGTGGCCGATGCCTTGGGGTCGGTTGCCGTGATCGTGGCGGGGACGCTGATGATCCTGTTCGGCTGGGCTTGGGTGGACCCATTGGCCACGCTGCTGATTGCCGGATACATTCTGTGGCAATCTGCGACCGAACTGCCGCAGGTGGCGCGGATCTTGATGCTTGCCTCGCCCGATGCGCTGCGCACCGAAGACGTGATCGCGGCGCTGCGCGACCAGCCTGGCGTTACAGACGTCCATCACGTGCACCTGTGGCTGATGGAGGAACACGGCGCTGCCTTTGACGCCCATATCGTCGCCGAGCATGCCACCGACCCAAGCGCCCTGCGCCAAGCGTTGAAATCCTACCTGAAGTCCGAGTTCGATCTGAACCACGTCACGCTGGAGCTTGAGACCCAGGAAGCCCAGTGCCGCGACGCCAAGGTGATCGGTCACTAACACCCGCACCCGTCGATCTTGCGTATAGCGTGCCCTGCAAACCATCGCCGATGGCACCACCTTCGGGCGCGTGGGGCGTTTTGGCTCCTTGTAAATTCGGCCTCAACTACGACATAATATAGTCAAAATAGAGGGCTAGACACCGCCCAAGGCTCGGGAAACAGGGCGCGACATACCCGCAACAGCACCAATCGGAGCAGGCATGCTGGAATTCGACAACGTCTCCAAGTCCTTTTGGACTGGCACGCAACACAAGGTCATTCTCGACCATGTGTCTTTTCGTGTGGATTTGGGTCATTCCCTTGGCATCCTCGCCCCGAACGGCACCGGCAAGACGACCCTCATCAATATGATGGCGGGGCTGGAAAAGCCGGACGAAGGCGAAATCCGGCGCGGCTGCAATATCAGCTTCCCGCTGGGGTTTATGGGTGGCGTCGTCAACAAGGTTTCCGCGGTAGAGAATGCCCGCTATATTGCCCGTCTCTATGGGCTGGACCCTGACTACGTCGAAAGCTTTTGTCGCTGGCTGTGCGGGTTGGGTGAATATTTTGACCAGCCTGTCGGGACATATTCGGCCGGGATGAAATCACGGTTTTCGTTTTCACTGCTGCTTGCGCTTGATTTCGACATCTATTTGATCGACGAAGGCATGCCGAGCACCACAGATGTAGAGTTCAACCGCAAGGCGGGCGAAATTCTGCAAGAACGGCTGCGCACGACGACGATCATCATCGTTTCGCACCAAGCCGAGACGTTGGAACAATTCGCGCGGTCCGCTGCTGTCTTGCTTGGCGGAAAGCTACATATCTTCGACACCTTGGAAGAGGCCAAACAGCTTTATGACTACGAAACCCAAGGCTAGAAAATTCCGCATCAAACGTGCGACCCCTGCTGCGGCCCCTAAGGGGGCTGACGCGGTTGAACGTGATGCCCCCGCGGCAGCCACGCCAAAGCCGCAGGCCCCTGACGCGCCACGCGCTGCGGCCGCATCACGCGGCGAAGCGGCGAAAGCTACAGCGCCCAGCCAAGCTGCCGCAGCCTCCGCTGCGCGCTCGACCCCGCCCTCCGACGCCCGCAGCGGCGAGGTGTCATCAGCGACCGAAGTCAGCGGAGAGCAGGACATCGACGCGATCCGCCGCGAAGGGCTGACCGGCCGCCAGCTGCGCATGGCGCGTCGGGTGGCGCAAAAACACGGGCTTGCTCCGACCTCTGACTTCGATGCGGTGCGGTTGCTGCGCGCCGAAGGGATCGACCCGTTCCAACGCTCCAACATGCTGGAACTGGTCGTACCGCAGGAACAGAAGTCCACCGGCACAGCGCTTTCGAAAAACCGGATCCAGCTTCCCCAGACGGTCCCTGCCGGGGGGCGCAACCTGCCTTCGACCGACGTTAATCCGATGGAACGCCGCATGCGCGAGATCTCGGACATCCAGCGTGACATCACCAAGCGCCGCCGTCGCAAGATGGGGCTGCTTATGGTGCGTCTGGCGTTCTTTGTCGGGCTGCCCACAATCATGGGCGGGTATTATTTCTACAACATCGCCACGCCGATGTATGCGACAGACAGCCAGTTCCTGATTATCCAGAACGAAGGCACAGGCGGGCTTGGCCCCCTTGGCGGGCTGCTGCCGACCCAATTTGCCAACTCCGCCGATAGTATCGCGACGCAAAGCTACTTGCAGTCCAAAGACGCGATGCTGCGGCTGGACCGTGATGTCGGCTTTATGAAGCATTTCTCGGACCCCGCGATCGACCCGATCCAGCGGATGAGCCCGGACGCGTCAAACGAGGAAGCGTATAAACACTATAAGGACAACGTCAAAATCGGCTACGACCCGACCGAAGGCATGATCCGGATGGAGGTGATTGCCGCCGATCCCGAGGTCGCGGCCGACTTTTCCGAACACCTGCTGGAATATGCCGAAGAACGCGTGAACGCCCTGTCGCAGCAAAAGCGCGAAGACGGCATGCGCGACGCCCGCGAAGCCTACGAGCAGACGGTCGCGAAACGCCGCGCGGCGCAGGAATCGCTGATTAAATTGCAGGTCGAAAACGGCGTCGACCCGCAGGCAGTCATCGCGTCGATCCGCGGGCAGATCACCAATTATGAAACCTTGCTGCTGGAAAAAGAGCTTGAACTTGCCGCCCTGCTCGACAACCCGCGCCCCAACCGCGCCAAGGTGGACGGTGCCCAAGGCGACGTGCGCCGGCTCAGCGCGCAATTGGACAAGCTGAACGAACGCATGAACAGCGCGACCGAGGGCACCAACTCGCTGGCACAACAAGCGGTCAGCTTGCAACTGGCGCAGGCCGATCTGGCCGCGGCAGATGCCGCCTTGCAGGCGTCCCAGACCCAGATGGAACAAGCCCGCACAGAGGCCAGCCGTCAGGTCCGCTATCTGACCGTCGCGGTGCGTCCGGTGGCGTCGCAAAGCGCCTCATACCCACGCAAGTTCGAGAACACGATTTTGACATTCCTGATCTTTGCGGGCATCTACCTCATGCTATCGCTGACCTCCTCCATTCTGAAAGAACAGGTAACAAAATGACCCAAGTCACCGTTGGAAATGTCGTCATCGGGAATGATCGCCCGCTGACGGTGATCGCAGGCCCCTGCCAGCTGGAAAGCGAAACCCATGCCCAGATGATCGCCGGCCAGATGAAAGAGGCATGCGATGCTGTCGGCGCCCAGTTCGTATTCAAGGCAAGCTATGACAAAGCCAACCGCACCTCCCTTGGTGGCAAACGCGGGCTTGGCATCGACGAAGGTCTGGCCGTGCTGCAATCGGTGGGCAAATCCATCGGCGTGCCCGTCCTGACCGACGTGCATACCGAAGCGCAATGCGCCGTCGCTGCCGAGGCGGTCGATATCCTGCAAATCCCCGCCTTCCTGTGCCGCCAGACCGATATGCTGCTGGCCGCGGGCAATACGGGCAAGGTTGTGAACGTCAAAAAGGGTCAGTTTCTGGCCCCGTGGGATATGCCCAACGTCGTCGCCAAGATCGAATCCACCGGCAACAAACGTATTTTGCTGACCGAGCGGGGCACCTCCTTTGGCTACAACACGCTGGTCGCTGACATGCGTAGCCTGCCGCAGATGGCGCAAACCGGATACCCTGTCGTGATGGACGCAACCCATTCAGTCCAGCAGCCCGGCGGGCAAGGTGGCTCCAGCGGCGGACAGCGCGAGTTCGCCCCCGTCATGGCGCGTGCAGCGGTGGCGATTGGCGTGGGCGCGGTCTTTATCGAGACCCACGAAGACCCCGATAACGCGCCGTCGGACGGGCCGAACATGATCTATCTGGATCAGATGCCTGCGCTGATTGCGTCGTTGATGAAATTCGACGCGCTGGCCAAGGAATACCCCCTCACCTTCTAAGGGGTCATCCTGCTAAGACTAGACCTTCGCGGCGTTTCCGAATGCCGCGATCAGCCCTGCGTCCTTTACCCCCGGCGCGCTTTCCACTCCGGAAGAGACATCGACCTGCCGTGCGCCGGTCATACGGGCGGCCTGAGCCACATTGTCAGGGGTCAGCCCCCCCGCCAGCATCCATGGCTTGTCCCATGTGCGATCTGCGATCAGACGCCAATCAAACGACAACCCATTACCACCGGGCAGCGCTGCCCCTTTGGGCGGCTTTGCGTCGATCAGGATCTGGTCCGCCACGGCCATATAGGCATCAATCTGTGGCAGGTCATCTGCATCGGCCACACCGACCGCCTTCATCACCGGCAGCCCATAGCGCGCCTTGACCTCGGCGACACGCTCTGGCGTTTCCTTGCCGTGTAGCTGCAGCATATCAATAGGCACAGCCGCCGTCAGCGCGTCCAGAAAGGCGTCATCCGCGTTGACCGTCAGCGCGACCTTACACAGCCCCATTGGCACCTCTATGGCCAGTTCAGCGGCTTGATCAATCGTGACGTGTCGAGGGGATTTTTCAAAGAAAACAAAACCGACATAGCGCGCACCGGCCGCAGCGGCCGCCGCAATATCCTGCGTGCTGCGCAAGCCGCAGAACTTCACGTGCAAATTTTGGGTCATTGGATGGTTCCTGCGCTAAGGGGCATAGGCCCGCTTAGCTTGCTTGATCCAGCAGCGCCAGAACCTCGTCCTGGTCCTGATACTTCTCGCCTTTCAGACGTGCGACTTCACGTTCCAGACGGCGCATCTCACGGGCCTGACGCGCGGCTTCGGCACGCTGGCCGTATTCGCGGATCCATTCCCAGACGAAACCCACCAGCAGACCGGCGATGATGCTGCCCAGAATAACAATAAACAGCGGCACCTGAATTTCAGGGTTCAACGCGAACCAGCCCGATACCTCGGTCGGTAGCAACTTCAGCGACACCATAGACCGGTTGGCCAAGGCAACCGCGATCAGTGCAATGGCGAAGATTGCGATGCAGAGGTAGCGAACATAACGCATTAGGAATTCCCGTTTAAACGATCTCTAAGCAGTTTACCGGTCTTGAAGAACGGCACGTGCTTTTCTTCTACATGAACCGTTTCCCCAGTGCGAGGGTTCCGGCCCACACGGGCGTCACGTTTTTTCACTGAAAAGGCACCAAAGCCGCGCAGCTCTACCCGATCACCGTCGGCCATCGCGCCGGTGATCTCTTCGAAGATGGTATTTACGATCCGTTCCACGTCGCGCTGATAGAGATGGGGATTGTCGTCGGCAATCTTCTGGATCAGTTCTGACCGGATCATTTAACGTCCTCCGAGGTGCGCAATTAATGTCTTATCTAGGTGGGACTATAGCAAACCAAACGCGTTCGTGAAGTCATGCAAATTTCTATTATTGCGATTAAGTGGCGGGAAGTCGCTGTTTTCCAGTCATTTTTTAGTCACATTTCACGCAACCACCCGGAATAGCGCTGACAGGTGCCCTTCCCTGCCCCTCGCCACAGATTGCGATTCGGAACGAAAAAGGGCCCCGCAGTCTGCACTGCGAGGCCCCTGATCTGTGTAATAAGCGCTAAGGCTTATTCGTCGCCTTTCAGAGCGGCACCCAGGATATCACCCAAGGATGCGCCGGAGTCAGAGGAGCCATACTGCTCGACTGCTTCTTTCTCTTCTGCGATTTCACGTGCTTTGATCGACACGCCCAGACGGTGCGCTTTCGCGTCAACGTTGGTGATGCGTACGTCAACCTTGTCACCAACCGAGAAACGCTCGGGGCGCTGTTCGGCACGGTCACGCGACAGATCGGAGCGACGGATGAAGGCTTTCATGCCTTCGTATTCGACTTCGATGCCACCGTCTTCGATGGAGGTGACGGTCACAGTCACAACGGAACCGCGCTTCACGCCGCCCACTGCTTCTGCGAACTTGTCGCCGCCCACACCTTTGATCGACAGGCTGATGCGTTCTTTTTCCACGTCAACTTCGGAAACAACGGCCTGAACCGTGTCACCTTTGCGGTAGTCCTGGATCGCTTCTTCGCCGCGCTGGTCCCAGCTCAGGTCAGAGAGGTGAACCATGCCGTCGATGTCGCCTGGCAGGCCAACAAACAGACCGAATTCGGTGATGTTTTTGACTTCGCCTTCAACTTCGGTGCCTTCTGGGTGCGTTTCAGCAAACACTTCCCATGGGTTGCGCATGGTCTGTTTCAGACCAAGGGAAACGCGACGCTTGGCACCATCGATTTCCAGAACCATGACTTCGACTTCTTGGCTGGTGGAAACGATCTTGCCGGGGTGTACGTTCTTCTTTGTCCAGGACATTTCGGAAACGTGAACCAGACCTTCAACGCCTGGCTCCAGCTCAACAAATGCACCGTAATCGGTGATGTTGGTGACGCGGCCAGTGTGCGTGGATTCCAGTGGGTACTTGGCTTGAACCAGATCCCATGGATCTTCTTGCAGCTGTTTCATACCCAAGGAGATGCGGTGCGTCTCTTTGTTGATCTTGATGACCTGAACCTTGATGGTTTCGCCGATCGACAGGATCTCGGATGGGTGGTTCACACGGCGCCATGCCATATCTGTGACGTGCAGCAGGCCGTCGACGCCGCCCAGATCAACGAAGGCACCGTATTCGGTGATGTTCTTGACCACACCGTCAACTTCCTGACCTTCGGTCAGGTTGCCGATAACTTCGGCACGCTGTTCGGCACGGGATTCTTCAAGGATTGCACGACGCGAAACAACGATGTTGCCACGACGACGGTCCATTTTCAGAACTTGGAACGGCTGCTTCAGACCCATCAGCGGGCCGGCATCGCGCACGGGGCGCACGTCAACTTGGGAACCGGGAAGGAAGGCAACTGCGCCGCCCAGATCAACGGTAAAGCCACCTTTAACGCGGCCAAAGATCGCGCCTTCAACGCGCTCTTCTGCGGCATAGGCTTTTTCCAGACGGTCCCAGGCTTCTTCGCGACGCGCCATCTCGCGCGAGATGACAGCTTCGCCACGGGAGTTTTCTACCTGACGCAGGAATACTTCGACTTCGTCGCCGACTTCCACTTTGGGTGCTTCGCCAGGCTCGGCAAATTCTTTCAGTTCAACGCGGCCTTCCATCTTGTAGCCTACGTCGATAATAGCTTGGCCCGCTTCGATCGCGATAACCTTGCCTTTGACAACAGAGCCCTCTTCGGGCGTGTCCATTTCAAAGCTTTCTTCCAAAAGTGCTTCGAAGTCTTCCATTGAGTTCATAGCCATGTAGCTTGATTTTCCTTTAGCATTTGGTTTCTGGCCGCGCGGTTGTCTCCGCCGGTCTGTGGTTAAAATTGTCATCCGCGATGGGATTCGATCCGCAAAACAAAGAGGGCCGGATGAAACCGACCCTGCCTGATATCTCGCGCCCGAAACGTGTATCCGCCCCTTAGACAGTCGCGCGTATAGCCCTGTTTCGGGGCAAAGGCAAGGGCTGGCACGGGTGATCCCCTGTTCATACAGGTTCATACAGGGCGATGTCACCAAAAAGGGCAGACCGTAGTCTGCCCTTGTCCATTCTGTCATCCGCGTAGTGGCGCGATCAGCTTTCGGTCGGGCCGCCCGCCTCTTTCCAGCCGGGGAAACCGCCGATGTTGGTGACGTTGGTATAACCCATGTCGTGCAGCGTTTTACCCGACAGCGCGGCCTGACCGCCTGCGCCGCAGATCAGGTAAATCTCCGCGTCTTTTTCGAAAATCGGGTTATACATCTCTTCCTTGTTCGGGTCGGCGCGGAATTCGATCATACCGCGCGGCACACGATGCGCGCCCTTGATGGTCCCGCTTTTGGCGATGTCGCCGGTATCGCGCACGTCGATAAAGACGCCCTTGCCTTCGGCATGTTTCGCAATCACGTCCTTGGCGTCCATCTTGGGGACAACGGCATTCGCATCGTCGAGATAGTCTTGAGCGGTCTTCATAGTCAGCACCTCTTGATTATTCCTATCGTGCCCAGCCTATCGACAGGCACGTCCCAGACCAACGTCAGGCTGCGACATTCGTTCCGCCGCGTTTAGTCACCTCTACGTGCGGCTACCAGTTCGATGGCGCGGGCGACGGCTGTTTCGATATCCATGGTCGAGGTATCCATCAGCTCTGCATCCTCGGCTGGCTTCAGCGGTGCCTCGGCGCGGGTGCTGTCGCGGGCATCGCGGGCCTGTACATCGGCCAGCACCCCTTCGACGGTGACCTCGGCCCCCTTGGCGCTAAGCTCGGCAAAGCGGCGCTGTGCACGGACCTCGGGCGTGGCGGTAATGAACAGCTTGACCGGCGCATCGGGGCAGATCACCGTACCAATGTCGCGCCCGTCCAGCACCGCGCCCCCTGCCCGCATGGCAAAGCTGCGCTGGAAATCGACCAAAGCGGCCCGCACAGCGGGGATCGCGGCCGCGCGGCTCGCGGCCTCTGCCACGGCGTTGTTGCGCAGTTGGTCATTCTCAAGATCATCGGCTTGCAGGGTCAAGGCGGCCTCTTCGGCGGTCATGCCCTCCAGCACTTTCGCCCCTACGGCGCGATAGAGCAGGCCGGTGTCCAGATGCGCAAAGCCGAAATGCGCCGCAACAGCGCGCCCGACAGTGCCCTTGCCCGCCGCAGCCGGCCCGTCAATCGCAACGGTAAAGCCCAGCATCACCCCTCCCCCCGCGTCACATCCGCGCCAAGGCGTTTCATCAGCGGCTCGAAGATCGGGAAGGACGTGGTGATCGGCGACCCGTCGTCCACACTGACAGGCGACGTCGCGGCCATGCCGAGGATCATAAAGGACATCGCGATGCGGTGGTCCAGCTGGCTGGCGCAGGTGGCCCCGCCCGGCACGTTGCCGTGCCCCCGTCCGGTGACCGCCCACCAATCGGGGCCCTCGTCTACTTCTATCCCGTTGGCGCGCAGCCCCTTGGCCATCGCGTCGATCCGGTCGCTTTCCTTGACCCGCAGCTCTTTCACGCCGCGCATCATCGTCTGGCCCTGCGCAAAGGCGGCCACGACAGAAAGCACCGGATATTCGTCGATCATCGACGCCGCACGCGCTGGCGGCACCTCGATCCCCTTAAGGTCGGGCGAGAACTTAGCGCGCAGGTCCGCGACAGGCTCGCCGCCCTCGGTGCGTTCATTCTCGTAGGTCAGATCGGCCCCCATCTCGCGCAGCGTGGTGAACAGGCCTGCCCGTGTCGGATTCAGCCCGATCCCCGGCACCAGCACGTCGGATCCTGGCACGATCAAGGCAGCACAGACCGGAAACGCAGCCGAGGACGGATCGCGCGGCACATCGACATGCTGCGCTTGCAGTTCTGGCTGGCCGGTCAGAGTGATCACACGGCCCTCGTCGGTGTCTTCCACCGTGATCTCGGCCCCGAAACCCGCCAACATCCGCTCCGTATGGTCGCGCGTGGCCTCGGCCTCGATCACGACGGTCTTGCCGGGGGCGTTCAGCCCTGCCAGCAACACGGCAGATTTCACCTGTGCGGACGGCACTGGCACGGTGTAGCGCACGGGCACAGGGTCAGCGGCCCCCACGATGGTCATGGGCAAACGCCCGCCTTTGCGGCCCACGGCTTGCGTGCCAAACAGCGCTAGCGGGTCGGTGACCCGCGCCATGGGGCGACCGTTCAGGCTGGCGTCGCCGGTGAATGTCGCGGTGATGGGGGAGGTCGCCATCGACCCCATGATCAAGCGCACCCCCGTGCCCGAGTTTCCGCAGTCGATCACCCCGTCCGGTTCTGCGAAACCGCCCACGCCCACACCGCGCACTGACCAGTTGCCACCGCCCATATTGGTCACTTCCGCGCCAAAGGCCTGCATCGCCTTGGCCGTGTCCAGCACGTCGTCGCCTTCAAGCAATCCGCTGATGGTGGTTTCGCCGATGCACATTGCGCCCAAAATCAAGGACCGGTGCGAGATCGACTTGTCCCCCGGCACCTCGGCCACGCCAGACAGCGGGCCGCAAGCGGTAGAGGTCATCGGGACGGGCGTGGCGTGGCTGGACATGGAAAACCCTCAAAAAAACTTCCTGAAAGCCCGTCTTAAACCAGCGATCCCGCCCCGTCCATCACCAGCGTTCTCGCCCGCGCGCGCCCGCTCAGGTCTTGCGGAAGGTCAGGTAGTGCGGCACGCGCCCCTCGCGCAGGGCTTTTTGTTCGTAGCGGGTGGAAATCCAGTCGCCCCACGGTTCTTTCCAGTCGCCGGGGCGTTCCGCCAGCCATTCAAACCCGTGCCGTGGCACCTGTTCAAGCGTCTGGCGCACATAGTCCTCAATGTCCGTGGCAACGCGGAAGATCGCGCCGGGCTTGAGCACCTTTGCCAGCGGCTCAAGATGTTCCGGCGTCACAAAGCGGCGCCGGTGGTGGCGCGTTTTGGGCCACGGATCAGGATACAGCAGGAAGGCGCGGTCAATCGATGCCTCTGGCAGCACGTCAAAGATATCGCGTGCATCGCCCGGATGGATCGCCACGTTATCAACACCCGCGCGGCGGATCTTGCCCAACAGCATCGCGACCCCGTTGATGTAGGGTTCGCAGCCGATGATGCCTACGTCAGGGTTTTGCGCCGCCTGATGCACCATATGCTCACCGCCGCCAAAGCCGACCTCGAGCCAGACGGGTTTGCCGCCAAACAGCGTCGGCAGGTCCAACGGCGTACGGTCGGGGTTCGCATCCCAATCGACAGGACCGGGCGACAGCGCCTCTAGATCCTCTTCGATATAGCCTTTTTGGCTTTGCTTAAGCGATTTGCCTTTAAGGCGACCGTAGAAATTGCGGCGGGGGCGTTCAGGATGTGTCATGGCGCTGGCTTTAGCCTGCGAGGGGGACGGGCGCAACATTTCGCGTAACCCCGCGCTGCAAAAGCCCACGCGCCCCATGCGCAACGGCGGTGCCCCCCTTGAGGCGCTGCAAACCCGGAACGATCACAGGGACTTTACGTTGAGCTACAGCGCTCTACCTGAGCGAGAACCGATAATAATGCAGCGGAGGACATGCGAATGCGGGAACTGGCAAGCCGACTAGGACTACGAACGGATCCTACAATCTTCTTTGTTTCCGCCCTGTGTACCGCCCTATTTGTACTGGCCCTTGTACTTGCCCCTGAACCGATCGGGGACGCCTTCGCCACAGGCCGCGCCTGGATCGTATCGCATCTGGGGTGGTTCTTTATTCTTGGCGTCAACGTCTGGCTGGGCTTTCTGATCTGGGCCGCGATGAGCCGTCACGGCCATATCCGCCTTGGCCCGCGCGACAGCCGCCCCGAGTATACAAACCTGTCGTGGTTCACCATGCTTTTCGCGGGCGGCATCGGCACCGTGCTGATGTTCTGGGGCGTGGCCGAACCGATCAGCCATTTTTCGGACCCGCCCCTGCCCGGCGTTGAACCTTTCACGGAACAGGCCGCACAAGACGCCATCTCTATCGCCACATACCACCTTGCGCTGCACACCTGGACGATCTTCGCGCTGCCCGGTCTTGCCTTTGCCTATTTCATCAACCGTTATGACCTGCCCGTACGGGTCAGTTCGGTCTTTTACCCGCTGTTAAAAGAGCGCATCCACGGCCCTTGGGGCAAGGCGATCGACATCGCGTCGATCCTCGGCACGCTGTTCGGCGTCGCGGTCTCGCTTGGGCTGGGGTCATCGCAGATCGCAGCGGGCTTGTCGGCGCTGTTTGGGTGGGACGCCGGCGTGCCGCTGCAGGTCGGCATCCTGACCGCGCTGACCGCCGTTGCCGTGGCGTCTATCGTGGCGGGGCTCGATAAGGGCGTGAAGCTGCTGTCCAACCTCAATATCGGCATGGCCGTGGCGTTGATGGTCTTTGTACTGGTGACCGGTTCGACCCTGTTCCTGCTGCGTGGCATGGTCGAGACCTTTGGCCTGTACCTAAGCAACCTGCCACGGCTCGCCTTCTGGAATGATATGCTTGCCGATACCAACCCCGCAAATGGCGATTGGGGCTGGCAAGGCAGTTGGACGGTGTTTTACTGGGCCTGGACGGTCACATGGTCACCCTTCATCGGCCTGTTCGTCGCGCGGATTTCGCGAGGGCGCACGATACGGGAGTTCGTCTTTGGCGTGCTGCTGGCCCCCTCGCTCTTCACGCTGGTCTGGTTCTCTATCTTCGGCTGGCAAGCGATGGAGATTGACGGCATCGGCACCGCCGCGCGCGCGGCTCTTGGCGCGCAAGCCGGTTCGCTGAGCGCTGCAGTGGCTGACTCTGTCCCGCTGGCCATGTTCGCGTTTTTCGAAAGCTTTCCCTTCGCCGATATCGTGCAGGGCGTTGCCGTGCTGGTGGTGGCGATCTTCTTTGCAACATCCTCGGATTCCGCGTCGCTGGTTGTCGACATGCTGTGCACCGGTTCGCCCGAACCCGGCCCCACCCGCCAGCGGGTGTTCTGGGGCGTGTCCGAAGGTCTGGTCGCGGCGATGTTGCTGATCCTTGCAGGCGATTTGGGGCTGACCGCCTTGCAACAGGTGATCACGGTCGTCGGCTTGCCGATCTTCCTGCTGGTCTTTGCGATGATCCCGTCGCTGATCAAGGGGTTCCGGACCGAAGATATCGACCACGTCTCGATCGGTAAACGCCCCGGTCTAGGAGAGCTGTAACAACCCCACCAACGCAAAAGGGCAGCCCATTGGGGCTGCCCTTTCTTGTGCAATCAAGCAGTGCTTACAGCGCGGCCTTTAGCGCATCGACCAGATCGGTCTTTTCCCAGCTAAAGCCGCCATCCGCTTCGGGCGCGCGGCCAAAGTGGCCGTAGGCCGCGGTGCGTTCAAAGATGGGGCGGTTCAACTGCAGATGCTCGCGGATGCCGCGCGGTGTTAGGTCGATGATCTGACGGATCGCCTTTTCAATCGCCGCATCCGTGACATCCGCGTCGCCACCGTAAGTATCGCAGTAGATCGACAGGGGTTTGGACACGCCGATGGCATAGCTCAGCTGAATCGTACACTTTTCGGCCAGACCGGCAGCCACGACGTTTTTCGCCAAATAGCGCGCCACATAGGCGGCAGAGCGGTCAACCTTCGTCGGGTCTTTCCCCGAGAACGCGCCGCCCCCATGAGGTGCCGCACCGCCATAGGTATCCACAATGATCTTGCGCCCGGTCAGGCCCGCGTCGCCATCAGGGCCGCCGATGACAAAGGTCCCCGTCGGGTTCACCCACCATTCGGTGTCGGGGGTGATCCAGCCTTCGGGCAGAACCTGGGTGATATAGGGTTCGACGATGTCGCGGATGTCGGCGCTGGTCTGGCCTGCGTCGGCGTGCTGCGTCGACAAGACGATAGAGGACACGCCAACGGGCTTGCCGTCTTCATAGCGCACGGAAAGCTGGCTTTTGGCGTCGGGGCGCAATGTCGGCTCTGCCCCGTCTTTGCGCACTTCGGCTAAACGGCGCAGGATCGCATGGGCATAGTGGATCGGCGCCGGCATCAGCTCTGGCGTCTCGTTGGTGGCGAAACCGAACATGATGCCCTGATCGCCCGCGCCTTCTTCCTTGTCGCCTGATGCGTCCACGCCTTGCGCGATATGCGCCGACTGCGGGTGCAGCAGGTTGGTGATCTCGCAGGTGGCGTGGTGGAATTCATCCTGCTCGTAGCCGATGTCCTTGATGCAGGCGCGGGCAATGCCGTCGATCTTGCCAAGGTATTCGTCCAGCTTGTCCTTGTTCGACAGGCCAACCTCGCCACCGATGACCACGCGGTTGGTGGTAGCAAAGGTCTCCGCCGCGACACGCGCTTCGGGTTCTTCGGTCAGAAAGGCATCAAGTACGGCGTCGGAAATCCGGTCGCAGACCTTATCCGGGTGGCCCTCGGAAACGGATTCCGAAGTGAACGTGTAGTTTTTGCGGGACATTTAGTGCTCCAATAGATTTCTTAGCCACGTCAGGAAGCCGTTGTGGCCGATTAACGGGGCTTAGCTTTGCCTGCCCCTTTGGTCAAACTTTAAGTTGCGTCGGCGGCGCAAGATAACAAGGGCTAGCCCCGCCAAAGTGATGAAAAGAAACGGCCATTCGCCCCATCTGCTATAGGGTGTCGCAGGGCGTGGAGCGGGCAGAGGGGCATCCAGAAAGCCTGCCTCGTTCAGGGCCAAACTCTTTGTGATGCGGCCCCAGGGGTCAATCATCGCCGAAACGCCCGTGTTGGCGACGCGCGCCATAGGCAAACCTTGCTCTATCGCGCGCATCCGCGCCTGAGCCAGATGCTGCAACGGCCCCTGCCCCTTGCCGAACCACGCATCATTCGTGAGCTGCATCAAGAACGCAGGCCGCGCCGGTGCGGCGTTGACGTCCCGCGCAAAGACGGCCTCGTAGCAGATCAGGGGAAGCGCCTGGCCCAAGGGCCCCAGATCCATCAGCGCAGCCCCCGGACCCGAAGAAAAACCGCTGCCAAACTGCGCCGCCATGCCGCGCAGACCGATACGGCCCAGCAGATCGCCAAAGGGGATATATTCGCCAAAGGGCACGAGGTGGTGCTTGTCATAGGTCTGCACAACCTCGGCATCCGGCCCCAGCAACACGGCAGAGTTGTAATAGGCCATGTCGTCGCGCCGCTGCACCCCCAGCACCACGGGCGTACCCGCGGCGGCTTCGCTGATATATGTCAGCGCGCCATGGGCCAGATCAAGCGGCCATGCGATGGCGGTTTCCGACCAGAGGATCAGATCAGGTGCCGCATCCCCCTGCGCAGGCGGCGCAGCGGTCAGCGCCAGCTGACGATCAAAGAATTCGGGGATTTTGACGGGGTCCCACTTGTCTTTCTGTGCCGCATTCGGCTGCACCATACGGATCATATGGTCAGTGATCGGGGCGTCGTCCCCCCCAAAGGGCACGATCAACGCCGCCACACCCAAGACCCGCGCGCCCCAGACAGCGCCATGCCGCAGCAACGGGCCCCGCGCGCGCTGTATCACCGCCACGGCCAGCGCAACAAAGGCAAGGGTCAAGCCATAGGGCCCCACCAACGCAAGCCCCTGCCCCGGCCAATGGTTGACCAAAGACTGAGAGAACATCCCCCAAGGGAAGCCGGTGAACAGATAACCGCGCAGCATTTCGGCGGCGGGCAGGACGAAGATCAGCGGCCAGACCTGTACCGACAACCGGCGGGACACGTAGAACGCCAAAGCCCAATACAAAGCCAAACCGCCCGTCAGCCCCACCACAGCAAAAGGTGCCATCCAGGCATAGCGTTCGGGGTCGACCATGAAGGGCGATACCAGCCAAGACCATCCATGCAAGAAGTAGCCAAAGCCAAAGCCCCAGCCGAGCGCTGCGGCCTGCCGGGGCGTCGCAGCAGCGCGGTAGATCAACAGAACCGCCGCAAGTGCAGCAAGCAAGACCAGCGGCAGATCATAGGGGGCCTGCCCAAAGGCCGCGACAACGCCCGCAAGCACCGCGGCCCCGAACCGCATCCAAGCGGCACTGCGCAAAGTCATCAGTGAGATCCGGCCATACGCACGCGCAAACGCTTGATCCGGCGCGGATCGGCGTCGATCACCTCGAACTCGGGGCCATCGGGATGCACGACCACTTCGCCACGCGCCGGCACCCGTCCCGACAGCATGAAGACCAACCCGCCGAGGGTGTCGATCTCTTCTTCGTCGACGTCATCGTGATCGGTCAGCGAATGGCCAATCTCGGCCTCGAAATCATCCAGAGGCGTCTTGGCCAGCGCAAGGTAGCAGCCGGGCTTTTCGACCGTCCAGTATTTGCCTTCGTCCACGTCGTGTTCGTCTTCGATCTCGCCGATGACCTGTTCGATCAGATCCTCGATCGTGACCAGCCCGTCGACCCCGCCGTATTCGTCAATCACCAGCGCCATATGACGTCGTTCGGCCTGCATCTTGGTCAGCAAGACGCCAATGGTCATGGACGGCGGCACGAACAGCAGGGGGCGGAGCAGCGCGTTAAGATCAAACTCGGCGTTTCTGCCATTAAATCCGTGGGTCAGCGCCAGATCTTTGAGGTGTGCCATGCCAACGGGCGTGTCCAGCGTGCCGTCATACACCGGCAGGCGCGTCATGCCGCTGTCCTTGAACACGCCGACCAGTTCGTCCAGCGTCGAGGTCACCGGCACGGCTGTGATATCCGCCTTGGGCACTGCCACATCATCCACCCGCATCCGGCGCAAGTTCATCATGCCGCGGGTGGACAGCCTGTCAGTCTGTGCCGCGGTGATCTCCTCCTCTTCCTCGTTGTCCGACGCGCTGAGTGCGCCCATGACCCGGGAAAAGAAGCCACCGGATTTCGGGGTGTCTTCGGTTTCTTCGGCCTCGGAGGCCGGTATGATGTCTTCCAACTGCGCGCTCTGCGCCGCCTCAGATGATCCGTCTGTGTCGCCCATCGGGTCCTGTCTTTATGTGTTTAGGCAGGCGGTTGCACTGCGTCGTCTCTATATGGGTCATCCAACCCCAATTTGCCAAGTATTTCTACTTCTAACCGTTCCATCAGGGTCGCATCCCCGTCTCGTTCGTGGTCATACCCCAGAAGGTGGAGCAGCCCGTGCACGATCAAATGGGTCACGTGATCGGCCATCGGGCGGCCTGCGGCCTCTGCCTCGGCGTGGCAGGTGTCATATGAAATCGCGATGTCGCCCAGTTCCAGCATATTGTCGAACCCCGGCGTGACCGACAGCGGAAGTTCGCCGTCGCGCGCGGCACCGCGTTCCTCGGCAGGCCAGCTGAGCACATTGGTCGGCGTGGGCTTGTCGCGAAAATCTGCATTCAACGTGGCGATATGTGCATCGTCGCAGGCCAGCACCGTCACCTCGGCGGTGTCGGCATCCAGCGACAGATGCGCCAATGTGGCGCGCATCGCGCGGGGGCATAGGGTATCAAGGTCCAGACCGGCCCAACGGGGGTCTTCCTCTATCACGTCAAGCGCCTGCATCAGCGCCCCACCGGGGGCCAGCCCCCGGCCCCCCGGAGTTTATTTGGCAAAATGAAGCAGGCGGGCATCACGCGTGGCCTGCATCTGCTTCATAGGCTTCGATGATCGCGGCCACGAGCGGGTGGCGCACCACGTCTTTCGAGGTGAAGTAGTTAAAGCTGATCTTGGGGATCGTCTTGAGCAGCCGTTCCGCGTCTTGCAAGCCCGATGGCACGCCGCGTGGCAAGTCGATCTGGGTCCGGTCACCGGTGATCACCATCCGCGAGCCTTCGCCCAGACGGGTCAGGAACATCTTCATCTGCATCGAGGTCGCGTTCTGCGCCTCGTCCAGCACAACAAAGGCGTTGGACAGGGTGCGCCCGCGCATGAAGGCCAGCGGGGCGATCTCGATCTTTTTCTCTTCGATCAGCTTGGCCAGTTGCTTGCCGGGCAAGAAATCGTTCAGCGCGTCATAAAGGGGCTGCATGTAGGGATCGACCTTGTCCTTCATGTCACCGGGCAGGTAGCCCAGCTTCTCCCCCGCCTCAACGGCAGGGCGCGACAGGATGATGCGGTCCACGTGGCCCCCGATGAACATCGACACGCCGACGGCCACCGCAAGATAGGTTTTACCCGTACCGGCAGGGCCGATGCCGAAGGCCAGTTCGTTGTCGAACAGCGATTGCACATAGGCTTTCTGCGCAGCCGTGCGGGGTTCGACGCGTTTCTTGCGGGTCTGGATTTCGACGCCGCCCAAATTCGGCATCTCGATCTGGTCGCCCGGGCGCACCCCCGTCCCAGCGGCGGAATCGCCCATGCGTAGCAAACTGGTGACATCGGCGGGCTCCACACTGCGCCCGCCTTCCAGTCGGGCGTAAAGCCCTTCGAGCACAGAGGCAGCGCGAGTGGTCGCGTCTTCCTCTCCCATCACAGACAGGTGGTTGCCCCGACGCACGATCTGGACCTCAAGCGCCGTCTCTACGGCGGTCAGGTTGGCGTCATAGGGGCCGCAGAGATCGATCAGAAGCCGGTTGTCCGGAAATTCAAGCTGCTGCGCGTGAGAAGCGGGAGGCGTCATTGTGTCACTAGATGGCAAAGCGTTTTCCTAATTGGAGGTGTCTTTGGATTAATATGGGTCCCATATTCAAACTATGTACCCCTTGGAGCCGACAAAAAAGGGCCGGAGCGTAAAACGCGCCGGCCCGATCCTATTTGCAGGAGTGGTCGCAAGATCAGTTGGGATCTCGGACGCGCGAGCCGCCTTTGAAGTCGCCCGCCGTATATGTGGGCTGGGCCACGCCGGAGCAGACCGGCTTGCCGTATTTGTCCAGTCGCTGGCTCAGGTAGCCTTCGACGCCGTCGTCGATGATCCAGTGGTCGCAGCCATTGGGATCGACCCAGATGCCGGCCTGAAGCTGGCTCAGGTGCTTTTTGTCAAAGCCACGGTCGAGGGTTTTATCGGCGGGATAGCCCCGGCCTTCGTAGTCAGCGCAGGCACCCAGTGTCAGGGCGCAGGCGGTGACCATCATAATCTTAGCTTTCATCACGTTACTGTCCCCTTAGCGAATGCAGATGATTTCGACGCGGCGGTTCTTGGCCATACCGCCCGCTGTGCCATTGGACGCCGCTGGCATCCGTTCGCCATAGCCACGGACATCCGCGATGCGGGCCCCCGATTGCTGGGCGATGCTGGCAACCGCATTGGCACGGTTCAGCGACAGCTTCATGTTATAGGCATCCGACGCGCGGCTGTCTGTGTGCCCGCTGATGATATAGGACACGGCACCCGTGGTCTTGAAGAATTCAGCCAGACGGGCGCGGCCCTGCGGGTGCACACGGTAGCTGTCGGTGTTGAAAAACTGGTCCGTATTCATCACGCCGCAGACGTTACCCCGGCGGCAGACCGGAATACCCTGACGGGTGACATGCGGTGTCATATAGCCTTCGGCACCGTCATCCATGACCCAATGTTCACACCCATCGGGGTCAACCCAGATCGTTGGAATATACTGGCCCTTGTCGCGGCCCTGTTGAGATCTTGTTTGTGCATCGGCAGCAGATGCCTGAAGCACGAATGTTGCGGCAATCATCGTGCCCGCAAACAGCCGTAGCCCCTTGGAAATTGTAATAAACACAGCCCTCGTCCTTTTCTTACTGTCCCCCAGTCGGAAGACCCACAGATACCCCAGGCACCACGGTCATCCGCTATATGTTGTGAGATTAAGAGGTAAACGCGCTTCTGTGAAGCGCGAATGCGGCCATATTTACTATATTACTGCCACACTTACGCCATTTTCCGGCCATTGCAGTCGTTTTGGTCTACAATCATTGCGGGCAAATCGCGAGCGGTGACGCCTAAATCTGACGCGCCGTCAAAGAATTGGTTTTGGCATCAACGATTCTGACACGAACAACGTCGCCAATTTCGGCTTGCGCCTCGTCGATATGCACAGAGTGGAGGTATTCGGATTTCCCCACCATCTGCCCCGCCTCGCGGCCCGATTTTTCGACAAGAACGGAAACATCACGCCCCACCATGCTGTTCTGGATCTCGCGCTGTTGGCCGGTGATCAGCCCTTGCAAGCGCTGCAGGCGTTCGTCGGCTATGGCGGGTTCCACCTGCGGGCGTTCGGCGGCGGGGGTGCCGGGACGCGTCGAGTATTTGAACGAATAGGCGTAGCCGTATTTCACCTCGCGGACGAGCTCCATCGTGGCTTCGAAATCCGCGTCGGTTTCTTCGGGGAAGCCGACGATGAAATCGCCCGACATCACGATATCGGGGCGCGCGGCGCGGATGCGTTCGATCAGCCGCAGATAGCTTTCGGCGGTGTGGCTGCGGTTCATCCGCTTGAGGATACGGTCCGAGCCGGATTGCACGGGCAGGTGCAGATAGGGCATCAGCTTGTCGATCTCGCCATGGGCGGCGATCAGCGCGTCGTCCATATCGTTGGGGTGGCTGGTGGTGTAGCGGATGCGTTCAAGCCCGTCGATCTTGGCCAACTCCTTGATCAGGCGGGCGAGCGTGTAATCCGCCCCCTCTTCCCCCACGCCGTGATAGGCGTTGACGTTCTGCCCCAGCAGGGTGACTTCGCGCACGCCGCGTTCGACCAGTTCGCGGGCCTCGGTCAGCACGCGGGTCGCGGGGCGCGACACCTCGGCACCGCGGGTATAGGGCACCACGCAGAAGGCGCAGAATTTGTCGCAGCCTTCCTGCACGGTCAAAAACGCAGAAGGCGCACGCGTCGCTTTGCCGCGGCCTTTCAGCTTTTCGAATTTATCCTCTTCTGGGAAATCCGTATCAAGCGCGGTTTTGCCAGAGCGCACGCGCGCCTCCATCGCGGGCAGGCGGTGATAGGATTGCGGTCCCACGACCAGATCAACGGCAGGCTGACGGCGCATGATCTCTGCCCCTTCGGCCTGCGCAACACAGCCTGCGACGCCAATCTTCAGATCGGGGTTCAGTTCTTTGAGCGGCTTCAGGCGGCCCAGTTCAGAATAGACTTTTTCTGCTGCCTTTTCACGGATGTGGCAGGTGTTCAGCAGGATCATATCCGCGTCGGCTGCGGTCTTTGTCTCGACGTAGTTATCGCCCAGAGACTCGGCCATACGTTCACTGTCGTAGACATTCATCTGGCAGCCGTAGGTCTTGATGAACAGCTTTTTTGGCGCGGTCATGGCAGGGTCCGTTGATGAAAGGTGCAAAAGCGCGGTCTAACAGCGCCAGCGTTCTCTTGCAATGCGTCCCGATTTGACAGATTTAGGGCACAGTACAACTAGAGCCGGGGTGTCATGCAGTACCGCAGTCTTGACCATTTTATCACTGACAGCAAAGCGGTGCTGAGCAAGGGGCCCATTGCCCTCATCATGGTCGAAGACGCGATAGAGATCGAGACGACGCTGCGCCATCACCAGCAGCTTGGCTTTGCCACCGTTGTCGCCTTTATGCCCGCAAGTTTCACGCTGGCCCGTGATGTCGCCGAAAGCAAAGGCGTGCTGCGTGTGGATTACGACATGGACCGCGAGGGCGCGCTGGAAAATGCCGTAAACGCCGTGATCGAGGCCGCACCGGGGCAATGGCTTTATACCTGCTACAACGCCGAATATCTGTTCTACCCTTTCTGCGAGACGCGCACCGTGGGGGAGTTGCTGGCCTTTCACACGGAAGAGCGCCGCGATGCGATGCTCACCTATGTCGTTGATCTTTATGCAGATGATCTAGGTGCCGCCCCGAACGCGGTGTCGCTGGACAACGCCTTTCTGGACCGGTCCGGCTATTACGCGCTGGCGCGGCCTGACGGCACGCCGGACAACCACCCCAAGGAACGGCAGCTTGATTTCTTTGGCGGGTTGCGTTGGCGGTTCGAGGAACATGTGCCCGCCGCCCGGCGCAAGATCGACCGGATCTCGCTGTTCCGCGCCAAGCCCGGAGTGCGGATGCGGGACGATCACACCTTCACGGATGAAGAATACAACACCTACGCCTGCCCGTGGCACCACAATATCACGGCGTCGATCTGTTCATTCCGCACGGCTAAGGCGCTCAAGTCCAACCCGGGCAGCAGGGACAGTATCGCCAGCTTCAAATGGCACAACTCCGCGCCGTTTGAATGGCATTCACGGCAACTGCTGGATCTGGGTTTGATGGAACCGGGGCAGTGGTTCTGAACGGACGGGACCGGTAAAAACCGTGTCCCAGACCGAAAGGCCCTAGCCTTTGCGGCGCAGGCGGATCACCACATCGACCGAGGCGATCTCGGCCCCTTCGGGGGCGTCGGGTAACTGCGCGATCACCAATTGGTCAGAGGGCGCATCGGACAGACGCGCCTCGTCCTCCCAGAAAAAGTGGGGGTGATCATGGGTGTTGGTATCGAAATAGCTTTTGGACCCGTCAACCGTGACTTCCTGCATCAGCTCCGCGTCGCAAAAGGCGCGCAGGGTGTTGTAGACCGTTGCCAGCGAAACGGCATCGCCCTGCCCCTTGGCCGCGTCAAACAGGCTTTCGGCGGTGACATGGCGGTGCTGACCGTCGCCCACCAACAGATGCGCCAGCGTCATGCGCTGCCGCGTGGGGCGCAGGCCCGCCTTGGCAAGCCACTCAGAACTGATCTGCTGTGTTGTTTGGGTCATTGGCTATAAGTACCTCTCATGCGCTATATATAAGGGGCAATGGCGATGGTTTTCAAACGGAAATCCGGAAACTCTTGCCAACGGTGCCTTTCGCCGTCGCGTAACTGCGGTGTGCCTGCGCCCTTGCGGGCCTGCGGCGCGCAATGCTAAACCTGCCGGGATTTGAAATTCAGCCTTCAGGAGCCGCGATATTATGGCCGACTACCCCACCAGCTTTGACAAAGAAGCCCTGCTCAAATGCGCCCGTGGCGAGCTTTTCGGCGAAGGCAACGCGCAGCTGCCCGCCCCGCCGATGCTGATGATGGACCGGATCACAGACGTCTCGGCTGACGGCGGTGCCCATGGCAAAGGCCACATCACGGCGGAATTCGACATCACGCCCGACCTGTGGTTCTTTGACTGCCACTTCCCCGGCAACCCGATCATGCCCGGCTGCCTTGGCCTGGATGGTCTGTGGCAGCTGACCGGCTTTAACCTTGGCTGGCGCGGCTGGCAGGGGCGCGGCTATGCGCTTGGCGTGGGCGAAGTGAAGTTGACCGGCATGGTGCGCCCTGACCGCAAGATGCTGACCTACAAGATCGACTTTACCAAAGCGATCCAGACCCGCCGCCTTACCATGGGTGTTGCCGATGGCATCGTCGAAGCCGACGGTGAAGTGATCTATCAGGTCAAGGACATGAAGGTCGCGCTAAGCGAGAGCTAAGCCCACCCGTCAGATCATCGCTCGGATCACCTTGCTGGTCTTCCAGACAGACTGATGACTTGATTTGTCGCCCCATAGGCGGCAAACGGGAAACGAACGTGCGGCCCCGCGACATGCGTGCGGGCCGCGCAGCATCAAGAGGGCACCCGCCCCACACAGATCAAGGGAGTGCAGCCCATGCGCCGCGTCGTCGTCACAGGATTGGGAATTGTCTCGTCCATCGGAAACAATGCAGAAGAAGTTCTGGCATCGCTCAAAGACGGGACCAGCGGCATCGTCGCCAGCCCCGAAATGACAGAGCACGGCTTTCGCAGCCGCGTTGCAGGGACGCTCAAGATTGATGTGGCCGACCACATCGACAAACGCGCGCTGCGCTTCATGGGCGGCGGCGCAGCTTATGCCTATATCGCCATGCAGCAGGCCATCGCGGATGCAGGCCTGAGCGAAGACCAGATCAGCAACCCGCGCACCGGCCTTGTGGCGGGCTCTGGCGGGCCGTCGACCTCGGCGTTGTTCACCGCACATAACGTCGTGCGCGACACCGGCGCGACCAAGCGGATCGGGCCGTTTGCCGTGCCGAAATGTATGTCCTCCACGGTCAGCGCGAACCTGTCGACCGCCTTCAAGATCAAGGGCATCAACTATTCCATCACCTCGGCCTGCTCTACCTCGCTGCATTGCATCGGCAACGCGGCAGAACAGATCATGCTGGGCAAGCAGGACGTGATGTTCGCGGGCGGCGGCGAAGAGCTTGACTGGACGCTGTCCTGCCTGTTCGACGCCATGGGCGCGATGAGCAGTAAATATAACGACGCCCCTGAAACCGCGAGCCGCGCCTTTGACGCCAACCGCGACGGGTTCGTGATTTCGGGCGGCGGCGGCATGCTGGTGCTCGAAGAGCTTGAGCACGCCAACGCGCGCGGTGCCACGATCTATGCCGAAGTTACCGGCTATGCGGCGACATCGGACGGTCACGACATGGTGGCCCCGTCCGGCGAGGGCGGCGAACGCGCCATGCGTCTGGCGCTGGAAACCCTGCCCGAGGGCCGCAAGGTCGGCTATATCAACGCGCATGGCACCTCCACACCTGTCGGCGACGTGGGCGAGATCGAAGCGGTCCGCCGCGTCTTTGGCCAGGGCAGCACGCCCCCCGTCAGCTCCACCAAGTCGATGACCGGCCACGCCCAAGGCGCCGCCGGCGCGCTCGAGGCGATCTTCTGCCTGCTGATGCTCAAGAATGACTTTATCGCCAAATCCATCAACGTCGTTGATCTGGACCCGAAACTGGACCCGTCCGAAATCGCCCTGGAGCGTGTGGACAATGCCGGTCTGGATTCGGTGATGACCAACTCCTTCGGGTTCGGCGGCACCAACGGATCAATGATCCTTTCCAAATTCCAAGAGTAAGGGCAGCAAATGTCAGACATGCTTAAAGGAAAACGCGGCCTAATCATGGGTGTCGCGAACGAACGCTCCATCGCTTGGGGCATTGCCAAGGCGATGGCGGAAGCCGGTGCCGAACTGGCGTTCACCTATCAGGGCGAAGCCTTTGGGAAGCGTCTTGAACCGCTGGCGCAGAGCGTCGGGTCGGACTTCATGGTCGATGTCGACGTCACCGACGACGCCTCGCTTGATGCCGCGTTTGACCAATTGGGTGCGCGTTGGCCCACGATCGACTTCGTTGTCCACGCCATTGCCTTTTCCGACAAATCCGAGCTGACAGGCCGGTTCCTGAACACCAGCCGCGCGAACTTCAAGAATTCGATGGATATCTCGGCCTATTCCTTCATCGAGATCGCCCGCCGTGCGCACCCGCTGATGGTCGAGAATGGCGGCACCCTGCTGACGCTGACCTATATGGGATCAAACCGCGTGACGCCCAACTATAACGTCATGGGTGTGGCCAAGGCCGCACTGGAAAGCGCCACGCGCTATCTGGCGAATGATCTGGGGCCCGAAGGCATCCGCGTCAACGCGATCAGCCCCGGCCCGATGAAAACGCTTGCCGGTGCCGCGATTGGCGGGGCGCGCAAGACCTATAAACACACCGACACAAATGCCCCCATGCGCGCCAATGCGACGTTGGAAGCGGTCGGCGGGACCGCGGTCTATCTGGCCTCGGATGCCGGTGCTTGCACCACGGGCGAGATTATCCGCGTGGACGGCGGGTTCCATGTGCTGGGGATGCCGCAAGCCGAGCATCTTTGACGGTACTGGCGGACCGGGGCGCTGCCACAAAGTACTATTTCCGGGGCGCTGCCACAAAGTTCTATTTCCGGGGCTCTGCCCCGGGACCCCGGGATTTTAGACCATTTGGAAATAGGGCGGCGCGTTTAGCGTAGGGGCGGGGTTTGGTAGAGCCAGACCTTCATGCCGCCATGGGCAATCGCAGGGCCTTGGGGTTTCCACGGCAGGCCCGTGGCTTTGGCCAGGGGCGGCTCGGACGTGACGAGGCCAACGCGCCAGCCTTTAAAGCGGGTCAGCAGCGTTTGGCCGAGCGTGCCATACAGCGGATAAAGCAGTTTCTTGTTGCCGATGCGCCCGCCGTAGGGCGGGTTCACCATGACAAGGCCGGGGGGGCCATCGGGCGGGGTCAGCTCGCCCGCGGCGTGGTTTTCGAAGGTCACGGCATCGGCCACCCCTGCCCGTTCGGCATTCATACGGCTCATCCGGACGGCTCCCGCGTCACGGTCAGAACCATAGAAACGCAGCGGCGTGGATGTGGTGGGGGTCTCGCGCATGGCGGCCCATTGGTCAGCGTCAAAACTGGCGAGGTCTTCGAAAGCGAAATGGCGCGAGCGCCCGGGGTTGAGGCCCATGGCAATCTCGGCCGCCTCGATCACGAAGGTCCCTGAACCGCACATGGGATCGACCACCGTCTCGGTGCCCGTGTACCCCGCCTGACGCAGCATCAGATAGGCCAGGTTTTCGCGCATCGGCGCTTTGCCCACGGCTTCCTTGTGGCCGCGCTTGTGCAGCGCATCGCCCGAGGTATCGAGGCTGATGGTCACCACATTGTCGTCGATCCGGACCTTGAGCACGAGAGCCGCCTCGGGCGAGATCGTAACCCCGAGGCTTTCGCGCAAGGCGGTTTCAATCCGCTGGGTCGCGGCACCGGCGTGATAGATTTTAGAGGCTTTCGTGGTCACCTGCACCCGAACGGGCACTTCCGCACGCAATACATCGGCCCAGGGAAACTTGCGCGCGCGTTTGTCCAGTTGCGCCAGATGGAACGCCATGAAGGACCCGATCCGCGCCAGCACGCGCGAGGCACCGCGCAGTTGCAGGTTCGCGCGCCAGACCTCGGGCCAGCCGCCCTGCACCGTGATCCCGCCGGGCGAGGCCACAGGATTGGCAAAGCCTTTCTCTGTCACCTCGGCGAGAAGCATGTCTTCCAGACCGGGAGTGGCCACAATAAATATGTCGAAGGTGTTTTGACTGTCCATAACCGCTGCTTACTGCGCGGCGCGCGAGGTTTCGAGCGGTTTCTTGGAGCAAGACAGTCCGGCGCGATCAAAAGCGCCGGACTGTATGGGCCTGGTTCAGGCGATTTTTACCAGTTCGATGTCGAACTGCAGGTCTTTGCCCGCCAGCGGGTGGTTGGCGTCAAGTGTCACAGTGGCGTCGTCAACCTCGACAACCATCACCGGCATCGCCTGGCCGTCGGGTGTTTGCATCTGCAGCTGCGTGCCGATTTCCAGCGGGATATCCGCAGGGATGCCTTCGCGTGGCACGGCCTGACGCATCTCGGGGTTCACATCGCCGTAGGCATCGGCGCTGCCGATTTTGACGACTTTCTTGTCGCCGACTTCCATGCCGGGCATCGCGGTGTCGAGACCGGGAATGATCTGGCCGGATCCGACCGTGAATTCCAAAGGCTCGCGCCCTTCCGAGCTGTCGAAGGTGCTGCCGTCAAGCAGGGTACCAGTGTAGTGAATAGCAACAGTATCGCCGGATTTAACCTGCGTCATAGAAAGCTCCGATCCATAAAGGGAAAATACAGGAGGCCGCGTATCTGCGCGGGTGCTCCGGGTTCGGCGCGCAGTGTTTCAAGCCTGCGTCCTGTCGTAAACCCCCATGAGGCCAGTTTTTCGGCCTTTTCTGTCGTCACGGGTCGTGACAGTCTTGCGAAAGAAATATTCAGGGGGGAAATCATGGCGATTACAACATGCGTGTTCGACGCATATGGCACCTTGTTCGATGTGGCCGCAGCCGCACGACAAGCGGCGTCAGAGCCGGATTTTACCGCGCTTGCGAGCAGCTGGCCGCTGGTCGCTGAACATTGGCGACAAAAGCAGCTTGGCTATTCCTGGCTGCGCGCTGTCACCGGGGCCCACACGGATTTCTGGCAGGTCACCCAAGACGGCTTGGACTGGGCTTTGGCCAAGACCGGCCACGACAACGACCCTGCCCTGCGTGAACGCCTGCTGGCGCTTTACTGGGAGCTTCAGGCCTTCCCAGAAGTGCCCAAGATGCTGAAAACGCTAAAGGAAGCGGGGTTGAACACAGCGATCCTGTCGAACGGGTCACCGGCGATGCTCGACGGTGCCGTTTCCTCCGCCAATCTGGGTGACACGCTGGATGCGGTGCTGTCGGTGGAAAGCGTCGGCGTCTTCAAACCAGATGCGAAAGTCTATGAACTGGTCGGTCAGCGCTTTGACTGCGCGACCTCCGAGGTGTTGTTCGTCTCGTCCAACGGATGGGATGCGGCGGCGGCGACAGGCTTTGGCTTTACCACCGCTTGGGTCAACCGCGCGGGCGAGCCGATGGACCGGCTGCCCTGGCAACCCGCCCATGTGCTGCAGGACCTCAACGGCATTCCAGAACTGGCAGGCGTATAATGGCTCATTTCACCACATCCGACGGGCTATCGCTCTATTTCACCGACGAAGGGGCGGGTCTGCCGATTCTCTGTCTTGCAGGATTGACGCGGACCACAGCGGATTTCGACTATGTCACCCCCCATCTGAAGGGCGTGCGTCTGATCAAGATGGACTATCGCGGGCGCGGGCAATCTGACTTCGACCCTGACTGGTCACACTATTCCCCCCCGGTTGAATGTCGTGATGCGCTGGAGCTGCTGGATCATCTTGGCATCGACAAGGCCGCCGTGCTTGGCACCTCGCGCGGGGGGCTGAATGCATTGGGGCTGGCCAAGGGGGCCAAGGATAGGTTGCTGGGCATCGCCTTTAACGACGTTGGCCCGCATATTGACCCGCAGGGGCTGGATTTCATCATGGGCTATATCGGCCGCAACCCTGCTGCCAAGACCCATGCCGAGGCCGCCGCGGCCATGCCACGTGTGTTTCCCGAATTTGACGATGTGCCCGACAGCCGCTGGTTGGAAGAAGCGCAAAAGCACTACGCCCAGACTGAAAGCGGTTTGCAGATCACGTATGACAAGCACCTGCGCGATGCAGTGGCCAAGGCGTTCTCTGCCCCCTCCCCCGATCTGTGGCCGTTCTTTGACGCGCTTGACGGGCTGCCGATTGCCTGCATCCGTGGCCTGGCATCCAATCTGCTGAGCGAGGAAACCCTGCAAGAGATGGAACGCCGCCGCCCCGATATGGTGGTCGCGCGGGTGCCGGGACGTGGGCATATTCCGTTTCTGGACGAACCAGAGGCGGTTGCGGCCTTGAACGAATGGATCGGGAAGATGCAATGAATATCGATATGATCCGCGCGGCAGCGCAGCGGCTGGAGGGGCACGTGCGGCGCACGCCTTTGCTGAACTCTCCGTTTTTGGATGACATCGCGGGGCGGCGCGTTTGGGTCAAGCCCGAATGCCTGCAACACACCGGCAGCTTCAAGTTCCGCGGCGGCTGGTCGGCGGTGTCGGCATTGCAGCCATCTGTGCGCGCCAAGGGGGTCATCGCCTTTTCCAGTGGCAACCACGCCCAAGGTGTTGCCTATGCGGCCAAGCTGCACGGGGTGCCCGCGGTGATCATCATGCCCGCCGACGCGCCCCGTCTGAAGATCGCCAACACCCGCGCGCTTGGGGCCGAAGTCGTGCTTTATGACCGCATGACCGAGGACCGTGATGCCATCGGCGCGGCTATGGCGGAGGAACGCGAATTGACGTTGATCAAGCCTTTTGACGACCCGCTGGTGATCGCCGGTCAGGGGACAACGGGGCTTGAGATCGCGCAGCAGGCCGCCGAAGCGGGGATCGCCCGTGCCGATGTGATTGTCTGCTGTGGTGGTGGGGGGCTGACCTCTGGCATCGCGCTGGCGCTGGAAGCCGAGGCACCGGGGCTGCGCGTCCGCACCGCCGAGCCCGAAGGCTTTGATGACGCCGCGCGGTCGCTTGCCGCAGGGCAGATCAAGCGCAATGCCGCGCTTGGCGGGTCGATTTGCGATGCCATCGTTACGCCGCAACCGGGCGACCTGACTTTTCCAATCCTCAAACGGTTGTGTGGCCCCGGCCTTGTCGTCACTGATGACGAGGCGTTGCAGGCGATTGGTCATGCGTTCAACCGGCTGAAACTTGTGGCAGAACCCGGCGGTGCCGTCGCCCTTGCCGCCGCGCTGTTCCGGCAAGACGAGATTGAAGGTGACGACGTAATCGTCACCATCTCGGGCGGGAATGTAGACAGTGATATTTTCTCGCGGGCGCTTGCCACGCTTGATTGACGCCCCACAGGAGGTTCTGACATGAAGATTTTCGATACCGGCGATGTGCGTCTGCATTACCGCGTGGATGGCCCGGAGGATGGTGCACCTGTGGTCTTTGCCAATTCACTGGGGACTGATCTGCGCCTGTGGGACCCGATCCTGCCGCTGCTGCCCAAGGGTCTGCGGATCATCCGTTTTGACAAACGCGGGCACGGGCTGTCGTCCTGCCCGCCTGCGCCCTATGCGATGGGGGCGCTGATTGGTGATACGGAAAAACTGCTGGATCATCTGGGCGTAAAGGGCTGCGTCTTTGTCGGGCTGTCCATTGGCGGAATGATCGCCCAAGGGCTCGCCACCAAGCGGCTGGACCTGATCCGCGCCATGGTGCTGTCCAATACCGCCGCCAAGATCGGCACCAAGGATATGTGGGCGGACCGCGTGCGCGCCGTGCAAGAAAGCGGGATCGAACCGATGGCGGATACCATCATGGAACGCTGGTTTGCCGTCCCCTTCCGCGCCACGCCCGAGCTTGAGCTTTGGCGCAATATGGTCGTACGCCAACCGGCCGAAGGCTATGCCGGTTGCTCTGCCGCGATTTCTGGGACGGATTTCTACACGCCCACGGCGGCGCTGCGCCTGCCGGTGCTGGGGATCGCGGGCTCCGAAGACGGGTCCACCCCCCCGGATCTGGTGCGCGAGACCATCGAGCTGATCCCGGGATCGAAATTCAAGATCATCCGCAAGGCCGGTCATCTGCCTTGCGTCGAACACCCGCAGGAATATGCAGCCCTGCTGACCGAGTTTTTGCAAAGCGTCGGCCATGTCTGACATCCTTTTGGTGCATGGGTCGTGCCACGGCGCGTGGTGCTGGCGTGATCTGATCCCTGCTCTGCGGAAATTGGGCCACAGCCCCCGTGCGATTGATCTGCCCAGCCACGGCGACGACACGACGCCGGTCAACGCGGTCACGCTCGACAGCTATGCCGATGCGGTGCTTGCGGCCTCTACGCCTGACACGGTGGTGGTGGGTCATTCGATGGGCGGTTTTGCCATCGGGGCAGCGGCACAGAAAGATCCAAGCGCCATGGCGCGGCTGATCTATCTATGTGCCTACGTCCCTGCGGCGGGGCTGTCGCTGGCCGAGATGCGCAAACAGGCCCCGTCGCAACCGCTGATGCCTGCTGTGCGCCTCGCCCCCGATGGCAAAAGCTTTACCCTTGATCCCGCGATGACAGAGGCGCTGTTCTATCACGACTGCCCGCCGGGTGTCGCGGGTTTTGCCGCACCGCGCCTCTGCGCGCAGGCCGTGGCCCCGACGATCAAGCCTCTGCCAGATACTGCCCGTGCGGACGCCATGCCGCGCAGCTATATTCGCTGTATGGATGACCGCACCATCCCGCCCGCCTATCAGGTCACGATGACGAAAGACTGGCCAAGCGCGGATGTTCATGAGATGGCCTGCGGGCATTCACCCTTCTTTACCGATCCCGCCGGTCTGGCGCGGATCATTGACGACATTATCCCGAGGTAACCCATGGCCGCCAGCGTCTTCGACAGCCCCCTGTTCGCACAGCTTTTCAACACCGGTGACGCAGGGCGCCTGTTTTCGGACAGCGCTGCGATCCGCGCGATGCTGCTGGTCGAAGGGGCGCTGGCCAAGGTGCAGGGCAGCCTTGGTATCATCCCCGAGATGAGCGCCGCCGCGATCCACCGCGCCTCTCTCGAGATTCAGGTCGACCCCGGGGCGATCGCCGCCTCTACCGGAGAGAACGGCGTGTCCGTGCCGGGGCTTCTGGCGCAGTTCCGTGCCGAGATGCAGGCACCGGAATTTGCCCAGCACGTGCATTGGGGCGCGACCAGTCAGGACATCATCGACACGGCGCTGATGCTGCGCCTGCGTCAGGCGCTCAAGCTGGCGGAAACCGATCTGCGCGAGATCATCGCGGCCCTTGCGGCAGGTGCCGAACAGCACCAATCCCTGCCGATGCCTGCCCGCACCTATGGCCAGCACGCCACCCCCACCAGCTGGGGCGCGGTGCTGGCGGAATGGGGCATGCCGCTGTGTGACGCGCTCGGCCAGCTTGAGGCGCTACGCGAAGGGTCGCTGTTCGTGTCCCTGTCGGGGGCGGCGGGGACGGGCTCTGCCCTTGGTCCCAAGGCTGCCGAGACCCGCGCGCAGCTGGCTCAAGCGCTTGGCCTGAGGGATCCCGGGCGCAGCTGGCATGTGGACCGTGGCCCCATGCTGCGCATCGCCGATTGGCAGGGCCGCGTGATGGCAGCGCTGGCGCATATCGCGCAAAGCACGCTGGCGCTGACCATGACCGAAACCGCCGAGCTTGCCCTTGGGGCGGCAGGCGCGTCGTCGACCATGCCGCAAAAACAGAACCCCGTGGGGCCCTCGGCGATTGTCGCCCTCGGACACCAGTTCACCGGCCAGCGCGCCACGCTACAGGCCGCCGCGGCGCACCAGCATCAACGTGATGGCGGCGCGTGGTTCGCGGAATGGATGGCCGTGCCTCAGCTGGCACTTAGCCTTGCCGCCGCGCTGAACCACACCAAGACGCTTGTCGCGGGGCTGACCCCGCATCCGGTAAAGATGCACAGCGCGCTGACAGATGGGCTGGGCCTGATCCACGCCGAAGCGCTGAGCTTTGCCCTGGCCGAGACGATGCCCCGCCCCGCGGCCCAGAAGATCACCAAACAGCTTTGTCAGGATGCGCTGGCCAAACAGGTGCCGCTGGCCGATCTGGTCCACGCGGATTACCCCGACGTGGCCGAGACCCTCTTTGACCCGTCAACCCAGATGGGACAGGCCCCCGCAGATGCAGCGGCCTTCGTGGCCCGAGCGCGCGCGCTGTAGCCACAATGATTGGCGCGGAGCGGTTACGGGGGCCAGCCCCCGGACCCCCGGGATTTAGAGCCATTTGGAAATATTTTGAGGGGTTTGGGGCACGGCCCTACGGCGGCTGATTTAGCGTCAGGTAGGACGGGGTATGAGGGGGCCGAAGCCCCCGCTGCCAGAGATTTAGAAGAACGCCTGCAGGCCGGTCTGGGCGCGGCCCAGGATCAGCGCGTGCACGTCGTGCGTGCCTTCATAGGTGTTCACAGTCTCAAGGTTCATCATGTGGCGGATCACCTGGAATTCGCCGCTGATACCGTTGCCGCCGTGCATGTCACGGGACATGCGGGCGATGTCCAGCGCCTTGCCGCAGTTGTTGCGCTTGACGATAGAGATCATTTCCGGCGCAGCGTTGGCGTTGTCCATCAGACGGCCCACTTGCAACGAGGCTTGCAGGCCAAGCGCGATTTCGGTCTGCATGTCGGCAAGTTTCTTTTGGAACAGCTGTGTCTGCGCCAGCGGCTTGTTGAACTGCTTGCGGTCCAGACCGTATTGACGCGAGGCGTGCCAGCAGAATTCAGCGGCCCCCAGTGCACCCCAGCTGATGCCATAGCGGGCGCGGTTAAGACAGCCGAACGGGCCTTTCAGACCTTCGACATGGGGCAGCAGGGCATCTTCGCCGACTTCGACGTTGTCCATCACGATCTCGCCTGTGATCGAGGCACGCAGCGACAGTTTGTTGCCGATCTTGGGTGCGGACAGACCCTTCATGCCTTTTTCAAGGATGAAGCCGCGGATCTTGCCGCCGTGCTCTTCGGACTTGGCCCAGACCACGAAGACATCCGCGATCGGCGCGTTCGAGATCCACATTTTAGAGCCGGTCAGCTTGTAGCCGTTGGCGGTTTTCACCGCACGGGTTTTCATGCCCGCAGGGTCAGAGCCTGCATCGGGTTCTGTCAGGCCAAAGCAACCGATGAATTCACCGCTGGACAGTTTGGGCAGGTACTTCATGCGCTGCTCTTCCGAGCCATACGCATAGATCGGGTACATCACGAGGCTGGATTGCACGGACATCATCGACCGGTAGCCGCTGTCCACACGTTCCACTTCGCGCGCGACCAGACCGTAAGACACATAATTACCGCCCAGACCGCCGTATTGTTCGGGCACCGTGACGCCCAACAGGCCCATGTCGCCCATCTCACGGAAGATCGCGGGGTCGGTGGTTTCATTGGCGAAAGCGTCGATCACGCGGGGCTGAAGCTTTTCCTGTGCATAGGCGCGCGCGCTTTCCTGGATCATACGTTCGTCTTCGGTCAGCTGTTCGTTCAGGCGGAACGCGTCCGCCCAATCAAAGCTGCCCATGTCGGGGGCGTCTTTGGCTTTCAATACGGGCAATTCGGTGCTCATGGTATGTCCTCCTCGGGGTTCGGATTTGAGCGCAGTATTGCAAAGCACAGCGGCAATGACTATCGCTGGTTACTCCTGAACCTATGAGTCAAAATCATATGATCGCCCCGCGTCGCTTCCTTCCGTCGGTCAACGCCCTGCTCGCATTCGAGGCAGTGGCACGCCTGGGCAGTGCCACATTGGCGGCGCAGGAACTGTCCCTGACGCAAAGCGCGATCAGCCGGCAGCTCAAGACGCTAGAGGCGCAGTTGAATGTGGTGCTGCTGGACCGTCAGGGGCGTCAGCTGGTACTGACTGAGGCGGGAAAAAGCTATGTAATTCAAGTACGTGACGTTTTGAACAGGTTGGCACAGGCATCCATCACTGCGCGTACGAACCCGATTGCGGGGGCGCTGAACCTTGCCATTCTGCCGGGGTTCGGCATGCATTGGCTGGCCCCGCGGTTGCGCGACTTTGCGCAGTCCCATCCGGAGGTGACGGTGAACCTCAGCACGCGACTGCATCCGTTTTCCTTCCAGAACAGCCCCTTTGACGCTGCAATACATTTTGGCAAGGAAGACTGGCCCGGTGTGCGCTATTTGCCGCTGATGCCCGAGACGGTGGTCCCCGTCTGCGCGCCCGAACTGCTGACTGAACCGCTGGAGGATCCCAGCCAGATCCTGCGCTATGCGCTGCTGCATCTGGACACCCGCCCGCGCGGCTGGTCGCGGTGGCTGAGCGCGCTTGGCGTCACGCAAGAACCCCCTGCCGGCATGATGTTCGACCAGTTTTCAACCATGGCGCAGGCGGCGGTGCACGGGTTGGGCGTGGCGCTGCTACCCACCTTTTCCGCCGAGCCCTATCTGCGCGACGGGCAGCTTGTGCTGGCATCGACGCAGACGACACAAAGCATCGGGAATTACTACCTCGTCTGGCCCGAGGACCGTGCCGAAACCGCGGCCTTGCAGTCGTTCAAGACGTGGCTCGACGGGCAGACGGGTCAGGTGCTTTAGCATAGGCCAAGGGTCTGAAGCATATTCGCCCTATTTCCGCCGCAATCCTGAATTAGCACACCCTTCATCAGTTTTAAGGGGGGGGGCCCCTTTTGAAAGGGAGCATGGATATGCCAATTTCACTTACCAAACTCATTTCTGCGGGCGCGACAGCGGTCACACTTGCGGCTGCCACCGCAGCGACCGCGCAAACCCATGACGTCGTGATCTTTGACGACGCCTTCTTTCCTGCCGTGATCTATGTCGACGCCGGGGACGAGCTGCGTTTTCTCAACAACGCCAGCGCCGCGCGCAACGTCAGCGCGGGTGACGGGTCGTGGTCATCCGGCACGCTGGAAACCGGCAGCAGCTTTAGCCAAATGGTAGAGGCAAACAGCCAAGTGACCTTTATCGGTACGTCGCTTGGGGAAAACCCCAAAAGCTACTCCGGCGAGATCAGCTTTGACCCCGCACCGCTGAGCGAGTGATCGGGTCCATCCCTGCGATTGTCGCAGGTGCTTGAAATAAAAACGGCGCGCCCCTGTTTCCAGCGGCGCGCCGTTTCGCGTTAATATGGCGACTTGGCTTACTTCACCGTGATGCGGCCATCGGTATAGGGCGTGTAGGCCCCGTTGGCGGCGATGAATTCAGCCGTCACATCCGCCAGATCGGGACCGTAGTCATAGGCGTTTTGCGCAGAGGTAAACGGCGCATAGCCGTCGCCGCCATTGCGCACATAATTGTTGGACACGACGCCATAGGTCTTTTCGGTATCAAGCGGCATGCCGGATACGGTGACATCGCTGATGCGGCTGCCCGGCTCGGCGCTGGTGTCCACGGTAAAGGTCATCCCCGCCACCTGCGGGAAACGACCTGCGACCTCTTCGATCTGGCTCACGCCATTTTCCAGCGCCTCTACCAGTGCCGCACCGGTGACCTGAAAGGTCGACAGCGTGTTCTGGAACGGCAGCACCGCCAGCACTTCGCCCATGGTCACCTCTCCGGCGTCGATGGAAGAGCGCAAGCCGCCGCTGTTCTGGATCGCGACCTCGATCCCCTGATCCGCCACACGGGCCAGCATCGCATCGGCGACGAGATTGCCCATCTGACATTCCTGCACGCGGCAGACCGATCGGTCGCCTTCGATCGCCTCGGAGGTTTCGGCAACGACCTTGCTGCGCAGCTCTTCTAACGGTTGGGCCAGCTCGCCGATGCGGGCGACGGTGGTTTCATCTTCGGCGACGCCTGCGTCGATCAGGATCGGATCGCCCGAGGCCTGCTTGATCTTACCCTCGTCGTCGAAGGTCACGTTCAGCTCGCCCAGATATTTACCGTAGGCATAGGCCTGCACGATCGCCGTATCCTTGACCATCGTCGGATAGGCCCCTTCGGCTTTTTCGTCGGTGTTGGACAGCAGCGTATTGGTGTGCCCGCCGACGATCACATCGACGCCTGTGGTATTCTCGGCGACCATCTGGTCGACCCCATAGCCCGAGTGGCTGAGCACGATGATCTTGTTGATACTCTGCGCGGTCATCAGATCGACCTCGCTCTGAACGGCAGCCACGGAATCGGTAAAGACGACGTTGTCTCCGGGGCTCGATAGTTCGTGAGTGTCTTCGGTGGTCAGCCCGATCAGGCCGATCTTTTCACCGCCACGCTCGATCACGACAGATTTCGCCAGCTTGTCCGCCAGCAGCGGTTCGGCAGAGACATCGGCATTCGACATCAGGATGGGGAAGTCGATCGCCTCCATGAAACCGGCAAGCACTTCGGGGCCATCGTCGAATTCGTGGTTGCCGACGGTCATGCCATCATAGCCCAGCATGTTCATCATTTCGGCTGCCATCTTGCCCTTGTAGTGGGTGTAGAACAGCGAGCCTTGAAACTGATCCCCGCCGTCGACCAGCACATAGTTGTTGGTGCGCGCCTTGGCGTCCTTGATCGCGTTGACCAGCCGCGCGGTGCCACCGAAACATTCGCCGGCGGTATTGTCCTCGGCGGAACACGGGCCATCGTATTTGCTGATCGGTTCAAACCGCGCGTGGAAATCATTGGTGTGCAGGATGGTCAGACTATAATCCGCCGCTGCCATGCCCGAGGTCAGCGCAAGCGCTGCCGTGGCTGTCAGGAATCGTTTCATGATGGGTCCCCCCTTTGGGTTGAATTATGCACCTATGGTGACCCCCAGTTTGCCCCCTTGTCAAAGACCATCTGAGCGCAAACCCGCCCTTCCCCAAGGTCACCGCCCTGCGCCGCGGCAAAGCGCACAGCCCTTGACCGTTTGCACCGACCAAGGCATCACAGCGGCTATGTTGATTTACAAAATTTTCCGCTCCGATGAATGGCAGGCCCTGCGCCGCGACGGCTCTACCGCGGGCGCGCCGGTTGATGTCGCCGATGGCTATGTGCATTTCTCGACCTCTGAACAGGCGGCTGAAACGGCTGCGAAACACTTTGCCGGTGAGGCAGACCTGTTTCTTCTGGCCGTAGAGACCGACCGCCTTGGCGATGCCCTGAAATGGGAGGTGTCGCGCGGCGGTGCCGAGTTCCCGCATCTGTACCGCATGCTCATGCTAGAGGATGTGGTTTGGGCCCAGCCCCTGCCCTTGGTGAACGGGGCGCATGATTTTCCCGCTGGCTTTAAGGAAGCTGAATGATGACAGGATATATCGACCCGGATCGCGCACAGTTCGACGCCTTCAAGGGGCTGGACCGCGACACGCCGCTGAACATGGTGAACCTTGTCAAACTGCGCGACAAGGCCGCCTACCCCGACGATCACGCGCTGGCCGCCAAGGCGCTGACAGGGGCGCAAGCCTACAAGAATTACGGCGCGGAAAGCGGTCCGGTGCTGGCGGATGTCGGCGGATCAATTCTTTGGCGCGGCCAGTTCGAGGCGACGCTGTTCGGCCCCTCGGATGAGGATTGGGATGTGATGTTCATCGCGCAATACCCCAACGCCCATGCCTTTTTGCAAATGATCTCGGACCCGCGGTACAAACAGGCGGTGGTACACCGTCAGGCCGCGGTTGTGACATCGCGCCTGATCCGCAGCGCACCGCTGCCCCTGACGGATGAATTTGCATGAAGCGTATGGCCGAGCAGCTGGGGCTGCGCGCCCTGCATCAGGTTGACCCCGAAACGGCCCACGGTCTGGCGATCACCGCACTGCGGCTTGGCTTGGCCCCTACCCCCGGTCCGGTCACATCGAAACGGCTGAAAACCTCGCTTGCCGGGATGAGGCTGCCCAACCCTGTCGGCCTTGCCGCGGGGTTTGACAAGAACGCCACCGCCGTCGCGCCGCTGTCCAACGCGGGGTTCGGCTTTATCGAGGTCGGGGCCGCCACGCCCCTGCCCCAACCCGGCAATGACAAACCCCGTCTGTTCCGCCTGACCGAGGACCGCGCGGCGATCAACCGCTTTGGCTTTAACAACGAGGGCATGCAGGCGATCTGCACGCGATTGGCGCGCCGCGGCGCGGGCGTGCCCGTGGGGCTCAACCTTGGGGCCAACAAGACCAGCACCGACCGCGCCGCCGATTTCGCCCGCGTGATGGAGCTTGCCCGCGATCACGTGGATTTCGCCACGGTCAATGTATCCTCGCCCAATACCGAAAAGCTGCGTGACCTGCAGGGCAAGGCCGCCCTCGCCGCGCTTCTGGCCGGCGTCATGGAGGTGCGCGGAGATACGCCCGTGTTCCTGAAAATCGCCCCCGATCTCACCGAGTCGGAGATCGCCGATGTGGCCGAGGTCGCCAATGACGCAGATGTGGCCGCGATCATTGCCACGAATACAACGCTGGACCGCACCGGCCTGAAGAACGCGCAGCGTGACCAGATGGGCGGACTGTCGGGCGCGCCCCTGTTCGAAAAATCCACCCGCGTGCTGGCGCGACTGTCGACGCTTACCGATATCCCGCTGGTGGGCGTCGGGGGCATCAGCTCGGCCGAGGATGCCTATGCCAAGATTTGCGCAGGTGCCTCGGCGGTGCAGCTTTATACGGCGCTCGTCTATGGCGGGCTGTCACTGGCAGCGGATATCGCCAAGGGGCTCGACAAACTGCTGAAGCAGGACGGGTTCGATACCGTGGCCGATGCCGTGGGCAGCAACCGCAGCGCTTGGCTTTGACAGGACGCCCAGGCACCGATCGGGGCGCTCTCCGCGTGACTTCACCCCGACCCTGCGCGGGCGGGGCCTATCCCGCCGCACGCTCCAACGCGGGGTAGCGCAGCGCCAGCGTGACCCCACGCGCGACAAAGGACACCAGCAGCGAAATCCACAGCCCGTGGTTGCCCAGCCACGGCACCAGCAGCGCGGCACTCGCACAGTAGATCACAAAAGATACTGCCATCATGTTGCGCATGTCCCGCGACCGCGTGGCCCCGATAAAGATCCCGTCCAGCATCCATGACGCCCACCCCAGCAGCGGGGCCGCGACCATATAGGGCAAGAACACCCGCGCCTCTGCGCGCACAAGCGGGGCCGTGGTCATGAGGTCGATGATCATGCCCCCGCCCCATGCGAAGCCCACGGTCATCACGGCACAGGCCAGCAGACCCCAGCCGCTGGTCAGCACCGCGCCGCGCCGCAGGACATCTCGCTGCTTGCCGCCCATGGCGCGCCCGACCAACGCCTCGGCCGCAAAGGCGAAACCGTCAAGCGCAAAGGCCGTGATCATCAGGAATTGCAGCAGCACCTGATTGGCGGCGAGTTTCACGTCCCCCAACCCCGATCCCAGAAACAGGAACGAGACGAACACCGCCTGCAACAGAAGCGACCGCACAAGGATGTCGCCGTTGACCTTCATCATGTTGATCCAGCGCGGACCGTCGAACACCTGCGCCCAGTCCCGCCATGCGGGCACTCTGAAAGCTGCACGGCAGAACCACAGCCCAAGTGCCGCACCCGACCATTCAGCCAGAAAGGTCGCGATGGCGACGCCCTGGATACCCCAGCCGAGCCCCAGCACGAACCACAGGTCCAGCGCGATATTCAGCCCGTTCATCCACAGTTGCACCACCAGCACGGCACGGGTGCGTTCCTGCGCGATCAGCCAGCCGGTGATCGCGTATATCGCAATTGCCGCCGGGGCGGACCAGACGCGGATCCCCATATAGGACCGGGCGAGGCTTTCGACCTCGGCGCTGGCCGGAGAGACCTGAAACGCCGCCCAGAACAGCGGTATCTGCAGCATCACCAGCGCAAAGCCCGCCAACCCGCCGATCAGCAGCCCGCGTGTCAGCAGTGCCGCGACCTCTGCCGCGTCGTTGTTGCCTGCCGCCTGCGCGGTCAGCCCGACGGTGCCCATCCGCAGAAAGCCAAACACCCAGTAGAGCGATGACAGGATGATCGCGCCGATGCCCACGGCTCCGATGGGGGCCGCCAGCCCGATCTGCCCGACCACGCCAGTATCCACCGCGCCCAAGATGGGCACGGTGGCGTTGGAGATAACAATCGGGATGGCGATGTTCAGCACGCGGCGGTGGGTCACCACCTCTTTCGCGGATAGTTTGCCTTGGGCGACGGCGCTGACTTCGCCCTTGGGAATCGCGTCAGTCACGGCGTTGGGGCATCAGGAAATGGCCCGTAGCCTGCGCGAAAAGCTTGCTGCGGTTGTCCTGCCATGCCTCGACATGCACCGAGGCATAGCGCCGCCCCGACCGGTTGATCCGCGCGCGCGCATAGGCATCGCGCGGCAGACCCGAACGCAGGTAATCGACGGTAAAGTCGATCGTCTTCGGCAGTCGTGGCAAATGCGTCGCATCCATCTTGTCGACGGCCAGCGCACCGGATTCAAGATCCTCCCACAGGTATTCCCAGCTCAGCGTGATGATCGACGTGACCTCAAGGAACGAGGCCGTGACCCCACCGTGCAGCGCCTGCAACAGCGGATTGCCGATCAGCTTGTCGGAGAAGGGCAGAACGCCGGTCAACTCGTCGCCACGGCGGTCGAACTCGATCCCCAGAAAGCTGATGTAGGGCACGCCGTCCACCAGCGCGCGCAGCGCCGCATCGCGACGCTTTTTGACGACCTGTACCGCCTCGGGTTTGCTCCGTGTGCTCATCGTTTGCCCTCCACCGTGAAACTGCCGGTGGCGGTGGCGACCGGGCTGCCGTCTTCTTCGTCCTGTGCCGTGGCGCGCACAAAGGCGACATTCCGCGTCACGTGATAACATTCCGCCCGCGCCGTGATCCGTTGACCAGGCACAGCCGCGCGCAGATATTCTATGCGCAAATCAATCGTCGCCGTCCCCCCGGGATTGCTAGGGTGGCTCATCACCGCGGCCCCGCAGCAGGTATCCATCAACGCCGACACGGCCCCGCCATGCAAGACACCTGTGCGCGGATCGCCGATCAGCCGTTCATCATAGGGCATGTCGATCACGGCGACGCCGCCATCCAGCTCTTGCAGTTCCATCCCCAGGGCACCGCTGTAAGGCAGCGCCGCGATGAACTGCTTGGCGATGCGAAGTTTGTCTGACATTTTTTACTTCCTTGGCGTTATTCTCCCCATATCAACCGAGCGGCCAAGCAAGAGCAACCCCAGTGTTGCGCTTGGAAAGTGAACCGCATAGTTTCCGAACTTGAGGAGACCAAGATGACAGACAAACGCCTGAACTTTAAAGAAATGTGTGCGGAGTTTGACGTCACGCCGCGCACGTTGCGCTATTACGAGTACATAGAATTGCTCCACCCCGAGCGTGAAGGCCGGTCGCGCAGCTATGGCGCGCGGGAAATCGCCCGCATGAAGCTGATCATGCGGGGGCGCAAGTTCGGGTATTCGCTGGAAGGCATCCGCCAGTGGCTGCTGATCTATGAAAACGAAGGCACCGAAGCGCAAATGCGCGCTTGGGTCATCAGCGCGGACCGCCAGTTGGGAGAGCTGGCAGAACAGCGCAAGCAGTTGGACGAAGCCATCGAAGAGCTGCAAAAATCGCGCGACGATACAGAGGCTGCATTGGCCAAGCGCGACTGACTGTCGTGGTGTCCTATCGCGCCAGCGCGCTTGGGGAATGGATCGCTGTTGGCTGGATCACACGGCTTTCAAACCGGATCTGGCTATTAAAGCGAAAAGTGCGGGCGGGCTTAGGCCTGCCGCGCCGCCAACCGGCGCAAAACGTCCGACAAGCGTGTCAAGTCCGCGGCTGTTACGATCAGTTCGGACAAAGAATCATGGTCCAGACGGGCCGCGAAATCATAGGCGATGTCTTCGGCCAGCTTTGCCGCGTTCTTTAGTCCCAGCGATGCAGCTGCAGCAGACAACGGCGCGTCTTGCGCGACATCCTGGGTATTCATAATCAATGAGGGATTCGGAGTTTTATTCTGCGCCACGGCCTGTCCACTTACGGTTGAGAATTCTCCACGACTATGCTGCCGCTGGGTCAAGCGCACGTCCCGTAAGTGCGCGACACATCGCGCACGCCCTGTACTACGACAGGTTATCCATTGATTGGTCGATCAACCCGAACGCCAGCCCCCGCACCGCCGCGCGGGTGCGGTCGGTCACATCCAGCTTGCCGAACAAACGCCGCATGATCGTATCGACCGTGTGTCGCGACACCCCCATGATCTGCGCGATCGAGGTGTTGCTCTTGCCGCGCGCGATCCAACGCAGCAATTCCAGTTCGCGCGGGGAAAGTCTTCGGTTCGGTGCCGCCGGACCCGCCACCAATGCGCAAAAACGCAGATGAGCGAATTGGCTGGCCATTTGCAGATCCAGAACCTCTGCATCGGTCGGGCGCGGCCTGTCGTGGTGGAAGCCGATACTGACCAAAGCATTGCGCGCTTGCGGGCCGAAGACCTGACAGACCAGACCATCGGCAAATCCGAACTCTCTGGCTTTGCGCAGGTAGGCTTTCTGCTTTTCGGTCAAGGTGATCAGCTGCGGCAGGTCGCGCCAGAAAAACGGCGTGATCTGTGACGCCGCGAAGGGCGGAAACGGGTCATCCAGATACATCCGTTCGTCGGTATACATGCGCTGAAACTCTGCAGGGATGCCGATCCCAATCGCCCCGAAACTGGAATCCCCCAAGGATTGCACATCAATGCTGTGGTAGGTCACGGTGCGGAAATCCTGCGCTTTGGCAAGGCGTTGCACCAGAAGCCATAGCGCAGAGACACTGTTCACTTCACGTAGACACTCTATAAATAATCGTGGCTCCAAATCCCCAGACATATCGCCTCCCCCCGCCGATAAACCTCGTTCCACCTCAATTACTTAGTCACATTTACTTACCTATCAACTCGGTGCCGATAAAAAATTCAGGGGCTTACGCAGATTTACTCAACGTAAAGCAAATGTTTGACGTAGCGTCCAAGTTACGTAAGCTTGTTTCTGGGTTATACCGCTCCCAGTTTAGGTGAAGTTGACCGTTCTACAGCAGTGATAGAATAGCGAGTAACTGATATGTCCAACACTACGATGACCATCCGAGAGATGTGCACCGCCTTCGATGTGACCCCGCGCACCCTGCGGTTCTACGAAGCGAAAGAACTGCTTTTCCCCGAACGTCAGGGACAAAAGCGCCTGTTTACCAAACGGGACCGTGCGCGGCTGAAACTGATCCTGCGTGGCAAGCGCTTTGGCTTCAGCCTCGAAGAAATCCGCCAGTTGCTGGACTTGTACCACATGGGCGACCAGCAACAGACCCAATTGGCGCGCACCTATGACATCGCGCGCGAACGTCTGGCCGACCTCGAAGCACAGCGCGAGGATCTGAACAACGCCATCGACGACCTGCAAAACCAGTTGAAATGGGGGGAGAAAATGATCGCCTCCATCAACAGCGCCCGCAACGCGGCAGAATAGGCCCCGCGGTCCGGCGCACCCGAACACCTGATACACCGACCTAGATATACTGACCAAACGACGGCCAGATGGCCAAGGGAGAACACCACATGCCGAGCTACACCGCCCCGATCAAGGATATGCAATTCGTCCTGCACGACGTGCTGAACGTCACCGCGTCGTCCACCCCCGGTTATGACGAGCTTGAGGCGGATTTCACCTCTGCCATTCTGGAAGAAGCAGGCAAGCTGACCTCCGAAGTCCTCGCCCCGCTGAACGCGGCGGGTGATCAAGAAGGCTGCCGTCTGGAGAACGGCGTCGTCTACACCCCCAAAGGGTTCAAGGACGCCTTTGCGAAGGTCAAGGAAGGCGGCTGGACCGGTCTGGACATGCCAGAGCAATACGGCGGCCAGAACATGCCCTATATCCTCGGCACCGCCGTGGGCGAGATGTTCTCGGCGTCCAACCAGGCGTTCACCATGTATCAAGGCCTGACCCACGGTGCGGCCTCGGCGATCCTCGCCCACGGCTCTGACGCACAAAAGGATACATATCTGCCCAACATGGTGTCCTGCGAATGGACCGGCACCATGAACCTGACAGAGCCCCACTGCGGCACCGATCTGGGCCTGATGCGCACCAAGGCAGCGCCACAGGAAGACGGCAGCTATAAGATCACCGGCCAGAAGATCTTTATCTCGTCCGGTGAACACGACATGGCCGATAACATCATCCATCTGGTGCTGGCCAAGATCGAAGGCGGCCCCGAAGGCATCAAGGGCGTATCGCTCTTCATCGTGCCCAAGTTCATGGTCAAGGAAGACGGCTCGCTTGGCGAACGCAACGCGGTGTCCGTCGGCTCCATCGAAGAGAAAATGGGCATCCACGGCAACTCTACCTGTGTGATGAACTATGACGGCGCGGTCGGCTACCTGCTGGGGGACGAACACAAAGGCATGCGCGCGATGTTCACCATGATGAACGAAGCCCGCGTGGGCGTCGGCATGCAGGGTCTGGCGCAGGCCGATGTGGCCTATCAGAACGCGCTGGCCTACGCCAAGGACCGCCTGCAAGGCCGTGCCGTCACCGGGACAGAGCACCCCGACAAGCCTGCCGATCCGCTGATCGTCCACCCCGATATCCGTCGTAGCCTGATGGAGCAGAAATCCTTTGTCGAAGGGGCGCGGGCGTTCATCCTCTGGGGGGCCAGCCTAATCGACGCGGCACACCGCGCGGATGACAAGGATGCCGACGGGCTTGTCTCGCTGATGACCCCCGTCATCAAAGGCTTCCTGACCGACATCGGCTATGACATGACGGTCAAGGCGCAGCAGGTCTATGGCGGCCACGGCTATATCGAGGAATGGGGCATGTCCCAGTTCACCCGCGACGCCCGTATCGCGATGATCTACGAAGGGGCCAATGGCGTTCAGGCGCTCGACCTCGTGGGCCGCAAACTGGCGCAGGACGGTGGCAAACACGTCATGGCCTTCTTTGATCTGGTCAAGACCTTCATCAAGGAAAACGCAGGCCAGGACGCCGAGTTCGACGCCAGCTTTATGGAGCCGCTGAAGGCTGCCAGCAAAGACCTGCAATCGGCGGGCATGTACTTCATACAGAACGGCATGAAGAACCCCAACAACGCGCTCTCGGGGTCGAATGATTTCATGCATATGTTCGGGCATGTCTGTCTGGGCCTGATGTGGGCGAAAATGGGTCTGGCCGCGAAGAAAGCGCTGAAAGATGGCACCGGCGACGCGTCCTTCTACGAGACCAAGCTGGCAACCGGCCGCTTCTACATGGCCCGCCAACTGCCCGCGACCTCGCTGCATCTCAAGCGGATCGAAACCGGCGCGGATACTGTGATGGCGCTGGACGCGGCAAACTTCTAGGTTGCACCGGGGTGGGGACATCCCCCACCCCGATGCTGACTGAAAGGACGCCCGATGCCCAAACGTTTCCGCCTGACCCGCCGCTTCCCTGTCGCCATGACCGAAGACGGCTACCGCCGCCTGAAGAAATTCGCGGCAGAGGCGGGATTGGATGAAGGCGAAGCGCTGTCGTTTCTCTTCGAGAACTTCAACAGCGTGATCGACGAAGAGAACCTGACCGCGCGACTGCGGCTGTTCAACGCGGAACTGGACGGACGAAAGAGGTAGCACACCACCACACCCCAAACGCCCTGCCGAACCCGACCCTTCGGGGAGAGTTTAAGGGGCAAAATGAAGCGCAAACACCCTGCCCTGACCTTGCGATCAGCACGACCAAAGCAGGGCTTCACTTTGCACGCGGCTCAGCTCTCCAGCCTGCCGCGCGGGGGTTGAATACGACAGGATGATTAGTAACTGATTAACGCAAACCCGCGCATCTTCATTTTGCCGGATAAACTCCACGGGGGTGTGGGGGTGTGAAACCCCCACGGGACGACGACGATCAACACACAGGACTTGAGGGAGGGTTCAGATGACCATCAAACTGCATTGCTTTGGCGAAAGCGGAAACGCCTATAAGGCGGCGCTTGCGTTGCAGCTGTCGGGGCTCGACTGGGAGCCGGTGAAAGTTGATTTCTTCGGCGGCGAAACCCGCACGCCGGATTACCGTGCGGCCATCAACAATATGGGCGAAGCGCCGGTGATGATTGATGGTGGCATTCGCCTGACCCAATCCGGCGTGATCCAGGATTACGTGTCCGAACAATCGGGCAAATTCGGCGGCGGCAATCCGGAAGAGCGCCGCGAGATCCTGCGGTGGGTATTGTGGGACAACCACAAGCTCAGCTCGAACGCCGGTATGACGCGTTTTTTGATGAACTTCCTGCCCGAAGACAAGCAGCCCAAAGAAGTCATCGGCTTTATGCAGGGGCGTTTGTCTGCGGCCTATGCCGTGCTGAACGACCATCTGAACGGCCGCGACTGGATTGTCGGTGACGGGATCACCAATGCCGACCTGAGCTGCTGCGGCTATCTGTATTACCCCGAGCCTTTCGGCTTTGTCCGCAAGGACTGGCCCCATATCGACGCGTGGCTCACGCGTCTGAGCGAAACACCGGGCTGGAAAGCCCCCTACGACCTGATGCCCGGCAGCCCTGCTGACCGCGCCTGACCCAAAGGGAGACACCACATGACCGAAGCATATATCTACGACGCCCTGCGCACCCCGCGTGGCAAGGGCCGCAAAGACGGCGCCCTGCACGAGCTGACTTCGTTGCGCCTGTCCGCGCTAACGCTCAATGCGATGAAAGAGCGGAACAATCTTGAAGGCCACGCCGTCGAGGACGTGATCTGGGGCAACGTGACCCAGGTGATGGAACAGGGCGGCTGTCTGGCGCGCTCTGCCGTGCTGGCATCCGATCTTGATGAACGCATCCCAGGCCTCGCCATCAACCGTTTCTGCGCCTCTGGCATGGAAGCCGTGAACCTTGCAGCCAACCAAGTGCGCGGCGGCGCGGGCATGGGCTATATCGCCGGTGGCGTTGAAATGATGGGCCGCGTGGCCATGGGCAGCGACGGTGCTGCGATTGCCGTTGACCCTTCGCTCGCGATGGAGCGGTATTTCGTGCCGCAGGGCATCTCGGCTGACATCATCGCGACCGAATACGGCTTTACCCGTGACGAGGCCGACAAGCTAGCGATGCAGTCGCAACAGCGTGCCAAGAAAGCCTGGGACGAAGGGCGCTTTGATAAATCCGTGATCGAGATCAAGGACCAGAACGGCCTGTCGATCCTCAGCCATGACGAATACATGCGCCCCCAGACCGACATGCAGTCGCTGGGGTCGCTGAACCCTGCGTTCCAGCAGATGGGCGAGGTCATGCCCGGCTTTGATAAGGTCGCGCTGATGAAATATCCGCACCTCGAAAAGATCAACCACATCCACCACGCGGGGAACTCCTCGGGCATCGTGGACGGTGCGGCGGCTGTCCTGATCGGGAACAAGGAATTCGGCGAGAAATACGGCCTCAAGCCGCGCGCGCGCATCCGTGCAACCGCCAAGATCGGGACCGACCCGACCATCATGCTGACCGGCCCTGTTCCCGTGACCGAAAAGATCCTTGCGGACAATGGCATGAACATCAACGACATCGATCTGTTCGAGGTTAACGAAGCCTTTGCCGCTGTCGTCATGCGCTTCATGCAGGCGTTCGACGTCGATGAAAGCAAGGTCAACGTGAACGGCGGGTCGATCGCCATGGGTCACCCCTTGGGTGCCACCGGCGCGATGATCATCGGCACGCTGCTGGACGAGCTTGAGCGTTCGGACAAGGAAGTCGGGATGGCCACGCTTTGCATCGCCTCTGGTATGGGTGCCGCCACCATCATCGAGCGCGTTTGATGGGCGACCAGCCGCATCCTTTCCACGCCGTGGCCGATCTGGCAGCGCGGCGTGGGCTGAGGGACCTTAAGCTCGCAGAAGAACGCGGGGGGCAATATGTGCGCCTGTATCAGGCTACGCCTCCGCTGTTCTTCAAGCATCGCAACGATCCAAGCGACAGCTATGACCGCGAGCGGTTCAAGGACTTCAAACGGATACTGCTAAGCGAGGATGACTGCGACAAAGGCCCGGAAGCCACCATCGCCTTGATCCGCACACTGCTTGAAAAATTCGCTGACTATACGCCTCAGCGCTCGTAACACACTCCAAATCAGGGAGAGATTTAAATGACCGATTTCACCATGAAGACAGACGCCGACGGCGTCGCCATCATCACCTGGGACGTGCCCGGAAAATCCATGAACGTCATGTCGATCGAAGGCTTGTCCGAGCTGGACAGCATCATCGACACGGTCCTGTCCGACGACGCCATCAAGGGGGCCGTGATCACCTCTGGCAAGGACGGGTCCTTTGCCGGTGGTATGGACCTGAACCTGCTCGCCAAAATGCGCGAAGATGCGGGCGATAACCCCGCGCAGGGGCTGTTTGACGGCACCATGAAAATGCATGCCCTGCTGCGCAAGATCGAACGCGCGGGCATGGACGCTAAGACCAACAAGGGTGGCAAGCCGATTGCCTCTGCCCTGCCCGGCACTGCCGCGGGCATCGGGCTTGAGCTACCGCTGGCCACGCACCGTATCTTTGTCGCCGACAACCCAAAGGCGCGTATCGGCCTGCCCGAGATCATGGTCGGTATCTTCCCCGGCGCGGGCGGCACCACCCGTCTGGCGCGCAAACTCGGCGCGATGGCCGCCTCGCCCTTCTTGCTGGAAGGCAAGATGGTTGCCCCTGCCGCCGCGAAATCTGCCGGTCTGATCGACGAAGTTGTCGCTGATCCGGTAGCCGCCGCGAAAGAATGGGTGCTGAATGCCAAGGATGCGGATATACTGAAACCCTGGGACGCCAAAGGCTACAAGATGCCCGGTGGTGCCCCCTATCACCCTGCGGGCTTCATGACCTTTGTAGGCGCCAATGCGATGGTCAACGGTAAGACCCAAGGCGCTTTCCCTGCCGCTAAGGCCCTGCTGAGCGCCGTTTACGAAGGTTCGCTTGTGCCCTTCGATACCGCGCTGAAGATCGAGGCACGCTGGTTCACCAACATCCTGCTGAACCCGTCCTCCTCTGCCATGATCCGGTCGCTGTTCCTGAACAAGGAAGCGCTGGAAAAAGGCGCGGTGCGTCCCGAAGGCGTTCCCGATCAACGCGTCAAGAAGCTGGGCGTTCTGGGGGCTGGCATGATGGGTGCGGGCATCACGCTTGTCTCCGTGCAAGCCGGGATCGAGGTCGTGCTGATCGACCAGACCCAAGAAGCCGCTGACAAGGGCAAGGCCTACTCCGCCAGCTTCTTTGACAAGGGCATCGCGCGCAAGAAATCCACCGAGGAAAAGAAAGCCGCAGCCCTTGATCTGATCACCGCGACCACCGATCTGGACGCGCTGAAAGGCTGTGACCTGATCATCGAAGCCGTCTTCGAAGACCCTGCCGTCAAGGCCGAGATGACCAAAAAGGTCGAAGCCGTGATCCCCGAGGATTGCATCTTTGCTTCCAACACCTCGACCCTGCCGATCACCGAGCTGGCCAAAGCGTCCAGCCGGGCGGATCAGTTCATCGGCATCCACTTCTTCTCGCCCGTCGAGAAAATGGCGCTGGTCGAGATCATCAAGGGGGCCGAAACTGGCGACCGTGCCGTGGCCAAATCGCTCGACTATGTGCGTCAGATCCGCAAGACGCCGATCGTGGTCAACGACGCGCGTTTCTTCTATGCCAACCGCTGCATCATCCCCTATGCCAACGAAGGCGCGCGGATGATCACCGAAGGGGCGGCACCGCAACTGGTCGATCACGCGGCACAGCTTCTGGGCTTCCCTGTGGGGCCGGTGCAGCTGACCGATGAGACCTCGATCGATCTGGGGGCCAAGATTGCCCGCGCGACCAAGGCGGCCATGGGCAATGCCTATCCTGCCAGCCAAGCGGATGATCTGATCTTCTGGATGGAAGATCTGGGCCGTCTGGGCCGCAAGGCCAACGCGGGCTTCTTTGACTATGACGAAAAGGGCAAGCGTCAGGGCTATTGGAAGGGGATGCACGACAAGTTCCCGCTGGCCGAGGAACAGCCAGACCTGCGCGATGTGCAGGACCGTCTGATGTTCGTTCAGGTGCTCGAAGCAGTACGTGCGCTGGAAGAAGGCGTGCTGGAAGATATCCGCGAAGGCGACGTGGGCGCGATCCTTGGCTGGGGCTTTGCGCCTTGGTCCGGCGGCCCGTTCAGCTGGCTCGACATCATCGGCACGCCCTATGCGGCGGAACGCTGTGACCAGTTGGAAGCGCAGTTCGGCGAGCGGTTCAAATGCCCTGACCTGCTGCGTGAAATGGCCGAGAAGAACCAGACCTTCTATGGTCGCTTCGGGCCGGACGCCAAAGCCGCCTGAGAAGGCAACACCCGATAGAGAAACGGAAACGGCCAGCAGTTCTTGCTGGCCGTTTTGCTTTGCTGGATGATGTACCGCCCGCGCGCTTAGCCGTCGAAACTGTAGCCGAAACGCGCGATATCCTCGGCGCAGGTCGTGGCGATCAGGTCGCGGGTTTGGGGGGTGTAGTAGTCCCCATAGCCCGCCGCGCGGTCAGACGCATTCGCATGCGGCAACGTCAGATCAAAGCCCAGATGGTCGAACAGCGGCTGTGCGTCCTGCGCGAAATGCTCGATCCGGATAAACAGGTTGCTTTGATCCTCGCCCGCCCCGTCGCGCAGATATGACCCATAGGGAGAGGCCAGAAGGCTGCCCTGCACGGTAGGCGTCTGCACGAAGGCGTCAAACGCCAGCGACTTGGCAAGCCCCACGGCGGGATGATCGAACCCCTGCGCGCGCAGCCAGTGGTAGTAGCTGACCATCCGGTCCCACGGGTTGCGCACCAGCGCAAAGGCGAACATCCGGGCAATTTCTTCGCGGGTGACCACGCCTTCGATATCGGCGAGGGTCGCGTGTTTCCAAAGCCGTCCCGCCGACGCGCCCCCTGCCAGACGCTTGCGCCGCTTGACCGCTTTGGGCGTGTCGCCCAGCATCAGATCCTCTTTCATCGCCCGCGCTTCCAGCGCGAGCGCGAGGGACGTGCCGCCGGTTTTGGGGATATGCACAAAGATATAATTGCGCCCGCGGCTGATGATCATGACCGCCCCGCCGCATTTGTGATTGGCCGCTTTACGCTCGTGCCCATATCCTGCCTCTGCCCTGCTTTTATCATCCTTCCCAAAACGGGGGATGCTGCGCAATAGTAACCGGGACAGGAAAATATAGAACGGGGTGCGCCACGAACACCCTTGCCCGCGAACCGCTGCGCGGCCAATGCGCTAAACCGCAGGCGGTTTCACCGGCTACCAGGCTTTAGTGCTGTCTACATCGCGCGCTGTGTGACGACCGGATCGGCGACGATCATCGCCTCTGCCTGCTCTTGCGCGCCGAGCCGTTTTTCATACCGCCAGACATCGATCTGCAACGACCCCTCGCCGGTTTCGACCTCATAGGGGATCGTGCCGGCCTGCACCCAGCCGCAGGCCTCATAGAACCGCGCGGCACGAGTGTTGCCAACCGAACAGGCCAGCCATTTCAACCCATGCCCCAGTTCTGCTTCCGTCGCCGCCATCATCTGCTGCGCCAGACCGCTGCCCTGAAAGGCTTCACCGACGTAAAACTGGTAGATCTCGTCATGGTCCACCATGAAGAACCCCGCGATCTGTCCGTCAACCCAGACCACCTGCGTATGCTTAAGGTGCACACGCATCCGCATCGTGAACTCTTCGAAACTGCGCAGGGCGGTCAAGGCGGGGGGCACGACATCGGCATGGGCCTGATGCCAACCACGATACCAGATCTCGACAAGTCTGGCGGCATCATCGGGATGTGCGGGCTTGATCTGCATGGGACGCTCCTTTCGAATTCTCCTATGCTGTCTTAAGTCCACCCATTGCTCAACCCGTGTCAGGTGGTAAACTATCCAAAACAGTTAGGCACTATACTTCAGGATATGACAGCCCTTTCCAAATACGCCCGGTTGGAAGCAACCGGACTATGGCGTTCGGCCCCCGATGCCCAACGTCGCGAGGTCATCGTGTCGATCGGCGATGCGACACTGGTGATTTCCGACCTCAAGGATCAGGCGCTGACCCATTGGTCACTGGCGGCTTTGGCGCGGTCAAACCCCGGCACCCGCCCCGCGATTTTCCACCCCGACGGCGACCCCAGTGAAACGCTGGAAATCCCCGACAGCGAGGGAGAGATGATCGACGCCATCGAAACCCTGCGCCGCGTGGTCGAACGCCGTCGCCCCCGCCCGGGGCGGCTGCGATTTGCCGGGGTGCTGACCTCGGCGCTGGTGGTGGCGGCGGTGGCGCTGTTCTGGCTGCCGGGCGCGCTGCAAGATCACACGCTGCGGGTGGTGCCCAAGGTCAAACGCGCCTCCATCGGGGCGGCGCTGCTGAAAAAGATCGAACGGGTGTCCGGCCCCGCCTGTACCAACGCCCGCGGGCGCACGGCGCTGGCAAAGCTCGGCGCGCGGCTGTCGTCTGATCCGATGGCGGTGCTGCCCGCCATGACCCGTCCCAGCCTGCACCTGCCCGGCGGGCTGATCGTGCTGAACAAGACCCTGTTCGAGGATTACGAGTCCCCCGATATCGCGGGCGGCTATATTCTGGCGGAACAAGCGAAACGCGCCGTCACAGACCCGCTTGAACATATGCTCGCCACCATCGGCATCCGCGAAAACTTCCGCCTGCTGACCACCGGCGATGTGTCGGATGCGGCCCTAACACGCTACGCCGAACATCTGATGGCCGAACCCGCGCCGGAACCGCCCGTTGACGCCCTGCTTGCCCGTTTCGAAAAACAGCGCCTGCACAGCACGCCTTACGCGCAAGCCCGCGACATCACCGGAGAGACGGTGCTGCCCCTGATCGAAGGCGATCCGATGAACGGCAAGGAAACCGACCCGCTGCTGAATGATGCCGACTGGCTACGGCTGCAAAATATCTGCGGCGGCTAAGGCAGAGATCCAGGCACCGGCCTTCAACGCAAAAGGCCAGCCGGATCGCCCCGACTGGCCTTTTATCTGCACTGTCCTGCGGATGCGTCAGCGGATGTAGGCATCGCCGTAACCGGCACCACGCAACTTACCCAAAGCCGCCGGAGCCGCGGACGCGCCAAAGGGCCCCGCCTGCACCGTCAGATAGGTCTTGCCGCCGCGGGTGGACTTGCCGATGCGCGCGCCCATACCCATCCGCGCGATACGTTGTGCCGCACGCTGCGCGTTTGCGCTGTCCCCATAGACGCCGATCTGCACATAGGCCTTGCCTGCGGCACGCGGGGTCGCTGGGGCTGTGGCGACTGGCTTGGGGGTCGAACGGCTAGAGTAAACCGGCTTGCGCGCGGCAGGTGCTGCGTTCTTGTTGCGTACGATACGCTTGACCAGCTGGCCGTTGCGCTTGGCAAAACTCACCTCGCCCAACTCGCGGCGCTGCTGCTCGACCGAGGTATAGGGGTAGACCAGCGGCAAACGCGCGGTCACGTCCTGCCCTGTGCTTTGGTTCACCAGACGGCGCGGCACGGTGTTGGTCCAGATCAACAGCATCTGGGACCGCCCCTCAAGGTTCTGTTCAGCCCGCTTGGGGTTCAGACGGTCGTCTTCCCACACGGGACGATATCCTTTGGGCACAGAGACGTTGGCATAGGTGTTCTGGCGGTTAATCGCGACATGTTTCGGCACGATCCGCGTATGCGCATGCGCCGGTGCGGGTGTCGCAGTGGCTGCGACGCTGCCTGTGGTTGCCCCATAGGACGGCGCAGATGCCACGGCTCCGGCCTGCGCGGTGGAGCGCAGGATCGGCGCGGTTTGCGGGCCGCAACGCACGGCGAGCCCCTTGGTCCGCGACCCGGAATATTGCTGGCTGATGGCAGAGCGTCCGGCACAGGTGGTCGGCACCTGCGCCACCGGCGCTTGCGCGCGCGGTGCGGCTGGCACGTCGACCGAGCGTGGCACCGGCTGGCGAACTGGCTTGGGTGGTTTCTGGCGCACAACGACCGGCTTGGCCTTGCGCTGCGGCAGGGGGCGTGCCGCAACCGTAGGCTGTTTGGCCGCGGCGGGCGCGTTGTTCACGGTGATCTGCACCGGCGCGTCAGCACCACCGGCAGGCGCGCTGGCCGCTGTCTGCACATTGGTCGGCTTGAAGCCGCAGACACCCTGACGCTTGCGCGACACGCGCGGCACCCAGGTCACATTGCCGTCGATACCGGCCCGAATAAACACACAGCCTTTGCTGTCGACATATTGCTTGCCCTTATACGAGGCCGACGGGAATTCCGCCGGTTGATCGCGAAAGCTTTGCGCTTGGGCAATTCCTGCCCCAAACGTCGTCATCAATGCCGCAACTGCCACAATACTAGTAAATTTCATCTGCGCCCCCACACAATGTAGTACATAAACCATGCGCGATCCCGCTTTCAGAGTAAAGCACCCTGATCACCGGATCGCCCATTTTGCGCCTTACTTGGTCCCGAACATCCGGTCACCGGCGTCACCAAGCCCGGGAATGATATATCCCTGCTCGTTCAGCTTCTCGTCGACCGCCGCGGTGACGATCGGCACATCGGGATGCGCCTCTTTCATACGGGCCACCCCCTCGGGGGCTGCCAGCAGACACAGGAAGCGGATATTGGTCGCACCGGCTTTCTTCAGCATGTCGATCGCTGCCACGGATGAATTACCGGTGGCGAGCATCGGGTCCACGGCAATTACCAGACGGTCGTCCATACCCTCCGGCACCTTGAAATAGTATTCCACCGGCTGCAAAGTTTCCTCGTCACGATACAGGCCAACAAAGCCCACCCGTGCCGACGGGATCAGCTCAAGCACGCCGTCCATCAATCCATTGCCCGCCCGCAGGATAGAGATCAGCGCCAGCTTCTTGCCGTCCAGCGTGGGTGCATCCATCGGCTGCATCGGCGTGTCGATCCGCTTGGTCGTCATCGGCAGGCCGCGGGTCACCTCATAGGCCAAAAGCTGGCTGATCTCGCGCAGCAACTGGCGGAACGCCGCGGTCGATGTGGATTTATCCCGCATGATTGTCAGCTTGTGCTGCACCAGCGGATGATTAACGACGGTCAGGTGTTCAACGATATCGGACATCGGGGCGCTCTCCATATTACTTGGCTGAACTCATGCCCCGAAAAGCCTTGCCCCGCAACCATAGCATCTTCACCAGCTTCATTTTGCCAGTAAACTCCGGGGGAATCGCGGCCCTGCCGCGATGGGGGCTGGCCCCCACCCGACCGATACGCCGTCGAACAGAGTTTAGTCGGACACCGCGACCCCTAGATGCCGCGCCACCAACCCAGCGACATCGCGAAAACCGATCTGCCCCAAGCTGCCAGCACCCTGCCCTGCCACCAGAACCGGTGCCCGTTCGCGGGTGTGGTCGGTGCCCACCCATGTCGGGTCGTTCCCGTGATCTGCGGTCAGCACCAGCAGATCCCCCTCCCGCAGTTGCCCCAGCAGCTTACCAATCTCGGCATCAAACCACTCAAGCGCGCGGGCATAGCCCGACACATCGCGCCGGTGCCCATAAAGACTGTCAAACTCCACAAAGTTCGCAAACGTCAGGCTGCCGTCTTCGGCGCTCTCGACCAGATCACCAAGATGGTCCATCAACGTCTCGTCCGACCCTTTGCGCACCTCGTCAAAACCGGTCATCGAAAAAATGTCACCGATCTTTCCAACGGCATAGACACGGGCACCACTGTCCTGCACCCAGTTGCTTAGCACCGGCGCGGGTGGCGTGATCGCGAAATCGCGACGGCTGGTGGTGCGGGTAAAGCCGCTTTGCGCATCCCCAATGAAAGGACGCGCGATCACCCGCCCGACTTTCATCTCATGCGCGATCGGGGCCATCTTTTCGCATAGGTCCAACAGCCGTTGCAGGCCGAAACTCTCTTCATGCGCGGCGATCTGCAACACGCTGTCAGCCGAGGTATAGCAGATCGGGAAACCGGTCTTGATATGCTGCGCGCCGAACTCCTCGATAATGGCGGTGCCGGGGGCGTGGCAATTCCCCAAAATCTCGTCCGTGCCGGCAAAGGCGGCAAGCTGCGCAACAAGCGCGGGCGGAAAGGATCTCGACACATCGGGGAAGTAATGCCACTCCCACGGGACCGGCAAACCGGCCAATTCCCAATGGCCCGAGGGCGTATCCTTGCCGCGCGAGATTTCTGTCGCCGCGCCCCATGTGCCGCTGACGGCGCCATCAAGGGTTGCGATATGCAGCCCGCTGGCCAGTTCGATCGCAGGGCCAAGCCCCAGCGACGCCATATGCGGCACGTTCAAAGGGCCGCTGCGCCCGTCTTCTGCACGGCCCTCCGCACAGGCCTGCGCAATATGGCCAAGGGTATTCGCGCCGGTGTCCGGCACACGCCCGTTAAAGAAGGTGTCCGCATCAGGGGCACCGCCGATACCGACTGAATCCATCACAACCAGAAAAGCACGCGCCATCAACCGACCCTCTCTACAATCAAATCCGGCACGGCGACCGGTTTCGGGCCGATGGTGATCGCACCGCGCACCGCCTGTGCGGCCCGCTCTGCGTCACCGGCGCGGGCGGCATGGACCACCGCCAGTGGCCCCTTAGACGATACTTTTGCTCCCAGGCGGACGACATCCGAAATCCCCACGGCCGGGTTGATCTGGTCCGTCTCGACCGCGCGCCCGCCACCCAAAGCGACGACCGCAAGGCCCAACGCCTCCCCATCAATCGCGGTCACATATCCGGTTTTCGGTGCGGGGACCTCTGCGATGATCGTCGCCTCGGGCAGGAACCGCGTCCAGTTTTCGACAAACTTCGCAGGCCCGCCCATGGCCGCGATCATCACGCCAAAGCGTTCCGCCGCGCGGCCCGACCGGATCGCCTGCACGATCATATCCGCCCCGACCTGCACATCGCCCGCCAGCCCTGCATTGGCCAGCAACACCCCCCCAAGAGCCGCACAGACTGAGACAATAGGCCCCTTGTTGTGCCCCGTCAGCACGCGCATCACCTCGGCCACTTCCAGTGCGTTGCCAAGGCTGGGCACCAGGGGCTGGCTCATATCGCTGATCACCGCCGTCGTACGGCATCCACTCGCATTCGCAGTCTTGGTCAACGCCGTCGCCAGCGCCTGCGCCTGCGCCAGATCTTTCATGAAGGCACCGCTGCCGACCTTGACGTCCAACACCAGACCATCCAGCCCCGCCGCCAGCTTCTTCGACAGGATCGACGCGGTGATCAGATCAAGGCTGTCCACGGTCGAAGACACATCGCGCACCGCATAAAGCCGCTTGTCCGCGGGGGCGATACCGTCGGTAGCACTGACAATCGCACAGCCTGCCTCGGCCACTACGGCGCGAAACTGCGCCTCGTCCAAGGTGGTATTCACCCCCGGAATGGCCTCAAGCTTGTCCAGAGTCCCGCCTGTATGCCCCAGCCCACGCCCCGAGATCATCGGCACATAGGCTCCGCAGGCGGCCAAGGCAGGGGCCAGCACAAGGCTGACGCAATCGCCCACACCGCCGGTAGAATGCTTATCCAGCACCGGCCCGTTCAGATCCCAGTCGAACACCCGCCCGCTGTCGCGCATGGCGAGCGTCAGGGCCACGCGGCCCACATCGCTCAGCCCGACCTGACAGACCCCCATCGCAAAGGCCCCCGCCTGCGCATCACTGACCCGCCCGTCGGCAAGGGCCATCGCGAACCAGACAAGCTCTTCTCGGTTCAGCGACCGCCGGTGCCGCAGTTTGGACAGGATCGCGCGGGCATCCATGGCTTAGCCCTCCATATGCGCGCGGCCAAACGCACCGGGCAACAGCTCGGCCATCGTCATCACCTCTTCAACGCCCGACAGGGTCGCCATCGTCACCCGCGCGTCCCCCTGACCGAATTCCGCCAGTTTCTGACGGCAGCCGCCACAGGGCGTGACGGGCGTGGGGCTGCCCGCAATCACATAGGCCTCGACAAAAGCCGTCTCGCCCGCCGCGATCATGGCGGCGATGGCACCGGCTTCGGCACAGGTGCCTTCCGGGTAGGCGACGTTTTCCACGTTGCAGCCGACAAACACCGCACCCGAGGCCGTGCGCAACGCGGCCCCCACCTTGAAGTTGGAATAGGGCGCATAGGCATTTTCCTGCACGGCGCTGGCGTGCTGTCGCAAATCACTGGTCATAATTCCCCCAAGTTTCACAAAACTATAAAAACCTTTCGCCAAAGTTGCGATGCCAAAAGCGGAAAAATGCCATGCTTCATTTTGCCAGACAAACTCCGGGGGAATCGTGGCCTGTCACGATGGGGGCTGGCCCCCTTCCCGCCCCACAATCTGCGCCGCATGGGCGGTGACACGCCCCGCTCCAAAAGTCGTGTTGGCGCGGCTGGCAAAATAGTTTAACGCTAAACTACTCTCTTAAAGGACCGCCAAAACATGACCGATGCGCCCAATCTGCGCCAAGCCGCACTTGACTATCACGCTTTCCCCAAGCCCGGAAAACTCGAAGTACGCGCAACCAAACCACTGGCGAACGGCCGCGATCTGGCGCGCGCCTATTCCCCCGGCGTGGCCGAAGCCTGTCTTGAAATCAAGGCCGACCCGACCACTGCCGCGCATTACACCACCCGCGCGAACCTTGTGGGTGTGGTGACCAATGGCACGGCGGTTCTGGGGCTTGGCAACATCGGCGCGCTGGCCTCCAAACCGGTGATGGAGGGCAAGGCCGTCCTGTTCAAGAAATTCGCCAATATCGATTGCTTCGACATCGAGCTGGACCAGAATGACCCTGAAAAGCTCGCTGAACTGGTCTGCGCGCTAGAGCCGACCTTCGGCGCGATCAACCTCGAAGACATCAAGGCCCCCGACTGCTTTACCGTCGAACGCATCTGCCGCGAGCGGATGAACATTCCGGTTTTCCACGATGACCAGCACGGCACCGCGATTGTCGTCGGGGCCGCCGTGAAGAACGCGCTTTTCGTGGCGGGCAAGAAGTTCGAGGACATCAAGATCGTATCCACAGGCGGCGGTGCGGCGGGCATTGCTTGTCTGAACATGCTGCTGAAACTCGGCGTGAAGCGCGAGAACATCTGGCTTTGTGACATTCACGGTCTGGTCTACGAGGGCCGCGAGATCGACATGAACCCGATCAAATCGGAATACGCGCAAAAATCCGACCTGCGTGATCTCGCCGATGTGATACATGACGCCGATCTGTTCCTCGGCCTCTCTGGTCCCGGCGTCCTGAGCCCCGAAATGGTGCAGAAAATGGCACCGAAGCCGATCATCTTTGCGCTGGCCAACCCCACCCCGGAAATCATGCCCGATCTGGCCCGCGCGGTGGCCCCTGATGCGATTATCGCAACAGGACGGTCGGATTTTCCCAATCAGGTCAACAACGTATTGTGCTTTCCCTTTATCTTCCGCGGTGCGCTGGATGTGGGGGCAACCACGATCAATGACGAGATGAAGATCGCCTGTATCGACGGGATCGCCGCGCTTGCCCGTGCCACCACCTCGGCCGAGGCTGCCGCCGCCTATCAGGGCGAACAGCTGACCTTCGGCCCCGACTACCTGATCCCCAAACCTTTTGACCCGCGCCTGATCGGTGTCGTCTCTACCGCCGTCGCGAAAGCCGCGATGGACACCGGCGTCGCCACCCGCCCGATCGAGGATCTGGCCGCCTATCGCCACAAGCTGGACAGCTCGGTCTTTAAATCCTCTATGCTGATGCGCCCCGTGTTCGAGGCCGCGCGCGTGGCCCCGCGCCGGATCGTCTTTGCCGAAGGCGAAGACGAACGCGTGCTGCGCGCCGCTCAAGCGATGGTGGAGGAAACCAAGGAACGCCCGATCCTGATCGGCCGTCCCGAGGTGATCGAACGGCGCATCGAAAAGGCTGGTCTGACAATCAAGCTGGGCGAGACGGTGGATCTGGTGAACCCCGAAAACGACCCGCGCTACCGCGACTATTGGGAGACCTATCACAACCTGATGGCCCGCCGCGGCGTGTCGCCCGATATCGCGCGCGCCATCATGCGCACCAATACCACCGCCATCGGCGCGGTGATGGTGCACCGAGAAGAGGCCGACAGCCTGATCTGCGGCACCTTCGGGGAATTCCGCTGGCATATGAATTATATCGAACAGGTTCTCGGTCGCGACGGGCGGCGCCCCCATGGGGCCCTGTCGCTGATGATCCTGGAAGATGGGCCCTTGTTTATCGCGGATACGCAGGTGCATCTGCACCCCACCCCCGAACAGATCGCCGAAATCGCCATCGGCGCTGCACGTCACGTGCAACGTTTCGGCATCGAACCCAAGATCGCCCTGTGTTCGCAAAGCCAGTTCGGCAATCAGGGCGAAGGGTCGGGCAAACGTCTGCGCGCGGCGCTGCGGCTGCTGGATGCGGGCAACCATGATTTCTGCTATGAGGGCGAGATGAACATCGACGCCGCGCTCGACCCCGAGCTGCGCAGCCGTCTGCTGCCCTCGAACCGGATGGAAGGTGCTGCGAATGTGCTTGTCTTTGCCCATGCGGATGCGGCATCGGGCGTGCGCAATATTCTGAAGATGAAGGGAGGCGGGCTTGAGGTCGGGCCGATCCTGATGGGGATGGGCAACCGTGCTCATATCGTCTCTCCGTCGATCACCGCGCGCGGGCTGCTGAACGTCGGTGCGATCGCCGGTACGCCGGTCGCCGAATACGGCTGACGCCCCGCGTGAAAACGCCGCCCTTATGCGGGGCGGCGCGTGGACCGGAACCGGCCGGAATTACTTGGCCGGTTTGGCGCCCTTGGCCGCAAAGGGTGCCTTGATGTCAGACACGCTGCTTGGCATCGGCTTGGCAGGCCGTGCGTCTGCTTTGGCCTTTTTCTTCTTATTGGCGAGCTTATCACCCATTGTTCTGAACCTTTGTTCAAAGACGAAGGGCGGCGACATGCCGTCCCTATCCACGATGCTGCGCCCCTTTGCGCGATTGATCTGATCCAAATTCGACGCGGTAGGTCATATTCGACACGCGCTGTGCGAAATTCTGTGCGCTATCGGAAATAGGCCGAAACGCGCTTGTAAATTTTGACACCGCGCGCGGGGGAGCGGCTGTAAATTCTATTGCCGGATGGCCGCGATATAGGCGCAAGGTCTTGCTCTTTCCTGCAGCCGTGGCCTACCAAATGGTATTCGCGTTCACGGGAGGGAGCCGCATATGGGATATCACGACATTTACAAAAGCTGTCAGGACAACCCCGAAGCCTACTGGCTAGAGCAGTCCAAAGCCATCGATTGGGAGGAAGAGCCCCGTCAGGCGTTGTTCGACAAGGGCAATGATCTGTACGAATGGTTCGCCGACGCCAAAGTAAATGCGTGCTATAACGCCGTTGACCGCCATGTGGAAAACGGCCGTGCCGATCAAGTGGCGATCATCCATGACAGCCCGATCACCGGCACCCAGACCAAGATCACCTTTGCCGAGCTGCAAACCCGCGTCGCCGCTGTCGCCGGTGCGCTACAGGCCAATGGCGTGGGCAAAGGCGACCGCGTGATCATCTATATGCCGATGGTCCCCGAAGCGCTTGAGGCGATGCTCGCCTGCGCACGGATCGGGGCGGTACATTCGGTCGTGTTCGGCGGCTTTGCCTCGAACGAACTAGCCGTGCGGATCAACGACTGCACCCCCAAAGCGATCATCGCCGCTTCCTGCGGGTTGGAACCAGCGCGCGTCGTGGCCTATAAGCCGCTGCTTGACGGGGCCATTGAACAGGCCGACCACAAACCCGATTTCTGCCTGATCCTGCAACGCGAACAGGCCCCCTGCGATCTGACACCGGGGCGCGATCTGGATTGGCACGAAGCGCAAAAAGGCACCACCCCCGCGCCCTGCGTCGCGGTGGAGGGCAACCACCCTGCCTACATTCTTTACACCTCGGGCACGACCGGCGCGCCCAAGGGCGTGGTGCGCCAAACCGCGGGGCATCTGGTGGCGCTGAACTGGACGATGAAGAACATCTACAACGTCGATCCGGGCGATGTCTTCTGGGCTGCCTCCGATGTGGGCTGGGTCGTGGGGCACAGCTATATCTGCTATGGCCCACTGGTGCATGGCAACACCACCGTTGTGTTCGAAGGCAAGCCCGTGGGCACACCCGACGCGGGCACCTTCTGGCGCGTCATTTCCGAACACAATGTCCGCAGCTTCTTTACCGCCCCCACCGCGATCCGCGCCGTCAAACGCGAAGATCCCAAGGGCGAGGAGATTGGCAAATACGACATTTCCTGCTTGCGCGCGCTGTATCTCGCGGGCGAGCGCGCCGACCCCGACACCGTGATCTGGGCGCAGGAAAAGCTGGGCAAACCCGTCTATGACCATTGGTGGCAGACCGAAACCGGCTATACCATCGTCGGCAACCCCGCCGGACTGGAGGCGCTGCCGGTCAAGGTCGGCTCCCCCACGGTGCCGATGCCGGGCTATGACGTGCAGATCCTGAACGAGGCGGGTGAACCGCAACCCGCGGGCACGTTGGGGTCTATCGCGATCAAACTGCCCCTGCCCCCCGGCACGCTGCCCACCCTTTGGAATGCCGAAGATCGCTTCCGCAAAAGTTACCTCACGACCTATCCCGGATACTACGAAACCGGCGATGCGGGAAAGATCGACGAGGATGGATATCTTTATATCATGGCGCGCACCGATGACGTGATCAACGTCGCCGGTCACCGCTTGTCCACCGGCGCGATGGAGGAGGTTCTGGCTGACCACCCCGATGTGGCTGAATGTGCTGTGATCGGCGTCAGCGATCCGCTGAAGGGCCAAGCCCCGATGGGGTTTGTGTGCCTGTCAAAAGGGGTCGACCGCCCCCATGCCGAGATTGCAGCCGAATGCCAGCAACGGGTGCGTGACCAGATCGGGCCAGTGGCAGCCTATAAGATGACGCTGGTGGTGGATCGCTTGCCCAAGACGCGTTCAGGCAAAATCCTGCGGGCGACAATGGTCAAACTGGCGGATGCAGAGCCGTTCAAATTGCCCGCTACGATCGACGATCCGGCCATTCTGGACGAGATAAAGTCGGCGCTGCAAACCATCGGCTACGCCAAGGACGCCTGATAGATCCGGCACCCCAGAACGCGAAAAAGGCGGCTATAACAGCCGCCTTTTCTATTCAATATCTAGGCCAGTTAGTGTTTGGCCACGAAGCTGTCTACCTGACGCTCCGCCTCGTCTTTGGCAACGCCGTAGCGCGCTTGGATCTTGCCGACCAGCTGATCGCGTTCGCCGGCGGCTTCTGTCAGGTCATCGTCGGTCAGATCACCCCATTCTTCTTTGACCTTACCGGTCATCTGGCTCCAGTTACCTTTGATTGTATCCCAATTCATGTCAGGTCTCCTTTTGCTAAAATTCCAAACGATGAAAGCACCTGAACGGCCTCTCATGCGTCTCGGAATATCAACGCGCCAAAGGCACCGCGGTTCCGTCTGAAACGCGGATTAGTTGAACTGCTCGCTGATCAGCCGTTCTTCCAGACCGTGGCCCGGATCGAACAGGATACGGTGCTTGATCAACGGGTCCGAGGTGATCTCGACCGCGACGACATCGCGGTAGGAATTCCCGTCGGCGTCGGCCATCACAGGGCGTTTGGCGGGCTCTAGCACATCAAAGCGTACGGTCACCGTTTTCGGCAGCAAGGCCCCGCGCCAGCGCCGTGGCCGAAACGCCGCCATCGCCGTCAGCGCCAGCACGTCCGCGCCAATCGGCAGGATCGGGCCGTGCGCGGAGTAATTATAGGCGGTGGACCCGGCAGGCGTCGCCACCAGTGCGCCATCGCAGACCAGCTCCTCCATCCGCACGCGCCCGTCGACGCTGATCCGCAGCTTGGCGGCCTGCGGCCCTTCGCGCAGCAAGGCGACCTCGTTCAAGGCCAGCGCCTTGGAGGTCTCGCCATTCGCATGGGTGGCGACCATCACCAGCGGGTTGATCACCGCCTCTTCTGCTGCGCGAAGACGATCCACCAGATCCTCTTCGGCATAGGCGTTCATCAAGAACCCGATGGTGCCACGGTTCATGCCATAGACCGGCGTCGACAGCTCTTGCGAGTCGTGCAGCGCCTGCAGCATGAACCCGTCCCCCCCAAGGGCGACGATAACCTCTGCCTCCTCGCGCGTGACATTGCCGTATCGTGCGCTCAGCGCCGTCAACGCATCCTGTGCAACATCAGAGCGGCTGGCAATAAAAGCGATCTTCATGGGCGGATGTTTCCAATGAGGGATATTCACAGTCAAAAGAACCACATATCGCGCCGACCTACCAGCTTTGCCGCATATGACGGTGCGACCGGCGCATTACGACCTTCACCCCCGTGCCGGATTAAGCTAGATAGCCCGCAACCCGCACACGTAGTCAAAGGAACCACGCCCATGTCCGGTTTTTTCACCACCCCCCTGTCCGAAGCCGATCCCGAAATCTTTGGGTCCATCACAGACGAGCTGGGCCGCCAGCGTAACGAGATCGAACTGATCGCCTCCGAAAACATCGTGTCTGCGGCTGTCATGGCGGCGCAGGGGTCGGTGATGACCAACAAATATGCCGAAGGCTACCCGGGCCGTCGCTATTATGGCGGGTGTGATTTTGTCGATGTGGCGGAAAACCTGGCGATCGAACGCGCGTGCAAACTGTTCAACTGCGACTTCGCCAACGTGCAACCGAATTCGGGCAGCCAGGCCAACCAGGGCGTGTTCACCGCGCTGCTGCAACCCGGTGACACCATTCTGGGCATGAGCCTCGACGCGGGCGGCCACCTGACCCACGGGGCCAAGCCGAACCAATCCGGCAAATGGTTCAACGCCATCCAGTACGGTGTGCGCAAACAAGACAACCAGCTAGACTATGACCAGGTCGAAGCGCTCGCGAAAGAGCACCAGCCCAAGCTGATCATCGCCGGTGGTTCCGCCATCCCGCGCCAGATCGACTTCAAGCGCATGCGCGAGATTGCCGATATGGTCGGTGCCTACCTGCAAGTAGACATGGCCCACTTTGCCGGTCTGGTCGCTGCGGGCGAACACCCCTCCCCCTTCCCCCATGCGCATGTAGCGACAACCACCACACATAAAACCCTGCGCGGTCCGCGCGGCGGCATGATCCTGACCAACGACGAAGCGCTGGCGAAAAAGTTCAACTCGGCCATCTTCCCCGGTATTCAAGGTGGCCCGCTGATGCATGTGATCGCGGCCAAGGCCGTGGCCTTTGGTGAGGCGCTCAAGCCCGAGTTCAAGACCTACATCCAACAGGTCATCAAGAACGCCCAAGCACTCAGCGACCAGCTGATCAAAGGCGGGCTCGACACGATCACGCACGGCACCGACACCCACCTGCTGCTGGTCGACCTGCGCCCCAAAGGCGTCAAAGGGAACGACACCGAAAAAGCACTGGGTCGCGCGCATATCACCTGTAACAAGAACGGCGTGCCGTTCGATCCTGAAAAGCCTATGGTCACCTCCGGCATCCGTTTGGGATCGCCGGCGGCAACAACACGCGGGTTTGGCGAGGATGAATTCCGTCAGATCGCCGACTGGATCATCGAGGTTGTCGACGGGCTGGCTGCCAATGGTGCCGATGGCAACGCCGAGGTCGAAGCCAAGGTCAAAGCCGAAGTCGAAGCGCTCTGCGCCCGCTTCCCGATCTATCCCAACCTCTAAAGCCCCAACCTTCAAAGCGATGTGCCCCGGGCCCTTCCAAATGGATTAAATCCCGGGGGGCCCGTAAGGGCGGGGCAGCGCCCCAAACCACGCCTCAAAACAAGGCCCCGCTCGCATCTCTGCGGCGGGGCTTTTGCGTATTTAATCGTAACAGCAACGCCCGTCAGACGTAGCCGCGCCACCACAGAAATGTGATGAACGCCACCGCAACGCAAATCAGGTTGAACGCCACGCTGGCCGCAAGACCAAGCCAGCGGTCCTTGCGCCGTTCGGCCACGTCGATCCCGGCAAGATGGTCCATCACGCGGTCATAGGCGGTCTGCACCGTCGCGCCCTCGAGCCTGCGTGCCATCTTGGGGTTGCGCGCCATAAACGCCGCCTGTGCAAAGACCCTGCCCTCACGCCGCACCCGCGCGGGCAGACGTCGCCCTGCGCGCGCCAGCGCATGAGAGACATCGCGCCCCTGCACACCCAGCTTTGCCTGCAAGCCGCGCTGCATGTCACGTGCCTTGGTCTCTAGGTCTTTTTGATCCAGCATATTTCAACCCTAAACGGTCTGGCACATCGACTGCAATGGCCCTACATCTTGGGCATGTTGAATTACACTGAATATGGCACCAAAGGCGACGCGCCTGCCCTGCTGATCGTGCACGGACTTTTCGGGTCAGGCCGCAATTGGGGCGTGATCGCCAAACGGATGTCCGACCAGCGCCGCGTGGTGACCGTCGATATGCGCAACCACGGGGACAGCCCGCGCGCGCAGACGCAAAGCTACCCCGAGATGGCCGCCGATCTGGCAGAGGTCATCACCCATCTTGGCGCGCCAATGGATGTCTGCGGGCATTCGATGGGCGGTAAGGCGGCGATGATGCTGGCGCTGAACCATCCCGAACTGGTGAACCGTCTGGTGGTCGCCGATATCGCTCCTGTCGCTTATGGCCACAGCCAGCAAGAGTTTATCGATGCGATGCGCAGGGTTGATCTGGGCACGCTCACCCGCCGCTCTGACGCCTCTGACCAATTGGCGGCTGCGGGGGTCGAGCCTGCGTTGCAAAGCTTTTTCACCCAGTCTCTGGATGTGCCCAACAAGACCTGGAAGCTGAACCTTGATGTGCTTGAGGCAGAGATGTCCAAGATCGTCGGCTGGCCCGATGGGGTCGATGGGCAATACGAGAGGGAGGTGCTGTTCCTGTCCGGCGGCAACTCCACCTATGTCAAACCCGAAGACCGCCCCGTGATCAAGGCGCTGTTCCCGCAGGCGCGCTTTGCCAAGCTGCCGGACACGGGCCATTGGCTGCATGCAGAAAAGCCGCGCGACTTTGAGGCGTCTTTGCGGGCCTTCCTGACGCTCGGGTAAGGCAAAGCGGCACCGCATCGGGCGGTGCTGCGCCCCTGCCACATGGGTGTTGCCTGAAAACACGCCCCATATCCCGACATGCCCCCTTGCACCTCTCCCCCCAAGGCCTATAACGCGGAGAATTTGCAAACATCCGGGGGCCTGAGCCATGCCAAAAAGAACCGATATCCAGTCGATCATGATCATTGGAGCGGGGCCCATTGTCATCGGTCAGGCGTGCGAGTTCGACTACTCCGGCGCGCAGGCCTGTAAGGCCCTGAAAGAGGAAGGCTACCGCGTCATCCTCGTGAACTCCAACCCTGCGACGATCATGACCGATCCGGGGCTGGCGGATGCCACCTACATCGAACCCATCACCCCTGAAATCGTCGCCAAGATCATCGAGAAAGAGCGCCCCGATGCGCTGCTGCCAACGATGGGCGGGCAGACCGGTCTGAACACCTCGCTCGCGCTCGAAGAGATGGGCGTGCTGGAGAAATTCAACGTCGAGATGATCGGCGCGAAACGCGAAGCCATTGAAATGGCAGAAGATCGCAAGCTCTTCCGCGAGGCGATGGACCGTTTGGGCATCGAAAACCCCAAGGCAACCATCGTCACCGCGCCCGTTGCGGCCAGCGGTAAGAAAGACCTTGCGGCGGGCGTTCAGCTTGCGCTCGACGCGCTGGAATATGTCGGCCTGCCGGCGATCATTCGCCCCGCCTTCACCATGGGCGGCACCGGCGGCGGCGTGGCTTATAACCGCGACGATTACGAATTCTACTGCCGTTCGGGGATGGACGCATCGCCGATGGGGCAGATCCTGATCGATGAAAGCCTGCTTGGCTGGAAAGAGTTCGAGATGGAGGTGGTGCGCGACACCGCCGACAACGCGATCATTGTCTGCTCGATCGAGAACGTCGACCCGATGGGCGTGCACACGGGCGATTCGATCACCGTGGCCCCTGCCCTGACGCTGACCGACAAAGAATACCAGATCATGCGCAACCACTCGATCGCCGTGCTGCGTGAAATCGGCGTGGAAACAGGCGGATCGAACGTGCAGTGGGCCGTGAACCCCGAAGATGGCCGCATGGTCGTGATCGAGATGAACCCGCGTGTATCGCGCTCCTCTGCGTTGGCGTCCAAGGCGACGGGTTTCCCCATCGCCAAGATCGCGGCCAAGCTGGCGGTGGGCTTTACCCTTGACGAGCTGGACAACGACATCACCGGTGTGACGCCTGCGTCCTTCGAGCCGACAATCGATTATGTCGTCACCAAGATCCCGAAATTCGCGTTCGAGAAATTCCCCGGCTCCGAACCCTATCTGACGACCGCGATGAAGTCTGTCGGCGAAGCGATGGCGATTGGCCGCACGATCCACGAGTCGCTGCAAAAGGCGCTGGCATCAATGGAATCCGGGCTGACCGGTTTTGACGAAATCGACATCCCCGGTCTGGACAGTGACCTGCCCGCCGACGCGCCACAGAGCGAAGCCGCGCTGATTGCCGCAATCAGCAAGCAAACCCCCGACCGGATGCGTACCATTGCTCAGGCGATGCGTCACGGTATGTCCGATGTGGATATCCACGGTGTGACCATGTTCGACCCGTGGTTCCTTGCCCGCATCCGCGAGATCGTTGACGCCGAAGCGCAGGTCCGCAAAGACGGGCTGCCGCTGACCGAAGACGGGATGCGCAAGCTCAAGATGATGGGCTTTACCGATGCGCGCCTTGGCACGCTGACCGGTCGCGACGAAGACAACGTGCGCCGCGCGCGTCTGAACCTTGGCGTCAAAGCCGTGTTCAAACGGATCGACACATGCGCCGCCGAATTCGAAGCGCAAACGCCCTATATGTATTCTACCTACGAGGCACCCGCCTTTGACGAGGTTGAATGCGAAGCCCGCCCCAGCGACCGTCAGAAAGTCGTCATTCTGGGCGGCGGACCGAACCGGATCGGCCAAGGGATCGAATTTGACTATTGCTGCTGTCACGCCTGCTATGCGCTAACCGACGCGGGCTACGAGACGATCATGGTCAACTGTAACCCCGAAACCGTCTCGACCGACTATGACACCTCGGACCGGCTGTATTTCGAACCCGTCACCTTTGAACACGTGATGGAAATCCTGCGGGTTGAACAGGAAAACGGCACGCTGCACGGCGTCATCGTGCAGTTCGGCGGTCAAACCCCGCTGAAAATCGCGCAAGCGCTGCAAGAGGCGGGCATCCCGATCCTTGGCACCACGCCCGACATGATCGACCTTGCCGAAGACCGCGAACGCTTCCAGCAGCTGGTGCAATCGCTGGGCCTGAAGCAGCCGCATAACGGTATCGCCCACTCCGACGCCGAAGCGCTTGAGATCGCAGCAGACATCGGCTTTCCGCTGGTGATCCGCCCGTCCTACGTTCTGGGCGGTCGCGCGATGGAGATCGTGCGCGATCAGGCCAGCCTTGAACGCTATATCCGCGACGCGGTGGTCGTATCGGGCAAAAGCCCCGTGCTGCTGGATCACTACCTCTCGGGCGCGGTAGAGCTGGACGTTGACGCGCTGTCAGACGGCACGGATGTCCACGTTGCGGGTATCATGCAGCACATCGAAGAGGCCGGTGTTCATTCGGGCGACAGCGCCTGTTCGCTGCCCCCCTATTCGCTGAGCCGCGACATCATTGCCGAGGTCGAAAAACAGACCAAGGCGCTGGCGCTGGCGCTGAACGTTGTGGGCCTGATGAACATCCAGTTCGCGGTCAAGGACGGTGAGATCTACCTGATCGAAGTCAACCCCCGCGCCTCGCGCACCGTGCCCTTTGTCGCCAAAGCGACGGACAGCGCGATTGCGTCGATCGCTGCGCGGATCATGGCGGGCGAAAAGCTTTCGGCCTTCCCGCAACGCGCGCCCTACCGCGACGACGCCGCCTATGACGACGTGCTGCCTTTGGGTGATCCAATGACGCTGGCGGACCCGAATATGCCTTGGTTCTCGGTCAAGGAAGCCGTGTTGCCCTTTGCCCGCTTTCCCGGCGTCGACACGCTGCTTGGGCCGGAAATGCGGTCAACGGGCGAGGTTATGGGCTGGGACCGCGACTTCCCCCGTGCCTTCCTCAAGGCGCAGATGGGCGCGGGCAACCCGCTGCCGCGTAAGGGCTGTGTGTTCTTCTCGATCAAGGATATGGACAAGTCGGATGACATGCTGACCGCCGCGCGTATCCTGCTTGAGCAAGGGTTCACCCTGCGCGCCACCCGTGGCACCGCCGCCTGGCTGACAGAGCATGACATCGCCTGCGAGATCGTGAACAAGGTCTACGAGGGTCGCCCGAACATCACCGACATGATGAAGGACGAAGCGATCCAACTGGTGATGAACACCACCGAAGGCGCGCAGGCGGTCGAGGATAGCAAATCCATCCGCTCTATCGCGCTGTATGACAAGATCCCGTATTTCACCACGGCCGCCGGTGCCTATGCCGCAGCGCTGGCCATCAAGGCGCAAGCCGAAGACGAGATCGGCGTTAAATCGCTTCAGGGCTAAACTGCCCTATATGACCTGCGCCGCACCTATGATGCGTGGCGCAGGTCTTTCCCCATCCTCCCCCTCTCATTGTCCGTCGCCCTTGCATGCCAGCCCCCGCTGGACTTGACCCCGCAGCCGTTTCTTGGCCTACTCGGACAACGCTGAAAAAGGTTTACCCATGTACACACCCGCCATTACTGGTAGCGGCATCTTTACGCCGGAACAGGTCATCACCAACGCCGAGCTGGTCAAGGCGTTCAACGCCTATGCCGATCTGTACAACGCCGAACACGCCGCCGAGATCGACGCTGGGGAATTGCCCGCCAAGGAACACTCCTCGGAGGAGTTCATCGTCAAGGCGTCGGGGATCGAACAGCGCTATGTCATGGATAAGACGGGTATTCTGGACCCCAAAGTGATGCACCCCCTGCTGCGCCAACGGTCCGACGAAGAACCCGGCCTGATGGCCGAGATGGCCCTGGATGCGGCGCAAAAGGCGTTGCAGGCGGCGGGGAAAACCGCGGCTGACGTTGATGCCGTCATCTGCGCGGCGTCGAACCTTGAACGCGCCTATCCGGCGGTGGCGATCGAAATCCAGCAGTTGCTGGATATCAACGGCTTTGCCTTTGACATGAACGTCGCCTGTTCCTCCGCGACCTTCGGCATCCAAGCGGCGGCGGATATGATCCGCTCCGGCTCGATCCGCTCGGCGCTGGTGGTCTGCCCCGAAATATGCTCGGCCCATCTGGAATGGCGCGACCGTGACTGCCACTTTATCTTTGGGGACGTGGCCACCGCCGTGCTGATCGAACGCGCCGAAGACGCAGCCGGTGCTTATTTCGAGATCAAGTCGACCCGTTGCGCGACCGAGTTCTCGAACAACATCCGCAACAACAATGGCTTTTTACGCCGGTCCCGCCCCGATGGCGTCGCGGACCGCCGCGACATGCAGTTCATGCAGAACGGGCGCAAGGTGTTCAAAGAAGTGCTGCCAATGGTTGCCGAACACATCGCGGGCCACATGGCTGACGAAGGCGTTGAGGCCGCTGATCTGAAGCGTCTGTGGCTGCATCAGGCGAATAAATCGATGAATGACTTCATCGGTCGCAAAGTGCTGGGTCGCGTGCCCGAAGCGGGCGAGCAGCCCAATATCTTGCAAGACTACGCCAACACCTCCTCTGCCGGGTCAATCATCGCGTTTTCGAAATACTCCGACGATCTGACCGATGGGGACACCGGGCTGATCTGTTCCTTCGGGGCCGGATATTCCGTGGGTTCTGTGCTGGTGCAGCGCCACGGCTAAGCCCACTGGCACAGAGCCACCTCAACACCTGTGACATGTGGGGCGCGGTCTGCGACAGACGCGCCCCCGCTGCCCTCCCCCCACCTTGAACGCCAAGGACGCCTGACGCTAAAGAGGGCCATGGCAAAGCTTTACTTTCATTATTCGACCATGAACGCGGGCAAATCGACCGTGCTTCTGCAGGCGGCTCATAACTATGTCGAACGCGGCATGGTCCCCTATCTGATGACCGCGAAATTCGACAACCGCGCCGGTCACGGGCGGATCGCATCGCGTATCGGGATCGGGCACGAGGCCGATACTTTCGAGACGGACGAAGACCTTTTGGCGAAGATCGAAAAGCGTTTGGCTGAAGGCCCTTGCGCCTGCATCTTCATCGACGAGGCGCAGTTCCTCAGCCCTGATCAGGTCTGGCAATTGGCCCGTGCGGTGGATGACCTGCGGGTGCCTATCATGTGCTATGGGCTGCGCGTGGACTTCCGTGGTCTGCTCTTCCCCGGCTCTGCGACGCTGCTCGCCCTTGCCGATGAGATGCGCGAGGTTCGCACGATCTGCCACTGCGGCAAGAAGGCGACGATGGTGGTGCGGCAGGATGCCGAAGGCAAAGCGATCCGCGAAGGGGCGCAGGTGCAGATCGGCGGCAACGAGACCTATATCTCATTGTGCCGCCGACATTGGCGCGAGGCCGTGGGCCGTTAAACGAGGTTCGGGGGCGTTTCGCCCGCGACGCCCGCTTTCAAATTCTCGACCGCCATCATCCACATATCCACACGCACCCCCCGGGAGGACGTGCCTAGATGCGGTAATAGTACCACGTTATCCAGATCCCGCAGGGCTTGCGGCACCTCTGGTTCGAACTCATAAACATCCAGCCCTGCGCCGCCGATGGTGCCCGCTTGTAGAGCCTCGATCAAAGCGGCTTCCTCGACGATATTGCCGCGAGCGATGTTGATCAGGAAGGCATGAGGCTGCATCGCCGCCAGCACATCCGCGTTGATCAGATGCTGCGTGTCGTCCCCGCCCGGCACCGCGATAACGACCACATCAACAGCGGCGACCAACTGTTTGAGATCACTGATATGTTCCGCAGGATAGGCGACGCTTTTCGCGCTGCGGCTAAAGTATTTCACATCCATCGAAAAGCCGTAGTGACAGCGCCGCGCGACGGCTTGACCGATCCGACCCATCCCGACGATACCGACAGTCTTGCCCGTCAGATGCATGCCCAAAAGCTGCGAAGGTTCCCATCCGGACCATTGACCTGACCGCACCAGCCGTTCGCCTTCTCCCGCACGCCGTGCGGCCATTAGCATCAGCGTTATGGCGATATCAGCGGTGGCATCGGTCACGGCACCGGGCGTGTTGGAAACCTGAAGCCCCGTCGCCTTTGCCGCTTCGACATCGATGTGGTTATAGCCCACCCCGAAATTGGCAAGCATCTTGCACCGTGGCATGCCGACCTTGCCGAAGACATCCGCGGTAAAGCGGTCGCCCAAGGTGGCCAGCACCCCGTCATAGTCGCGCAGGGCGTCCTGCATCTCGTCCTCGGACAAGGGCGCGCTGTCCTCGCGATAGGTCACGTCAAAGCCTTCCAAGGCCTCGTGCACTTCGGGGGGCGCAGGGCGGGCGATCAGTAGTTTCGTCAATGCAGACGTCCTCCGTTCGGGGTGGGTTGCGTGGGGCGCATCAGCACAATCGCCCCGTCCTCGTCCGGCACCCCAAGCACCAGAACTTCGGACATGAACGGCCCGATCTGACGCGGCGGGAAGTTGACCACCCCCATCACCTGCGTGCCGATCAGCGTCTCGGGCGTGTAATGCACCGTCACCTGGGCCGAGGTTTTACGCTCACCGATCTCGGGACCAAAGTCGATCCACATCTTGATCGCGGGCTTGCGCGCCTCGGGGAAGGGTTCGGCACGGGTGACCGTCCCGACCCTGATGTCGACTTTCATGAAGTCGTCAAAGCTGATCTCAGCCATTCGAAAGCTCGCGCGAACGATCGGCGGCTGCCGCCACAGCGCGTTTGAGCAGGACCGGAAAGCCGTCTTGCTCGTTCATCAGAACGTCCAGCGCGGCCTGTGTGGTCCCATTAGGGCTGGTAACGTTGACGCGCAGCTGGTCCGGGCCTTCGTCCGCGGATTTCGCCAGCGCCCCGGCCCCTGCCACCGTCGCCGTGGCGAGCTTTAGCGCAAGCTCGGGGCTGAGCCCCTGCGCGATCCCGCCCGCGGCCATGGTTTCGATCATGTGGAAGACATAGGCCGGCCCCGAGCCGCTGACCCCTGTGACCGCGTCGATCTGGGATTCCTCCTCCAGCCGGACAACGTCGCCGACGGCGGACAGCAGCTCTTCAGCTTCGTCCATGCCTTTCGCGTCGACGTGGTCGTTGCCGACGATGGCGGTGATGCCCTGGCTAATGGCAGCGGGTGTGTTGGGCATGGCGCGCACGATCGGCGTCTGTTCCCCCAGCGTTTTCTCAAAAGTGGCGATGGTGGTGCCGGCGGCGACGCTGACAAACACCGTCTTGCCGTTGCCCATGGCCTGCAACGTGGGCAGCGCGTCACCCATCATCTGCGGCTTCACCGCCACAAGAACCACAGCGGGCTCCTTGGGCAGATCGACGTTCAACTGCACGCCCTGCTCTTTCAACCAATCAGAGGGTTTCGGATCGATGACATATACCGAAGATGTCGGAAGCCCGCGTGCCAGCCAGCCCGCCAGCATCGCGGATCCCATCTTGCCACAGCCCAGTAGAACCAAACCGTCTTTGGCGATGCGCGTCTCTTTCATATCTGTACCCCTAAATTAACATTCGGGGATACACCTATGCGTGGCCGTACGCCTCTGCAATGGCAACCTGAAGGGCTTGTCGGGGCGTCTGGTCGCCCCAAACCGCCAGTTGCACCGCGGGATAATACCGCTCTGCGTTGCTCACAGCGGCGTTGATCATGGTATCGATCTGCTGCGCAGAGGCATCCTGCCCCCCGGCAAGAACCAGCCCATAGCGATAAACCATCAGCTTTTGTTCCGGCCAATAGGTGAAGGCACCAGTCCAGCATTGATCGTTCACATCGTTGAGCAAGTGATAGAGCACCGGCAGTTTTTCTGCGGGCGGATCCATCTCGAAGGTGCAGACAAGGCGCAGGGTTTCGTCAAAGGGCGACCACGCGAGGGTGATGGAATAGGTCCGCCACTGCCCTTCGACGGCCATCGCGATCTGTTCGTCCGATATACGGTCGAAGTCCCAGTCGTGATACGCCGCAAGATTTTCTACGATGTCGATGGGGTGAATGTCTTCTTCAAGATACTGCTCTGTCAGGGCCATGTGGTCACCTCTTTGGATCCGGGTATTCATATGCGCAGGCACATCAATACATGGGTGCATCTACCATAAATCGCCGAAGCTCTTAGCGACCTATACCAAATATGGTGCGCGCATCGCGGCCCTGAGGCAAGTCTTTTTCTGGGGGTAACCACGAAAGATAGGGGATAACCTCAGTATCTTGTGGATAAAAGCAGCATAACCCCCAATCTATAGGGCGCATGCCACGAAAGACAGCATTCGAAGCGGAGGTGCCACCCCGAAAATGAACACACCCGCCAAAAGGCGGGTGCGGATCACATCGTTCAACGTAGGCCGAGGGTAAGCGCGGCGATCAGCCCTTGCTGTCCATCGCATCAATCCGCGCTTTTAGCGCCTCGTTCTCTTCGCGGGCTTTTTGCGCCATGGCGCGAACCGCGTCGAATTCTTCGCGTGTCACGAAATCACGGTCTGCCAGCCAACGGTCCAGCATTCCCTTCATCGCGGTCTCTGCTTCGGTCTTGGCCCCTTGGGCCACGCCCATGGCATTGGTCATCATCTGCGAGATGTCGTCGAAAATCTTGTTGCGCGTTTGCATGGTCATTCTCTCCTGATCGGCTGTTGCTCACTATATGGTGTGCAAAGCGGGTTCTCGCAAGGTTGACTTCCGTTTGCGGTCAGGCTCAATCAGCGCATGAATGCAATGCTCCCCTTCCCCGACCTGTCGCCCGAGATTTTCTCGTTCACCTTATTTGGCATGACCGTGGCCCTGCGCTGGTATGCGCTGGCCTATATCGTCGGCATCCTCGTTGGCTGGCGCATCGTTGTGCGCGCTGTTGAACGGCCCCGGCTTTGGGCGGGCAATAGCCCCGTCATGACCAAACAGCAGGTCGAGGATCTGCTGTTCTGGGTCATTCTCGGCGTCATTCTGGGCGGGCGTCTGGGATATGTACTGTTCTATCAACCGGGCTATTACCTCAGCAATCCCGCGCAGATCCTGCGGATCTGGGAGGGTGGCATGTCGTTCCACGGCGGCGCGCTTGGGGTGATCTTTGCGGGCATCGCCTATACCAAGCGTCATGGCATCAGCACGATCTCTACCGGTGATGTCGTCTGTCTGGGGCTGGCGCCCGGCCTGTTTCTGGGGCGTCTGGCGAATTTCATCAATGCAGAGCTTTGGGGCCGCCCCACCGATCTGCCCTGGGGCGTGGCCTTTCCCACGGTGGCCGCACAGGACTGCCCAGACATTGCGACGATCTGTGCGCGGCATCCCTCGCAGCTATACGAGGCGCTGCTTGAGGGGCTGATCCTTGGGGCCCTGCTGATCTATCTGGCATGGCGGCGCGGCGGGCTGAAATCCGAGGGGCTGATCGGCGGCGTCTTTCTGGCCGGCTACGGGGCCGCTCGTTTCATCGTCGAATTCGTACGCCAACCTGATGCGCAATTTGTCAGCGCCGACAACCCGCTGGGGCTGGCGTGGCATGTGAACGGCTGGGGGCTGACCATGGGCCAACTGCTGAGCCTGCCGATGATTGCCATCGGGGTGCTCCTGATCTTGCGGGCGACGCGCAAGGCATGACCACACTGCGCGACATTCTACACAGCCGCATCGCGTCCAACGGGCCGATGCGGATCGACGAATATATGGTCACCTGCCTGCTGCACCCGACGCAGGGCTATTACACCACCCGTGACCCCTTTGGCACCCAAGGCGATTTCACCACCGCCCCCGAGATCAGCCAGATGTTCGGAGAGCTGTTGGGCCTGTGTCTCGCGCAAAGCTGGATCGCCCAAGGCGCGCCCTCGGCCTTCACCTTGGCCGAGCTTGGCCCCGGCCGCGGCACCTTGATGGCCGATATCCTGCGCGCGACCCGTAACGTGCCCGGCTTTATCGAGGCGGCGCAAATTACTCTGGTAGAGGCGTCCCCGACGCTGCGCGATGTGCAGGCCAAGACCCTCGCGGGGCATCAGGTCACTTGGTCCGACGGGACCGACGACCTGCCCGACCAGCCGCTTTATCTGGTGGCGAATGAATTTTTCGACGCGCTGCCCATCCGCCAGTTCGTCCGTGGTGAAACATCGTGGCGCGAACGGCAAGTTGGGTTGGCCGACGGCGCGTTGAGCTTTGGGCTGGGGCCCGAACTGCCGCAACCCGCGCTGACCGACCGGCTGGCCGATACCACGCCTGGCGATATGGTCGAGGATTGCACCCAGCTTGCGCCGATCCTCCACCCCGTGTCGGAACGGATCGCGACCCACGGCGGCACCGCGCTGATCGTGGATTATGGCGACTGGCACAGTCTGGGCGAAACCTTGCAGGCGCTGCAAGGGCATGAAAAAGCCGATCCGCTGGCCGCCCCCGGCCAAGCCGATTTGACAGCACACGTCGATTTTGAAAAGCTTGCACTCGCAGCCGCACCGGCCAGCCACACTCGCATCACCCCGCAGGGCGTCTTTCTTGAACGCCTCGGGATCACACAACGCGCACAGTCGCTTGCCAAGGGGATGACCGAGGATGCGCTGAACGTCCATGTCGCCGCACATAGACGCTTGACGCATCCGTCAGAAATGGGAAATTTGTTTAAGGTGATGGGGATTTATCCTCCGCACCACAGCCCGCCCCCAGGATTGGAACCATGACGCTGGAAATACTCACCTCCGATAGTCTTGGCGACGTGCGCCACGGGTTCTTTACGCGCCGCGGCGGTGCCTCCTCTGGCGTGTTTGCCGGGCTGAATTGCGGGGTCGGCAGTTCGGACCAGCGCGAAGTCGTAGAGATCAATCGTGCCCGTGTCGCCGATGCAATGGACGTAGCACCGAACCATCTGGTCGGCGTGCATCAGATTCATTCCGCCACCGTGATCAGCGTCGATGGCCCCCTGAACGAGAAACCCCGCGCCGATGCACTGGTCACCGCGACACCGGGGCTGGCCTTGTCGATCCTGACCGCTGACTGCCAACCTGTGCTGTTCCACGACGCAGAGGCCGGCGTGATCGGGGCGGCGCATGCTGGTTGGCGCGGCGCGCTTGACGGGGTGCTGACCGCCACGGTCCAGGCGATGGAAGGCCTTGGAGCCACACGCGACAATATCACAGCGGTGATCGGCCCCTGCATCAGCCAGCGCGCCTATGAGGTCGGGCCAGAGTTCATCGACGCATTCCTAGCAGAAGATCCGACATTCGCCCGCTATTTCGCAAATGGTGCCGATGACCGGATGCAGTTCGACCTTGCGGGCTTTGGCCTAAACCGCCTGCGCGCGGCGGGTGTGGGCCATGCGGAATGGACGCGCCACTGCACCTATAGCGATGCCGATCGTTTCTATAGCTACCGCCGCAGCACCCACGCGAAAGAGGCTGACTATGGCCGGCTGATCGCGGCGATTGTGCTGTAGTAGCGTGAATTTAGGCAGAAATGCGACAGGCACCTGCCCAAATTTCGCCCCATAACCGGCCGGCAGGCTGTTTGAATGGCGGTGTATTTTCTACCACAGGTCATAAATTCAAGGACATTCAACGTTTTCGAGCGGGTGCCACAAATCGCGCCGAGGCCTTCTCAAATTATCTGTATTTTTTCCCGAAATGCCCAATCGGTGCCCGAAAGCATTTGCATAGTGATCCTCGACGAAAGGGCATTGCCCATAGACAATAGGATACAGAGCATGAAAACCAACGCACGCTTCATCAAATCGGTTATCGACGCTTCCAACAAGGAAGGCGTGAACCTGCCTTGGTCCCGTGGCACACGCCGCGCCGCATTTATCGCGAAACGCGCTGCCCTGACATCCCAGCAAAAAGCCGCCTGAACAGGGTCGGCTTACGGCCTGGGGGATTAACAGGCCAGCTGGTGACCCTGCACGCGACGGGCGGGTGCCCGTCTGCACAGACGGTTTTTGTTACCGATCACAAACACACTATGCGCGCGGGTATCTCTCGCGCGGATTAATCTGGATCGCAGGTGTTTCAGCGGGGGCTAGGCACTTGGGATCGACCAAATAAAGGTCACGTTATGACATTGCATACTGCCCCTGATTTCATCCCCTCCCCTACACATACGGCGCAATCAGCAGCCTCCCGCTCGGTTCTGCGGGAGGCGCGTGCCCGATCCACCGGACGCACCCGCGCGTATGAGATTGCGGTGCTGCGTCAGGACGGCTCCGTCTTTGTGACCGAAGGCTACGCCCCTGCCACACCGTTGTTCGAAGAACCGTTTTCCGCTTTCGCCCACGGCACGTTGATCCGCACGACCCAAGGGGAAGTCCCGGTCGAAGACCTTTGCCCCGGTGACCGGATCGTACAAGCCGACGGGCAGCAAGCCCCGCTTCTTTGGGTTGGATCAAGCAAGTTCGTCCCTGCGGATATCGGCCATCGCACGCCGCTTGTACGGGTCATGGCCGATAGTCTGGGGCTGGCGCGCCCCTCTGGTTTCCTGACCTTCGGCCCCGCTGCGCGCATCCTGCATACGCCACAAAGCCTTCGCGGCGCAGAGCGGACGCGCAAGGTCTTTACCCTGATGCGAGATCTGGTGGACGGGGTGAATATAATCGAAATTCAGCCTCCGACGCCGGTACGGCTGTATCACTTGGGTCTTGCCCGTCATGCCGCGATCAGCGTCAGCGGCTTGGAGATGGAGACATTTCACCCCGGACCGTCGACAATCGCCGCCCTACCGCTACATCAGCGTGACGCGTTTTTATCAATGTTTCCGCATATCAGTGGTGCCAAAGATTTTGGCCCGCTGTGTCACCCCCGTGCGTCAGAACGGTCAGACCCGATCTACGCTGCGCAATAGCCCTTAGGGTTCGCTTTTCAGACGGCTTTCCAGCACATCAAAAGGCACGCCCGGTTCGTCTTTGGCCGGGCGGATCACAAGGCTGGTTTTGACGCTTTCCACATTGGGCGTCGTCAGCAGTTGTCCGGTCAGAAAGCTCTGGAAGCTCGACAGATCGGGGGCGACGCATTTCAGCAGGAAATCCACCTCGCCGTTGAGCATGTGACATTCGCGGACCAGCGGCCAACTGCGGCACTTCTCTTCAAAGGCGGTGAGGTCGGATTCAGCCTGGCTGGCCAGACCGACCATCGCAAAGACCTGTACCTCGAACCCCAGCTCGCGCGCGTTAACATTCGCGTGGTAGCCGCGGATATATCCGCTTTCCTCAAGGGTTCGGACCCGGCGCAGGCACGGCGGTGCAGAGATGCCTACACGTTTGGCCAACTCAACGTTGGTCATGCGCCCGTCCGCCTGCAATTCGGCTAAAATTTTCCGATCAATCGGATCAAGCCGCGTCCCTGCCATAATACCCCCATAGGATTTTCAATTGTTATAGCACCAACATCGTTGGACGCAATAATCTTTCGCCGGTGCGCAATGTTCTGAATTCAAGCAAAAATCAACCGCATTTTCGATGACGGCGATCTTTGCAGGGCGGATATGCAAACTTGGGGTTTAAGGCAACCCGAGGGGCGTCTATATCGGTTGGAACGCAACAAATGATACATTCTGGGGTTCTTTATCATGGCCGAAACTCGCGAAACCAAGCTTTTGATCATCGGCTCCGGCCCTGCTGGATATACTGCCGGTGTCTATGCCAGCCGCGCGATGCTGAACCCGATCCTTGTACAAGGCATCGAACCGGGCGGGCAGTTGACCACCACGACCGAGGTTGAAAACTGGCCCGGCGACAGCGAGGTCCAGGGCCCCGATCTGATGATCCGCATGCAGGACCACGCCAAGGCGATGGGGACCGAGATCATCGGCGACATCATCACCGATCTGGACCTCTCCAGCCGCCCCTTCCACGCCAAGGGCGACAGCGGCACGACCTATGTGGCCGACGCGGTGATCCTTGCAACAGGCGCACGGGCAAAATGGCTGGGGCTTGAGACCGAAGAGAAGTTCAAAGGCTTCGGCGTTTCGGCCTGTGCCACCTGCGACGGCTTCTTCTATCGCAATCAGGAAATCGTGGTCATCGGGGGGGGCAACACCGCCGTGGAAGAAGCGCTGTTCCTGACCAACTTCGCCTCCAAGGTCACCTTGATCCACCGCCGAGACGAGCTGCGCGCCGAGAAGATCCTGATCGACCGACTGATGAAGAACCCCAAGATCGAACCACTGTGGTTCCACCAACTGGATGAGGTCTATGGCACCGATGCGCCACTTGGTGTCGAAGGGGTCAAGGTCAAGCACGTCGAAACCGGCGAAATCACCGATATCCCGTGCAAAGGTGTCTTCGTCGCCATCGGCCACGCGCCCGCGAATGAACTGGTCAAGGATACGCTGGAAACGCATATGGGTGGCTATGTCGTCACCAAGCCGGACAGCACCGAAACCTCTGTCCCCGGGGTATTCGCGGCGGGCGACCTGACCGACCACAAATACCGTCAGGCCGTGACCAGCGCCGGCATGGGCTGCATGGCCGCGCTAGAGGCCGAACGATTCCTTGCAGAGGTTGGCGATGACGAAGGCAAAGACACCTCGCTGCCGCTTGGCTATGGGGCCGAGGTAAAGGACGACGCATAACGTTCGCCTAGGATGGCATTTGCTGGGATAAGATTGCCTTTTCCCAGCAAAAAACACGTCGCTGTCCGTAATTCGCCGCAAAGCGGCTACAAAGGTTGCCTAGCCCAATCGGTGCGGTCTATCAGCCCGAATATTCGAATTTGAACCTAAAATATTGCGAGACGCCCATGCAAACGCCCAACCTTGCTCCAATCCCTGAACTCTATGTCTCTTACGACTCGGCGCAGAAGCTGAAGGTGGAAGCTGGCGACCTGGTCAGCCATGACCTGACGCCGCGCCAGATCTGCGATCTAGAGCTGCTGATGAACGGTGGCTTCAACCCTCTTAAGGGTTTCTTGACCGAAGAAGACTATGACGGTGTTGTCGAAAACATGCGTCTGGCAGATGGGTCGCTGTGGCCGATGCCGATCAACCTTGATGTGTCCGAGAAGTTTGCCGAAGGGCTCGAGATCGGGCAGGACATTGCGCTGCGCGATCAGGAAGGCGTGATTTTGGCGGTCATGACCGTCACCGACCGCTGGGTCCCGAACAAGGCCCGCGAAGCCGAGAAAGTCTTTGGCGCGGACGACAGCGCGCATCCGGCGGTGAACTATCTGCACAACACCGCGGGCAACGTCTATCTGGGCGGCCCTGTGACCGGCATCCAGCAGCCCGTCCACTATGATTTCAAGGCGCGTCGCGACACGCCGAACGAGCTGCGTGCCTATTTCCGCAAGATGGGCTGGCGCAAGGTTGTGGCCTTCCAGACCCGCAACCCCCTGCACCGCGCGCACCAGGAACTGACCTTCCGCGCCGCGCGTGAAGCGCAGGCGAACCTCCTGATCCACCCCGTTGTCGGCCTGACCAAGCCGGGCGATGTGGACCACTTTACCCGCGTGCGCTGCTACGAGGCCGTGCTGAACAAATACCCCGCCGCCACCACCGCGATGAGCCTGCTGAACCTTGCAATGCGCATGGCCGGCCCCCGAGAGGCCGTGTGGCACGGTCTGATCCGCAAGAACCACGGCTGCACCCATTTTATCGTGGGCCGCGACCATGCGGGCCCCGGCAAGAACTCTGCCGGTGAGGATTTCTATGGCCCCTATGACGCACAGGATCTATTCCGCGCCCATGAGGACGAAATGGGCATCGAAATGGTTGACTTCAAACATATGGTTTGGGTCGCCGAGCGCGCGCAATACGAGGCGATTGACGAGATTGAAGACAAGGATGACATCACCATCCTCAACATCTCGGGCACCGAGTTGCGCCGCCGTCTGCAAGAAGGGCTGGAAATCCCCGAATGGTTCTCCTTCCCCGAGGTGGTTGAAGAGCTGCGCCGCACCAAGCCGCCGCGCAACAAGCAGGGCTTTACCGTCTTCTTCACCGGTTTCTCCGGCTCGGGGAAATCGACAATCGCCAATGCTTTGATGGTCAAACTGATGGAGATGGGCGGCCGTCCCGTCACGCTGCTGGATGGCGATATCGTCCGCAAGAACCTGTCGTCGGAACTGGGCTTTAGCAAAGAGCACCGCGATCTGAACATCCGCCGCATCGGCTATGTCGCTTCCGAGATCACCAAGAACGGTGGCATCGCCATCTGCGCGCCGATTGCGCCCTACGCCACCACCCGCCGCGCCGTGCGCGAAGACGTGGAAAGCTTTGGTGCCTTCGTCGAGGTGCATGTCGCCACCTCCATCGAGGAATGCGAACGCCGCGACCGTAAGGGTTTGTACAAGCTGGCCCGTGAAGGTAAAATCAAGGAATTCACAGGGATCTCAGACCCCTATGACGTTCCCGCCGACCCCGAGCTGCGCGTCGAGACAGAAAATGTCGACGTCGACAATTGCGCGCATCAGGTGCTGCTCAAGCTGGAAAGCATGGGGCTGATTAAGGGGTAACCCTTTCACCAAGTCGAACACAGAAAGGCCAGCCTTCATGGGCTGGCCTTTTTCGTGCGTGCTGTTGGACGTCATGCAAAAAAAGGGCCGCATAAACAGCGACCCTTTTTGTTTAATTTTATACCTTAAGACTTAATGCACCATCACCGGTGCATAGTCGTGATCGCGCGCGAGGCTAAAGGCGAGCTTGCGGTCGCCGACCAAGGCCAGCTGCTGCCCTTCGGCGTCGTGCACGGCATATAGCTGCTTCAGCCCTTCCGCCTGCTCGCGCACTTCAAGGGGAAGGTCGGACACGGCGATCATCTTGACGTAGACGGTACGGTCCTGAACATGCGTTTCTTCGTTATGCATTTTATTCCCCTTTTCTGATCTTGATGGTCTGAACGACTTTTTCGGGCTTAGCGCGGGTTAGATCGACGTGAAGCAGGCCGTTTTCAATCAGCGCTTCGCCAACGTCGACACCGTCGGCCAGTACAAATGACCGTTGGAACTGGCGTGCGGCGATCCCACGATGCAAAAAGATTCGGTCTTCTTGCGTGTCGACCTGACGGCCACGGATCACAAGCTGTCTATCCTCAACGGTTATAGAGAGATCTTGTTCCGCAAAACCTGCAACCGCAAGCGTAATGCGGTAGCTATAGTCCGATGTTTGTTCAATGTTGAACGGTGGATAGCCTTCGTTTCCGGCCTTCGCCGTACGTTCCATCACCCGTTCCAACTGCTCGAAACCCAGCATATGCGGGTAGGAAGCCAGCGTTAATTTCGTCATAAGACACGTCCTTCAAGATAAGCGACAGTCAGTCATCCGGCCCCGTATTCGGCGACCTGCATCAAATATGGGGGCCATGGGGGCAGGACGCAAGGGCTATGCCTTTGAATTGCAACCGCCTATATTCGCAGGCCTAGATATAGCAAGAATCAGCCAAACCTATGAATCCTCCCTCCGACCTGTCGATGAAGAATGACGATGTCCTGCGTGTCGAGCTTGAGGTGTTTCGCCGCGAGCATCGCGATCTGGACGATGCCATTCAGGCGCTGGTCGACAAGGGGACGGGCGATCAGCTGACGCTGCAGCGGCTGAAAAAACGCAAGTTGCGCCTGAAAGACCTGATTGCCCAGATCGAAGACCGGCTGACCCCCGATATTACCGCCTGACAGCGCCCGCCAGCGGATTGCCACGCGGGCGATCATGGCTATAGTGCGCGCTTCTTATACGCTCTAGCAAAGGCCCTTTTTCATGGAAAATCCACCTGTCGGCATCATCATGGGCTCGCAGTCCGATTGGGCCACGATGCGCGAGGCAGCGACGCTGCTGGATGAACTTGGCATCGCTTACGAGGCCAAGATCGTATCAGCACACCGCACCCCTGACCGGTTGTGGAATTATGGTAAAACCGCCGCCGACCGTGGCCTTCAGGTGATCATCGCTGGTGCGGGCGGTGCTGCACATTTGCCCGGTATGATGGCGTCGAAGACCCGCGTGCCGGTAATCGGCGTGCCGGTGCAGACCAAAGCGCTGTCGGGTGTGGATTCGCTTTATTCTATCGTGCAGATGCCTCGGGGCTTTCCGGTGGCGACGATGGCGATTGGTGCGGCAGGTGCCGCGAATGCCGCGTTGATGGCGGCGGGCATTCTGGCCCTCCAAGACCCTGCCCTTGCCGCCCGTCTTGACGCTTGGCGCGATGCGCTCAGCGCCTCCATCCCAGAGGAGCCTTCGGATGACTGAAGCATTGAAGACAGGGGCCACCATCGGCATTTTAGGCGGCGGGCAATTGGGGCGCATGCTGGCCGTTGCCGCCGCACGTTTGGGGTTTCGCACGCATATCTTTGAACCCGGTGCCAACCCGCCTGCAGGTGATGTCGCCCATGCGCTGACCACCGCTGGCTATGATGACGTCGACGCGCTGACCGCCTTTGCCAAATCGGTTGATATTGTCACCTTCGAGTTTGAAAACATCCCGACAGATGCGCTGGATGTGATCGAAAACATCACGCCCATCCGTCCCAACCGCGAGGCGCTGCGCACCAGTCAGGACCGTCTGGTGGAGAAACAGTTCCTCGAAGGTTTGGGCCTGACTGTCGCCCCCTTTGCCGATATCGCCAATGCCGCCGATCTGGAGGCCGCGATGACGACCATTGGCGCGCCGTCGATCCTGAAAACCCGTCGCTTCGGCTATGACGGCAAGGGCCAGTCGCGTCTGCGCAGCGCGGATGATGCGGCGGGTGCCTTGGCGGATATGGCTGGTAATCCTGCGGTGCTGGAAGGCTTTGTGAACTTCACCGCCGAAGTGTCCGTGATCGCCGCGCGCAGCCCCTCGGGCGAGGTTGCCTGTTTCGATCCCGGTGAGAATGTGCACCGCGATGGCATCCTGCACACCACCACCGTCCCTGCCCGGCTGAGCGCCGCACAGCGCATGGATGCGGTCCTGCTGGCCGCCAAGATCCTGAATGCACTGGATTATGTCGGCGTGCTGGGGGTCGAGCTTTTCGTCACGCCGCAAGGATTCATCGTCAACGAGATCGCGCCACGGGTGCACAATTCGGGCCATTGGACGCAGAACGGCTGTGCGGTGGACCAGTTCGAACAGCACATCCGTGCCGTGGCGGGATGGCCCTTGGGCGACGGCAGCCGCTATGCAGATGTGGTGATGGAGAACTTGATTGGCGACGATATGGACCGCGTGCCCGAGCTGGCGAAACAGCGCGACACGGCGCTGCATCTGTACGGCAAGGCCGAAGTCAAACCGGGCCGAAAGATGGGCCATGTGAACATCGTCAAACGGCCCAGCTGAAAAGCAACGGTCGCGCGGGTCTAGCCCAGGAACCGCGCGGCAATATCACCGGACATATAGCTGACGCGCCCGCCCGACATCGTCAGGGCCACACGGCGCGTCTGCGCGTCCAGCACTAGCAGATCAGCCCGCTTTCCGGTGGCGATCACGCCCCGATCCAACAGCCCCAGCACCGCCGCAGGCCCTGCCGACACCAAGTGCCACGCCTGCGCCAAGGGCAATACGCCACGATCCGCCAGCATAAAGGCCGCGCGGCGTGGCGACGGGTAATGGTAGTCAGAGGCAAGCGCCCCGCCGATCCCCATCGAAATCAGGTCAAGCGCGGAAACATTACCGTTGTGCGACCCGCCGCGTACCACATTGGGCGACCCCAGCACCACATGATCCCCCGCAGCCGCTGCGGCTTCGGCTGCCTCCAACGTTTCGGGAAACTCGGCGACGCGCACGCCACGATTGCGCCATAGGGCACGCCCTTCGGCGGTGGTATCATCATGGCTGCCCATCTGGATGCCCCGCGCCGCCAGCACCTTGCACAGCCAGTCGAGCGCCCCGGGGACATCTGCGCTTTGGGCGTGCAGGTCTTGCATCATCCGCAGATGGTCGTCCGGATTGCGCCCTGCCTTCAGCGCTTGCCCTACCATGCGTTTGGGCACCTGCCCCTTTGCCAGCCGGTCGTGCGGCAGATGGTCGTTGAACACGACATAGGACAGCCCCCAGTCCTGCATGCGCTGCGGCAGATCGGCGTAGAGGTCCAGCAGATGCGTCTCGAGCCGGAGCTGTCCGCGCAGGTCCGTAACCAACGTATCCGACACCTGCTGGATCGCGCCAAAGACCTGTTCGGCAAATTCATAGCCGCGCAAGCCGCCTTCCCAGCTGATGAACTGCGCCAGCACGGCGGTCGTGATGCCATTGGCGGCCAGCTCTGCCTCGGCGGCGACCAGACCCTCTTGCATGGTTTTCATCGCACCGCGACGGGGGGCGAGATGCCGTTCGAACCCGTCCCCATGCACATCGACGATCCCTGGCAAGATCATGTAACCGTCAAGATCAACGCGCGTGGTTTGCGCCTCATCAGAAATCAGCCCCTGCGCAACCGCCAGCGGACGGGGCTCAAGCGCATCTGCGCCCAAGACGTGCGCCCCCGTAAGTTCAACGTTCAGCATCGTTAGCCTTTTGTCCCGGCAAGCAGGCCCCATCGGGGCAGCCGATTGAATCAAGCACCGCATCCACGAACCCCAACGACCGGTCGAATCTCCCTGTGTCCAGATAGGTCATCGTCTGCGCAATCACCGTCGGGTTCATCATCATGAACGTATGCGTCACCGGCAGCATCAGAAAATCGCGCATCCCGTCGACCCGCGCGGATTGGACGGACACTTTGCCATCATCGCGCCCCGGCAGCAGCGACGAGAAATAGGGGTTCAGCGATTGCGTCCCCGCGATCACGCCCAGATCAAAGGTAACGGTCGGCAAACGCAGTGGGAGGGAGTTTTCACCCGTCCCCATCTGCGCCCCTGCGGGACCGTTCATCCAGTCAAAGGCGGCAAGATCACCCAGCGTGTCCACGACCTCGCTGCCGTGATTGGGCGGGGCCAGCATGACGACGCGGCCGATACGCGCGTCCCCCGTTTCGGCGACCCATTGCCGCAGAAGGATACCGCCCATCGAATGGGTCACAAAATCCACCTTTTCCGTCCCGCAGGCCGCGACTGCGTCGGGTAAGGTGCGGCGGGTCAGCTCTTCAACGGGGGCGGTGGTCGACGGGTAGCCGGGGCGCACCACGGTGTAGCCCTCGGTCTCTAGCGCGGCCTCCATCACGGCAAAGGAGGTCTCTGTCCGGGCGAGCCCGTGCAACAGCACCACGCAACGCCCCTTACCGGCTGTGGAAAGCGACGCTTGCGCCTGGGCCATGCCCGACAGCACGCCAAGCGAGAAAGTGATTGTGACCAGTGTTTTCATAGCTAGGGTCAAATAGACTGAAAACGCCGCATGTGAAATGCTTTGACGCATACACCGCGAGATTGAGGGTAAGATGGCGGAAAATAGCCCGCGTTTGGCGGTTCGTGCCGTGTTGGTCCATGAAGACCGCTTGCTGCTGGTCAACGCCTATCCCGATGGCAAAAGCGACCTGATGTGCGCGCCCGGTGGCGGGGTAGAACGCGGCAGCGCCCTGCCCGACAATCTGATCCGCGAGGTTTTCGAGGAAACCGGCCTGCAGATCGCCGTGGGGGCTCCCTGTCTGGTGAATGAATTCCACGACCCTGAGGGGGACTTCCATCAGGTGGATATCTACTTTCGCTGCACGGTGACCGGCTCTGCCGATATGGACCCCGCGTGGCAGGACGCCGAAAGGATCGTGACCGACCGCCGCTGGGTCACCCCCGACGAGATGCGCGGCCTGCGGGTCAAGCCGGACAGTCTGGCGCAGGTCGCCTTTGGCAACGACCCGATCAGCTACGACCCGCTGGAGCCGATCGTGCGCTGACGGCCAGCCCGATCCCGCCAAGCACCAGCGCAGTGGCAATGATCACCTTTGCGCCCAAAGGCTCTGCCAGCAAAAGCGCACCGGCAAGAATAGCGATGACCGGCACTGACAGTTGCACCACCGCCGCCGTCGCCTGCGCCAGCCTTGGCAGCACCGCATACCACAGCGCGTATCCGAGGCCCGAGGTCACGGCCCCGCAGACCACGCCAAGAGCAATGCCCGTGGGGGTGTAGAATGTCGGCTGCACCAGCAGCAGGATAGCGACCAAGGGCGTACAGATCACAAAGTTCCCCGCGCTGCCTGCCAGCGGGTCAGACGCACCACGGCCAATGATCGTATAGGCGGCCCAGCCGAGCCCTGCGGCGATCATCAACGCGGCACCCAATGGGTCAACCGCCACGCCTTGCGACGGCCAGAGCACCAGCACCAATCCGGCAAAGGCCACCCCCGCCCCTAACAGCTTGCGCGGTGTCGGTGTCACGCCGAACAGCGCACCATGGGCGAACATGGCGATCTGAACCACACCGAACAGGATCAACGCGCCCAAGCCTGCGTCCAGCGTGAGATAGGCGAGCGAGAAACCGATGATATAGATGGCCAGCGTGACCGCCCCCAGCCCCTGTTGACGTCGCAGCAAGGGCACCCGCCCGCCGCGCAGCACGACCAGCAGCGCCAAGAGCACCGCCCCTGACAACACCCGCACAACGGCAAATCCGGTGGGGTCAATATGCCCGCCCGCAATGGCGAAACGGGTCAGAACCGAATTGGCCGCGAAGGCGACCATCACAAGGGCGGTGAGGAAGAAAATACGCATGGCGACTGCTTAGGCTACACTCGCGCGACGTACCACGAAAAAGGGGCGCATCTGGTGATGCGCCCCTTCATTCTGTCAGCACAAGGGCGTGATCGCCCCTGCGGCGTGATTTACATCATGCCGCCCATGCCGCCCATGCCACCCATGTCGGGCATGCCGCCGCCTGCGCCGCCGTCTTTCGACGGTTTGTCGGCAACCATGGCTTCGGTTGTGATCAGCAGACCGGCAACGGATGCCGCGTCTTGCAGAGCTGTACGCACAACTTTGGCAGGGTCGATAACACCGAATTTGAACATGTCGCCATATTCTTCGGTCTGAGCGTTAAAGCCGAACTTCAGGTCGTCGCTTTCGCGGATTTTGCCGGCCACTACGGAACCGTCAACACCAGCGTTTTCAGCGATCTGACGCAGAGGCGCTTCGAGCGCTTTGCGGACGATGCCGATACCAACATTCTGGTCTGCGTTGTCGCCTGTCAGCCCTTCGAGCTTTTTGCCCGCTTGGACCAGTGCAACACCACCACCAACAACGATACCTTCTTGAACAGCAGCACGTGTCGCGTTCAGGGCATCATCAACGCGGTCTTTGCGCTCTTTAACTTCAACTTCGGACATGCCGCCGACGCGGATCACGGCAACACCGCCTGCCAGTTTGGCAACGCGCTCTTGCAGCTTTTCTTTGTCGTAGTCGGATGTGGTTTCTTCGATCTGGTTACGGATCTGAGCAACACGTGCTTCGATCTCTGCCTTCTCGCCAGCGCCGTCAACGATTGTTGTTTCGTCTTTGGTGATGGTGACTTTCTTGGCCGAACCCAGCATGTCCATTGTAACGGACTCGAGCTTCATGCCCAGATCTTCGGAGATCACTTGACCGCCTGTCAGGATTGCAAGGTCTTGCAGCATGGCTTTGCGGCGATCGCCGAAACCGGGTGCTTTGACCGCTGCGATTTTCAGGCCGCCGCGCAGTTTGTTGACAACCAGAGTTGCCAGCGCTTCGCCTTCAACATCTTCCGAGATGATCAGCAGTGGTTTTTGCGACTGGATCACTTGCTCCAGCAGGGGAACCATTGGCTGCAGCGAGGACAGTTTTTTCTCGTGCAGCAGGATGATCGCGTCTTCCAGCTCGACAGTCATCTTGTCGGAGTTGGTGACGAAGTAAGGGGACAGGTAACCGCGGTCGAACTGCATGCCTTCAACAACATCGGTCTCTGTTTCCAGACCTTTGTTCTCTTCGACGGTGATCACACCTTCGTTGCCGACTTTCTGCATCGCGTCTGCGATCTGACGGCCGATTTCTTTCTCGCCGTTTGCAGAGATGGTGCCGACTTGGGCAACTTCGTCACTGTCGTTGACAGGGCGCGCTGCTGCTTTGATCGCTTCGACGACAGTGGTGGTCGCCATGTCGATGCCGCGCTTCAGGTCCATCGGGTTCATGCCAGCGGCAACCGATTTCATGCCTTCTTTAACGATGGCTTGGGCCAGAACGGTTGCAGTTGTTGTACCGTCACCCGCTTCGTCGTTGGTCCGGGAAGCAACTTCCTTGACCATCTGTGCGCCCATGTTTTCGAACTTGTCTTCCAGTTCGATTTCTTTCGCTACGGATACACCGTCTTTGGTGATGCGAGGCGCGCCAAAGGATTTGTCCAGCACAACGTTACGGCCTTTGGGGCCCAGTGTGACTTTGACGGCATCGGCAAGGATGTTCACACCCTTAAGCATCTTGTTACGGGCGTCGGTCCCGAATTTTACGTCCTTAGCAGACATAGTGTCTCTCCTAAAATCTTGGGTTGATGTCAGCGTATCTTGGGTGAGGCGCTAGGCCCCGGTCTGCCTGAGCTCAGGACAGGATCCCCATGATGTCGCTTTCTTTCATCATCAGCAGTTCTTCGCCGTCCAGGGTGACTTCTGTGCCGGACCATTTGCCGAACAGAACCTTGTCGCCGGCTTTTACAGCCATTGCGATCAGTTCACCGCTGTCCTTGCGCGCGCCTTCGCCACAAGAAACAACTTCGCCCTCGGAGGGTTTTTCTTTCGCGGAATCAGGGATGATCAAGCCACCCTTGGTTTTTTCTTCGCTTTCGGTGCGGCGCACCAGCACACGGTCATGCAGCGGTTTAAATGCCATCTTTCAGCTCCTTAAGGCTCAAAGTTATTCTCCCAAGCCGCCCCTCCGGTCGAGGGGTGCAGCCATTAGCACTCAGCCCTGCCGAGTGCTAACGAGGGATAGCTAAGGATGTGCACGGCCCTAGTCAACCACGGTAATTTGAAAAATTTTAGCCAACTTGCCCCGTGGCCCAAGCAGGCTAGTCCGACCCGAGCACCCGCCCCGCAGCGGAAACGGCTTCGGCACCTGTCGGGGTCAGGCCGTATATGCCTGTTTCGATCTTTTCAAACCATCCGTAGTGATTGTCGCGCATCATGGCGGTTGCCCGCTGAACCTGGGTTTCGCGCGCGACATGGGCACCTTTACTGGCCCCTGCCTCGAACAGGTACATCGCGAGCTTCAGCGCATCCTGCCGATAGGCGGTGACCAGCCCTGCCCGCGTTTGCCCGCCGTCATTCGGGTCACCCTGACGCCGTGCGAATTCACGCAGCAACCGCGCCTGCCGTTTGGCGCTTTTGCGCGGCGCATAGGGGCCCGGATCGCAATGCACCTCAACCAGACCATCCTTCAGCCGCACGGTGATCAACCCCAACCCCAAACGCCGCGCCAGCGCTGTGTTATCCTTGACCGCCTTGGCAAAACGTTTGCCCGGCTGACGTGCGACCGCCAGATAGACATCATCGCTGACCGACAGACGCGCGATACATTGGTGAAACAGCGCGAGGCTAAAGCCCAGCTTCAGCTCTACCACCACCGGCGGCTCTGCCCCGCGAACAGCCACGACATCGGCCGCCCCCACCTCTGACTTCACGACATAGCCCTGATCCTCGAGAAAGGATTTGATCGGCGGGTAAAGGTCGGTTTCGCGCGGATTTGTCATGGGTGCAGTGCTACCAGCTTTGCCCCGCTGCTGAGAACCCCAAAGCCGCGGCTATCAGGCAGGTGGTGACAACTGCGCCAACCAACCATATAAGGCGCGCAAATCAACACTCTCCCACTGCAGGACATTCCTATGACAACGCTTGTTTTTGGCCATAAATCCCCCGACACCGACAGCACCGGCAGCCCGATCATCTGGGCATGGTACCTGAATGAAATCAAAGGCGTCGACGCCGCCCCCGCCCTGTTGGGCGAGCCTAACACCGAAGCGCTGTTCATGCTGGACCACTGGAAGCTGGACAAGCCGCAGATCATCGACGACGTGCAAGCCGACCAGCCCGTTGTGATCGTTGACACCAACAACCCTGCCGAGCTGCCCGCCAGCATCAATGACGCGGACATCACCGCCATCATCGACCACCACCGTCTGGTGGGCGGGCTTGAAACCAAAGGCCCCGTCAACATCGTGATGGAGACGCTCGCTTGCACCGCGACGATCATGTACAAGATGATCGGTGATGACATGGCGCAGATGCCCACCAATATCAAAGGCGCGATGCTGACCTGCATCCTGTCCGACACGCTGGAATTCCGCAGCCCGACCACAACGCAAGAAGACACCGCCATCGCCCACGCGCTGGCCAAGGATCTGGGTGTCGACATCGCTGAATACGCGGCGCAGATGTTTGCGGCGAAATCCGACGTTTCGTCTTTCTCCGAGGCAGAACTGCTGCGCATGGATTCGAAAGAGTACGAAGTCGACGGCAAGAAATTCCGCGTTTCCGTTCTGGAAACTACATCGCCCGCAGCCGTGCTGGACCGCAAAGACGCGCTGATGGCCGCAATGCCCGGCGTTGCCACAGACGACGGGGCCGATCAGGTATTGCTCTTCGTTGTCGACATCCTGAACGAAGAAGCCACCATGCTGATCCCCAACGACTTTACCAAGTCTGTGGCAGAGAAAAGCTTTGGCGCGACCGTCACCGGTGACAGCGTTGTCCTGCCCGGTGTGATGAGCCGTAAAAAGCAGATCATCCCGAACATCAAAGTCTAATCAGACCTATCTGGCTCCCCCGCTTGGCGGGGGGCATAAACGCAAAAGGCCCCCTGAGATCAGGGGGCCTTTTGTCATTTCAGCGCAGCGCCGAAGCGCGAAGGGCTTATACCTTCAATGGGGTATCGCCGCGCTCCCAAGCCAGCGGCTTGAATACTTCGTCGACGGGCGTCTGCGCGACGTGGTTCACGTAGTTGGAAATGGTTTTCTGCGCCATCCCAAGGATCACATCCAGCACCGCACGGTGGCCATAGCCCGCGTCAAAGAACGCTTTCATCTGATCGTCAGACACGTTGCCGCGCTGGCGGAACATTTGGACGGTAAAGGTGCGCAGCGCTTCCAGCTTGGGTGTCGGCAGCGCGGTTTCGTTGCGCAGCGCGTCAGAGATTTCGTCCGATACCTTCATCATCTTGGCGATACCTGTGTGCGCGGGCACGCAGTAGTGGCATTCGTTCTCGACGTTGATCGCCTGCCAGACAACGGTCAGCTCTTCCGCGTCAAAATCAGTTTCGGTGAACAGCTTGTGCAGCACCTGATAGCCTTCGTAAGCCTGTGGGCTTTCGGCCAGAACCTTGTGCAAACCGGGCAGACGGCCAAAGGCCTTTTGCGACTGCTCAAGCAGCGGCTTGGAGGCTTCGGGTGCGGTATCAAGATCGTGAGATGGGAAGGACATGGAAAAGCTCCTGTGAATGTTTCGCTAAAGTACATTTAGGGTTTATTGAGCGATCACTCAAGTATATAATTGAGCAATCATTCAAGAAAAGGTGATCCCATGCCCCGCAAACCCAGCTATGACCGTGAAGATCTGATCGAACGCGCCCGCGATCTGTTCTGGCAACGCGGTTGGGCGGGCACGTCGCTGAAGGACCTGGAGGCGAGCTTGCAGATGAAACCGGGCAGCTTTTATGCAGCGTTCGGGTCAAAGGATGCGCTGTTCGAACTGGCGCTTGATCGCTACGCCGCCGACGGGTCAGAGCGGATGAAGACCCTTGCCCGCGACGAAGGCCCCCTGCCCGCGCTACAAAAATTCCCCTGCATGGTTATCTCGAATGACACCGCACCGGCCAAAGCCTGCATGCTGTCGAAAACCCTGCTTGAACTACAAGCCCACCGTCATCCGCTGGCGCAAAAGGCAAACGCCCATCTGCTGAAGATGGAGCAGATGTTCGCAGAGCTGTTTTCCCAAGCCCAAGCAGTCGGTGACATCAGCACCGAACACGATCCGCGCAGTCTGGCGCGGCGCTACCAGTCCGATGTGCTGGGGCTGCGCGTCTCTGCGGAACGTGAGGGGGTGGATGCCGCCGCCATCGCGGGCGAAATCGCGGACGGGTTGGCGCGGCTCTGACGCGCATCACGGCGCGGGCCTGTTGCGCTGCCCAGTTGCCCCGCGGGGGGATGTGTGCTTTCTGCGGTGCAAAGCTCTTGCAGATTGGAAAGCGGCCCATGACCCAGATTATCAGTAACCTTTTCGAAATCTCTGACCGCTATGACGCCTTATTCGTCGACCTTTGGGGCTGCGTCCACGACGGGGTCAAGGCGCTGCCGGATGCCGTCACCGCGCTGCAAGCCTATCGCAACGGCGGCGGCAAGGTGGTGCTGGTCACAAATTCCCCCCGCCCCCGCGACGGCGTGATCAAACAGCTGGCGCAATTCGGCGTACCGGATGATGCGTGGGACGATATTGCCACCTCGGGCGATTCTGCGCGCACGGCGATGTATCGCGGCATGGTGGGCACGCAGGTCTGGCACCTTGGCCCGCCCACGGACAAACACTTCTTTGATCCCAGCGACGTGCTTGATGATCCTGTCGATATCCAGCGCGTTGATCTGGAAGACGCGGAAGGCATCGTTTGCACCGGCCCGTTCGATCCCTCCGAAGACCCCTCCGTGCTGCGCCCGCAACTGCTTTATGCCAAGCAAAAGGGGCTCAAGCTGCTTTGCGCGAACCCTGATATTGTGGTCGACCGTGGCGATGTGCGCGAATGGTGCGCCGGTGCCATCGCGGCGCTTTATACCGAGATGGGCGGGGAAAGCCTGTATTTTGGCAAGCCGCACCCGCCGATCTATGATCTGGCCCGCCGCAAGCTCTATGCGTTGGACAAGGACATCACCGATAGTGGCATTCTCGCCATCGGCGACGGCATCCATACCGATGTCAAAGGGGCCATGGGCGAGGATATCGATTCGCTTTTCATCTCTGGCGGTCTGGCCGCGCGGGAAACCGAAACGCAGACCCAGCCCGATCCCGAGGCGCTAACCCGTTATCTGGAAAAGGAAACATCGGCTCCGACCTACACAATTGGACACCTACGCTGACCTACTTTTTCCTTGCGTTTCTGCGCCTGCAAAGTAATTAAGTTTCACACCAGATAAAACTGGCGTCACTTTATTACTGAAAGGGCTGGCATGTTGGATAATCTGCCCCGTGGAACGATCTGTATTGAAGATATCGAAATGGGCATGACGCGCTATCTGCGCAAGGTCATCACCGACGAAGACATCGAGATGTTCGCGCAAGTGTCCACTGATCGTAATCCGGTCCATCTGGATGACGCCTATGCGCAGGACACGATCTTTGAGGGACGGATTGCCCACGGCATGCTGACTGCTGGCCTGATCTCTGCCGTGATCGGAGAGCAGCTGCCGGGGCATGGCACCGTCTACATGGCGCAGTCGCTCAAGTTTCTGGCCCCCGTGCGCCCCGGCGATCTGGTCTATGCCGAGGTGAAGGTCACCAATATCGAATTCGACAAGCGCCGTGTAAAACTGGATTGCCACTGTGCGATTGATGGCAAAAAGGTCCTAATTGGCGAAGCAACCGTTCTGGCCCCGTCGCGCAAGTTCGACTGACGACACCCCTGCGACCAGCCCCCGCCCCACGACGCTGCGGTTTTTCGGTACCGTGACCCGCCCCGCTGCTTGTCAGCACCTGCAGAGGGGGCTACCACCAAGCGCATGGAAATCATTCGCGACTATCAATTTGTATCCGCTTCCGATCAGGGGGCGACCGCCGCTATTGGCAATTTCGACGGCGTGCATCTGGGGCATCGGTCGGTCATCGATATGGCCCGTGCCGCCCTGCCCGACGCGCCCTTGGGCGTAGTCACATTCGAGCCACACCCCCGCGAATATTTCGCCCCCGACGCCCCGCCCTTCCGCCTGATGGGCGCAGAGGCGCGCGCGCACCAGCTGCAAAAGATCGGCGTCGATAAGCTTTATGAGCTGGGGTTCGATGCCGCGCTGTCTGGCCTCAGCCCCCACGCCTTTGCGCAAGAAGTGATCGTTGATGGTCTGGGCCTGCGCCATGTGGTCGTGGGCGCGGACTTCCGCTTTGGCAAGGCGCGCGCGGGCACGGCTGAACAGTTGCAGGCCTTCGGTGCCGAGATGGGGTTCGGCGTGACCATCGCGCCGCTGATGGCGAAGGGCCCTGATACCGTGTCTTCGACCGCGATCCGCAACGCACTGTCAGAGGCACGCCCCCGCGACGCCGCCGCGATGCTGGGCCATTGGCACCGCGTTGAAGGCCCGATCCTACACGGTGAAAAGCGCGGCCGTGAACTGGGCTACCCGACGGCGAATATGTCGATCGACGGGCTGCACCCGCCAGCCTTTGGCGTATATGCGGTGCTTGTCGATGTGCTTGAAGGGCCGCAGGCAGGGCGCTACCACGGCGTCGCCAGCCTTGGCGTGCGCCCGATGTTCGGCGAGAACAAGGCCAACCTCGAGACATTCATCTTCGACTTCAAAGGCGATCTTTACGGCAAGCATGTCTCGGTCGCGCTGGTCGACCACCTGCGCGGCGAAGAGAAATTCGACAGTCTTGAAGCGTTGATCACCCAGATGGATGCGGACAGCGCGCACGCCCGCAGCATTCTGGCCGCGCTATGACCGATCCGATTGCCGCCAAAGGTCTTGCCAAACGGTTCTGGGAAAAGAAGCCGCTCACCAAGATGTCGCAAGACGAATGGGAAGCGCTGTGTGACGGTTGCGGAAAATGCTGCCTAAACAAGCTTGAAGACGAAGACACCGAAGAAGTCGCCCTGACCCGCGTGGCCTGCCGCCTGCTGGATGATGCGACCTGCCGGTGCAGCCACTACGAAAACCGGCACCAGTTCGTGCCCGACTGCATCGTTCTGAAGCCCGACAATCTGGATACCCACGCCTATTGGATGCCGCTGACCTGCGCCTATCGGCTGCTGTGGCAGGGCAAGCCGCTGTATGACTGGCACCCGCTGATCAGCGGTGACCCTGATAGCGTACACCGCGCGGGGATTTCGGTGCAGAATAACACCGTCTCGGAATTCGACACCCCGTTCGAGGAATGGGAAGACCACATCATCGAGGAGCCAACCTGATGTTTTTTGCCTCTGACAACGCGGGCCCTGTTCACCCTCAGATCATGAACCGTCTGGCACAGGCAAACACCGGACACGCGATGCCCTATGGCAACGATCCCATCATGGACGAAGTCCGCGACGCGATCCGCTCCGCGTTCGAGGCACCCGAGGCCGCGGTCTATCTGGTCGCAACCGGCACCGCTGCCAATGCGCTCGCGCTGGCGTGCTATACCCAGCCGTGGCAGACGATCTTTTGCTCGGTCACCTCGCATATCCACGAAGACGAATGCAACGCGCCCGAGTTCTATGCAGGTGCCGCCAAACTGACCGTGGTTGAGACAGAAGACAAGATGACGCCCGCGGCGCTGACAAAGGCGATCGAGAAACACCCCGAGGGCAATGTACATGGCGCGCAGCGCGGGCCGGTGTCGATCACGCAGGTGACCGAACGCGGCTCTGTCCACTCGCTAAAAGAGCTGAACGCCCTTACCGCCGTTGCCAAACGCTATGACCTGCCGGTGCATCTGGACGGAGCGCGCTTTGCCAATGCGCTGGTTGCCTTGGGCTGCACGCCCGCAGAAATGACGTGGAAAGCGGGCGTTGATGTTGTCAGCTTTGGCGGCACCAAAAACGGCTGTATGGGTGTCGAGGCGGTGATCTTCTTTGACCCCGCCAAGGCTTGGGAGTTCGAGCTGCGGCGCAAACGCGGGGCGCATCTGTTTTCCAAACACCGGTTCCTGTCTGCGCAGATGGCGGGCTATATGCAGGGTGATTTGTGGAAGACGACTGCCGCCCGGGCCAATGACAACGCGCGCCATCTGACGGATGGGCTGCGCGCTGCGGGCGCGACAATGCTGCATAAACCCGACGCCAATATGATCTTTGCCAAATGGCCCCGCCGCATCCACCAGAAGCTGCATGATGCGGGGGCGAAATACTATGTCATGGATGGCCCGTTAGAGGGCGACGACCCCAATGAGCCCTTATCGGCGCGGTTGGTCTGTGACTGGTCGATCGGCACAGAGGCAATCGACCAGTTCCTATCGTATTTCTGACGGCTATACCGCTTCGAGAAAGTTGCGGATTTCAGCGGCAACGGCCTGCGGGTGCGTGATCGGAGCCATGTGCCCCGCCCCCTCGATCGCCTTGCGTGTCACGTTCGGCAAACGGCGGGCGATGGACGTGCTGATCGCATCCACCATATCCGCCGATGTGCCCCCCTCCATCAACAGCACGGGCATCGCGGCGCGGGCGAATTTGCCCGGCTCTAGCAGCCCGGCATTGTCGTCCCGCAAGAACGGCTGGCTGGCGGGCACATAATGGATCCGGTCGGCCATGTACTGGCGCAGCTTTTCCGGCGTCTGTTCCCATCCGCTACCGTCGCCCCAGCCGGTGTTGAAGATGCGCGCAGCCTCCATCCGGTCGCCCGCGTCAAAAGCCGCATCGAACCCGCCGGAGTTGCGATCCGCGGCCGCCACCCGCTCCGGATCGTCAGCCAGGGCGGCCGCGAAATAGACCGGTTCGATCATCGTCAGGCTGCGCACCAGTTCGGGGTTCTCGATGGCAATCCGCAAGCCGATCGTCGCGCCAAAAGAATGGCCGATAATATCAATCGGTTCGGTCACCAGGTCCCGCACCAGATCGGTCGCCTGGGCATGGAGATCCCCCTGCCCGTCCCAATCGGCGGATTTACCATGAGAGGGCAGATCGGGGCAAAGCAGCGTTAGTTCATCCGCCAACACCTCGCCCACGCCGCGCCACGCGCCGGAATGGGCAAGCGTGCAGTGAACAGCCAACGCGTGCCGCGGGCCATGCCCGAATTGCCGTGTATATAAACCTGAACTCACAGTTTACCTGCCATCACGAGGTCAAGATCTTCAAGCCGGTCCTGGCCCCAGAACTTGTGGGCGTCGTCCAGAATATAGAATGGCGCGCCAAAGACGCCCTTTTCGACCGCCTCTTCCAGATTGCGCGCGTAGGTATCAGCCCCCTGCAGCAAGCCTTTGTCGGCCAGCGCGGGGTCAAAGCCCGCTTTTTCAAGACAGTCGCGCACGACCGCATCTTCGGCAATATCGCGTTCCTCGGCCCAGACGGCTTTCATGATCAGCTGGCACAGCTTGCCCACATCGCCGCCTTCGTTCTGCGCTGCGATAATGGCATAAGAAGACGGCGCGCCGTTGGTGGGCCAATGCGCGGGTTTGAGGTTGAACGGCATCCCCAGCTTCTTGGCCTGACGCGGCAGTTCAATCGCGCGATACTCTTGCCGCGACGGATGCCGATCTTTCGGAGGCTGCCCGCCCGTGCGCCCAAAAGCGGTAATCAGATCGAAAGGTTTATAGGTGATCGTCGCCCCGTGTTTGGCGGCGATTTCCTCAAGCCGGTTTCCCGCCAGATAGGCATATGGTGAAAGTGTCGCAAAAAAATAGTCGATATGGGGCATTTGGGTCTCCGATCAGGGCTGTGCAGCTTTGCCAGACCGTAAGGCCATGCTAAGCGGTGTCAACGTCACGATTCTGTCACATGTTCTGCATTCAGGGACCCTTTGCACATGGCTCAAACCACCGAACCCAAACTGATCTCAGGTAACGCGAACATGCCGTTGGCCAAAGCCATCGCACGGCGGATGTCGCTGCATCGGGGGGTCAACGTAGGGCTGGTCGACGCACGGGTCGAACGGTTCAATGACGGCGAAATCTTTGTGGAGGTTTACGAAAACGTCCGCGGCGAGGATATGTTCATCATCCAGCCAACGTCGAACCCCGCCAATGACAACCTGATGGAATTGCTGGTCATGGCCGACGCGCTGCGCCGGTCCTCTGCGGCGCGTGTTACGGCTGTCCTGCCCTATTTCGGCTATGCCCGTCAGGACCGCCGCACCAAGGCACGCACGCCGATCACAGCCAAGATGGTCGCGAATATGATGGTCGGCAGCGGTATTGAGCGTATCCTGACCATGGACCTGCACGCCGCACAGATCCAGGGTTTCTTTGATATCCCTGTCGACAACCTTTATGCCTCCCCCGTTTTTGCGCTGGATATCCAGAACGAGTTCAAGGGCCGCATGGACGAGCTGATGGTTATCTCTCCGGATGTAGGCGGCGTGGCCCGCGCACGCGAACTGGCTAAGCGCATCAACTCCCCCCTCGCCATCGTGGACAAGCGCCGCGAAAAGCCCGGCGAGATTGCAGAGATGACCGTGATCGGCGATGTGACCGACAAGGTCTGTCTGATCGTGGACGACATCTGTGACACCGCCGGCACCCTGTGCAAAGCGGCCGAAGTGCTGATGGAAAACGGCGCGAAGGAGGTCCACTCCTACATCAGCCACGGCGTTATGTCCGGCCCTGCGGTCGAACGCGTTAGCAATTCGGTGATGAAATCGCTGGTCATCACGGACAGCATCGCGCCGACGCCCGCCGTCAAGCAAGCAACAAACATCCGGATCGTGCCTACAGCGCCGATCTTTGCGCAGGCGATCCTGAACATCTGGAACGGCACCTCGGTCTCGTCCCTGTTTGACGCCGACACGCTGGAGCCGATCTACGACGGCATGTACAAGCCCGGCTAAGCGCCCCTGAAACAACGGCTGGGGGCGCTGATTACAGCTCCCAGTCGTCTTGCTGCGGCAAAGGCCCGATGGCCATCCAAGACGCCCTGACGCGCGCGATACGCGTATCGCCCCAGGTGCGGAACACCAGCTCAAATCCCTCTTTCGTGACATTCTCTGATCGTAGATCCGCGCGCATGACCGTGGCGTTATCCACATCCCACAGCGCAAGCGAGGCGTGTACCGTGGGGATATCGCGGTACGGCGCGGAAAAGGTGATATGGTTGCGCCGCTCACGCTGGCCCTTCCCCGTCCACATCTCGCCACCATCCTGAAAATCGGAGAACAACACTGTCTCTCCGCTATCGATACCAACGCTGTTTGCGTTCATTCTTTTCATCGTGATGGCCTGCCCCAACCTGTCCTACCCCTGCGATCTGACAACCATAAGTTAAGGGTAACAAATAGAAAAGGCCCCGCGATTGCAGGGCCTTTTCATCAAAACGGGCAAGGAAACGTCAGAGGCTGGGTTGCTTGCTCGACAAGCCGATTTCGTCCCCCATGGCAACCATGTCGGACAGCAGCTTGGCTGCGTCGTCTACGGGGCCAGGTTCATTCACGAAACCCTCTTTTGCCGTTGTGTACATGGCTTTGGCTTCGGCGATCATTTCGTCCAGATGCTCTTGGGTCATATCACCCTTGGACACCGCGCGTTCGGCCAGAACCGATACGCCTTCGGATGAAATCTCGGCAAAGCCGCCGGTTACCACATACTCAGCAGTGCCTTCCGGGCCTTCAACACGCAGCACACCGGGGCGCAGCGTGGTGATGGTGGGGGCATGATCAGGCATTGCTGTCATGTCCCCGTCCGCACCCGGAATCTGAACGGCCGTCACCTGCATCGAGGCCAGCCGCCGCTCGGGCGAAACGAGGTCGAATTGCATTGTGTCTGCCATTTTCAGCGCTCCTTAAGCGGCGTCTGCCGCCATTTTTTCAGCTTTCGCTTTCACTTCTTCGATGCCGCCAACCATGTAGAAGGCACCTTCGGGCAGGTGATCGTATTCACCGGCCACAACCGCCTTGAAGGAGGTGATTGTCTCTTCCAGTGGAACCTGCTTACCGTCGGAGCCGGTGAACACTTTCGCAACGTCGAAAGGCTGGCTCAGGAAGCGTTCGATCTTACGCGCACGGGCAACGGTCAGTTTGTCGTCTTCCGACAGTTCGTCCATGCCGAGGATCGCGATGATGTCCTGCAGCGACTTGTAGCGTTGCAGGATACCCTGAACGTCACGTGCCACGTTGTAGTGCTCTTCGCCAACGATGGACGGGTCCATCAGACGCGATGTGGAGCCGAGCGGATCAACAGCAGGGTAGATACCCTTTTCCGAGATCGAACGATCCAGAACGGTTGTCGCGTCAAGGTGCGCAAAGGATGTCGCAGGCGCAGGGTCGGTAAGGTCATCCGCGGGAACGTAAACGGCCTGAACCGATGTAATCGAACCGGATTTGGTCGATGTAATACGTTCTTGCATCGCACCCATATCGGTCGCCAGTGTGGGCTGGTAGCCCACGGCAGAAGGAATACGACCCAGCAGAGCCGAAACCTCGGAACCGGCTTGGGTAAAGCGGAAGATGTTGTCGACGAAGAACAGAACATCGGTACCGGATTGGTCGCGGAACTGTTCGGCCAGTGTCAGACCGGTCAGAGCAACACGCATACGCGCTCCGGGAGGCTCGTTCATCTGGCCGTACACCAGCGCAACCTGCGATTTTTCCAGATCATCAGGGTTGATAACGTTGGATTCGATCATCTCGTGGTACAGGTCGTTCCCTTCACGGGTACGTTCACCAACGCCCGCGAAAACCGAATAACCGGAGTGTACTTTGGCGATGTTGTTGATCAGTTCCATGATCAGAACGGTTTTACCAACACCGGCACCACCGAACAGACCAATTTTACCACCCTTGGCGTAAGGCGCCAGAAGATCGATAACCTTGATGCCTGTTTCCAGCACTTCGGATGTTGTCGACTGTTCCGCGAACTCGGGCGCATCCGCGTGGATCGAGCGACGCTCGGCCGATTGGATGTCGCCTTTTTCGTCGATGGCTTCGCCAACAACGTTCATGATGCGGCCCAATGTGGCGTTGCCCACTGGGATCGAGATTGGCGCATCTGTGTCTTCGACGCGCTGGCCGCGAACCAGACCTTCGGTCGCGTCCATCGCGATGGTACGCACGGTGTTTTCGCCAAGGTGCTGAGCCACTTCGAGGATCAGTTTCTTGCCGTGGTTTTCAGTTACAACAGCGTTGAGGATCTCTGGCAGGTGATCCTCGAACTGCACATCGACGACGGCGCCGATGACTTGTGTGATTTTGCCGACTGCATTTGCCATGTCGTTTCTCCGATTTGTCCTACAGCGCTTCCGCGCCGGAAATGATTTCGATCAGCTCGTTGGTGATGACGGCCTGACGCGAACGGTTATACTCGATGGTTAGATCTTCGATCATGTCACCGGCGTTCCGTGTTGCGTTGTCCATTGCCGACATCCGGGCACCCTGTTCAGAGGCCGCGTTTTCCAGCAGAGCCGAGAAGATCGCCGTTGCAACGCCGCGCGGCAGCAGGTCGGCCAGGATGGCCTCTTCGCTGGGCTCGTAGTCGAACAATGTCGTCGCCTCGTCCGCGCCTTCGGTTTCTTCGAAGGTCGCCGGGATGATCTGCTGTGCCGTCGGGATCTGGCTGACGACGTTCACGAACTTCGAATAGAATATCGTGGCGATGTCATATTCACCCGCGTCAAAACGGCCAAGTACGTCCTTGGCGATCCCCTGCGCATCGGCATAGCCAAGGCGCTTGACGTCGCTGAGGTCAACGTGACCGACCAAAAGGTCGCCAAAGTCACGACGGATGCTGTCGCGGCCTTTCTTGCCAACGGTCAAAATCTTGACCTCCTTACCCTTGGCGATAAGGCCACGGGCATGGGCTTTGGCAAGCTTGGCGATGTTGGCGTTAAAGCCACCGCACAGGCCACGTTCAGCGGTCATGACAACCAACAGGTGAACCTGATCCGACCCTGTGCCGCTCAGCAGCTTGGGGGCGGTGTCAGACCCACCCACCGATGCAGCCAACCGCGACATCACAGCGTTAAAACGCTCTGTGTAGGGGCGGGACTGCTCGGCAGCTTCCTGCGCGCGGCGAAGCTTCGCCGCGGCAACCATTTGCATGGCTTTCGTGATCTTGCGGGTCGATTTGACCGACGCGATCCGGTTTTTTAGGTCCTTGAGGTTTGGCATGTGCCCTCCCTCCCTTAAGCGAAGTCAGCGGCGAAAGAATCGATGGCAGCTTTGATCTTGTCTTCCAGCTCACCCTTCACCTTGCGGTCGTTGTTGGTGATGTCAGCCATCAGGTCGGCGTGCTTGCTGCGCAAATGCGCCAGCAGGCCCGCTTCAAAGCGGCCGACTTCTTTGACGTCGATCTTGTCGAGGTAGCCGTTTGTACCCGCGTAGATCACGCAGACGATTTCTGCGTTGGTCAGGGGGGAGTACTGAGGCTGCTTCATCAGCTCTGTCAGGCGCGCACCACGGTTCAGCAGCTGCTGAGTGGAGGCATCAAGGTCGGAACCGAACTGAGCAAAGGCCGCCATTTCGCGGTACTGAGCCAAGGACAGTTTAACCGGACCAGCAACAGAAGACATCGCTTTGGTCTGAGCCGAGGACCCAACGCGCGAAACCGACAGACCGGTGTTCACAGCAGGACGGATACCTTGGTAGAACAATTCGGTTTCCAAGAAGATCTGACCATCGGTGATCGAGATCACGTTGGTTGGAATAAACGCGGAAACGTCACCACCTTGGGTTTCGATGATCGGCAGAGCTGTCAAAGAGCCGTTGCCTGCGTCATCACCCAATTTCGCCGAACGCTCGAGCAGACGGGAGTGGAGATAGAAAACGTCACCTGGGTAAGCTTCACGCCCGGGCGGACGACGCAGCAGCAGGGACATCTGGCGGTAGGACACGGCTTGCTTGGAAAGGTCATCATAGATGATCAGCGCGTGACGGCCGTTGTCGCGGAAGAATTCCGCCATAGCTGTTGCGGAGTATGGTGCGAGGTACTGCATAGGAGCAGGCTCGGACGCGGTGGCGGCAACAACGATGGAATAGTCAATCGCGCCTGTTTCTTCGAGCTTTTTAACCAGCTGGGCAACAGTCGAACGTTTTTGGCCGATCGCAACGTACACGCAGTACATTTTCTTGCTCTCGTCGTCGCCTGCGGCGTCGTTGATCTGCTGTTGGTTCAGGATCGCGTCCAGAGCAACGGCAGTTTTACCGGTCTGACGGTCACCAATGATCAGCTCACGCTGGCCACGACCAACGGGGATCATCGCGTCAACGGATTTCAGGCCAGTCGCCATTGGCTCGTGTACCGATTTCCGTGGGATAATGCCCGGGGCTTTAACGTCCGCGAGGCCACGCTCGGTGGATTCGATGGGGCCTTTGCCGTCGATGGGGTTACCCAGACCGTCAACAACACGACCCAGCAGACCGTTGCCGATTGGCACGTCCACGATGGAGTTGGTGCGCTTGACAGTGTCGCCTTCTTTGATGTCGCGGTCGGAACCGAAGATAACAACACCGACGTTGTCAGTCTCGAGGTTCAGGGCCATGCCCATGATGCCGCCGGGGAATTCGACCATCTCGCCAGCCTGGACGTTGTCCAGACCATACACGCGAGCGATACCATCACCAACGGACAGAACGCGGCCAACTTCGGCAACTTCTGCTTCTTGACCAAAGTTCTTGATCTGGTCCTTCAGGATCGCAGAAATCTCTGCAGCTTGGATACCCATTTATCCGACCTCTTTCATTACATTCTGGAGGGAATTGAGCTTTGCGCGGATCGACGTGTCGATCATCTTAGAGCCCACTTTTACGATAAGACCGCCAATGAGGGAGTCATCAACGGTCGCATTCAACGTTACTTTTTTGCCTGTGGTCGCGGCGAGCGACTTGGACAGTTTTTCGGACTGCGCTTTGGTCAGCGCCTTGGCCGAAATCACATCAGCAGTCACTTCGCCTTTTTCAACGGCGATGATGTCACGCAGGTTCTGGACCAGCTGCGGCAGGACGAACAGACGGCGCTTGTTTGCCATCAGTTCCAGCGTGCTGGCGAGCGTCTGGGACAGGTCCATCTTTTTGGCGATGGCACTGATCGACGCGGCTTGCTGTTCGCGCGTGTAGATCGGCGAATGGATCAGATCGCGGAAATCTTCGCTTTCGGCCAATGCGGCTTGCAGCGCATCAAGATCTTTCTCGATCTGGGGAAGGGCTTTGGCCTCTTGGGCCAGCTCGTACACGGCGGTCGCATAGCGTTGTGCGATACCTGTAGAGATTGATGCTGTTTCGGACACGTCCATCCTCTCATACGTCAGGGCCGGATAAGCGAATACATCGCGTCACCGGGGTGTTGGCGCGACTTGAAATTACCCAAGACGTCTAAATCAGGGCGGATGTAGCAGACGGACCCGCATCCCGCAACACAGTATAGTGAGGTTGCCACACGAAAGCGCCCCTTATTCTTAGCGCAATGCACCCCTGCGACGCTTTGACCTGATCAACCTGCCTAAAAATCAATAGACATCCGGCAATTTCGGGTGTGCCAGCGATTCTTGCCGCCGTGGCGCGGGGGTCACATAGGCTGCGGCAGGACTGTCTAAACCGCCGATGGCGTCACCGCACCGACCCCTTCCAAAACGCGGATCGACCGGCGCGCTGGCGTGCGTGCAACCTTGCCCTTGGGCGGGTACACCAGCTTGGTCACCTCGACCATAAACGCGCCGCCCGCCATGATCGTCGGCATATGCCGCCCGACCTTTTCAAACAGCGGCCCCGCGCGCCGGAACGTCCGTCTCGTCGAGGGCATCAGATACAGCGCGCCCAACTGGCGCTCGGGCAGGAACTGGTGTTTGCGCAGCTGCGTTTCGAGCTGCCCCAGTGAATAGGGTCGCCCGTATCCGAAGGGCGTGATATCGCTACGCGCCCAGAACCCCGCACGGTTCGGCACGATGAACAGCGCTTTACCCCCCGGCCCTAACACGCGCCAACATTCCTCTAGCAGGTCGCCCTGCCGGTCAGAGGTCTCAAGCCCGTGCATCAGAACCAGCCGGTCGACATGTCCGGTTTCGATCGGCCAGAGCGTTTCTTCGGTCAGCACAGAGGTATTGGGCATGCCCGCGGGCCAAGGCATGACCCCCTGCGGCCCCGGCATCAGCGTCATCACCCGCCGCGCATCCGCCAGATAGGGGCGCAGCAAGGGGGCCGCGAAACCAAAGCCCACAACGGTCTGCCCCTTGGCCTCGGGCCAAAGCTCAAGCATGCGGGTACGCAAGGAATGCTGCGCCGCGCGGCCAAGGGCACTGCGATAGTAAAAGTTGCGCAGGTCTTGGACATCAAGGTGCATGGGAAAGGGCCTTGTTGGGTGGATCGCCCCGACCCTAGACCAAAGCCACGCGCCGCAAAAGAGCGGACTGCGCGAAACCCGTTTGCAGCACCGCCCCGCCCGCGCTAGCGTGGTGATCCGCATCCCGAAACACTGACCGGAGCCGCTGCCATGTCCTTTGATCTTGTGACCATCCCCTGCCTGTCCGACAACTACGCATTCCTGCTACGCGACCAGACCAGCGGCAAGGTCGCCTTGATCGACGTGCCCGAGGCCGCGCCGATCGCTGCCAAGCTGGACGAACTGGGCTGGACCCTGACAGAGATCTGGCTGACCCATCACCACCCCGACCACATTCAGGGCGTGCCCGCGCTGATTGCCGACCACCCTGCCCGCGTGATCGGTGCCAAGGCTGATGCCGAACGCCTGCCCCCGCTAGACGTGGCCTATGACGACGGGCAATCATTTAGCTTCGGCGCGCACACGGTCGATGTGATCGATGTGTCGGGCCATACCGTCGGGCATATCGCCTTTCACGTACCCGCGGCCAAATGCGTCTTTACCGCCGACAGCCTGATGGCGCTTGGCTGTGGTCGCCTGTTCGAAGGCACGCCCGCGCAGATGTGGGACAGCTTGCAAAAGCTGATGCGCCTGCCCGCCGATACCACCGTATGTTCGGGCCACGAGTACACCCAGTCGAACGCAAAATTCGCCCTGACGGTTGATCCGGAAAACGCGGCACTTATATCTCGTGCAAGAGAGATCGATCAGGCCCGTGCTGATGGCGAGCCGACAGTTCCCTCGACGCTTTCAACGGAACTTGAAACCAACCCCTTCCTGCGCCCGTCCGATCCGGGCATCCGTGCGCAACTGGGGATGGTCAACGCCACCGACACCGATGTGTTTGCCGAAATTCGCGCGCGCAAAGACCGTTTCTGACCGCCGCAATCATGGTCTAAAATCGACGTTCACGATAAATGTGACAGCGATATTGCAGAAAAACCTTGAAGCTGCGCCGTGATCAACCAAACTCTAATACTATGAGGCCATGCTCGGTTGCGGCGCGTCCTGTTTCTGACGCCCCCTCCGACACAGATCGAAAAGGAGCACGCCTGTGCCTTCATTCTCGTCTACCCTAGAACAAGCCATTCACGCGGCGCTGGCCCTTGCCAATGCGCGCAAACATGAATTCGCTACGCTTGAACATCTTCTTTTGGCCCTGATCGACGAACCCGACGCCGTGCAGGTGATGAAAGCCTGTTCTGTCGATATGACCGAACTGCGCGAAACGCTGGTCGAATTTGTCGATGAAGACCTGAACAATCTGGTCACCGATGTTGACGGCTCCGAAGCGGTGCCAACGGCAGCGTTCCAGCGGGTGATCCAGCGCGCGGCGATCCATGTGCAATCCTCTGGCCGGACCGAAGTGACCGGCGCGAACGTGCTGGTCGCGATCTTTGCCGAACGCGAAAGCAACGCCGCCTACTTCCTGCAAGAACAGGACATGACGCGCTATGATGCGGTCAATTACATCGCGCATGGCGTTGCCAAAGACCCGGCTTTCGGTGAACCACGCCCCGTGTCCGGTGCGCCGGATCACGAGGAAGAAGTCCAAGGCGTCACCGATGGCGACAAGAAAGAATCCGCGCTGGCGAAATACACCGTTGATCTGAACGCGAAATCCCGCGAAGGCGACGTTGATCCGCTGATCGGCCGGTCGGACGAGGTGGAACGCTGCATCCAGGTGCTGTGCCGCCGCCGTAAGAACAACCCGCTGCTGGTGGGTGACCCCGGCGTCGGGAAAACCGCCATCGCCGAAGGGCTGGCGCGCAAGATCGTTGCTGGTGAAACGCCCGAGGTCTTGGCCGAAACCACGATCTATTCGCTCGACATGGGCGCGCTGCTGGCCGGCACCCGCTACCGCGGTGATTTCGAAGAACGTCTGAAGGCCGTCGTGACCGAGCTGGAAGAACATGACAACGCCGTCTTGTTCATTGACGAGATCCACACCGTTATCGGTGCCGGTGCCACATCCGGCGGCGCGATGGATGCCTCCAACCTGCTGAAACCCGCGCTTGCGGGCGGCAAGCTGCGCACCATGGGGTCGACCACCTACAAGGAATTCCGCCAGCATTTCGAAAAAGACCGTGCCCTTGCGCGTCGTTTCCAAAAGATCGACGTGAACGAGCCTTCGGTCGAGGATGCGGTGAAAATCCTGCGAGGCATCAAACCCTATTTCGAGGATCACCACTCGGTCAAATATACCTCTGACGCGATCCGGACCTCGGTTGAACTGGCGCACCGCTATATCAACGACCGCAAACTGCCCGACTCCGCCATCGATGTGATCGACGAAGCGGGCGCGGCGCAGCATCTGCTGGCGGCCTCGAAACGGCGCAAGACCATCGGCACCAAAGAGGTCGAAGCCGTGGTGGCCAAGATCGCGCGCATCCCGCCCAAGAACGTGTCCAAGGATGACGTGATTGTGCTCAAGGATCTTGAGGCATCGCTGAAACGCGTCGTCTTTGGTCAGGACAAGGCGATCGAAGCCCTGTCGTCGGCGATCAAACTGGCCCGTGCCGGCCTGCGCGAGCCCGAAAAACCCATCGGCAACTACCTGTTCGCAGGGCCGACAGGTGTAGGTAAGACCGAGGTGGCGAAACAGCTGGCCGACACGCTTGGTGTGGAACTGCTGCGTTTCGACATGTCTGAGTACATGGAGAAACACGCCGTGTCCCGCCTGATCGGTGCCCCTCCCGGCTATGTCGGGTTTGATCAGGGCGGCATGTTGACCGATGGCGTTGACCAGCACCCGCACTGCGTTCTGCTGCTCGACGAGATGGAGAAAGCTCACCCAGACGTCTACAACATCCTGTTGCAGGTGATGGATCACGGAAAGCTCACCGACCATAATGGCCGGACAGTGGACTTCCGCAATGTCGTGCTGATCATGACGTCGAACGCCGGCGCGTCCGAGCAGGCGAAAGAAGCGATCGGCTTTGGCCGTGACCGTCGCACCGGCGAGGATACCGCCGCGATCGAACGGACCTTCACGCCCGAATTCCGCAACCGTCTTGACGCGGTGATCAGCTTTGCGCCGCTTCCGAAAGAGGTGATCTTGCGGGTGGTCGAGAAGTTCGTGCTGCAGCTTGAAGCTCAGCTGATGGACCGCAACGTGACGATTGAACTGTCCACCAAAGCCGCCGAATGGTTGGGCGACAAAGGCTATGATGCACGAATGGGAGCGCGCCCCCTTGGACGCGTCATCCAAGAGCACATCAAAAAGCCCCTCGCCGAAGAGCTGCTGTTCGGCAAGCTGGCGAAAGGTGGTGTGGTCAAGGTCAATGTCAAGAAGGGCGAGCTGGACCTGACGATCCTCGGGTCGGAAAACCCCAAGCTGACAGGCAACAAGCCACCGTTGCTGACAGCTGAATGATACCACGCAGCGCCGTATTTGCGCTTGCCCTGCCCTTTGCCAGCCCCGTGCTGGCAGAGGGTTTTCTTATCTCCCCGCCCCTTGACTGCGACCTCGGCACAGACTGCTTTATCCAGCAGTATGTCGATAGCGACCCGTCGTCTGATGCGATGGATTTCACCTGTGCCGCGTTAAGCTATGACGGGCACAAAGGCACGGATTTCGCGCTGCCCAGCCAGGCCCGTATCGCCGACAACATCCCCGTCCTTGCCAGCGCCGCAGGCCGTGTCACCGGTATGCGCGACGGTATGGCTGACAGTGGCTATACCAGCGAAAACGCCGCCGAAATCGACGGGAAGGAATGTGGCAACGGCGTCGTGCTTGACCACGGAAACGGTTGGGAAACCCAGTACTGCCACCTCAAACAAGGCTCCGTCAGCGTTACCACGGGGCAAGAGGTCGCTTCGGGCGACACCATCGGCTTTGTCGGGCAGTCGGGAAAGGCCGCCTTCCCCCATGTGCATCTGTCGGTGCGCAAAGACGGAGCGGTCGTTGATCCCTTCGACCCCGATGGGACCACCAGCTGCGACGCCCCCGGTGATAGCAATCTTTGGGCCGAACGGCCCGACTACCGCGCCGGTGGGCTGATCAGCATTGGTTTTGCCGATGCCGTCCCCGCCTATGACGCCATCAAACAAGGCGATACGGCCGCTGCGTCCTTGCCCGTGGATGCGGATGCACTGGTTGTCTGGGGCTACATGTTTGGCACGCGGGCAGATGACATCGTGAACATGTCCATCAGCGGGCCGGACGGCATGGTGATCGCGGATGATGTGACGCTGACCAAAACCCAGGCCCAGGCCTTTCGCGCCATCGGCAAACGTGGCCGCGTGGACTGGCCCGCGGGCACCTATACCGGCACGGTGACGATGATCCGCGGCCTGCAGATCATCAGCCAACGCAGCACGGAAATCGAGGTTAAATAGCGCTACTTCTCGGTCAGCTTCAGCTCGATCCGGCGGTTTTGCGCGCGGGCGGATTCCGTGTTGCCACTGGCAACGGGCTGATATTGACCAAATCCGTTCGCGGCCAGCCGTTCCGGTGCGATCCCGAGGAAGTTGATCATATATTTGACCACCGACAGGGCGCGCGCCTGACTAAGCTCCCAGTTATCCGCAAATTCGCCCAACCCCGACAGCGGCTGGTTGTCGGTATGCCCGTCTACGCGAATGACCCAGTCGATTTCAGGCGGGATATCGGCTGCGATGTTGCGCAGGATACCGGCGACCTTGGCGATCTCTCCACGACCATCGGCGGAGAGCGTGGCGGCCCCCGGGGGGAACAACACCTCGGAAGAGAAGACGAAACGGTCCCCCTCGATGCGCACACCCTCCTGATTGCCCAGAAGCGCGCGCAAGCGACCAAAGAACTCGGACCGGTATTGTTCGAGGTTCTTCGTCTCGGCCTCAAGCCGCGCACGTTCAGCCGCTTCAAGCTCGGCGCGGCGGCGTTCTTCGGCGGCGACCCGTGCGAGGGCGGTGTTCAGGTCTGACCCCAGCGACTGCAACTGCACCTCTTTCGCGGCATCGCGTGCAACGGCGTCATCCAGCAGGGATTGCAGCTCCCCCAACTGGCCGCGCAGGGCGGCAACCTGCTGGTTCAACAACTCTGTCTGGCGCTGCGCGGCGGCGGTGGCCGCTTCTTCCTGCGCCAGCTCGGACCGGGCAGCATCCAGCAACGCGGCCTGTTTCTCTGCATCCGACAGCTCTGCGTCGGCGCGGTTCTCAGCGGCCAGCTTTGCCGCAAGCGCATCCGCCAATTTAGCGCGCAGCTCTGCCCGATCGGCCTGTGTTGCCTCAAGAGTTTCGGTTTCCGCCAGCGCAGCGGCAAGTTCGGCATCCAGCGTTTCCTTGGCAGCGCGGGCAGCGGCGAGCAGGGTCAGCGTATCCTCGGCCTCTTGGCGTTGCGTCTCAAGCGCCAGCGTCATTGCGGTCAGCTCTGCATCGGCGTTTTCCAGCTTTTCGCGCAAGCGTTCGGCGGCGGCAGCTTCGGCCAGACGAGCGGCTTCGGCCTCTGACAGCGCGGCGGCGTTCTGCGCCGCGGCGGTTTCCAATGCGGCCTGCGCATCCTGATTTTGCGCCCGCAGATCATCCACCAGCGCCGTGAGCGCATCACGGCGGGCTGCGGCAAGGCGGGCGGCTTCGGCCTGGGCATCCGTTTCTGACCGCGCCTGCGCCAAGGCAAGGTTCAACGCCTCTTGCGCGCTCAGCAGTTCTTCTTGTCGTGTCTCAAGCGCCTCTCCACGGGCGACTGCCGCATCCCGCTGGGACAACAGACTTGCAACCTGAGCTTCGAAACCGGTGATCTTGGCCTCTGCCGCATCAAGCTGTGCGGCCTGCGCATCGCGTGTCGCGGTCAAGGAGGCGATCATCGCCGCCTGCTCTGCCGCCTGATCGCGGGCAGCGGTGAGGGATGTGTTCAGCGTCCCCAGTTCTGCCTCAAGCTCGGCCGTGGTTTGCCGTTCCATCCCAAGCGCTTGCGCCAGCGCCGCGACTTCACCCGACAGTGAATTCAGCTCGTTCTCTTGGCCGTTGATCCGCTGGGTCTGTACGGCTTGCAGCACCATAAAGATGGTCAGCACGAACATCAGCACCAACAATAGACCCGTCATCGCATCAACGAATCCCGGCCAGATCGAGCCCTGAAACCGTGCCCCAGTGCGTCGGGAAAGCGCCATGATCAGCTGCCCTCGGTGTCGGTACGGTCAGGGGTGCGCAAGCGGCGCGGCTCAGCGCCACGCGGGGCCGACAGCGCCTTGGCCAGCAAGGATATATCCTTGCGCAACTCGGCCATAGTTTCCTGCCGTCCGGCTGAAATCTCTTCGAGAATACGCAGCATCTGCACGTCGATCGACCGCAGGCGCATCCGGCTTTCCGCATCCGCGCGTTCGTGTTCACCCTGCCCTTCAAGCACGGCCACCATACGCTCCTGCCCTTTGGCGATCCGGTCAAAGCTTTCGGCCGGCGTATCGGTCTGTGCGGCCCGCGCGGACAGTTCCTCCATCGTGACGGCCAGCGCACCGATCTTGCTGTTCAGTGCGGTCTGGCTTTCCGCCGATTGTCCGATCAGCTGACGCAGGCTGTCCATCTGTTCGGCCATGTGATCCAGCACACCTGCCACCGCGTTTTGATCCGACGCGCCATCCTCTCCCGAGGAAAAACCGACGCGGGTGATCGAGCTGAGCCAATCTTCAAGCTCTTGATAAAAGCGGTTCTGCCCGTGACCGGCAAAGAGTTCAAGCAAGCCAACCACCAGCGACCCCGCCAGCCCCAAAAGGGACGATCCGAACGCCACGCCCATACCGCCAAGCTGCGATTCTAGCCCCGTCATCAGCCGCGCGAACATGTCGGTGCTGCCGTCCCCTTCTTGCGGGGCGAGGCTGCGGATGGTTTCAACCACCGCCGGTACGGTCGTCGCCAAGCCGTAGAACGTGCCCAAAAGCCCAAGGAAGATCAGCATGTTGACGATATAGCGCGTGATCTCGCGCGCTTCGTCGATGCGGGTGGCGACGGAATCGAGGATAGATCGGGTAGAGGTCGCGTTCACCTGCATCCGCGCGCCGCGTGTGCGCAGCAGCGATGCCAGCGGTGCCAGCAGCTGCGGGGCGACGGCATCGGCATTGGGCGCGTCAGAGGCGAAATTCTCGATCCAGCGGACAGAGCCGATCAGCTGCACCACCTGGTAAAAGCAGGCGATCACACCGATGAAGAAGACGACAATAATGACCCCGTTCAAATAGGGGTTCGCAGCAAAAATAGGCAGAACGCTTGGCAGCGCCAGAAAAGCCCCGATGCAAGTCAGCCCGAGGGCGATCAGCATCAGCGTGATCTGCCGCACCGGCTGGGAAAACTGTGGTTTGGATTCGCGATCTGACTGCGCCATGCCTCGTGGCTCCTGACACTTTTGTGCTTCTGTTGCCGCAGCCTACACTTAATCCCGACGGTTATGCCACGGATTTATGCGCATAAAGTCTTTACGCGGTCGTGCAGCCACGCCAGCGACGGATCATGCAGCCCGATCTGCGTCAGATGCGCTGCGGTGTTGAATAGATATTCGGTATTCGGCCCCATGCCGCCAACCGCGCCCGAGATGATCTGCGCCTGCTCTTCCAGCGGCAAGCCGCCGCAGTATTGGTCATGTTCTGCGTCAATCACGTAGACCAAAGCCGCAACCGTGCGCCCGTCCTCTAGCTGCACATCCAGCGTTTTCTCTACATAAGCCGACGACACAAGCTCGCGTTCGCGCAAATAGGCCAGCGTCGCCTCTTCGGCGCCCGGTGCCACGCGCAGCGCCATGCCATCGCAGGCCGTGCCCGTATCCGCATCCAGCGCCAGCACAAGCCCCGGACGTTCGACAGAGCCACGGTGGTGGATGGAGCGCATGCAGAAAGACCGCGCATATCCGGGCAACCGCCCGATCACGCTTTCCGCGACGTCAAACCCCGGTTTCCACAATAAGCTGCCGTAACCGAACACCCACATTGCCATGTCTCTGGTCCTTTATCATTGGCTTGTTTAAAGCTGCGCTATCGCAGGCGTTAATAAGGTGTTGGGTAAAATGGGCAAGGTCGTGTTGGTTATTGTCGTTCTGGCGGCGGTTTGGTGCGGATGGTGGGTCGCGGCCTCCTCTGGATTGCAGCGGGGCATCGCGAAACTGATCGAAACGCGCCGCGCAGCCGGGTGGCAGGCAGACGTGGGCGAAATGAAAAAGCAAGGTTTCCCCACGCGGTTGCAAACCCGCCTGACCGATGTGTCCTTGACCCCGCCGGCCCAAAGTGCCGGGCGCGGGATCGCCAGCGCCGTCGCGGCAAAGCGCATCGACATCTCTACCCCCGCATACTGGCCCGGATATGTCACCGTTGCCTCGCCCTATATCGAGCTTGGCCTGTCCGGCCCCAACCTGCGCGCCATGTTGTCGGCCGAGGACGTGACAACCGATTTGCGCCTACGGCCCAGTGTTTCCGGCCAGCTGGACCGGTTGACGCTGGACGGCGGTGCCTGGGTGCTTGACCTGCCCGTCACCGGCCCTGTCGAGGGGCACGGATTGAACGTGAGCGCTGTGCAACAGACCGTCGGCCAGCCGATCTATGATCTGGCGCTGGACGCGCAGAATGTCACCCCCAGTGCCGCGCTGCGCGGCCTGTTCGGCCTGCCTGACGATTGGGCAGAGGCATTTGACACCGTCACCGCCAAAGCGACCATCACCTTTGACCGGCTGTGGGACCGTAAGGCCCTTGGCCGGACCCGCCCCCAGCCCCGTGTGATCGACCTGCGTCACGCCGAGCTTGCCTGGGGCGACATTGCCCTGTCCCTGAATGGCACGATTGCCGTTGCCGAAGATGGTCTGGCAACAGGGACATTGTCGGTCGCGGCACAGGACTGGCCGACGATGCTGATCATGGCTGAGAGCGCGGGATACATCCCCCCCAACTTCCGCCCCCAAGCGGAACAAATGTTGAAGGGGTTGGCGCAAATGTCGGGGAACACCGATGCGCTGGATCTGGACATCACCGTGAAGGACGGAAAAATGTCTGTGGGTTTCATCCCCTTGGGCCGAGCACCCAAGATTATCTTGCGCTGAATTGCGTTAAATCAACGGCAATAGGTCCCCTTGCGATACCGCGCCGTGTCGAAATGGAAGTGATCCAGATGGAAGCGGTTCGCTTTCGGGCCAAGCACGGTACCAAACGGCCCGCAGGCCCCCTTGTGCACCCGCCGCATGGCCTTACGGCTCGCGGGGGCATTCCAGCCCTTCAACACGCTGACCTCAGCGCCGCTGTGCATCTGGAAACCCGAGATATCGATCGCCCGCCCGCGCCCGTGTTCTGATATCTTGCCACCCGGCTGGTTGTTGCGCGTCCGGCAGGCGTAATGGGCGGCGACACGCAGCCCGCGCAGGCCACCCTGACCGGCAAAAGCGGGCTTTGCCGATTGATCAATCCATGTTTTCAATGCTTTGGCAGTCTTGCAGTCCATCACCGCCGCTTGGCTCAACCGCACGCCCGACACCGACTGGATCTGCACCGCATCGCTGACGCCGCAGCCCTTGAGCTTGGGTTGCAAGCGCCCGATCGCTTTGCCCTGAATGGAATTATCCCCGCATACCGCGCCCTTGGCCAGCAGGCGGAGTTTGGCCTTGGCCGCTTGTTCTAGCTTACGGCTGCGCAGGCTGGGCCGTAGCGAGGAGGCGATCCCGCCCGTGGCCGCTATCGCGCGTTTGGCCCCCACATTGCGCGGCTGCGTGGCGATCGCCCCTTGAGGTGTCAGCGCAGGACCCCCGGCCAAAGCCGGCGGGCGCAAAGAGGTATCGGGCCCGGCCAGTGCGGCACCGGAAAGCAGCGCGTATATCAGCGCCGCCCGGATCATTTATTGCCGGGTTGGCGACCAAAGTTCGGCGCGTCCGTATCCTGCCCCGCTTCGATAATCCCGCGACGGATCGCGCGGGTACGGGTGAAGTAATCATGTAGATGATCTCCGTCCCCCATACGGATCGCGCGCTGCAATGCGAAAAGCTCTTCCGTAAAGCGGCCCAGAATCTCTAGCGTGGCATCCTTATTGGTCAGAAACACATCGCGCCACATGGTCGGATCGCTTGCCGCGATGCGGGTAAAGTCGCGAAAGCCCGCGGCGGAATATTTGATCACTTCGCTATCGGTCACGCGGCGCAGATCATCGGCCACGCCCACCATCGTATACGCGATCAAGTGCGGCGCATGGCTGGTCACCGCAAGCACCAGATCGTGATGCTCCGCATCCATTTCCTCGACATTGGCACCCATACCATCCCAGAGGTTCCGCAACCTTGAGACCGCATTGGCGTTGGTATCGGGCACAGGCACCAGCAGGCACCAGCGGTTGTCAAAAAGCTCTGCAAAGCCGCTGCGCGGGCCGGAGTGTTCGGTCCCCGCCAAAGGGTGTGCGGGGATGAAATGCACCCCGTCGGGCAGCAGTGGGCCCACTTGCGCGATCACATCCGCCTTGACCGACCCCACATCCGTCACCGTGCAGCCGGGTTTGAGATGCCCAGCCATCTCGGCTGCGACCGATCCCATGACGCCGACGGGCACACAAAGCACCACCAGATCCGCGTCTTTCACGGTCTTGGCGATGGAATCGCAGACCTCGTCGCACAGGCCAATCTCGCGGGCTGTGTCGCGGGTTTCGGCGCTGCGTGCAAAGCCCGACACATGGCCCGCAAGCCCGCCGCGCTTCATCGCCCAGAACATCGAAGAGGCGATCAGCCCCAAGCCGATCAGCGCGACTTTCTCATAGATTACGGGCATATCAGTCGCCTTTAAACTGTCGGATCGCATGCACCACACGGCGGCATGCGCTTTCATCGCCCACGGTGATCCGCAAGCAGGTCGGCAGCTGGTAGCCCGCCACGCGCCGCACGATCAATCCTTGGGTCTTGAGGTATTCATCACAGGCCTCGGCCTCGTCCTGCGACTTGAACCGCGCGAGGATGAAGTTCGCGCAAGACACATCAGACGGCACGCCGATCTCTGCCAGCGCGTCAGCCATCCAAGTACGCCATTTGGCGTTCTCGCTCCGGCAATGGGCGGCGTAGCCGGTATCCTTGATCGCCGCCGTCGCCGCATTCAGCGCGGCTTGCGACAGGTTGAACGGCCCGCGCACACGATTCAGCACATCGATAATATGCGCCGGTGCATAGCCCCAACCGATCCGCAGCCCTCCCAGGCCGTAAAGCTTGGAGAACGTCCGCGTCATCACGATATTATCGTGGCTATCGACCAAAGCCGCGCCGCCGTCATAGCCTTCGACATATTCGGCATAGGCCCCGTCGAGCACCAGAATAGCCTGTTTGGGGATACCGGCGGCAAGACGTTCAATTTCGCTCAGCCCGATCATGGTGCCGGTGGGGTTGTTCGGATTCGCAATGAAGACCAGCCGCGTTTTGTCGGTGCAACCCGCGAGCAGCGCATCCACATCCGTCACCCGTTCGTTTTCTGGCACCTCGACCGGGGTCGCGCCGTTGGCCAGCGCGGAGATCCGGTACATGCCAAAGCCGTGCACCGTGTGCAGCACCTCTGCCCCCTCACCCGAGAACGCTTGGCACAAAAACGCAATGATCTCGTCCGAGCCGGCCCCGCAAATGATGCGGTCAGCGTCCAGCCCGTGCACCTGCGCGATGGCCTGACGCAGCGCGGTATGATCAGAGGACGGATAGCGATGCAGATCATAGGACGCATCGCGGAACGCTTTGACGGCCGCGTCGGACGGGCCAAGCGGGTTCTCGTTCGAGCTGAGCTTGATCACATTATCAAGCCCCGCCACATGGGACGCCCCGCCTTGATACAGCGCGATGTCCATAATGCCGGGTTGCGGGCGAATAGCGGTTGTCATCTGTCATGTCTCCTGTCGGGCGGACCATAAACGCGCGCCGTCGCCAGCGCCACTACGATCTTGTCCCAGCGTCATATGGCCCCACGCTAAAGGCGCGTCACCAAACGCAAAAAGGGCCACGCCGGTCTTTCCAGCGTGGCCCCTTCGGCATTGATATGCGAGGAACCTTAGTTCTTCGCGTAGAATTCGACCACGAGGTTCGGTTCCATCATGACAGGGTATGGCACATCGCCCAAAGCAGGGGTGCGTACGAATGTCGCTGTCATCTTGGAGTGATCCGCCTCGATGTAGTCAGGCACGTCACGCTCTGCCAGTTGCGTCGCTTCGAGCAGGGCAACCATTTGCTTGGAACGGTCACGCACTTCGATCACGTCGCCTTCTTTGACGCGGTAGGAAGGAATGTTAACCTTCTTGCCGTTCACTTTGACGTGGCCGTGGTTCACGAACTGGCGCGCAGCGAAAACGGTCGCTACGAATTTGGCGCGGTATACAACGGCGTCCAGACGACGCTCCAGCAGACCGATCAGGTTTTCACCTGTGTCGCCTTTTACACGCTCGGCTTCGCCGTAGATGCGGCGGAATTGCTTTTCGGTCAGATCGCCGTAGTAGCCTTTCAGCTTCTGCTTGGCGCGCAGCTGAATGCCGAAGTCGGACATTTTGCCCTTGCGGCGCTGACCGTGCTGGCCGGGGCCGTATTCACGACGGTTCACTGGGGACTTGGGACGGCCCCAGATGTTTTCGCCCATACGGCGGTCAATTTTGTGCTTGGCAGCTGTACGCTTAGTCACGGCTGTTCTCCTTTTTGAGGCCCCCGCAGGATTGCGACGGGCGGTAAAGGGCGTTGTCCTCTGGCCGAAGCCTGACAGGGTTCCCCTTGCGGGGTCCACCAACACCAATCAAGCGGCGCTTATACGGGGCTGCGGGTGGGAGTCAATGCAGGAACTTGGCCCAATTAGCTTCAAATCGTAGCTTTTCCCGAGCAACACCCGCCAGCACCCGCATATTGTCCTGTCTTTGACGATCTATCTAGCCGCCCCGCACCCCCTGCTTCACCCGTTACTGCCTTAGAACTGCCAAAATCGTTAACAAAAGGTTAAAAATGGCACTTTTAAGTTGAAATTTTAACGATTGTCACGCAGCATCAATGTGTTGAACGGTTTGAGGGGGCTAGTGTGACGCATAACATGGGCTATCGCGACGGATACCGTCGGCATCCTATGCACTTCATCGGAACTCATAACGCAGTTGTGGTGCATAGTGTCGAAAGACCACGCACATGAGAATCTTAGCCGTCGAGGACAACCAAGATCTGCGCAATTTGCTAGAAGAATATCTTCGGACGCAAGATCACGAATATGTCCGCACGGCCGCCTCCGGCAAGGAAGCGCTTGAAATCATCCACAGCGCGCCGGTTGTTTTCGACTGCCTACTGCTCGACATCCAGATGCCGGAAATGTCCGGCGTAGAGCTGATCCCTCACATCCGACAAATCGACGGGTACGAGTTCGTGCCCATCATTATGCTCACCGGCGTTAAGAACAGCGAAAGCATCGCGAAATCCTTCGTGGCGGGCGCGTGGGACTATATCGTCAAACCGTTCGAGTTCTTCGACCTTGAGGCACGCATTCATGGTGCGGAAATGCGCAATGCCGAATTTGTCCGGCACCTGAAACGCCCGCATGAATCCCCCAACCAAGAGAATTTCGACGTTCTGAAAGAGCTTGCGCTCGACCGTCCGATGTCGCCGTCCGAGCTTTCCGAGAGCGGCCTTGTCCCGCAGGACGCTTTTGAAAACTGCATTATGCGCATGCAATCCGAGTTTGGTGGCGGCATGCAGATCGCTGTGATCGTGCTGCAGAACTTTGCGGATGTGCTTGCGCAGGTTCCGCAAGACCAGCGCGTCGAATTTTCCGTCGGACTGGCACGCAGGCTGACTGATGCGCTCAGCAGCCTGAACCTTATCGTGACCTATCGATCAAACGGCACCTTCGCCGCGCTCTCGCCCGCGCTTAAAACGCAATCCACGCTCAACATCGCTGACGTGGTAAAGAACGCGGTCCAGACTTCGCCAGAGGCAGCATGTCATCGCGATATCGTGGTCAACGTCGACTACTGCCGCACCAAGGCATTCTCGACCAGCGGCGACACGATTGTGATGCTCGACCAACTCGCAAAGCGCCTAAGTACCGTTACCGCTTAACACGGTGACGGTGGCCTAGCCGGCGTCCCAGTCATGTTTGGGCATTTGCGCCACAGCCTGATGACGGGGACAGCACGTCAAATGGTCATTCACCATGCCCACAGCCTCCATAAACGCATAGACGATTGTCGGGCCGCAGAACTTAAACCCCCGTTTTTTCAAGTCAGCCGATATCTGCTTTGAAAGCGGCGTCCATGCGGGAACATCCGACTGACGCTCAAACCGGTTTTGCAGTGGCTCGAACTCCACGTATTTCCATAAGTACCGATCAAATCCCTCCTTCTTTTCAATCTCTTGCCAAACGCGTGCATTTGTAATCGCCGCCTCTATCTTTCCGCGGTGGCGGATAATGCCGGGGTTGGTGAGCAAGCGTTCAACCTCGGCGTCACCCCATGTGGCAATGACATTAGGGTCAAATCCGGCAAAAGCCTCGCGGAAATTCTCTCGCTTTTTAAGTATCGTGATCCAACTCAGCCCTGCCTGGAAGCCATCAAGGATCAGTTTTTCCCAAAGCGCGCGGCTGTCATATTCCGGCACACCCCAGTCAGTGTCATGATAATCCAGATAAATTTTCTCTGGCCCAGCCCAGTCACACCGCTGCATCCGCATCCCCTTCTCCGACGGATCTGGCCGGATGGCTAAAATTTGTACTGCATTGCCGCGTTAACCCGGCGTTACAAGTTTGCGCGCCAAGGTGACATGAGAACAGCGATAAATGGAAGCGTCACTTTGGAAGATATATCACCACACCCGCTCGCCGATCTGCCCGAGGGGTCGAACAACCCGCTCGACTACGCGCTGACCCAACGCGACGGCAGCACACTGGCCATGGTCAGGGCTGCTGTCGCGCATAATCAGACATTGATGGCATACCAGCCTGTCATGCGTGACGCGGACGACCCCAAAATCGCCTTTTACGAGGGGTTTATTCGCATTCTGGATCCCACCGGTCGCGTCATTCCCGCCCGCGAATTCATGCCCGTGGTAGAGAAGACGCAGCTTGGCCGCGAGATTGATGTGCTGTCGCTTAATGCTGGACTTGCCGCGCTGAGCGAAAACAAAGGGTTGCGCCTTTCGATCAACATGTCCGCGCGCTCTATCGGGTATGCGGGATGGACGAACCTCCTGAACCGGTGGCTGTCGCGCGACGGCACCATTGGCGAACGTCTCATTCTGGAAATCAGCGAAAAATCGGCGATGCAGATGCCAGAGCTCGTCTCCAGCTTTATGGACCAGCTCCAGACACGGGGCGTTTGCTTTGCATTGGATAATTTTGGCTCTGACTACATCGCCATCCGCTATTTGAAGGAGATGTTCTTCGACATTCTGAAGATCGACGGACAGTTCGCCCGCGGGGTGAGCGACCACCCCGACAATCGTGCAATCGTGTCAATCATGGTGTCGATCGCGCGGAACTTCGACATGATTACTGTCGCGGAACAGGTGGAAAATCAAGACGATGCATCCCTGCTTCTTGCGCTTGGGGTCGATTGCCAACAGGGCTTTCTTTATGGCGCACCAACTACCCAACCCTACTGGCAGAGCACGCCGGAAGAGCGCAAAAATGCGTAAGAGAACATGGCGCGATTGCCGCATGTGCAGCAATGGGATATGTCCAAACCATAGAAGACGGGGGAACGGGAAAACGCCGTATTATATTACCCCACGTCAGTAGTTCAGGGGAAGAACACATATGACCAACGTTGTCATCGCATCCGCAGCGCGCACGCCTGTCGGCAGCTTCAGCGGATCCTTTGCAAATACACCCGCGCACGATCTGGGTGCCGCGGTGCTGAAAGAGATCGTCGCCCGCGCAGGCATCGACCCTTCCGAGGTCAATGAAACAATTCTGGGTCAGGTTCTGACCGCCGCTCAGGGGCAAAACCCTGCCCGTCAGGCACATGTAAATGCGGGCCTGCCCATCGAAAGTCCGGCATGGTCAATCAACCAGGTCTGCGGTTCCGGTCTGCGCGCGGTCGCTTTGGCAGCGCAGCACATCCAATTGGGCGACGCCGATATTGTGGCAGCCGGTGGTCAGGAAAACATGTCGATGAGCCCCCACGCACAAAATCTGCGTCCGGGTCAGAAAATGGGCGACATGCAACTTATCGACACGATGATCCGCGACGGTCTGTGGGATGCGTTCCACGGGTACCATATGGGTCAAACAGCTGAAAACGTTGCCGCTAAATGGGACATCAGCCGCGATGCCCAAGACGCATTCGCGGTTGCCTCGCAGAACAAAGCCGAAGCCGCCCAGAAGGCCGGTAAATTCCAAGACGAAATCGTGCCTTTCACCATCAAAACCCGCAAGGGCGAGGTGGTTGTCGATCAAGATGAATACATCCGTCACGGCGCCACGATGGAGGCGATGCAGAAACTGCGCCCCGCCTTCACCAAAGACGGTTCCGTCACTGCAGCCAATGCGTCCGGCCTGAACGACGGGGCCGCTGGCGCATTGCTGATGTCCGCGGATAATGCCGAAAAGCGCGGGATCACACCGCTGGCGCGCATCGCATCCTACGCCACCGTTGGCCTGGACCCGACGATCATGGGTGCCGGCCCGATCTATGCGTCGCGTAAAGCGCTTGAGAAAGCGGGCTGGAAGGCCGAGGATCTAGACCTTGTCGAAGCTAACGAGGCGTTCGCGGCGCAGGCCTGCGCGGTTAACAAGGACATGGGGTGGGATCCATCGATCGTGAACGTGAACGGCGGTGCCATCGCAATCGGCCACCCCATCGGAGCCTCCGGCGCGCGCATCCTGAACACGCTTTTGTTCGAGATGCAGCGACGCGGCGCGAAAAAAGGTCTCGCGACTCTGTGCATCGGCGGCGGCATGGGCGTGGCCATGTGTCTTGAGCGTCCATAACCCTTAATCAACGGCTTCCGGTGGCGTGCATTCGACGATAATCCGCGCCACCGGAAAAACATCTGCTATTTCCCTGCGTAAACTGTTGCAATGAAACCTAAGCCTGACTACAAATTCCCCACGTAATTTAATTACGAATTTAGTAAGGCAAACGAAACAACATTGCCTTTAGGGGAGAGATTTATGTCACGTGTTGCACTTGTAACAGGGGGAAGCCGCGGGATCGGGGCGGCTATTTCCACAGCTTTAAAAGACGCCGGATACACCGTCGCGGCAACATACGCCGGAAACGACGAGGCCGCCGCGCAGTTTACAGAAACCACGGGCATCAAAACCTACAAATGGAACGTCGCCGACTATGACGTTTCCAAAGCCGGGATTGCCAAAGTCGAAGAAGATTTAGGGCCAGTTGATGTGGTCGTAGCGAACGCAGGTATCACCCGCGACGCGCCTTTCCACAAGATGACGCCCGACCAGTGGAACGAAGTGGTTGGCACCAATTTGACGGGTGTTTTCAATACGATCCACCCGGTTTGGCCTGGCATGCGCGAGCGCAAGTTCGGTCGGATCGTCGTCATCAGCTCGATCAACGGGCAGAAAGGTCAGTTCGCCCAGGTGAACTATGCCGCGACCAAAGCAGGCGATCTGGGCATTGTGAAATCACTCGCTCAGGAAGGCGCGCGCGCCAATATTACCGCGAATGCGATCTGCCCCGGCTATATCGCGACGGATATGGTGATGGCGGTGCCTGAGAAGGTGCGCGACTCTATCGTGGCGCAAATCCCGACCGGCCGCCTAGGCGAACCCGAAGAAATCGCCCGCGCGGTTGTATTCCTTGTCAGCGATGATGCGGGCTTTATCAACGGGTCCACGATCACCGCGAATGGTGCGCAGCATCTGGTCTAAACGGCCGACATGAACGCAAAAGGCCAGCGCATTTCGCGCTGGCCTTTTTGTCGGCGGCCCAATGGGCACGCCAACGGAATTATAATCTGTCAGGCGGAAAGCCGGGTAATTTCCTCTTTCAAGCGCAGCTTCTCCTTTTTCATATTCGCAACCTTTAGCCCGTCCATACTCGGCGATCGTTGGGCCTGTTCTACAGCGTCACTCATTGCCAAATGCTTCCGTTTCAGAGCATCCAGATGTGCGTCAAAAGCCATGTAACTCTCCTTAGGTTATGTTGCGTAGAATGATTGAAGCACGAAATATTCCACCTGTCACGCGGCAGCGCAGCAAAACTATCGACAAGTTGAGATATCGGCGAGAGGCTGCTTAGAATGGCAGCGCTGCGCCCTCGCGCAGGACCGCTCGTATTTCGGGCACATAGCTGTCGCCGTCGCTCAAATGTTGTGCGCCTTCGTGCATGATAAGGGGCGCGTTGAGGCGAAACGCCCCCCGCCCGCTTTTGCGCGCGCGCAGGATGACCAGTTCAGCCATGCGACCGATGCGCGGTGCGATTGGCAGCACCTCTATGCTGCCCATATCATGGGGTAGCGCGCGGATCAGATCGGGCAGGCGTTCCGCCCGATGGATAAAATGCGCCTGCCCTTTCGGGGCAAGGCGTTTGGCCGCGATCTTGACCCAGGTTTCCAAGGGGGTCGCTTCACCCAAGGCGGTTTCACGACCGCTGTTCGTCGCAGCGACAGAGGCATGCCGATCGAAATACGGCGGGTTGGCAAGAACGTGGTCAAATTGTCGCTGCCGTAGGGCCAGCGGCATGGCATCAATGTCGGCCTCGACCACTTCAAATGCTGGATTATTGCGCCGTGCAAGTGCGGCATATGCAGGCTGGATCTCGACCCCCGTCAGCTGCAAGCCCGGCACCCGCGCGCCCAGACAAAGCGACGCCGCCCCTACCCCGCAGCCCAGCTCTAGCACGCGCTGACCGGCCTGCGCCGGAACCGTTGCAGCCAATAAAACAGGGTCGACGCCCGCACGGTAGCCTTTACGCGGCTGCCACAAATGCAGCTTGCCGCCCAGAAACGCATCCCGCGTGAGCGCGTCGGGGTCAAAGACGTCCACAGCGGTTATTTGGGCAACCCGGTGGGGATATCGTTGTCGCGCAGGACCCGCGTTGCGGCGGTGTAATCGTCGTCGTGCACCATCAAGCGGCGGGGGAAAATGCCGATCCCGCCTTCAAGCACGCTCATGTTTACGTCCAGCGGAAAGCAGTCTATATCCTCGCCCTGAAGAAGGGCGCTGGCAAAGGCGATTATCGTCGGGTCGGTTGTGCGCAAAAGTTCCTTCATAACAGAGATGTAAGGGCAATCGACGTTGATTGTCGAGCCTTCCAATTAAGGTCGTGTAAATGACGAGCGAAAACACCCAGAAACCACATGACCGGATGGCGGCCTATCTCAGCGCGGATATGACCGCGGTGAACGATCTGATCCTCGACCGCATGGCGTCAGAACATGCGCCGCGCATCCCCGAGGTCACGGCCCATCTGGTAGAGGCAGGCGGCAAGCGGCTGCGCCCGATGCTGACCCTCGCTGCGGCGCGTCTGTGCGGCTATGACGGCCCCTACCACGTGCACCTTGCCGCCACAGTCGAATTCATTCACACCGCGACCCTGCTGCACGACGATGTGGTCGATGAAAGCGCGCAGCGTCGTGGACGGCCGACGGCCAACTTGTTGTGGGACAACAAATCTTCGGTGCTGGTGGGCGATTACCTTTTCGCGCGCAGCTTCCAGCTGATGACCGAGACGAATAACATGCGCGTGCTGGCGATCCTGGCCAATGCCTCCGCCACGATTGCCGAGGGCGAGGTGCTGCAACTGACCGCCGCGCAGAATCTGGCCACGGACGAAGGCATCTACCTACAGGTCGTGCGCGGGAAGACGGCGGCGTTGTTTTCGGCGGCGACGCAGGTGGGCGGGGTGATTGCCACGGCCCCTGACGCACAGGTTCAGGCGCTTTTCGACTATGGCGATGCTTTGGGCATCGCGTTCCAGATTGTTGACGATCTGCTGGACTATCAGGGCGACCCGAATGCCACCGGCAAGAACATCGGCGATGACTTCCGCGAGCGTAAGCTGACCCTGCCGGTGATCAAGGCGATCGCCAAGGGCGACGCAGCCGAACGTGCCTTCTGGACCCGCACCATCGAGAAGGGCAAGCAGGAGGACGGCGATCTTGAACACGCTCTGTCGCTGCTGAAAGCACATGGCACTCTGGATGGAACCAAGGCAGAGGCGCTGGCATGGGCGGAACAGGCCAAGACTGCGCTGAACACCCTGCCGGATCACGAGCTGACGCAGATGCTGCACGATCTGGCCGATTACGTCGTCGCGCGTATTAGCTAGTCGTCCCCCACTGGGGCGCGCCGAAGCTATCCCAGCATTGGTGCGGCGGTGACCCACCAGCCGGGCTGTGCCGCGGCAATACGCGTGACGGCGCGCTGCGCCAGTGCCTCGGTCTCGTAAAGGCCAAAGCAGGTCGCACCAGAACCCGACATACGCGCCAGCAGCGCGTCCTTTAGGCTGCCCAGACAATCTGCCACCTCTGGCACCACCTCGATCGCCGGTGCCTCCAGATCGTTGCGCTGTGTGGCCAGCCAGGCGGCGAACGCAGGCGCGCTGGTGAATGCGGGTAGTTCTTTGGGCATGGGCGCGTTGGCGCGGGAATCGAGCTGCGAGAAGACCTCGGGCGTGGCGGCGGATTTGTTCGGGTTGATCAGCACCAGCCAGCATGGCGGCAGCTTGGGCGCGGGCGTCAAACGCTCGCCGATCCCCTCCATCCGCTGGGGGGTGTCATGCAGACAAACCGGAACATCGGCACCCAGTCGCGCCACATCGTCGGGCACCGGCAGCCCCCAATGCGCCGAGAGCAAGCGCAGCGCCGTGGCCGCATCCGCTGATCCTCCGCCGATCCCTGCCGCGGCGGGAAGGTTTTTCGTCAGATGCAGCCGTGCCCCCCTGCCCGCGCCCGCGTCCAGCAGCCGCGCCGCACGCACCACGAGGTTGCGGTCATCATGGGGGGCGGCACCGCCATAGGGACCATCGATAAACAGCTCAAGCTGGTCAGAGGGGGATACCGCGATCCGGTCGCCCACGGCGGCGCGCACCACAAGACTATCCAGCAGATGGTAGCCGTCGCTGCGCTGCCCGGTGACATGCAGGGTCAGGTTTACCTTGGCCCAGGCGAAACCCGCGTTGGCAACACCGAGGGCAGCGGCTTGGGTCGTCATTTCTCGGCAGAGGCTTTGCTGAGAGGTTCGGCCCCTTCTTCGGCCAATACCGCGTCCAGCCCCACCTCGAGCTTGCGGCGCATGCGGTCGGGATCGGCCTCGCTGTCTGTGTCTTCGGGATCCACAAACGATAGCGCCCGACGCCATTGGAATTCTGCCTCACGTTGACGGCCAACGGACCAGTAAACGTCGCCCAGATGGTCGTTGACCACCGGATCAACGGCAACCAGTTCAACGGCCCGCTCCATCTGGTCGACGGCCTCTTCGTAGCGGCCCAAACGGTACAAGACCCAACCCAGTGAATCGACGATATAGCCCGAGTCAGGGCTCGCCGCGACAGCGCGTTCGATCATGTTCAACGCTTCGTCCAGATTGCGCCCCTGTTCCACCAGCGAATAGCCGAGGTAGTTCAGCACCTGAGGCTGATCGGGGTTGATCTTGAGAGCGGCGCGAAAATCGCGTTCGGATGCCTCGCCATTGCCAGAGCGTTCTTCGGCAATGCCGCGGGCGTAATACAGAACCCAGCGTTGCGGATTGCTTTCGGGTGTCAGCTCTATCGCGCGATCATAGGATTTGATTGCGGCCTTGAAGTTGTCTTGCGCCCGCAGCGCATCGCCCAAGGCGGAGTGGACCGATGGCAATGTGCCATGGCTGCGGGTCAGCTGTTGCAGAACCTCGATCGCCTGCTCTGGTTTGTTCGACCGGCGCAATGCGGCCGCGCGCCCCAGCTCGGCTGCGTGATAGGCGGGGTTGTCGGCGGGTACGTCCTGCAGCTCCTCGATCGCAAGCTCGTACTGGCCGATGTTTTCCAGCAGATCGGCGGTCAGCAACAGGTCGTCGATATGATCGGGGCGCAGGTAACGCGCGATGCGCGAATAAAGCAGCACATAGTAGTCACCGGCACTTTCATTGCGCAGCACGGCGGCGAAGGTAAAGAAGACTTCGGCAATGCCTGCCTTGGCATCGGGGATCTGGGTAAAGGCGACCTGCCCCTCCCCCTGCAAGGCGGCGACCAACCCGTCAAGTTCAGGGTCGCTGCTGGCCCCGAAACTATCGGTCAGCAGCGCAAGCGCCTGTTCATTGCGCCCTAGTTGGCCAAGGATTTCCGCCCGCGCGATCACACCGCGCCGTGTCTGCCCTGCCGATCCCGCCTGGTTCGAAGCAAAAATCGCCTCCGCCCCTTCGTAGTCTCCGACCGACGCCAGTGCCAAAGCCTTGTGATACAGCACGAACCCCTGCATGCCGGCTTCTTTGCTCAGATCGTCGAACTGGGTGATGGCGGCGGTCATGTCGCCCACGCCCACATGCGCCCAAGCCTTGACCAAACCGTCCACCCAAGGGCCGATCCCGCCCTCGTCTGCGGATTGTTCGATCAGACCCGCATAGTTTTCTTCCTGTGCCATGCCAGCGGTTGTCACCAGATAGGCGATCTGCCCGGGCTGGTCCGACGCGGCCATGATGCGCGCCAAAGGCAGGGCGCGATCGATATCCCCCAGCGAGAGCAGCGCCAGAACCGTGCTTTCAAGGAATTCGGGGTTCTTGGGATCAAGCGCCAGCGCCTCGCCATAATATTTGGCAGATTCCGCAAAATCACTGCGCACCGCAGCATGCCGACCGGCAAGATAGGCCCCCGCCGCCGATTGCGCCTGTACGGGCATTGCAACGGCTCCGGTCAGCGCCAAGACGCTTGCGGTCAACAGAAGGTTACGGATCATACTGGCACGCCTCATTTGTATTTGCGCGCAAGGCTAACAGGTTCACGACCAAGCGCAATGCCGCCTATCCAAAGGGACATCCCGCTTATCCTATATCGGCGGAACCTTGCATGAAAAAAGGCGCGCCGCAGCACGCCTTTGATCGATTTCATCCAGTAAGTGATGCTTACACGTCAGGCCCGCAAGCGACGCTTACATATTAGGATAGTTCGGGCCATCGCCACCCTGCGGCGTGGTCCAGACGATATTCTGCGTCGGGTCTTTGATGTCGCAGGTCTTGCAGTGCACGCAGTTCTGGAAGTTGATGACAAAGCGCGGGTCCTTGCCGTCTTCCTCGACGAATTCATACACGCCAGCGGGGCAATACCGCGCCGAGGGGCCAGCGTATTCCGGCAGGTTGATGTTCACCGGCACCGATGGATCCTTCAGCGTCAAATGCGCGGGCTGGCTTTCGTCGTGGTTGGTGAACGAAAACGCCACGTTGGTCAGACGGTCAAAGCTGAGCTTGCCATCGGGCTTGGGGTAGTCGATCTTCTTGTGCTTGTCGGCTTTTTCGGTCGCTTCGGCATCGGATTTACCATGCCCCAGCGTCCCCAGCAGCGAGAAGCCGAAAGTATTGGTCCACATGTCGAACCCACCCACGGCGAGCGAGGTCACAAGGCCGTACTTGCTCCACAACGGCTTGACGTTGCGCACTTTTTTCAGATCTTTGCCGATCTCGCCGCTGCGGACATCTTCCTCGTAGGCGGTCAGCTCGTCACCGGCGCGGCCTGCCTGGATCGCGTCATAGGCCGCTTCGGCGGCAGCTTTGCCCGACAGCATCGCGTTGTGGTTACCCTTGATGCGCGGCACGTTGACCATGCCCACGGAACAGCCCAGCAACGCCACACCGGGTGCGACCATCTTGGGCATCGACTGGTAGCCGCCTTCGGTGATGGCGCGCGCGCCGTAGGCCACGCGCTTGCCGCCTTTCAGCAGCTCGGCAACCATCGGGTGGTGCTTGAAGCGCTGGAATTCCATGTAGGGGAAGACATGCGGGTTCTTGTAGCCAAGGTGGACAACGAAACCGACGTAGACCTGGTTGTTTTCGATGTGATAGATGAACGACCCGCCGCCCGCATTGCTGTTCAAAGGCCAGCCCATCGTGTGGGTCACGGTGCCCTCTTTGTGCTTGGCGGGGTCGATCTCCCAGATTTCTTTCATGCCAAGGCCGTATTTCTGCGGCTCTTTACCGGCGTCCAGATCGTATTTCGCAATCACCTGCTTGGACAGGCTGCCGCGCACGCCTTCGGACAGGAAGACGTATTTGCCGTGCAGTTCCATACCGGGCTCATAGCCGTCGCCCTTGGTGCCATCGGCGCTGATGCCGAATTCACCGGCCACAACGCCTTTGATCTCGCCATTGTCGCCATAGACCAATTCGGAGCACGCCATACCGGGGAAAATCTCGACCCCCAGCTCTTCGGCCTGTTCTGCCATCCAGCGGCAGACATTGGCCATGGAAACGATGTAGTTCCCGTGGTTGTTCATCAGCGGCGGCATGGGGAAGTTCGGCACCCGGATTTTACCCGCCTCGCCCAGCATGTAAAAGTTGTCTTCCTCGACCTTGGTCTTGATCGGCGCGCCTTTTTCTTTCCAGTCGGGCATCAGGGCGTCCAGACCGATCGGGTCCAGAACCGCACCCGACAGGATATGCGCCCCCACCTCGGAGCCCTTTTCCAGCACGACCACATTGCAGTCGGCGTCGAGTTGTTTCAGACGGATCGCGGCGGACAGACCGGCAGGGCCCGCACCGACGATAACGACGTCATATTCCATTGCTTCGCGTTCAACTTCGGCCATTTGGGGCTCCTCTTCGGGCAGAAAACGGTTTGGATTTCGCTAAACCAGCACGGTCGCTATTGCAATCGCAACACAGCGTAAATTAGCGCACCCACGACAGTTTGCATCTTAAATGTTGCAGGTGCAGCAATATTGTTTCGCACCGTAAAATGCTAGCTGCGCGGATCTCCCATCAGATAGCGCGGCCCCTGCCCTTTTTCCCCCGCGCGGTCTTGGGGGTTATAAAGCGCACAGGCCTGTAGGCTCAGGCATCCGCATCCGATACACCCATCTAGGTCGTCGCGTAGACGGGTCAATGTCGCGATCCGGTCGTCCAGCGTTGTACGAAACGCTTGGCTGATACGCGCCCAGTCCTGTTTGGTTGGGGTGCGCCCATCTGGCAGGCGGTCCAGCTCTTGCTTGATCTGCGGCAAGGTAAAGCCGAACTGCTGCGCGATCATCACAAAGCTAAGCCGCCGCAGATCGGCACGCTCGAACCGTCGCTGCCCGCCGCTGTTGCGCCACGGTTTAATCAACCCTTGCGCCTCGTAATAGCGGATGGCGGACACCGCCAAGCCTGTGCGCCGCGCCAAAGCGCCAATCGACAACCCGTCATTCACCGCCATAGACATTCCCCGAAATAATCCTTGACCTAAAGTTAGGTTTAGAAATTACACACCATAGGGTCAACGTCACAAACACGGAAGGAAGACAGAGCAATGCCAGCACAATTGGAACATGCCAACATCACCGTAACCGACCCGCAAGCCACCGCAGCCTGGATGGCGCAGATCTTTGGCTGGCGTATCCGCTGGCAAGGCGATGCGATTGCGGGCGGACATACTATACATATCGGGACCGACAGCTCATACGTGGCGCTCTACACACCGAAGATGACGCCGGCCACGGGCACCAGCAGCTATGACACCACCGGCGCGCTGAACCATATCGGGGTGACCGTCGATGATCTGGACGCCGCCGAAACCTTGGTCAAAGCGCAGGGGTTCACGCCGGTGAACCACGCCGATTACGAACCCGGGCGGCGCTTCTATTTTCGCGACCATGACGGTGTCGAATACGAGCTGGTCCAATACGATGACTAAGCGCGGATTGCCGCGGACGGGCTGACTCTGCTCTTGCAATCGCGGGGCAGTTTGGGTCAGGTAAGGATCAATTCAAATCGGTTGCACCCTCGGACGACAGTTCGGGGGCTGTGACCCTCATTGCGTGGACGCCCCCTGATGGAAAAAATCCCCATGACCCGCGCCGGTCACACGGCTTTGGAAACCGAACTCAAGCATCTGAAGTCGGTTGAACGCCCTGCCATCATCAAAGCCATCGCCGAGGCCCGCGAACACGGTGACCTGTCCGAGAACGCCGAATACCATTCCGCCAAGGAAAAGCAGTCCTTCATCGAAGGCCGCATCAAAGAGCTTGAAGGCGTGATCTCCCTTGCGGATGTGATTGACCCGGCCAAGATGTCCGGCGCGATCAAGTTCGGCGCGACCGTGACCCTCGTGGACGAGGACACCGACGAAGAGAAGACCTACCAGATTGTTGGTGAATACGAGGCCAACATCGAAAAAGGCCTGCTGAACATCAAATCCCCTATCGCCCGCGCCCTGATCGGCAAGGAAGAAGGCGACAGCGTCGAGGTGCGGACACCCGGGGGGGACAAATCCTATGAGGTTCTCAAAATCGTCTACGCATAAGCCGGGGACAAAGAGATGACCGACAAACCGCAGCTGACACCGAACGCGCCGCGCCAATCCGCGCGGTCCACCCCCTTTGGCGTCTATTCGCGCCCGAATGACGGCGGGATTTCGAACATTGAACTCATCGCCGCAGCGCTAAGCGCTGTGTGGTTGCTGGGGTCCGCGATCTTTTTCTTGATGCTGCCGTCGGATCAGCAACCCGATACGGGCGGCGCCGGCTTGCGGTTCCTGATGACCATGCTGGCGATCTTCATGCCCGTTGGCATGATCTGGGTCGCCGCCACAGCAGCCCGCGCCAGCCGTGTCATGCGCGAGGAAAGCAAACGCTTGCAGGCCGCGATCGACGCGATCCGGCAGGCGTATATCGCGCAACAGCAGGGGCAGAACCTTGGCGCAGACGCGACCGTCGCGCGCAAGCTGGATGAAATTGCCGCCGCCGCCCGCAAGACCGAAAGCACGCTGGCCACCTTCCAAAGCCGCCGCGACGCCAGCACCCGCCTTGCGCCTCTCAAGCCTGCGGTGGTCGATGACCAGCCCGCGCTGGCGCTTGGCACCTCGGCCGCGGATATGACCCCACCGCTGTCGCATGAAGATTTCATTCGCGCGTTGAACTTCCCCGAAACGGCAGAGGATGCCGAAGGCTTTTCGGCGCTGCGCAAGGCGTTGAAAGACCGCAACGCATCCCAGCTGGTGCAGGCATCGCAGGACGTGCTGACGCTACTCAGCCAGGACGGCATCTACATGGATGACCTGCGCCCCGACCGTGCACGCCCCGAAATCTGGCGCCAATTCGCCCAAGGGGCCCGAGGCCGTCCGATCGCAGCTTTGGGCGGCATCCGTGACCGGTCCTCGCTGGCGCTGACCAGTGCCCGGATGAAGCAAGACCCGATCTTCCGCGATGCAGCACACCACTTCCTGCGCCGTTTCGACCGCGCCTTTGCCGCCTTTGAAGCCGAGGCCTCTGACGCCGACATCTCGGCACTGACCGACACGCGCACCGTGCGGGCCTTCATGTTGCTGGGCCGCGTGGCAGGGACGTTCGACTAGCGGTCAGGTGATCCCGAAAGACCCATAGGGGATATAGCGCACCAGATCGCCCGGCTTGATGTCGGCCGCGGCGTCCGGGAGTTCCACCAATCCTTCGGCCCAAGCCAGTCCGCTGATCCGCCCCGACCCTTCCGATGCAAAGACCTGCACCCGCCCGTCGCGCATCCGCGCGCGCAGATACTCGCGCCGCCCAGGTTTCTTGCGTTTGCTGAAATCTGCGGGCACGTCGAACCCCTGCGGTTCAGGCCAGTCCTGCCCCGCCAGTCTCGCCAACGCAGGGCGCGCGAAAATCAGGGTGCAGACCATAGCCGCCACGGGGTTGCCCGGCAGACCAAAAACCGGCGCGCCTTGCCACATGCCAAGCGCTAAAGGCCGCCCCGGTTTGACCGCAATGCGCCACAGATCAAGCGCCCCTGCCTCGGACAAAAGGGCCGACACGTGGTCTTCATCCCCCGCTGACGCACCGCCGCTGGTGAGGATTGCGTCGACACGGCCTTGCGTCTCATCTAGCCGCGTGCGCAAAGCCGCGCGGTCGTCGCCCACATGCCCCAGATCCACGCCCTGATGTCCGAACTGCGATATTAACCCCAGCAACATTGGGCGGTTCGCATCAAATATCTGCCCGTCAGCCGCGGTCCGACCGGCCTCGACGATCTCGTCCCCTGTCGATAGCACGCCAACGCGCAAGCGCCGATGGGTCGCCACAGACGCCGTCCCCGTGGCCGCGAGCAAAGCGATATCCGCCGCTGTAATCCGTCGTCCTGCGCGCAGTGTCACGGCACCCGCTGTCACATCCTCCCCCGCTTTGCGGGTATTGGCACCCTGTTTCACCGGCCCGTTAAAACGCACGGTGCGTCCGTCGATGGTCACGTCCTCTTGCAGCACCACGGTATCGACGCCTTCGGGCAACGCGGCCCCTGTCAGCACGCGGATCGCCTGCCCTTCGACAAGCGCCCCCGGCGCGTCCCCTGCCGCAGCGCGCCCCTCGGCCAGCGGCATCGCATGGGCACCGGCCTCGCGCCCGCCGGCAAAGCCATAGCCATCAACAGCCGTATTGGGCAGCGGCGGATTGGCGCGGCGTGCCAGCACATCCGCCGCGGCGATACGCCCCAAGGTGGCAGCCAAAGGCACGTCTTCGACAGGGGTCACCGGATGCAGCCGCGCCCGCAACTGCGCCAGCGCCTCGTCCACCGGCGTCCAATGCACGCCCGGCGGCAGGGCAAAACAATCGTTGCGCAGGGGGGGCGGGGCCTTGAGCAGATGTTCGAACCCCAGTCCGAAAATCCACCCCTCCTCCGCTGCCTCAACATCCAGCATCTGCGCCAGATCGGCGGCAGGGACGGCGGCCAGCTGCCGTGCAAGCTCCTCAACCTGCCACGCATCCTTGATCATCTCGTCAGGGGCAGGCCCCACGGTGAGCGACGGCCAGATCTCGGCCAAGACCACCTGCGCATCCGGCTTTTCAAACGGCCAGACGGCGACATGACCGGCAAAACGAGCACGCAGGCGTGACAGCACAGGCAGCCCCATGACCACCTGCGATCCGACAGCCCCTGCCCCCGCCATTTGCCAGCAAGTGAAACTGCCCTTGGCACGCTGTTCCGCCGCGCGCTTGTCGGGGAAAGGGTTGGCGTAGCCCGCCTTGGTGCGCGGCAGCCCTGCGATATCGCGGTTGGGCAGGCCGTTGGCCCAGAAAGGGCCGCTGCCATCGCCCAGACCCAGATTGATCTCTGCCACCAGATCGAAACGGTTGTTACGGTCTGGCGCGTCTTCGACCCGCGCCTCGAACCACTCCCACAGGGCGAAGGGATCGTCGCTGTCAGTCAGAGCCTCGGCAAAACCGCTGGGGTAGGCAAAGGGGAAATCGAAGCCGATGAACAGGCGGCGATCCTGCGCCAGTTCCGCCTCAATCAACGCGGCGATCCAAGCCTCTGCCTCGGACCGGTTGCGCAGATAGACAGGTTTGTCCGAGACGCCCCCCCGCGACACCCCCGCCCAAATCGCATCTTTGCGCGGGGTCGGTCCGGTGTCATTACCACCCGACCAATCGGCCACAACAAACGTGTCGAAATGGCTCACAAGCCCACCTCGGCCAGAATGAAATCGGCGATGGCGCTGGTATCATTCAGATCGAACACGGGGCGATCCAACGTCATGGGGGTGTCGCTGGCAATCGCTTTGATCGTCGGATCCTCCGGCGCGATCAGCGCATTGCCGGTTTCGGCCCGATGCGCTTCGACCTTGGCGTGACCGTCGCGTTTATAGCCTTCGACCAGCACCAGATCGACGGGTGCGAGTTTGGCCAGCAGCGCGTCGAGCGTGGGTTCATCCTCGCCCTGCAGCTCATGCATCAGGGCAAATCGGTTGCGCGAGGCCAGTAGCACCTCGCGCGCGCCTGCGACGCGGTGGCGGTAGCTGTCCTTGCCCGGGTGATCCACATCAAAGCTGTGGTGCGCATGTTTCACGGTAGACACTGAAAACCCGCGGCCCGTAATTTCGGTCACAAGGCGTTCCATCAGCCCCGTTTTGCCTGCGTTCTTCCAGCCGACGACGCCGTAAACTCTCATAGCATCTCCTGTGCGCGGGCCAGATCTTCGGGTGTGTTGATGTTAAAGAACGCGTCCTCATGGGGGAACAGCGCTTCGCGACCCTCATGCGTTTGGGTCCACATCACGACCTTGCGCAGCCCCCCCTGCAAGGCGGCGCGCAGATCGTCGCGTAAGGCTACGGGCCAAAGGCCAAAGGTCGGGTGCCGCGCGGTGCCGCGTTTGGCATCCGGCGTAGCTGCGAGCACCAGCGGATGGGTCATCCCCTCGCTTGCCAGCAACAGCTGCGGGACCAGATCACCGGGGAAAAACGGCGTGTCCGCCGCCGCCGTGACGATGGTATCCGCGCCCTGTTCAGCGGCCCAATCCAGCCCGGCCAGCACGCCCGCAAGGGGACCGGCGAATCCATCGATACTATCGGGCAACACCGGCAGCTTCAGCCCCGCAAACCGCGCGGCATCGCCATTGGCATTCAACGCAACGCGATCCACCTGCGGGGTCAGCCGTTCAATCACATGACCCAGCAAGCTTTGACCGCCAAGCTGCAACAGCCCCTTGTCGCCGCCGCCCATCCGCGTCGCCTGCCCACCGGCAAGGATCACCCCAAGTGGCTGTTTCATGCGCTGCCCTTTCGCCCAGATCGTTTCGGTTCATCCGCGATTCCGTCGGGGTCCGCGTCACGGATCAACCGGTCTTCGCCCGCCAGACACATAAAGCGTTTGCCCTTCATCCGTCCGATCAGCGTCAGCCCCACCTGCTGCGCGATCTCTACCCCCCAGGCGGTAAAGCCGGAACGCGAGACCAGCGCGGGGATGCCCATCATCGCGGTCTTGATCACCATCTCGGACGTCAGTCGCCCCGTGGTATAGAGTATCTTATCCTCGGCCGAGACATTTTCAGAGAGCATCCAGCCCGCGATCTTGTCGACCGCGTTGTGGCGGCCCACGTCCTCCATATAGACCAGCGGGCGATTGCCCTGACACAGCACCGTGCCGTGAATCGCCCCGGCTTCCAGGTACAGGCTCGGCGTGCGGTTGATCTGCGCGCTAAGGTCATACAGCCACGATGTCCGCAGCGGGGTCGTGGGCAGAGACACATCCTCCAGCCCCTCCATCATATCGCCGAAAACCGTACCGACCGCACAGCCGGAGGTACGGGTCTTCTTGCGCATCTTGTCTTCGTAATCGGTTTTGCGGGCGGTGCGGACCACGACGACCTCAAGCTCTTCGTCGTAGTCGACGCTGGTGATATCCTCGCCGTCGCGCAGCATGCCCTGATTGCGCAAGAACCCAAGCGCGAGGTATTCGGGGTAATCGCCAATCGTCATCGCGGTGACAATTTCCTGCGCGTTCAGATAGATCGTCAGCGGGCGTTCCTCGACCACATTGATGGTTGTTTCCGCCCCTGTGTGATCCCGCCCGGTCACAGCGCGGGTCAGCCGCGCCAAACCCGGTTGCGGTGCGATCAAATAAGCATCGGTGTCTGTCTTGACGGACAATTGCATCCCCCCAAAGCGGCAGTTAAGCATGTCCCGGCAATCTAGGGGGAACGCATGGCCATCACCACCACGAAATCGGCCTTTCGAAAAGGTCTTGCCGACGCCGCACCCTTTGTTCTGGTGATCATCCCCTTTGCGTCCCTGTTTGGCATCCTCGCCACCGAGGCAGGATTGAACGTATTCGAAACGCTCGCCTTTTCGGTTGTGGTCATTGCGGGGGCAGCACAGTTCACCGCGTTGCAACTGATGCAGGAACATGCCCCGACGGCGATCGTGCTGGCCTCTGCGCTGGCGGTGAACCTGCGGATGGCGATGTATTCCGCGTCGCTGACCCCTTACATCGGCTCCGCCCCGTTGTGGCAGCGCGCGCTGGCGGCCTATCTGACGGTCGATCAATCCTATGTCTGCGCGATGGCGCAGTACGAGAAACAGCCCGATATGACGATCCCGCAGCGGATGGCGTATTTCTTTGGCTGTGTGACCCCGATTGTGCCGCTGTGGTATCTGTTCACGCTGGTGGGGGCGATGGTAGGCGCGCAGATCCCCGAAAGCTGGGCGCTGGACTTTGCGCTGCCGATCACCTTTCTGGCCATGATCGCGCCGATGTTCCGCACGCCGGCCCATGTGGTCGCGGCGCTGGTCGCCTCTGTCGCGGGGCTGTTGACGGCGGGTGTGCCCTATTCGCTGGGGCTGATCATCGCGGGGCTTGCGGGGATGATGGCCGGTGCGCAGACAGAGCTTTGGCTGGAACGGCGCCAGCCCCAACACCCTGAACAGGACGCGGTATAATGGATCATATCAACACCGGCACACTTTGGTTCGTGATCATCGCCCTTGGCATCGGCAGCTTCGGGCTGCGCTTTGTCTTTACCGGATTGGTTGGCGACCGCGAGATGCCCGCATGGCTGCTACGGCACCTGCGCTATACGGCGGTGGCGATCCTGCCCGCGCTGGTGGCTCCGCAGGTGATCTGGCCCGCAGCCACGGACGGGCAGCTTGATCTGCCGCGCATGGCGGCAGCAGCTGCGGCCCTGACAATCGGGGTGATCACCAAGAACGTGCTGCTCGCCATCATCAGCGGTGCAGCCACGCTTTACAGTCTGCTTTGGTTACTGGGCTAGAAGCGACGCCTGCACCGCGTCGATCACATCGCCTTCGTCATTCTCGTAGTATTTTGTCGTCGTGACACCGGGCAAGCTGGCGAACTGTTCGCTGAGCTTGGCAGGATAGAAGGTCTTGGAGATGCTTTCGAACCCTTGGACCTGCGACAGAATGCCCGAGGTCGCATTGGCGCAGAACGCCCCTGCTACCGTGCCGTTCGACATCACAAGCTGCAAGATCTGTTCCGCCTGCGCGTCCGTCACCTGAAGTTCCTGACTGACAACATGGTAGGTGCTGCGTGCGTGCGAGGATTTGTAGCCTTGAATCCACTTGGGCGTCATACCGTAAAGCACGTCGCCGCGTTCAATCACGCGCGGATCGCGGAAGGAACCGGCGGGGTCAAAGATCACCTGCTGCGAGCCATTGACCACCAGCGCCGTATGGCCGCCGCTGCCGGTGCGGTTGTTGATCATCGTCATCAACGTGATGGATCGTGGCCCCGGTGCCACATAGGCGGCCGCCGCGACTTCTGCCGGTGTGTTATCAATCCCGGTATCATTCGCACAGGCCGCAAGCAGCCCGACGCAGGCCAAAGCCATCCAAACACGCATAGAAATATCCCGTAGGTTAGGTTTGCCCGCCTTAGCGCGCGAAGATCGCCATAAAGACCAGAATGGCAATAATCACGATGCTCGACCATTTGACGAAGTTCATGAAGCTGTCAAAAGTCTTCTCGTGCGTGCTGGTATCCATAGAGCCGTGTTCATGTTTGGCCATTTGCGCGATCCTTGTCTTAACGTGCGTATGATTTGAACTGGGGAATACTGTATTCATCTGCCTATGTCACGGCATCAAAACGTGCGGGATCAGGTGTTTTCGCCTGTCTGTGCCGGCTCTTGCGTCTCGAGGTCTTCTGCAAGGCGGAAACCGATACGATTCGCGGGGGCTTCCTGCACCGCTTTGGGCAGCGCACGCAGGGCGACATTCAACTGGGTGACATGCTGCACCAGCTGCATCCGCCCGCCAGCATTATCCTTGCCATAAAAGGTCACGATGTCCGGATCGAAATAGCCCATACCCTCGATCCGCAGCACACCGGCGTCACCGCCTGCGAACCCCATTGCGACCTCGTGATCGCCATCCAGCTGCTCTTCGAAATTCTTGAGGTAAAGCACGACCCGCTCGTAGGCCCATTGCGCCGGTGATTTCTGCGCGGCGGGCTTTTGGGTCATCCCCTTGGGCACCGGCTGGTCAGAGGCGTTGCGGCTGTCGGGGTCTGAATGCACCTCGTAGAGGCGCGGCAGCGCGTCGGCCTCGATCGCTTCGGCCGCTGTCTTGATCTCGTTATCCATCGGTCAGCCCTTTGATTGATACACCCAAGCCCCGTCCTGCGCCCGCAAACTGCGTGTGGCACGGCCCGTTTGGTAAAGATGGCTGAGATGCGCGACCGCTTCAACCAGCGCCAGACCGTATTCGCCTTCGCCGATGTTGCGCTTGAACAGGGTCGAGAAACATTCGGACGCCGATTTCGGCTCTGCGATCGCCTTTTCCAGACGGCGCAGGGCGCTGTGGTGATTCTCGATCAACTGGCGCATGCGGGTGGGTAGACCGGTGAACGGCAGCTTGTGCCCGCCAAGCACCAGATGATCCTCGCGCGCCAGCAACGACAGACGCTCACAGGCCTCGATCCATTCGCCAATAGGGTCGGCCATGGGTTCGGTGGCATAGACCCCGACGTTGGGACTGATGGACGACAGGATCTGATCGCCTGCTATCACCAGATTGTCATCACGGCTCCAGAAGGTGGCGTGTTCGGGGGCGTGACCATTGCCCATATGGACGTCAAACACGCGTCCCCCGATGGTGATCTCGTCGCCCTGTTTGATCCGCGTAAAGCCAAGCGGCAGAGGCGAGACGATGTCGGCAAAGTTGAATGGCCGCTCGGAGGCGCGTTTCTCGTACAGCGCGGTATCCATCCCCGAAAGTTTATAGAAAGCCAGCGTCTCGGCTGGCGGTGCCTCTTGCGGGTCGAGGGTCAGCATCCGCGCGGTCAACCACGCGGTGCGCGTCGTCACCAGCTCTGCCCCGTGTTCGGTCTGGAACCAGCCCGCCAGCCCGATGTGATCAGGGTGGTGGTGGGTCACGATCACCCGCGACACCGGCTTGCCGTCCAAAGGCCCCGCGATCAGCTCCGTCCACAGCGCCTTGGACTTTTTCGACGCGAAGCCCGTGTCGATGATCGTCCAGCTGTCGCCTTCGTCAAAGGCATAGACGTTGACGTGATCCAGCTTCATCGGCAGCGGCAGACGCAGCCAAAGCACGCCGGGCGCGACCTCTATCGCGGCATCATGGGCGGGTGGCGTCTCCCAGGGGAAACGCAAACCGGTGGGCGCGGTATCAGGCATCAGGCGGCCAGTTCGTCAGCGGAAAGCGCGAAAAGATCAGCCTCGCCCGCTTGGGCATGGGCCAGCAGGCCAACGTGTTCCGGCAACAGACGCAGGATGTAGAACCGCGCCAGCTTTTCGCGTGGCCCGCCCTTGTCGGCCAACGCCGCCTTGAGGTGCATATGCGCGCCAAGCACCCGTGCAAAGGCCCGCAGGTACGGCACCGCCCCAGCAAAACGCGTGTCCATGTTCGATTGCTCGGTCAGCCAGTCGGTCGCCTCGCGCAGGGTTTCCGATGCTTGCCACAGGGCATCCGTCATATTCGGAAAAACGTCGCGGGCGGCTTCGGCGTCTGCCTCGATCTCGTCCAGCAAACGGTTCGCGGCCTCGCCCCCGTCCATCATCTTGCGCGCGACCAGATCCATCGCCTGAATGCCATTGGTGCCTTCGTAAATGGCGGTCACCCGCACGTCACGGCTGTACTGCGCGGCTCCTGTTTCTTCGATAAAGCCCATGCCACCGTGGACCTGAACGCCCATTTCAGCGACGGCCATGCCGGTGTCGGTGCCAAAGGCTTTGGCGATCGGGGTCAGGAAGGCTGCGCGGGCTTTCCATTCGGCCTGTCCGGTCGCGTTCGTCATGTCGATGGCCTTGGCACAGCACAGCGCAATGGCGCGGGCGGCAAAGGTTTCGGCCTTCATCGTCATCAGCATGCGGCGGACATCGGCGTGGTCCACGATGGTGCCAGTGCCGTCGGGGCGCGATGTCTTGCCCTGTTTGCGGTCCAGCGCATAGGCCAGCGCGTGCTGATAGGCCGCTTCGGCGATGCCGATGCCCTGCCCGCCAACGCCAAGCCGCGCGTTGTTCATCATCGTGAACATCGCCGCCATACCGCCTTGTTCGGCCCCGACCAGCCAGCCGGTCGCCTTGTCATATTGCATCACACATGTCGGAGACCCGTGAATCCCCAGCTTATGCTCAAGGCTCACCACCTTGAGGCTATTGGCATTGCCGAGGCTGCCGTCGTCATTGGGTAGATATTTCGGCACGAGGAACAGGCTGATGCCTTTGGTGCCCGCAGGCGCACCGGGCAGACGCGCTAGGACGAGGTGGCAGATGTTACCGCCAAAGTCGTTATCGCCCCAGGTGATATAGACCTTCTGACCCGAGATCGCATAGGTGCCGTCGCCATTGTCTTCGGCCTTGGTCGCCAGTGCCCCCACGTCCGACCCCGCTTGCGGTTCGGTCAGGTTCATCGTGCCGGTCCATTCGCCGCTGATCAGCTTGGGCAGGTACAGCTCCTTGATCGCGTCGCTGGCGTGATGCTCAAGCGCTTCGATCTGGCCCTGGCTCATCAAGGGGGCAAGTTGCAGGGACAGGCAGGCGCCGCTCATCATTTCGTTAACGGCGGTCGTCAGGGTCATGGGCAGGCCCATGCCGCCGAATTCGGGGTCGGCCGACATGCCGATCCAGCCGCCTTCGGCCACGGCCTTGAACCCGTCGGCAAAACCGGGCGAGGTGCGCACGACGCCGTTTTCAAGCTTGGCGGGGGTCTGGTCGCCGGCGCGTTGCAGCGGGGCCAGAACGTCATTGGTCATCTTGCCCGCCTCTTCGAGGATCGCGCGGGTGACGTCTTCGCTGGCGTCCTCGAAGCGTTCGGTCTGACGCACAGCGTCCAGCCCTACGACATGATCAAACAGAAAGGCAAAATCTTCGACAGGGGCGCGATAGGGCATAGTTTTCCTCCATTAACGCGTTCGTCTGCTTGGCAAACCGAACAGCGACCTGATAAGCCCAAGGCGATACTCCGGGCTGTTGCGGCGAGAATGTCGCTCAAGCCTGCGCACCGCAACCCAAAACGCGGCGTCATCCCCCGTGAGAGAAGCCAATGACCGAGATTCTTCCAGCCGACCCTTCCGGCATTTCCCGCGCCGCCACCCTGCTGCAGCAAGGCGCATTGGTCGCGCTGCCGACTGAAACGGTCTATGGCTTGGGGGCGGATGCGCGTAACGGGACGGCAGTGGCGGGCATCTACGAGGCCAAGGGGCGGCCCAGCTTCAACCCGCTGATCATCCATGTCGCCGATGTGGACCAAGCGCGGCGCTACGGGCGCTGGTCCGACACCGCCGAGGTTTTGGCGAGCGCCTTCTGGCCCGGTCCGATGACTCTCGTGCTGCCTCTGGCCGACGGGCACGGGCACGGGCTATCGTCGCTGGTGACGGCGGGGCTGGACAGCGTCGGCATCCGCGTGCCCGCGCACCCCACGGCCCGCGCCATTCTGCGTGCGCTTGGCGGTCCGGTGGCGGCACCCTCGGCCAACCCCTCGGGCAAGATCAGCGCCACGACGGCGCAACATGTCCTGTCTGGGCTGGAGGGTCGGATCGCCGCTGTGGTTGATGACGGCCCCTGCACGGTGGGCCTGGAAAGCACCATTATCGGTCTGAACCAGCCCCGCCCCACGTTGCTGCGCGCAGGCGGGCTGCCGTCGGAGGCGATAGAGGCCGCTCTTGGCGCACCGCTGGATGTGGCCGACGGGGCAGAGATTATCGCCCCTGGTCAGCTCGCCTCTCACTACGCGCCCCATGCCAGCGTACGTCTGAACGCCCAAGCGGCGACGGATGGAGAGGTTTACCTTGGCTTTGGCGCGGCAAGCGGAAGCGGGCCGGATGACCTGACCTTATCGGCCAGTGGCGATCTGGTGGAAGCGGCGGCGCATCTGTTTGACCGGCTGCACGCGCTTGACCGGCTGCGCAAACCGATCGCGGTGGCCTCGATCCCTGAAACCGGTCTGGGCCGTGCCATCAATGACCGGTTGCGCCGTGCGGCGGCACCGCGTTAGGGCTTTTGCCCCGCAAATCGTGGCAGTTCAGGCGCGCCCTGCTGTCGCGCTGAGCCCCAAAGGGTCCACCCCGATAGAGCTCAGCGCCGCTTCCCATTTGCGCGCATCGGGCAGGTCGAACAGGATAGCGCTATCGCCTTGGCAGGTCAGCCAGCCGTTCTGGGCGATCTCAGCCTCTAGCTGGCCGGCCGCCCAACCGGCATAACCCAGCATCAACATCGCCCGACGCGGCCCCTTGCCGCGGGCGATGTCTTCGAGGATGTCCAGCGTCGCGGTCATCGCCACCCCATCCGCGATATCCGTCGTCTGCATCACGGACCGGTATTCGGCGCTGTGCAGGACAAAGCCGCGCTCTGTCTCGACGGGGCCGCCCACATGCACCCCCAGACCGGACACATCGTCCATGTCCACATCGCTGAGCCGATCAAGCACATCGCCAAGCTTCAGATCAGCGGCGGGCTTATTGACGATCAACCCCATCGCGCCGTCGTCATCATGCGAGCAGATAAAGATCACCGAATGATCGAACCGAGGATCCCCCATGCCGGGCATCGCCACCAAAAGCTGGCCGGTCAGATCCATTTTCATGCTGTCGTCCTTATGCGTCATTACAATAGCATGGCCTGCGCCCCTGCGGCTTTCAACCCCTGCGACTGCAACACATCATAATGCAAACGTGACTTGGCAAATGGGGGGCAGATGGCCCATGAAAGCGCCATGACCAGAAAACTTCTTGGCCTAATGGCCGCTGCCCTTATCGCCCCGCTGCCCGCTTCTGCGATGGACGTGATCCACGGGGAAATTCTGCAAGGCTGGGTGCTGCCCGATGGCAACCGCATGGCCGCGATCCGCATGACGGTGGAGCCGGGCTGGAAGACCTACTGGCGCGCGCCCGGTGATATGGGTATCCCGCCCAGCTTCGACTGGTCCGGCTCGCGTAACCTGTCGGCGGTGGCCGTGGAATGGCCCGCGCCCACGGTGTTCCGCGAACCCAACCTGACCACCATCGGATATAAGGATCAGGTCGTGTTGCCGCTGCGGATCAGCGTACCAGACAAAGGGGCCCCCGTCACGGTCCAGACCACCATTGATCTGGGCGTGTGCAGCGACATCTGTGTGCCCGCCTCGCTTGAGCTGAGCGGCGTGATCGACACCAGCACAACCCGCGCCGATCCAGCGATTGCCGCCTCATTGGCGCAGCGCCCGTTTTCGGCGAAAGAGGCCCTCGTGAAAGACGTGACCTGCACCATCGGTATGGCAGGCGCGGACCTGACACTGGACGCCGCGATCACCCTACCCCCCGCGGGCGGGCAAGAGCTGGTGGTGATCGAAACCGGCAACCCAGATCTTTGGGTCAGCGAGGCAGATACCACCCGCAAAGGCAACGTCCTGCATGCGCGGGTGGACGTGGGTCACGTCAGCGGCGGCCCCGTGGCGCTGAACCGGTCGCATATCCGCATGACGGTATTGGGCAGCAAGCAGGCCGTCGACATTGTGGGATGCAATGCGGGCTGATCACACGGCCCGTTTGCGACGCGACAGCAGCAACGCCACCGCCCCGACGATATAGCCCGAGAGCGCGATCAAAGTTGTCCCGGCCAGGAACAGCAGCAGCGCCGCGCTTCGCGGGGCCATCGCCCCCAGCTTAGGCAGCAGCTCGACCAGTGCGGGATGTAAGTCGCCCGTCACCGCGACCCACCCCAGCGTGGACCCGCCCCACAGCACCACCAGCGTCCAAAGCGCCAGAATGCCGAGGCGCAGACCCCCTGCCCGTGCCCGCATGGCCCGACGCATCGCCCGAATCTGGCGACCGATATCATGCTGCGCCGCGACCAGCGCAGGCACGACCAGCAACACCAGAAGCATGCCAAAACCCAAACCATAGACCAGCGTGATCACCGTGGGCTTCAGGAACTGCGCCTGCTGGCTTTGCTCATAAAGCAGCGGAGCCATGCCTAGGACCGTTGTCAGCGTGGTCAACATCACCGGCCGCAACCGGTCCGCCGCGCCATCGATGATCGACGGGATCACCCCGCGGGTGGCTCCGTATTCGTCAATCGTGCCCACCAGAACAATGGAATCGTTGATGATGATCCCTGTCATCCCCAACAGGCCCACGACCGTGAACATGCTAAGCGGGACCTCCCACAGGGCGTGCCCGTAGATTGTGCCGACCAGACCAAAGGGGATCACCGCCATTACCACCATGGGTCGGGTCCAACTGCCAAAAACCCAGGCGAGAACAAGGTAGATGCCCGTCAGCACAAGGATCAGTCCGGTCAGCGCATCCGACAGGAACGTGCCTTCCTGCTCGCTCAACCCGCCGATGCGGAAATCCACCTGCCGTTCAGAAGCGATGCGCGGCAGGATATCCTCGCGCAGGGCCGTCGTGATCTCGCTCGCGCGGGCGGGGTCATCCTCTGATATGTCGCCCGTGACTGAGATGAGCCGGATGCCATTCTCGCGCCGCACCGTGCTGAAACCGGTGCGCCGGTCCACGCTGACGATATCGGCCAGCGGCACATACTGCCCGTCCGGTGTGCGCATCTGCGTCCGTTCAAGGAAATCCGCGGTCAGCTCTCCCTCGGGCAGTTCAACCCGGATTGTCGCCGATCGTGGGCCGTCGGGATAGGTCGCCGCCTCGATCCCGCCCAGACGGTGGCGCAGCACCCGCCCCAATGTATCAATCGTGAACCCAAGCGCCTGTCCTTGCGGCGTCAGATCAAGAATCAGCTCTTCCTTGTCGTAGGCCAGATTGTCCTGCACCGCGCTGACTTCGGGATATTGCCGCAGCGCATCCTGCAAGTCCTGCGATGCGGCTTTCAACACCTGCGTGTCGGCCCCGTAGAACTGCACATCCAGCACGTCCCCCCCGGGACCCGACCGCCAGCCGCGAAAGCTGACGGTTTCGGCAAGGGGGTGATTGACCACCGCGTCTTGCAGTTCAGCGACAAAGGCGAAGCTGGAATAGGGGCGCAGATCGGCGTCGATCAGCTCAATCGAGATGCCGCCCAGCAGATCGACGTCCTTGGTGTCGGCCCCATCCAGCCCGCGCCCCGCATTGCCCCCGATCTGCGCGATGACATAATCGATGGGGTTGGTGCCGTATTCCTCGGCGTATTGCGCGCCCAGCGCTTCTGTCGCGCGTTGCATTTCGCGCATCATCGCCAGCGTATCGGCACGGGTGGCCCCTTCGGCCATGGCAAAATTCCCCGTCACCGACCCGCGTTCCGGCGCGTTGAAGAACCGCCATTGCACGTCACCCTGGATAAACAGCGCCACCTGCGAGGCAAGCACAGCGACCACACCGGCAAGCACCACATAGCGCGCGCGGATCACCCCCGCCATGAAGGGGCGGAACAGCCGTTCGCGCACCCAAAGAAACCCGCGATTGACCACTCGGCTGGGCAGGTCATACCACCGTTGCTTGGCCCCAGCTGCCATCGCATGGGCCATATGGTTCGGCAGGATCAGAAAGCATTCAACCAGTGACGCGGCCAGCACAGCAATTACTGTCAGCGGGATATCCCCGATCAGACTGCCAAAGCGCCCCCCGACGGCAAGCAAACCGAAAAAAGCAATGATCGTTGTCATCGTTGCGGCAAAGACCGGCATCGCCATCCGCCGCGCGGCATTCTCTGCCGCCTGCATTGGGGGCTCGCCCAGCTCTTTGTGGCGATAGTCCGCGTGTTCGCCCACAACGATCGCATCATCAACCACGATGCCAAGCGTGATGATCAACCCGAACAAAGAGATCATATTGATCGTGATCCCCCCCGCGTACATCAGCGCAATCGCCGCGGCCATCGACGCAGGTATGCCCGCGGCGACCCAGAAGGCCGTGCGCGCATTAAGAAAGAGGAACAGCAACCCCACCACCAGTGCGAGCCCCATCAGCCCGTTATCTATCAGCAGGTCCAACCGCCCGGTGATCGCCTCGGCCCGCGTGCGGATCAGCTCTATCGTTACGCCCTTGGGCAGCATCACAGCCATATCCGCCGCGACGCTTTCGACGCTTTGCTGGATACCGATGGCATCCCCCCCGTCAGAGCGGTCAATACGTACAGAGATCGCGGGATCATCCCCGACGAAATACCCTACCTCGCGGTCGGAGCCCTGTTCGATCACCCGTGCCACGTCTGCGACCAGCAATGACGACCCGTCCGCATTGCTGCGCAACACGACGCGAGACAGGGCATCCGCGCTACGCTTCGCGGTGCCGGTTCGCACGCGCGCATTGGCACCTGTCACATCACCGGCGGGGTTGGCGTCCACCTCTGCCGCGATCACGGCGGCGATTTCGGCCATGGTGATGTCGTGGCGGATCAATCTGGTCGACGGCACCTCGATCAGGGTTTGCGGTGCCGCGACCCCCTGAATGGTGCTGCGCGTCACACCCGCCGCGAACAGCCGCGTGACGAATTCATCCGCGAAACGCCCTAGCTGTTCCGCGCTGATCGGGCCGGTGATCACCACATCGGTCACACGGTCGCGCCAGATACCACGCCGGACCACCGGATCCTCGGCATCTTCTGGCAGTGTGGTAACCGAATCCACCGCCGTTTGCACATCCGTCGCGGCGCGGGCCATGTCCCAATTGGGCTCGAACTCAAGCGAGACGGTCCCGCTCCCCTCGCGCGAGGCGGCGGTGGAGCTTTCGACCCCTTCGACCGCCAGCAAGACCGGTTCAAGCACCTGCACGATGGCGCTGTCCACATCGTCGGCCCCCGCCCCCTCCCAAACGGTAGAGACCGACACGCTGTCGATGATCACATCGGGAAAGAACTGCGCCCGCATATTCGGCGCAGCGGCCGCCCCGCAGACCAGCAGCACCACAAGCAGCAGGTTGGCTGCCGTCCGGTGACGGGTGAAATACGACAGGATCCCCCCTGCACGACCGGACATGCTGCGTGCCATCTCCCTAGCCTCCCATCCGGCTTTCAAGGCGTTCGATCATGCGCGCCGGCACCTGCGGCTCGGCCAGCTGCGCCAGCACGCGCGCCTTCGCCTCTTGGGGCATTCGGCTGTTCCCCTCGATAAAGGCCACAAGCTTTGCGCGACGCTCCTCTGTCAGGGCGATCATGCTGGAGGCCTCTCCCTGCGCTGTCTCATCCGTCCCCGGACGCAACGGTTTTACCGCGATACCGGCCCCCAGCAGGGGCGACCGCGCCTCGACCACGTCGCGACCTTCGACCGGACCACGGACCAACACGTCGTCGCCCACGCGGCGCAAAACAGAGACCTGAATGCTTTGCAATCGGTTGTCCGGATCCAGCACCAAGACCGCCCCCGTGGCATCAAGGGCCGAGCTCGGCAGGCGGATCACATCGTCTAGGGCAGGTTCGCGCACATGCACCGTCGCGAAATCGCCCGGTTTGAACCCGGGGGCCTGCATCAGCGTGGCAAAGATCAACCGGCCGCTGGCCCCCTCGCCCGCGGCGGCCCCTGCTCGGGTGATCTGGCCGCGGGCCTCAAGGTCCACGCCCGCGACATCAAGGCGCGCGGTAACCTCTGCCTTGATCAACCGGCCCTGCGCATCCAGCAGCCGCGCGTATTGCGCGGTCGAGATACGAAAGGAAATCTCAAGATCATCCGGCGCGATCAGCTCTGCCAGCCTCTCGTTCGCAGAGACCAAGCGCCCCTCTACGACCGAAGTTTCGCTCAGCGCCCCATCGAACGGCGCGGTGATCGTGGTTTCCTTTAACGCACGCTGCGCATCCTCCAACGCAATTTGAGCGTTGGACAACAAGCGCACCGCGTTATCCACGCGCGCTTCTGTTTGGGTCACCACCTGTCGACGCGCAAGAACGGCCTGTCGCGCGCTTGAGGCAGCCAGCTCTGCCGTTTCTGTCGCCGTCGCGGTGCCGACACCGCGTTCGCCCAGATCACGCTGTCGGTCGAAAGCGCGGGTGCGCAGCGCGGCCTGCTCTTCGGCGGCGGCAAGCTCGTCCAGTCCCAAAGCCAACGCGCGGTCCGCATCGCGTCCCTCTGCCTCTGCATCGCGTACGGCACTTTGCGCCCGCGCGACCTCGGCCAAAGCGTCAGAACGGCCAAGGCGCACCAGAACCTGTCCCGCCGTAACCTGCCCGCCCTCTTCGAACTCCGGTGCAAGCTCGACCACGCGCCCGCCATCGGCCGCACGCAGCTCTAGCGTGCGGCGGCTTTGCACCGCGCCAAAGCTTTGCAGCACCGGCACTTCGGTCCCAGACTGCGCACGCACCACATTGACCGAGAATACCCGCTCACGCGGGGCGCGCTCGGGCGGCGTGTCGGTCAGACGCTGCTGGACCGCCCCACCAATGAGGTCCGCCGCAAGCACCAGAAACCCCAATGTGGCGGCTGCCAGAAACAACCCGATCATGCTTTGCCGTAGAAAACGCATCTTGCCCCGATCCTATTTCGTCAGTGCCAGCTTACCCCGCTGGCCTGCAGAACAAAATCACAGTTGTGACAGCCACGCACGGCTTATCAGGCGCATCGCAAAGCAGCGCGGGAGAATTGGGTTAAATTCATCGCCGCAGCCGCTATTTCCGGCGCTGGTGTTCATCCAGACGCGGCATGATCTCAACGAAGTTGCAGGGCTTGTGCCGGTAGTCGAGCTGCTTGATCAAAATCTCGTCCCATGCATCCTTGCACGCCCCCGGAGACCCGGGCAGCGCAAAGAGATACGTTCCCTGGGCAACGCCAGCGGTCGCCCGGCTTTGCACCGCCGAGGTGCCGATCTTTTGCATGGATACGATCGTGAACACGGTCCCGAAGGCGTCGATCTCTTTCTCGTAGACATCGCGATGTGCCTCGACCGTCACATCGCGCCCCGTCAGCCCTGTGCCCCCCGTGCTGATCACCACGTCAATCTCAGGGTCGGCACACCAGTCGCGCAACTGGTCGGCAATCTCGCCGCGCTCATCGCGGATAATGCTGCGTGCCGCGAGGAAATGCCCCGCTTCGGCGATGCGCGCGACCAAGACATCGCCTGAACTGTCTTCGGCCAAGCCGCGGGTATCGGATACTGTCAGCACCGCGATGCGCACGGGGATAAAGTCTATCGTCTCGTCAATCCGGCTCATGTCCGCTCCAATACTGCAAGGCGTGCGGCGAGGGCCACGAAAATACCGCTGCTGATCCAGCGCAGCGCCTGCCCACCCCCGACCATCCGGCGGCCCAGGCCACCGGCAAACACACCGACCAAGGCGTTGATGATCAACCCGCCAAGCGACAGCACCGACCCCAGCATCAGAAACTGCAGCAAAACCGGCCCGGCGTCTGGCACGACGAACTGCGGGACAAAGGCCAGCACGAAAAGGATCACCTTGGGGTTCGTCAGGTTCACGATCAAACCGCTGCGAAACGCGGATTTCGGGGCGGGTACGGGAGTTGTAGCCACCCCGCTGCTACGCCAAGTCTGCACGGCCAGCCACAAAAGATAGGCAACCCCGATCCAGCGGATCACATCAAAGGCCCACGGCAGGGCCGCCACCACCGCACCAAGACCAAGCCCCGCCAAGGTCACATGCACCATACCGCCAAGGGCGACCCCCGCACTGGCCGCAACCGAGGCGCGCGGACCAAAGCGCATGCCCTGCCCCAGACAAAACATCATATCCGCGCCCGGTGTCAGGTTCAGCGCCAGGGCGGCGGGCACAAAGGCCAGCAATGTGAGGGGATCAACCATGCGTCAATTTTGCCTTCAGTGACAGTAAATCGGCCCAAGCCTCGCGTTTGAATTCGGGGCTGCGCAGCAGATAGGCGGGGTGGAACATGGGCAATGCGGGCAACCCCTCGGCTTGCGTCCACTGACCGCGCAAGCGGGTGATGCCGCGTTTGCCCAGCAATGCCTGCGCGGACCAATTGCCAACGATGACCAACACCTCGGGCTTGGCCAAAGCGATATGCCGCGCCAGAAACGGCTTCATCATCGCGATTTCATCCGGTTTCGGATCGCGGTTCTGCGGCGGCCGCCAGGGCAAGACATTGGTGATATAGACAGGCGACGTCTGGTGATGACGCCCCATGTCGATGGCCGCGAGCATCTTGTCCAGCAACACGCCAGCACGCCCGACAAAGGGCCGGCCCTCGCGGTCTTCGTCCCGCCCTGGCGCCTCGCCCACGATCATCACCCGTGCCCCCGGCGTCCCGTCCGAGAACACCATTTTGCGCGCGCCGCGTTTTAGCTCGCAATGCTCGAAGGCGGCCATGGCGGCGCGCAATTCATCCAGCGTCGCAGCCCCTGCGGCGGCTTGCGTCGCCTCTGCCACCACGTCCGGCCCTTGGGAGGCCAAAGGCACCGGTCCGCTCTTGCCCTTTTGCGCCTTCGGCTTCTCGACCGCGGCGGGCACCTCGTAGCGGTTCACCGGCGCATCGCAAATCGCCTCGGTCGCGCCAAGTTCGATCTGCCAATGCAAAAGCGCAAGCGCCTGATGATAATCCACTGATTCCATGCGCCCAACTTACGCGCTGGTGTCGGCAATAAAAATGCCAACTTCCAAATGGTCTTAAATCCAACGCGGCCCCCACAGCCGGATGACCCCGCCCGACGACTTGCCCCGCCCCGCGCCGCCGCCTATAACGCCAAAAATAACGTGGGGTCCCCCGTCATGAGTTTCGCACACCGCCATCTTCTGGGCATTGAACACCTGTCCCAGGATGACATCACCACCCTGCTTGATCTGGCCGACAGCTATGCCGATCTGAACCGCCAGCCCCATAAACACAGCGACGCGCTGAGCGGGCTGACACAGATCAATATGTTCTTCGAAAACTCCACCCGGACGCAGGCGAGCTTCGAGATCGCGGGCAAGCGGTTGGGTGCGGATGTGATGAATATGGCGATGCAGGCGTCCTCGATCAAAAAGGGCGAAACCCTGATTGATACGGCGATGACGCTGAACGCCATGCACCCCGATCTGCTGGTGGTCCGCCATCCGCAATCCGGTGCCGTCGATCTGCTGGCGCAGAAGGTGAACTGCGCGGTGCTCAATGCGGGTGACGGGCGACATGAACACCCTACGCAAGCACTGCTGGACGCGCTGACGATCCGCCGCGCCAAGGGCCGCTTGCATCGCCTGTCCATCGCCATCTGCGGCGACATTGCCCATAGTCGCGTGGCACGGTCCAACATCATGCTGCTTGGCAAGATGGAGAACCGCATCCGCCTTATCGCGCCGCCGACGCTGATGCCAGCGCAAATCGGTGAATTCGGCGTCGAAGTCTTCGATGACATGGAAGAAGGACTGAAAGACGTTGATGTGGTGATGATGCTCCGCTTACAAAAAGAACGCATGGATGGCGGCTTTATCCCCAGCGAACGCGAGTATTATCACAGATATGGGCTGGACGCCGAAAAGCTGGCCCATGCCAAGCCTGATGCCATCGTGATGCACCCCGGCCCGATGAACCGCGGCGTAGAGATCGACGGAACGCTCGCCGATGACATCAACCGCAGCGTCATTCAGGATCAGGTAGAGATGGGCGTCGCAGTGCGCATGGCCGCGATGGACCTGCTGGCGCGCAACCTTGTCGACAGCCGCAAGGCCACCGCATGACCGCAGCCCCGCCCGAAGAACAGGACCTGCTGCACTGGCGTATCTCGCCGCGGGCGTTCTTTTGGCGGTGCGTGGCGCTGGCGGTGCTGACCATGTTGTTCACGCTGCCCTTGCTCATCTGGCTGGACCCGTTCACGTGGCTGCTGGTCTCGGTTCTGATTGCGGTGTTCTACATGTGGGTGTTTGAGGAATTCCAGATCTGGTACAGCAACCGCAATACCGTCTGGCGGCTGACCAACCGTGCGCTTTACATCAACGCCCCCGATACGGCAGAGCCGCTGGTCCTGCCGTTGACCGACATCCGGTCGATCGGGAAACTGTCCTTGTGGTCGATCAGTCTTGGCCTGCCTGACGGCCAGCGGATCACCTTGCCGCTGGTGCCGAACCGGGCAGAGACCAAGGCCCGCCTTGCCCAAGCGATAGAGGCTGCATCATGAGCGATCGTTTTTGGCAAGACCTGCTTGAACCCGAGGAAGAGCTGCTCTGGACAGGTCGCCCCCGCCCCAAGCTGTCGCTGCGCAATTTTCAGCTGTTCGGCCCCTTTGTCGGGGCCATTGGCACCGTGATCGCGGGGGCATTTGTGCTGCGGGGTAACACCCTGCCCGTGTCACAATCGGTCGTGGTGGCGGTGATCGTCGCACTGGTGGCGCTGTCGTTGCTGCGCGGGATGAAACGGCTGACCGACCTGCGCCGCACCCGCTATGCGCTGACCAACCACCGCGCCCTGTTTTTCAAACTGACCCGCGACGGCACCCGTGCCAAAGCTTTCCCCCGCAGCGCCGAGACGAAACCCGATCTGCGCCCGACCAGCCCGCCGTCTGTCTTCTTTATCCGGCATGAACAGCCGGACAATCCGGCACGCGCCGCGCATCTAGGATTTGAATATGTCGAAGACAGCGACAGATTAAGTGCATTGATGGTAACCCCGTACAAAGGTGCAACACGATGACACAACTCAAAATCCCCAAGGGCGAGATCGGCCAGATCCGCCTGTTTGCCGTGAACCGCCCGATTGACGAATTGGCCCGCGACCTGCGCAACGACAGTAAAGAGGCGCTGATTGCTGATCTGCTGGGCCGCCCTATGCCCGAAGGCGCGGCCGAACTGTTCCCCGTGTCTGATCTGACTGGCGTAGGTCTCGCCTCCTATCTGGGTGATGGCTATGCGGTGCCGCGTGAACAGATCAGCCGCGACCGTGCGCGATTGGATGCGCTGGACGGCTATGTATTGCTGCTGTTCTCCTCGGCCTTTGACGGGCAAGAAGCGACGCTGGACCTTGGCCCCGAACTGACGATGATCGGCACCTATGGCGAGGCGCAGCCCGATATGTCCGTCACCCCGCTTGAGGCTGAATCCGCACAACCCTACACCGGTGCCGCGGATATGACCCCGAAATCCCCGCCCAAGGGCGGTGCCGGCGGTATGATCCTGCTTTTGGCGGTGATCGTGCTGATCGGTCTTATTCTCTGGTGGCTGCTGTGAAAGAACCCAAACCCGATCCCAAGATGTCCGGCCGTATCGCCATGATTGCCCTGCTTGTCGCCTTTGGCGTGGCGGGCATGATGGTGTGGATCGGGTCCTGACCTTTCTGACCGCCCCCGCGGCACCCCTGTTTTCCTAACGACGAAGGCCCCTCCATGACCCTGCATTTTATCAACGCGCAGCTGATCGACCCCGAAGCAGGCACCGTCACCCGCGGCACGCTTCGGGTCGAGGATGGCAAGATCGCGGCGGTAATGGACGATACCGCACCGATCCCCGGGGATGCGCAGGTCGTGGATTGCCGAGGGAAATACCTGGCCCCCGGTATCGTCGATCTGGGCGTCAAAGTCTGTGAACCCGGCGAGCGGCACAAGGAAAGCTTCCGCTCTGCAGGGTTGGCAGCGGCTGCAGGTGGGGTCACGACAATGGTCACCCGCCCCGACACCGACCCCACCATCGACAGCCCCGAAGTGCTTGAATTCGTTACCCGCCGTGCGAACGAGGCCGCCCCGGTCAACGTCGTGCCCATGGCTGCGCTGACCAAGGGCCGCGAAGGCCGCGAGATGACGGAGATCGGGTTTCTCATGGATGCCGGTGCCGTGGGCTTTACCGATTGTGACCGCGTGGTGACGGATACCAAAGTGTTCTCCCGCGCGCTGACCTATGCCCGTAGCATTGGCGCGCTTGTCATCGCTCACCCGCAGGAACCCATCCTGAGCAAGGGGGCGGCGGTGACCTCTGGTAAATTCGCGTCGCTGCGCGGGCTGCCTGCCGTCTCGCCCATGGCTGAACGCATGGGGCTGGACCGCGACATCGCCCTGATCGAAATGACCGGTGCCCGCTATCACGCCGACCAGATCACAACCGCCCGCGCCCTGCCCGCGCTGGAGCGTGCAAAGAAGAACGGCCTGGATATCACCGCCGGGGTCGGCATCCACCACCTGACGCTGAACGCGCTGGATGTGGCCGACTACCGCACCTTCTTCAAGCTCAAGCCCCCCCTGCGCGACGAAGAGGATCGCATCGCCGTGGTAGAGGCCGTGGCCTCTGGCCTGATCGATATCATCTGCTCCATGCACACCCCGCAGGACGAGGAATCCAAACGGCTCCCGTTCGAGGAAGCCGCATCGGGGGCCGTCGCATTGGAAACCCTGCTGCCCGCAGCCTTGCGACTGGTCCACTCCGAGATGATCGATATCGCCACGTTGTGGCGTGCGCTGTCGTTCAACCCTGCAAAACGTCTGGGGTTGCCCGGGGGGCGGATGTCCGTCGGTGCCCCCGCCGATCTGGTGCTGTTTGATGATGGCGCGCCTTTCGTGATGGACCGCGAGGTTTTGCGGTCGAAATCGCGCAACACCCCCTTTGACGGGATGCGCATGCAAGGTAAGGTCTTGGAAACTTACGTTTCCGGCACCTGCATCTATAAGGCCTCCTGAATATGCCCCTGATCGACTCTTCCCTATTCGTGCTCCTGTTCTGGGCCGTTGCGGCCTATCTGATCGGGTCGGTCCCCTTTGGCATGGTGCTGACGCGCGCAATGAATCTGGGCGATCTGCGCAGCATCGGGTCGGGCAATATCGGTGCCACCAATGTGCTGCGCACAGGTTCCAAAAAAGCGGCGGCGCTGACGTTGATCCTGGATGGGGGCAAAGGGGCCGTTGCGGTGCTGCTGGCACGGCTCTTCGCGGGCGAGGACGCCGCCCAAATTGCCGCATTGGCCGCGATGCTGGGCCATTGCTATCCGGTCTGGCTGGGGTTCAAGGGCGGCAAGGGTGTCGCGACATTCCTTGGTGTGTTGCTGGCCCTTGCATGGCCCGTCGGCCTGGCCTGCTGTCTGGCGTGGCTGATCGCCATGGCCGTCACCCGCACCTCGTCCATCGGGGGGCTGGCATCCGCCGCGGCATCGACCTTCTTTATGATCTTCCTGGGCTATGGCAGCGCCTTGTTTCTGGGCATCCTGCTGACCCTGCTGGTGTTCTGGCGCCACCGCGAGAACATCAAACGTATCCGCGCGGGTACAGAACCCAAAATTGGTGCCAAAAAAGACTGACCCCCTGCCCGTGCCCGAAGGTCCTTCCGTCGACGCTGGCTTTCTGACGGCCTTCCACGCGCTGCCCGACGGCACCCATAAGGGCCGCTATGCCGGACGGCGTTATGTCTGGTCAAAAACCGCGTTCAGGAATGGCAAAAGCTGGAAATTGGTGGCCGATGAATTGGGCGGTACGGACTATATCAGCCTGAACCTCTACGCGCTGGCCAGCGGCGCACGTCTTTATCCCTGCGAAATGCCCGCGGCCAAGGTCATCGCCTTTGTCCGCGAGCTAGTGATCGATCAATAGGAATAGTCGGCGTAGATTCGGCTGAGGTTGCCGTTCCACTTACCGTTATAATCCTCCAGAAGCTCATCCGCAGGGACCTTGCCGGTCTCGATGCTTTCCTTCAGCGCGTTCAGGAAATGCGTCTCGTCCGGGACCATACCGCCCGCACCGCTGCGCGCCCTTGCTTTCAGCCCTTGTTCGGACAGGGCCACAGCCTCGCGCGCGATATCATGCATGCGCACGCCGCCCACCCTGGCCTGCAACCCATCGACAGAGCCCGCGACCCGCAGCGCCTCGCGCGTTTCGGCATCCCAGTCTTTCACCAGATCCCACGCACCATCCAGCGCCTGTTGGTCATAGGTCAACCCGACCCAAAACGCGGGCAAAGCACATAGACGACGCCAGGGTCCACCGTCGGCACCGCGCATTTCGATGAATTTCTTGATCCGCGCCTCGGGGAAGGCGGTGGTCAGGTGATCCGCCCAATCGCTCAGCGTCGGAATTTCCCCGGGCAGCCCAGGCAGCTTGCCTTTCAGGAAGTCGCGGAAAGACTGCCCCAGGGCATCGATATATATTCCATCGCGGTAGACAAAATACATCGGCACATCGAGCGCATATTCCACCCAACGTTCAAAGCCCATGCCGTCTTCGAATACCCAAGGCAACATGCCCGTACGCGCCGCATCCAGATCACGCCACACCCGGCTGCGCCATGATTTGTGGCCGTTGGGTTTGCCTTCGAAAAAGGGCGAATTCGCAAACAGCGCAGTCGCGACAGGTTGCAAGGCCAGCGCCACGCGCAGCTTTTGCACCATGTCCGCCTCGGACCCGAAATCAAGGTTCACCTGCACCGTGCAGGTCCGGCGCATCATGACCCGGCCCATAGTGCCGACCTTGGTCATATATTCGTTCATCAGCTTGTACCGGCCCTTGGGCATCAGATCCATCTGGTCGTGGGACCATTCCGGTGCCGCACCCAAGCCAATGAACCCCGCGCCGATCCGGTCCGCCACATCGCGCACTTCGCGCAGGTGGGTGTTCACCTCGTCGCAAGTCTCGTGGATGGTTTCGACGGGCGCGCCTGATAGCTCCAACTGACCGCCCGGCTCGAGCGATATATTGGCCCCGTCCTTGACCAACCCGATCAGCTTGCCGCCCTCTTCTACAGAGGCCCAACCGTGGCCGTCGCGCAGCCCCTCCAACATCGCGCGGATCGAACAGTCGCCCTCATAGGGCAAGGGCAGCAGCGTCTCTTTGTTGTAGCCGAATTTCTCGTGCTCGGTGCCGATGCGCCAATCTTCCTTGGGCTTGCACCCGTCCGCGAGGTAGTTGACCAGCTGGTCGTAACTTTCGATCGGGCCGCCGCCGGATTGAGGGATAGACATGTGGGGTGGCTCCGAGTTCAATTTCTGTGGTCTAAGGGATGGTGCGATTTGGGCGGGGTGTCAATGCAACAGGGTCGATGCCGGCCGCATCGAACGCCGCTCCCAAATCACGACGGACAGGGTCTTGTCATCCGCCAATTCGGCCAACATTCTTTCGGTACGTAGCCCCGGAAGTGCGGCAAAAGCGTCAAAAAGCGCGTCCGCCCCCGCGGCATCCACGGGGATCATCACGGGATTTTGTCCAGGCTGTTCCAGTTTCCAATGGGCCGGATAGGCCCCGCGCTCAAGGCTCAGACGCTCCATCTCGCGTAGGGCGATGACGCCGCCGGTCAGGGGACCGAAATAGGCGATCTGCCCCTCATCCACCTGCACCGCCCCCGCCCCGAGGCCGGTCTTGCGAAACCGCACCCGCTGTCCGCCGATCCAGACAAAGATCACCCCCGCAAGGATCAGCGCATAGCCCGGTATCGCCAACAGCAACCCCGGCCCCGCCACCAGCCAAAGCCCGATCAAAGCGACCGCGATGCCGCCTAGAACCTCGCGCCAACGCCACAGTTCGGCCTTCGCCTCAGGTCGCAGAAAACTCATCGTGCTCTCCTACTGCCGGCTTCATTTTGCCAGATAAACTCCACGGGGGCGTGGGGGTGTGAAACCCCCACTCCGACGCGCGTGCCGGAAACCGCACTCACGCCCAATCTCCCAACGTCTTTTGCCACAGGGTCATGGCCGCCACTGCTGCCGTATCCGCCCGCAAGATGCGCGGCCCCAAGGCGACGGGGCGCGACCAGTCCAACCCGCGCAAACGTGTGCGTTCACTGTCCGAAAACCCGCCCTCTGGTCCAATCAGGATGGCCCAAGGACCGGGTCGCGCGGACGCGAGCCCCTCTTCCTCGCCCGCCAGCGCCTCGTCGCAGAACATCAAGGACCGCTCGGGCTCCCAACGATCGATCAGACGGTCCAGCCGGATCATATCGGCCACCTCCGGAACGAAAGTCCCGCCGCATTGCTCTGCAGCCTCGACCGCGTGGGCTTGCAGGCGATCGCGCTGCACGCGGCCGGCGTTGGTAAATTCACTTTGCACCGGCACAATGCGCCGCGCACCCATTTCGGCAGCTTTCTCGACAATGAAATCCGTGCGCGCCTTTTTGATCGGCGCGAAGATCAGCCACAGGTCGGGCGGCATGTGCAGCGGTTTCGTCGGCTCGGCACAGACCAGCACACCGCCGCGTTTGCCCGCCTCGGCGACCTCGGCGCGCCATTCGCCATCGATGCCATTAAACAACAGGACCGACGCGCCCACCGATTGACGCATCACGCCAAAGAGATAATGCGCCTGCGCCTTATCCAAAGGAACGGATTGCCCCTGCCCCAGTGGATGATCTACATAAAGTCTGATTTTCGCGTTCATGGGCACAGATATATGCACGACACCTCGCCGACACCAGATGGCAATGATGCGACACGTGTGGTCGATGCCCCTGCGGATAATTGGGTCGACCGTTCAGCCCCGCGTTTCACCCGCCCCTACCTGCGGCTCAGCCGCGCCGACCGCCCTATTGGCACTTGGCTTTTGCTGCTGCCCTGTTGGTGGGGGCTGACGCTTGCGATGTTGTTTGACCAGCAACCGCGCTGGTTTGACCTATGGATCTTCATCGGCTGCGGTGCTGGTGCCTGGCTGATGCGCGGCGCGGGTTGCACGTGGAACGACATCACCGACCGGCATATCGATGGCAAGGTCGCCCGCACACGGTCGCGGCCCATCCCCTCGGGTCAGGTCAGCGTCAAAGGTGCGCTGGCATGGATGATCGCACAGATGCTGATCGCGCTTGGCATTTTGCTGACTTTCAACGGGGCCGCCATCGCCCTTGGGGTGCTGGCCCTGCTGCCCGTCGCCGTTTACCCTTTCGCCAAACGTTTCACGTGGTGGCCGCAGGTCTTCCTGGGCATCGCATTCAACTGGGGCGCGCTGCTGGCCTGGACCGCCCATACCGGCAGCCTCGGCGCGCCTGCGGTGGTGCTCTATGCCGCGGGCATCGCGTGGACGCTTTTTTATGACACGATCTATGCCCATCAGGACAAGGAAGATGACGCCCTGATCGGGGTCAAATCCACAGCCCGCCTGTTCGGGGACAACACCGCGCAATGGTTGCGCCGTTTCCTGATTGCCACCGTGGGCCTGATGGGGCTGGCGGTGATCTTTGCCCTGCGCGATTCCGCATCCTTTCTGGCGATGGTCATCGCCCTTGGCGGGCCTTGGGCAATGGGCTGGCATATGGCGTGGCAGTTGCGTGGCATTGACATCAACGACAACGACAAGCTTCTGCGTCTGTTTCGTGTGAACCGCGATACCGGCATGATCCCGCTGGTGTTTTTTGCCGCAGCCCTGCTGGCGTGATTGCACCCCTGTCCCCTCGGGCGTATCAAAGGCTCCAACGTTAACGGTTTCAGAAACGAGCTTATGCGCCTATCCGCACTCCTGATCATCGCGATGACCTTTACCGCCGCTGCGACCGTCTCATTGGTGGCTGCGAATTTTTCGGTAACCCTGATCGAGGAAAACTCCGAGATCGGCGTGCGTGATGCGCTTGATGCAAAAGAGATGACATGGGCCGAAGTGCAGGCAGACGGGCTGCAGGTCACCCTGTCGGGCACTGCGCCAGACGAGGTCGCACGGTTCAATGCGCTGAGCACCGCAGGCACCATCGTCGATGCCGCCCGCGTGATTGACCAGATGGATGTGACCGCGCAGGCCGCAATCGCCGCGCCGAAGTTCTCGGTCGAGATCTTGCGCAATGATTCCGGCGTTTCGATCATCGGGCTGATTCCCACGACCACCGACCGCGATGCGGCCATCGACCGTTTCCAGTCCATCGCCGGTCAAGATCATGTCGCCGATCTATTGGAATCAGCGAATTACCCTGCCCCCGACGGATGGGAAGACGCCTTTGGTTTCGCCATTTCCGCGATGGAGAGACTGCCCCGTGCCAAAGTTTCTGCCGAAGCGGGGCGTGTGGCGATCACCGCCATTTCCGACAGCGCAGAAGCCAAGGCACGGCTGGAAAACCAGTTGAAACGTGCAGCCCCTCCCGGGCTGGTGGTGACACTAGAGATCGCCGCGCCGCGCCCGGTGATCACGCCCTTTACCCTGCGCTTCCAGATCGAGGAAGACAGCACCGGCTTTGACGCCTGCAGCGCGGATACCGAACAGGCCAGCGCCCGAATCCTCAAGGCGGCCGTTGCGGCTGGCGCACCGGGGTCGGCACGCTGCACGGTGGGTCTTGGCGTGCCAAGCCCGCGGTGGTCGGAAGCCGTGGAGAAAGCCATCGGCGCGCTGTCCAAGATCGGTGGCGGCTCCGTCAGCTTTGCCGATGCCGATATCAGCCTGATCGCCGCCGAAGGCACAGAGCAAGAGGTATTCGACCGCGTTGTCGGTGAATTGGAAAACGCCCTGCCGGATGTTTTCGCGCTGAATGCGAGGCTACCCAAGACGGTAGACCCCGATGCCGGCCCGCCCGAATTTGTCGCCACGCTCTCGCCCGAAGGCCAGGTGCAGCTGCGCGGCCGTCTAACCGACGACGCGCTGCGCGAATTGGCCGACAGCTACGCCAAGGCGAGCTTTGGCTCGGACAAGGTCTATACCGCTGCACGCATTGTCGATGACCTGCCCGCCGATTGGCCAACCCGCGTGCTATCGGCGCTCGACGCGCTGTCCAAGCTGGCCAATGGCACCGTCATCGTGACCCCCGATAGTGTCAGCGTCGCGGGTAACACTGGGAACCCCGACGCCAGCACGCAGATCGCAACCTTGCTGGCAGGCAAACTGGGCGAAGGCAAAGACTATGAGGTCAAAGTCGCCTATCAAGAAAAGCTCGACCCCGTTCTGGGCCTGCCCACCCCGCAGGAATGCGAAGCCGAGATCGGCAAAGTTGTGGCCAAGGGCAAGATCAACTTTGAACCCGGCAGCGCCACCATTGACGCCTCCGCGCTTGGCACGATGGACCAAATCGCCGAAATCCTGCAAGACTGCCGCGACATAGCACTTGAGGTACAGGGCTATACCGACAGTCAGGGCCGCGAGGAAATGAACCTCGCGCTCAGCCAGTCGCGGGCCCAATCGGTGCTGAACGAATTGCGCGCCCGCCGCGTGATCACCGGCTCTTTCGTCGCCAAGGGCTATGGCGAAGAATCGCCCGTTGCCTCCAACGACACCGAAGAAGGCCGCGAGGCGAACCGCCGGATCGAATTTAAGCTGATCGAAGAAGAGACAGCGGAAGATTCTGACGAAACAGCGCTGGAAAATGGCGCGGATACAGGCGATACAGACACACCATCCGACCAGACCCAAGAAGGCAACTAACATGAGCAGAACCGAATTTGTCATCGCGACAGCGATTATCCTATTCGTCGCCTTCTGCCTTGGATGGTTTGCCAACTGGCTGCTGCACCGATTTACCCGCGTGGCAGCCGACGATGTCGCCCAACTTGACCGGATGAGCCAGGAATTGCACGAAGCGGAAGAAACCCGCGATCAGGCGATCACCTATCTGCAACAGCGCGAGGCAGAGCTGACGAACCAGCTCAACCAGACCGAGGCAGAGCTGCGCGCAGCGATGGACGGGTTGCGCGATGCACGCCATGAAGCGGAAGAAATGCGCGCCTACATCGATCGTCAACAGGCCAGCTAAAGGGCCGACGTGCCGCTTACCACCGGGCCAGCGCGTCTTCGTCTTCTGCCTTTGATGCAACCCAATCCGCCCCTTTGGCAGTGATCTCGCGCTTCCAGAAGGGCGCGCGCGACTTCAGGTAATCCATAAGGAATTCAGCCGCTTCAAACGCATCCTTGCGGTGGCGCGCGGCGGTGGCGACCATCATGATCATCTCGCCCGGCAGCAGTCGGCCGAAGCGGTGAATGACCAGAGCATCCCCCAGTGAAAACCGCGCCATCGCGGTTTCGGCCATCTCGGTCAGGGCAGATTCGGTCATGCCGGGGTAGTGTTCAATCTCCATCGCCTGCAACGGATCATCGGGCAGATCGCGCACGATGCCGGTGAAGGTCACGATGGCGCCCATATCCCGATGACCGGCAGCAAAATCCTGGCTTTCCTGCCCCAGATCAAAACCCGCTTCCTGAACCGAGATCTTCATCTCAACCCCCTGTCATCGGCGGGAAAAACGCCACTTCGCGCACCCCTTCCAACGAGGCATCGAAATCGGCAAGTTCCTGATCCACGGCGACACGCAGGCCGGACAGATCGGAAAAGGCGACAGCATAGCGCTCTTCGCGCCCGCGCAATTCCTCTACAAGGTCCAGGACAGTGCGGGCGGACGTATCGACCTTCTCACGAGGCAGCCCGATACGTTCGCGAACCCATGCAAAATACAGGATATTCATCAGCGTGGCTCCACCAGATGGGGCATGGATTTGCGCAGATAATCATAGCCGGTGATCGCCGTCAGCGCCGCCGCAATCCAAAGCAGCACCAACCCGATCCGGCCGGCCCAGATCATCCCGTGGAACTTCCAGGTAAGCCCCAGAACGTCCTCTTCCTCACCAGACAGAATGGCACCGACCAAGGCGTTATCCATGCCGAAAATCGACATGCCAAAGTAATGTTCAAACAGCCCCTGCCCGAACAGCACGGCAATCGCGACCATCTGCGCGGTTGTCTTCCACTTGGCCAGCGCCGTGACCTTCAAGGTGCCGGACACATCTCCCAGAAACTCCCGCAGGCCTGAAACAAAGACTTCGCGAAACAGGATCACGGTGGCAGGAAGCACCAGCCACGGCGACCAGCTTGAAAACGCGACGATCACCATCAGCGCAATCACCACCATCGCCTTGTCGGCAATCGGGTCCAGCATGGTCCCCAGCTTGGTTTCCTGCCCCCACGCGCGCGCAAGATAGCCGTCAAACCAATCGGTGACCGCTGCGGCGATGAACAGGAACATCGCCAAAGCGTCCGCATAGGGACGCGTAAAATACAAGAACATCACAGCCACACCCGGGGCCGCGACAAGACGCAGGAGCGTCAGGATATTGGGGATATTCCACTTCATAGCGTCACCCTACAGTGGCAAGACGACAGGGGAAAGTGCCAAGACATCGCCTTCATTTTGCAAAATAAACTCCCCGCGGAGCGTCCTGCCCCGACCACGTGCCCAAAGGCTGAAATTTTGGGCTATCCGCGTTCATGGAAAAATGCATAAATCCGTTCGGCCAAAGCAACCGACACCCCGTCGACCGCCTTCAAGTCGCTCAAGTTCGCGCGACCAACGGCCTTGGCTGACCCGAAATGGGCCAGCAGCGCGCGTTTGCGGGCGGCACCGACGCCGGGCACGTCATCAAGGGGCGTCGCCCCCACGGCCTTGGCACGTTTGGCGCGGTGGGTGCCGATGGCGAAACGGTGGGCTTCGTCGCGCAAACGCTGGATGAAATACAAAACCGGATCATTATGCCGCAAGGCCATCGGGCGCTTGCCGACGCGGTAAAATTCCTCTTTGCCCGCATCACGATCCACACCTTTGGCCACGCCGACCATCGGAATACCCTCAACCCCGTATTCGCGCATGATGGACGCCACAGCACTCACCTGCCCTGCACCACCGTCGATCAACAGCAGGTCAGGCCACATGCCAAGCTTGCGGTCCGGATCTTCCTTGAGCAACCGTTTGAAACGGCGGGTCAGCACCTCTTTCATCATGCCAAAGTCATCCCCCGGCGTCAGGTCATCGCCGCGAATGTTGAACTTACGGTACTGGTTTTTCATCATTCCTTCGGGGCCGGCGACAATCATACCGCCAACCGCGTTCGTCCCTTGGATGTGGGAGTTATCGTAGACCTCGATCCGTTGCGGCGGCGCAGGCAGATCAAAGGCGTCAGCGATACCTTTAAGAAGGTTCGTCTGGGTCGCTGTCTCTGCCAGTTTACGCGCCAGAGATTCGCGTGCATTGCGCAGCGCCCCATCGACCAGCTCTGCTTTTTCGCCACGTTTGGGGACCACAATATCAACTTTGCGCCCCAGCTTGCCTGACAGCGCCTCAACCATCAGATCGGGGCTTTCGATGTCGTTCGACAGGATCAACTGGCGCGGTGGTTCGCGGGTGTCATAGAACTGACCGATAAAGGCCTCCAGCACCTCGGCGGCATCCACATCGGGGCCCACACGGGGGTAGTAGTCGCGGTTCCCCCAGTTCTGATTGGCGCGGATAAAGAAGACCTGCACGCAAGCCTGACCCTGATCCATGTGCAGCGCGATAATATCCGCTTCGGCAACGCCTTGCGGGTTGATCCCCTGTGCCGTTTGCACCTGCGTCAGCGCCTTGATCCGGTCGCGCAGGGCGGCGGCGCGTTCAAACTCCATCGCCTCTGACGCCTCGGCCATCTCGGTCGCCAGCCTGCCCTGAATATCGGTGGACTTACCGTTGAGGAATTTCTCCGCGTCCTGCACCGTCTTGCGATATTCTTCGGGTGAGATCTTACCCACACAGGGGGCAGAGCAGCGCTTGATCTGATGCTGCAAACAGGGGCGCGAGCGGCTTTCGAACATCGCGTCAGAGCAATCGCGCAGCAGGAACACCCGTTGCAGTTGGTTCAGCGTGCGGTTCACCGCACCGGCGCTAGCGAAGGGCCCATAGTAATTGCCCTTTTCCTTTTTGGCCCCACGGTGCTTTTTGATCTGCGGATAATCATGCGTCGCCGTTACCAGAATATTGGGAAAGCTCTTGTCATCGCGCAGCAGCACGTTGAATTTCGGCTTGAGCTGTTTGATCAGGTTCTGTTCAAGCAGCAGCGCCTCGGTCTCTGTCTTCGTGGTCAGAAACATCATCGACGCGGTGTTTGATATCATTCGCGCGATCCGGCCCGAATGACCCGACGGCCGCGCGTAGTTGCTCACCCGCGCCCGCAGATTCCGCGCCTTGCCCACGTACAGGACACGGCTTTCCGAATCGAGCATCCGGTACACACCAGGAGAGCCATCAATCGTTTTCAGGTACGATTGAATCACCTCATGGCCAGTTTTCGGTTTTTCGTTAGCGTCTGACATTGATTCGAGCGTTCGGACCTTTTGGCTGCAACAGTGTTAGCGGCAGGACAAGATTAAACATACCCACGACTCTTGTGGATAACCTTGCAGATAACTTTCAAACAGCGAGGATTTTCCCATGTATTAATGGGGTTTCCGGTGTTTGCCTATTTTTTAGGCAGTTACTCAAGGCACTGATTTTAAATAGTATTTTTATTAACTCTTTCCAACCCACTGATAACACGCTCCTTTTTGTAACGGTTTTGTTACCGATGTGCTCACAGTGCACAACTTGCGTGGAAACCCTATTCTAGCCCTTGCGCGTCGGGGGTTTTCCAGCCTAGGTGCTGCCCCCCGTCAGTGCAGATCAACTGCCCTGTGACCGACGGCGCATCAAGGAAATAGCCCAATGCAGCGGTAATATCGCTGGGATTCGCACCGCGTTCGAGAATCACCTTGGACCGCTGCCGCGCAAAGTGTTCGTCGGTCTGCTTGGCCCCCTTCAACGTCGGACCCGGACCGATTGCATTGACCCGTATCGCCGGTGCCAACGCTTGGGAAGATGTCTGCGTCAGCGCCCACAACCCCATTTTGCCGATGGTATATGTCATGAACTCGGGCGTAAGCTTGCGCACCCGTTGGTCTAGCATATTGATGATCAGCCCCACGGCAACGGGTTCGCCCTGTTCGTCCGTGTCAGGCTCCAACTCTTGCGCGGCCATTGCCTGCGTCAGAATGAAGGGCGCGCGCAGATTGCTGCCAATATGGCGGTTCCAGCTTTCCTCGGTTGCGGTAGAGATATTGTCGTATTCAAAGATCGACGCGTTGTTTACAAGGCAGGTGATCGGCCCGCCAAGCGCCTCTGCCGCACGCGACAGCAGGTCATGCGTCGCGGTCTCGTCCAGCAGATCGGCTTGCAGGGCGACAGCCTGCCGCCCCTTTGCCTTCAACTCGGACACAACCTCGTCGGCACCGTCGGACGAGCTGTTGTAATGCACCGCAACGTCATACCCGCGATCCCCGAGATACAGCGCCATCGCACGCCCCAAGCGGGCTCCGGCTCCGGTTACCAACGCGTGTTTCATACCGCACCTCTCTTAGATCAGAACAGCCGCCATATAGCCCGCATAGATGGCGCACAGCAGGATGCCCCAGATGCGGTTGATATCGCGCCCCAGATACACAAAGGGGATCAACAGCAGCGACGCCCCCAGCATGACCCACAGATCGAACCGCAGGAATTCTGGATCGACAGTGATCGGCCCGACAAGGCTCGCGATACCGATAATGCCCAGCAAGTTGAACAGGTTGGACCCGATCACGTTACCCAAGGCGACATCTGCCTGACGACGCAGCGCCGCCATAACAGTTGTGGCAAGTTCGGGCATCGAGGTCCCGATCGCCACCAGCGTCAGCCCGATGACAGTGTCGCTTACCCCATAGGCGCGCGCGATCATGGACGCATTATCCACCAGCAGCCCCGCCCCAAGGGGCAAACCCACCAGCCCGAGGACAAGGAATACCGCGATGCGCCAGCCCGGCATATCGGGATCGGCCCCTTCGGGCTCTTCCAGATCAGCGGCGGCAGCGTCTTTACATTCGCGGCGATGCTCTTTGCTGTCGCGATACATGTCGTACAGCACATAGGCCAAGGCCCCCAACAACACGAAACCCGCCCAGAAATCGAAAACACCACGATACGCCAGCCCGATGAACAGCACCGAGGCGGCGATCATCATGTTGAACGTCTTGCGCGTGCTACACTCTGACGTGTGCATCGTCGCCAGTAAGGCAGGCACCCCGAGCACCAGCAGGATGTTCGCGGTGTTCGACCCCACGACATTGCCCAATGCGATCCCCGGTGAATCGTCCAACACCGCTTTGATCGACACCAGCAATTCCGGCGCAGACGTCCCGAACGCCACAATCGTCAGGCTGACGATCAAAGCGGGCACGCCGAGGCGCAGGGACAGGTTAACCGCCCCCTTAACCAACGCATCCCCGGCCAGCAACAAAATCACCAGCCCCAAAACACTTAGAACCCAAGGCATAATCATCCGCGTTTACCCCCGCATCCGCAGGGAGATTTCCCAATGCGATAGCGTCCACAATTATTACATTTCTTCTGGCTCAGGCGCTTACCGCCCAACCAGTGCATCTTTCCAAACCATGCGAGCGTGCCCATGGCGACCAGAAACAATAAGACAATCTTAAAGACCATGCGTCAGAGCCCGAACCGCGCATAGGCCGCGCGCTCTTCAATACTGTCGACCGCGTCGCCGATGATCTGCGCACCAAAACGGGACAGCAGCCCTTTTTTGGTGCCGTAGCGGTTGAACTTCACCTTGTCGCCAAAGCGTTGCTTGATCATCGGGCGCAGGTGGCCGATGCCGTCGATCAGCCCCAGCTCGGTGGCGCGTTTCGCCAGCCAGACCTCTCCGGTGAACAGGTCAGTATCAGAGGATAGCTTGCTCCCGCGGCGTGATGTGACGTGATCGATAAAGTTCCCGTGGATATCCTCCAGCAGTTGCTTCAACCGCGCGACATCTTCGGGCTTTTCAGGGCGGAACGGGTCGAGCATGGATTTGGACTGGCCCGCAGTATAAACCCGCCGCTCTACCCCGTGGCGTTGGATAAATTCATCCGCACCAAAAGACGCCGAAATCACACCGATGGACCCCAGAACGGAACTGGGATCGGCATAGATTTCATCCGCAGCCGCGGCCAGCCAATATCCGCCAGAGGCCGCGACATCTTCGACAAAGGCGATGACGCGGATGTTCTTTTCCTCGGCCAGACGCCGGATGCGCGCGCCGATCAACGACGATTGCACCGGGCTACCGCCGGGGCTGCTGATTTCCAGAACCACAGCCGCAGGTTTGCCGCGGTTGAATGCTTTGTCGATGGCGGGGCCAATGCCGCTGTCGTTCAGGCCGCCACGCGTACGGCCCCCGATCACGCCGGACAGTCGAACCACGGAAACCGTCGGACGGGAGGCCAAAAAGGGAAGGTATTTTCTCATACCTTCCCATGTAGAGTGCGCCATACCTGCAAACAAGGAGGGCACCCGATACTTACTGCCTAATCCGCCAGCCGGTACGGAAAATCCAACCGATCACCGCAAGACACAGCGCCGTAAAGCCCGCGATGGCCAAAAGGCTTGTCACAATCGGCACATCCGCCGATCCGAAGAAGGCCCAGCGGAAGCCCGAGATCAGATACACCACCGGGTTAAAGTGAGAGATCACCTGCCACACCGGCGGCAGCATAGAGATCGAATAGAACGATCCCCCAAGGAAGACCAAGGGTGTCACAATCAACAGCGGAACAAGCTGCAACTGTTCAAAGTTGCCCGCCCAAATCCCGATGATGAAGCCCATCAGCGAAAAGCTGATGCAGGTCAGCACCAGAAAGGCCACCATCCAGATCGGATGCTGAATGGTGATGTCCACAAAGAAGAACGCCGTGAGCAGGATGATCACCCCGATAAACAGTGCCTTGGTCGCCGCAGCCCCGACATAGCCGCAGACAATTTCGATAAAGTTAACCGGCGCGGATAAGAGTTCGAACACGGTGCCGATGAACTTGGGGAAATAGATGCCAAAGGACGCGTTCGAGATCGATTGCGTGATCACGCTAAGCATGATCAGCCCCGGTACAATGAACGCGCCATAACTGATACCTTCGACCTCTTGGATGCGGCTGCCGATGGCCGCGCCGAACACCACGAAATACAGCGACGTGGACAACACCGGAGAGATCAGACTTTGCGTGATGGTGCGAAAGAAGCGCGCCATTTCAAAAGTGTAGATAGATTTGACAGCGATCCAGTTCATGCCGCGTCCTCCTTGACCAGATCGACAAAAATATCCTCAAGACTGCTTTGCGACGTCTCAAGATCAGACAGCACAAGCCCCGCAGCCGCGACATCGGACAACAGCTTGGTGATGCCTGTCCGGTCGGCCCGCGTGTCATAGGTATAGATCAGCGCGTGCCCGTCGTCGGACAGGGTCAGCGCGTCAGAGGCAAGACTATCGGGGATCGCGTCAATCGGCTGGGTCAGTTGCACCACCAATTGCTTTTTCCCCATGCGTGACATCAACGTGTCTTTATCCTCGACCAGCAGCAGCTCGCCGTGGGCGATCACACCGATCCGATCGGCGATCGCCTCGGCTTCCTCGATATAGTGGGTGGTGAGGATGATGGTCACGCCGCTGGCCTTCAGGTCCGCGACGATGTTCCACATATCGCGGCGCAGCTCTACGTCGACGCCGGCGGTGGGTTCGTCCAAGAACAGGACGCGGGGCTCATGCGCCAATGCCTTGGCGATCAAGACACGACGTTTCATCCCGCCCGACAAGGCGCGGATCTGGCTGTCTTTCTTGTCCCACAGCGATAGCTGGCGCAGGATCTTTTCAACTGCCGCATCATCCTTGGGTTTCCCAAACAACCCGCGCGAGAAACGCACAGTGCTGATGACTTTTTCAAAGGGTTCAAGGTTGATCTCTTGCGGTACCAGCCCGATCATCGACCGCGCACCACGGTAGTCGTTTACCGTGTCGAAACCGCCCACAGTGACGCTGCCGCCTGTGCCGGTCGTGATCCCGCAAATAGTTGAAATAAGTGTTGTTTTCCCTGCGCCATTGGGGCCAAGCAGGGCAAGGATTTCGCCCTCTCGGATGTTCAGCGAGACGCCTTTCAGCGCCTCGAACCCATCTGCATAGGCCTTGCGCAGGTCGGTGATCTTTACGATGTCAGGCATGGGCGTCTCCGGTGTTGTTGGCCGGAAACTAGACTGATTATCCAAAAGTGAACAGGCCCTACCCGTCAGCTTTTGCTGCGGCCGAACCAGCCCTTTTTCTCGGCCGGTGCATCCGTTGCCTCTGCCGCTTCCGCCTGAGCATCCTCGGCTGGCCCCTCAAGCGTTTCTTGGAGGTTATTAAAGAACTGGTCCGCCATCTTTTTGGCAAACCCGTCAATGATCCGGCTGCCAAGCTGTGCCAGCTTGCCGCCGACCTTGGCCTCGACATCATAGGAAAGCTCGGTCCCGCCATCGACAGCAGCTAGCGTCACGTCCGCCTCGCCCTTGGCAAAACCCGCAGCACCGCCTTTCCCTTCGCCGCTGATCTTGATTGACTGGTCGGGCACCATATCGGTCATGGTGACCTGTCCCTTGAACGTGGCTTTGACGGGGCCGACCTTCTGCACCACCGTCGCCTCGAACCCGTCTTCCGGCGAACCGGTCACCTCGGTTGCGCCGGGGACGCATTTGATCAGCATGTCAGGGTCCAGCAGCGCGGCATATACCTCTGCCGGGCTGGCGGCGATCTGGCGGGTCTCTGACATTTTCATGGGGGGCTCTCCGTTGATGGCTTTGCGACAACCTAGCGCACATCAATTGGCAACGCCAAGGTCAAACGCGCGGGTCCGGCTATGGCGATATGGCCGCTCAGGATCTCAACAGTCGCCAAATCTCCAATAAAACGCAGACATTAACTGACCCGTACGATGACCTTGCCCGTCGCCTTGCGCGTGCGCAGCAGTTCCAGTGCGTCATTCGCCTGATCCAACGGTAGGACGTGGCTCACATGGGGTTTCAGCTTGCCCGCGCTATACCAGTCGATCAGCACCTTGAAGCTGTCTGTCAGCACCTGCGGTTTGAAATTCTTGTACCCGCCCCAGAAAAAACCCAGCACGTCTATGTTCTTGACCAGCAGGATATTGGCAGGGATTTGCGGCACCTCGCCCGAGGCAAACCCAAGCGGCAGGATGCGGGCCTCGGGGTTGCAGGCGCGCAGTGCCGCCTTGAACTGGTCGCCGCCGATCGGGTCATAGACCACATCCGCCCCGCCCAAGGATTTCACCACTTCGCGGATGTCATCGGTTTCGGAATCGATCAGATGGTCGGCCCCGGCAGCGCGGCAGATCTCGAGCTTGGCCGCGCCACGGGCGCAGGCGATGACCTCTGCCCCCATGAGCTTGCCCAGCTCCACGGCTGTCAACCCGACCCCGCCCGAGGCCCCAAGGACCAGCAGACGTTCCCCCGGTTGCAGCCGCGCCTTGTAGTCCAGCGCCACATGGCTAGTGCCATAAGCCACAAGAAACGCCGCGGCATCCTCGGCCGGCATATCGTCGGGGATCGGCACGCAGACATTGGCGGGAATGGCGGCATATTCGGCCAGCCCCAGCAGGCCGCTATAAGCTGCAATACGTTGACCGACGGCCAGATCGGTCACGCCCTCCCCCACGGCGGCGACGCTGCCCGAAAGCTCCATCCCCAGCGTGAAGGGCAGATCCGGCTTTTGCTGATAGGTCCCCTTGATCATCAGCAGGTCACCAAAGTTCAACCCGCAGGCATCGACCTTGATCAACACTTCGCCAGCGGCGGGGACGGGCATTTCCAGCTCTTGCTCGGACAGGGGCTGGTCATAGGCGGTGACTTGCATGGCGCGCATCGGGGGATCCTCTTGCTATTTCACGCAAAAGGGCCAGAGCATTGGCGGCTTTGCAACCCCCTTGCCCCGGCCCTTGTGAAATTACCCAACGGCAGATGCCCGACCCCGCCATGCCCCCTTAGGGCATGATCATCAGCCGGATCCCATAAGCCACCAGCCCAAGCGCTGCGACGCTCAGCACCCAGATCAGGACAAACCATCCCGTGCGTGTCATCCAGTTGCGTCGCATCAGTGGTAACCCTCTTCGGGGTCGATCTTCCCTCGGAACACCCAGTAGGTATAGATCGTGTAGGACAGGATCATCGGCAGCAGCACCAAGGTGCCGACCAAGGCGAACTTGAGGCTGCTGTCAGGTGCCGCGGCCTCGACGATGGTGAGCGACGAGGGCACGATATAGGGGTAGAAGCTGATCCCGATCCCGATAAAGCCCAGCACGAACAGCGCCAGCGCGCAGAGGAACGGCGTCACATCCCAGTGGCGTTGCAGCCCGTGGAACAGCCCATAGACGGCCGCGGCCACCAATGCAGGCACCAGAAAGCTGAAAATCGCGGTCGGAAAGGCGAACCAACGGCCAAAGAAGGCGTCATTCAGGAAGGGCGTCCAAAGGCTGACGAGCCCCATGAACACCAGTGTCGCAATGGCAAAGGGCCAGGCCAGTCGCCGCATATGCGCCTGAATACGGCCCTCGAGCTTCATGTTCAGCCAGGTCGCGCCCAGCATCGCATAGCCGACGGTCACCGCAAAACCGGTCAGGAGAGAGAAGGGCGTCAGCCAGTCCCACCAGCCGCCGGCATAGGCGCGGTTCTCGATCTCGATCCCTTGCACCAGCGCGCCAAGCGCGATCCCCTGACACATGGACGCCACCAGCGACCCCCCGAAGAACGAGATATCCCACAGCTGTTTGCCCCGCACCGTCCGCCAGCGGTATTCAAAGGCGACGCCGCGAAAGACCAACCCCAGCAGCATCAGGATGATCGGCATGTAAAGTGCGGGCATCACCGTGGCATAGGCCAGCGGGAAGACGGCGAACAGACCGCCCCCGCCTAGAACCAGCCAAGTTTCATTCCCGTCCCAGATCGGCGCGACAGAGTTCATCATCACGTCACGTTCGCCTTCGTCCTTGGACAGCGGGAACAGCAGCCCGACCCCAAGGTCGAAGCCGTCGAGGATGACATAGATCAGCACCGCAAGCGCGATGATGCCGGCCCAGATAAACGAAAGCTCTAATCCAAACATCTGCTGTCTCCTACTCTGACGCTGCTATGTCTTGGGTCTTGTCCTGCGCCACCGGAGTCGTCCCAGCCGCCCGCACGGGCCCGTCGGTGATCTCTCCTTGCGCGCCCACATGGGGACGTTTGCGCATCAGCCCGAGGATATAGAACACCCCCGCCCCGAAGACGAAGAAATAGACCACGATGAAAGAGATCAGCGATGCACCAACCGCAGGCGCGCTGACCGGCGCAAGGCTGTCACTGGTGCGCAGCAGCCCGTAGACGGTAAAGGGCTGACGCCCGACTTCGGTCGTGATCCACCCGGCCAGCACCGCGACAAAGCCCATCGGCCCCATGACAATCGCCGCCCGATGCAGCCAGCGCGAGCTGTGCAGCGTCCCGCGCCAGCGCGCGATCCCGCCCCAAAGGCCAAAACCCAGCATGGCAAAACCAAGCCCCACCATCACACGGAACGAGAAAAAGACGATGGCAACCGGCGGCTCGTCCTCGTCAGGGATCGTGTCCAGCCCGTCCAGCGGCGCGTTCAGGTCATGCTTGAGGATCAGCGACGACAGTTTCGGCACCTCAATGGCGTAATCGACCCGTTTTTCTGCCTGATTGGGAATACCGAACAGGATCAGCGGCGCGCCGTCGGGGTGGCTGTCGAAATGCCCCTCCATCGCCATGACCTTGGCGGGCTGATGCTCTAGCGTGTTGATGCCGTGGAAATCCCCTGCCGCGATCTGCAAGGGGGTGACCAGCAGCAGCATCCACATCGCCATTGAGAACATGCGCCGCGACGCAGGCCCCTGATTGTCCTTCAGCAGATGCCACGCACCCACAGCGCCCACAACCAGCGCCGTCGTCAGATAGGCCGCCAGCACCATATGCAGCAAACGGTAGGGGAAGGACGGGTTGAAGACGATCTTCCACCAATCCAGCGGAATGAACTGCCCCACATCGTTAAAGCCATAGCCCGCCGGGGTCTGCATCCAGCTGTTCACCGACAGGATCCAAGTGGCGGAAAGCAACGTGCCAAAGGCCACCATCGCTGTGGCAAACATGTGCAGCCCCGGCCCGACCCGTTTCAAACCAAACAGCATGATGCCCAGAAAACCGGCCTCGAGGAAGAAGGCTGACAGCACCTCATAGGCCATCAGCGGCCCGACCACCGGCCCCGCCTTGTCAGAGAAGACCGACCAGTTGGTGCCGAATTGATATGACATTACAATGCCCGACACGACGCCCATGCCAAAAGCCACGGCAAAGATCTTTTTCCAGTAGTCGAAGAGCACCCTGTAGGTTTCGTCCTTGGTCCAAAGCCAAAGCGCGTTCACCACCGCCAGAAAGCTGGCCAACCCGATCGAGAACGCCGGAAAAATAATGTGAAACGAAACGGTAAAGGCGAATTGGACCCGTGCCAGAACCTCGGCGGAAAACCCATCAAGCATGTCGTACCTCGTAGTGAATGGCCAAAAACAACGGGTTTCGGCCCTTACACCCTAGATAGCGCTGCCCCCCTGATAAGTCACATGCTCAAATCGCCGCAGAAGACGCGCGTGCTATAGGGTGATGCGCACAAGGAGCCCCGGCGCGCTGTCCAGCAGCGCGATCTGCCCGCCGTGCAGCTTTACCACGCACTCTACAAGGCTGAGCCCCAGACCGTTGCCCGGCGTGTGGCGGCTGGCATCCAATCGGTACAAGCGGCGCAGCACTTTGTCGCGTGCGTATTCCGGGATGCCGGGGCCATTGTCGGCCACCTCGATCACAGGCCGCCCGTCCGCACGCGAAAGCGTCAGGGTGATCTCGCTGCCCTCGGGCGTGTGGCGCATGGCGTTCTCCAGCAGGTTCGACACCATCTGCCCCAACAGGTTCTTATCGCCCGAGACGGTGATTTGCGCGTCGGGCACGACACTGTGCAACCGCTGCTGCTTGGCCGCGGCGGCGGGCTCGTACACTTCGCTGAGGGTCTCGCAAAGCTGGTTCAAGTCGACAGGCGCGAAATGCGTCTTGGGCGACCCTGCCTCGACCGAAGCGATCTGTAGCAGCGATTGAAAGACCGATGCGATGCCCGCGACCTCCTCCTGCGCCTTGGCCAGCAAGATGCCTTCGTCCGTGTCTTCGGGCAGGCTGCGCGCCAGATCGTCCAGATGCACCGCGACGCGCTGGATCGGTGTCTTGAGGTCATGGGCAATGTCCGACGATACCTGCCGCAGCATCTGGGTCTGCGCCTCTTGTGCGCCTGCCATCTGGTTCACCTTGCTGCCGATCCGTTGCAGATCATCCGCCCACCCCGGCGACACGGTCACCCGCGCGGCAAGATCGCCGGTCGTCAGGTCATCAAGCGTGCGACCGATGACATCCACATGCCGCTTGCTGCGCCGCGCCAGATAAAGCCCGCCCGACAAGGCGACCAGCACCGTGGGCAGCAGGCTGATCAGCAGGATATTCAGGAACACCGTGCGCAACCCTTCGATCTGTGCGCGGCTGCGGGCGACGGTCAACTGCCCGCCATACAGCGGCGTTGTCAGCGACAGGTAGACCCCGTCATATTCGGCCCGTCCCTCGGCCAGCGACACGATATGATAGCCTTCGTCATCCCGCGCGATGGCCCCGTTGCCATAGATGCGCCCCGACGGGGTGATGTAGCTGAGCACAACGCGGCTGGGATCGGCGTCGCGCGATTCAGCGTCCACCAGCAGGGCCACGGCGCGGGCGTTGGGGGCCGCGCGAAAGCCCGCGATATCCTGTTCAAGATCCGCACGGATCGCGGTTTCAAACGAATTCTGCGTCACCGCATAGCTGGCCGCCAACCCCATCAGACTGACGGTCGAGAAGAGCAAGACCAGCAGCAGCGCCAACCGCACCGGCATGGACCGCCAAAGCTGCGCCAGACGCGCGGTCATCCGTCGATCCGGTAGCCGGCACCGCGCACGGTCTGGATCAGCTCGCGGTCAAAGGGCTTGTCCACTTTGGCCCGCAAACGGCTGATGTGGGTTTCGACAACGTTGGTCATCGGGTCAAAGCTGATGTCCCAGACCGCTTCAAGCAACATGGTCCGGGTCTGCACCCTGCCCTTGCGGCGCATCAGATGTTCAAGCAGTGCGAATTCACGAGGCAGCAGGTCGATCTCCTGTCCGGCGCGGGTCACCTTGCGGGTGATCAGTTGCATTTCAAGATCGCCTGCACGCAGCACGGTTTCCTGCTCCATCGCCTGCGGACGGCGCGCAAGAGCGGTGACACGGGCAGAAAGCTCGCCAAAGGCAAAGGGCTTGACCAGATAATCGTCGCCGCCTGCATTCAGCCCACTGATACGGTCATCGACGCTGCCCATGGCAGTCAGAAACAACACCGGTGTCAGGTTCCCCGCACCGCGCAAGGTCTTGACCAGGGTCAGCCCGTCGATCTCGGGCAGCATCCGGTCGACGATCAGCACGTCGTAGGCACCCGAGGTCGCCTGTATCAGCCCCTCGCGCCCTTCGGCGACAAGATCAACGGTATGCCCTTCTTCGCGCAAGCCCCGCGCGATATAGGTTCCGGTGGTGGCATCATCTTCGACGACAAGCAGTTTCATATAGAATGGTCCATTGCGGCTTTCATCCTTGGATACCTGATATAGGGCGCGCTGCCACCTGCGAGAGCCAAGTTTACACATTTGTATAGCCCGCAAAAACCCGCTGTTAGAATGGGCTGCCATTTGGGTGTCATCCCTGAAGACGAAGGAACCACGCATGACATCTCTTTTCTCCTCTCCCCGCCGCGCCGCACCCTTTGTGCTCGCAGCGGCCCTTGCCTCTACCTCGGCCATGACGCTTGCCCCAACGGCGGCTCTGGCGGTGCCGGCAGGCGGCTATGCCGATCTGGTCGAACAAATCTCACCCGCTGTTGTTTTCATCGAGGTGACCGGCACGGCAAAGCAAGCCAGCGCGCAGGTGCAACTGCCCGAAGGCATGCCAGAGGAACTGCGCAAACGTTTTGAACAACTGATGCCACAAGGACCGGCTGGCGCACAGCCGATGCACGGGCTTGGATCGGGCTTTATCGTGTCCAAGGACGGATCGATCGTGACGAACAACCACGTGGTTGCGGGTGCCGACACGGTCAAGGTCAAGCTGGCCGATGGCCGCAGCTTTGACGCCAAGGTGGTCGGCAGCGATGTGCTGACAGATATTGCCGTGCTCAAGGTTGAAGCGGATGTGGACCTTCCGGCGGTGAAATTCGGGTCTTCCGATGATATGCGCGTCGGCGACGAGGTGGTCGCTATGGGCAACCCCTTCGGTCTGGGTGGCACGGTCACCACCGGCATCATCTCGGCCAAGTCGCGCAATATCAACGCGGGCCCCTATGATGACTTTATCCAGACCGATGCGGCGATTAACCGTGGCAACTCTGGCGGGCCGCTGTTCAATAACGCGGGCGAAGTGATTGGCGTGAACACGGCGATCCTGTCGCCTGATGGCGGCTCTGTCGGGATCGGTTTTTCCGTACCATCCGATCTGGTGCAGGACATCGTGGCCGACCTGTCCGACGACGGGGAAATCACCCGCGGCTGGCTTGGCGTTCAAATCCGCCCGATGACGGCCGAGGTCGCGCAGGTGCTGGGGCTGGACGCGCCGAAAGGGGCGGTGATCGAAGCCATCGGCGATGACAGCCCCGCCAAGAAAGCGGGTCTTGAGAAAGGCGATATCATCCTGTCGTTCAACGACACAGAGATCAAGGAACTGCGCGATCTGACCCGCGCTGTGGCTGAAACCGACCCGGAAGCGAAAGCCGAGGTCATGGTCCTGCACAAGGGCAAAGAGGTCACGCGGACGGTCACCATCGGCACATTGGCCGACCAAAAAGCGTAAGCGTCTTCCAGCGGGCTTACCTCGTTCCCTGCTGGATTTGCCCGACCGCGTTCCCCAACGCGGCGGGCCCCACCGCCCGTCCCCCCGGTGCGGCAGACCACCTCCGACGCAGACCGTCGGGGGTGGTTTTCTTTTGGGCCTTCTACGGAGGTTTAGATTGTCGCCACGAACAGCTTGCGCAGGTTTTCCGTGGTCAATGTCACAGGGTTGCCACCGCAAGACGGGTCTTCAAGCGCCATCGCGACCAGATCGTCGATCCGGTCTGCGCTCACGCCCATTTCCGACAGTTTGCGCGGGATGCCAAAGCTGTCGTTGAACTCCTGCACGAAGGCGCGGAAGCCGTCATAGCCGCCGTCGATCCCCAGATACCCTGCCGCGCGGTCAAAGCGTTCGCGGATTTCAGGCGCGTTCAGGTCCAGCACTGCGGGCATGCAGACCGCGTTGGTGGTCCCGTGGTGCGTGTTGAACACTGCGCCGATCGGGTGGCTCATGGCGTGGATCGCGCCCAGTCCCTTCTGGAACGCCGTCGCCCCCATCGCCGCCGCCGACATCAGCTGCGCGCGCGCTTCGATGTCTGTCCCATCCGCATAGGCACGCGGCAGATAGTCGATGACCAGCCGCATGCCCTCTAGCGCGATACCCTGCGACATGGGGTGGTAATGCGGGCTGCTGAACGCCTCGACGCAATGGGCAAAGGCATCAAGGCCGGTGCCTGCGGTGATATGCTTGGGCATCCCCACCGTCAGCTCTGGGTCGCAGATCACGATGCTGGGCAGCACTTTGGGGTGGAAGATGATCTTTTTCACATGGGTTTCAGAGTTGGTCAGCACCGACGCACGCCCCACTTCGGACCCGGTGCCGGCGGTTGTGGGCACGGCGATGATCGGCGCGATGGCGTCGGCATCGGCGCGGGTCCACCAATCGCCCACATCTTCGTAATCCCACACAGGCCGCGACTGCCCCGCCATGAAGGCGACCATCTTGCCCAGATCAAGGCCAGAGCCACCGCCAAAGGCGATCACACCATCATGCCCGCCCTCGCGGTAGACCTTGAGCCCCGCCTCGAGGTTCAGTTCGGTCGGGTTCGCGTCCACTTCCGAGAACATCGCGCGGCCAAAGCCTGCGCCGTCCAGCAGGTCCAGCGTGCGGGTCGTGATCTCCATCGAGGCAAGGCCCTTATCCGTCACCAGCAAGGGGTTTTTCATCCCCGTGGCCACGCAGGCCTCTCCGATTTCGGAAATACGGCCCGCACCAAAGCGGATGGCGGTGGGGTAGGACCAGTTGTTTTGCAGTGCCATAAGGATCAAGCCTTTTTCAGGTGGTAAGATTTGGGACGCGTGAGCGCCTGATAGCCAAGCTCGGACAGGCCCGCGCCCTGCCCTGTATCCTTGCAGCCGGTCCAGCACAGGGCCGGATCAAGGTAATCGCAGCGGTTCATGAACACGGTGCCGGTTTCCAGCTGCGCGCCGATGGTATCGGCGGCATCGGCATCCTTGGTAAAGATCGCGGCGGTCAGGCCGAACTGGCAGTCGTTCATCAGCGCAATCGCTTCCGCGTCGTCCTTGACGGGCATGATGCCGACGACGGGGCCAAAGCTTTCGTCGCGCATCACGCGCATGTCGTGGGTGACGTTGGTCAGGATCTGCGGCGTGAGATACGCGCCGCCGTCATCCGCCTTAAAGGTATCGATCAGCGCGGTCGCACCGGCGGCGACGGCCTCAGAAATCTGGGCGCGCACCTCGGCGGCGAAACGGACGTTCGCCATAGGACCGATATCGGTATCCGTCTCAAGCGGGTTGCCAAGCTTAAGCGCATTGACCCAAGCCACAGCCTTTTCGACAAATGCATCATACAGGCTTTCGTGCACATAAATCCGTTCGATCCCGCAGCAGCACTGCCCCGCGTTGAACATCGCCCCATCCATCAGCCCGTCAACGGCGGCGTCGACATCCGCGTCGGCGCGCACATAGCCGGGGTCTTTGCCCCCCAGTTCGGTCGCGACGGGGGTGAAGGTGCCCGCGGCGGCTACCTCCATCGCCTTGCCGCCCCCGACCGAGCCGGTGAAGTTCACGAAGCCGAACTGCCGTTCAGCGATCAGCGCCGAGGTGGTGTCGTGATCAAGAAAGACGTTCTGGAAGACATCGTCGGGGATGCCTGCGGCGTGGAAAGCTTCGGCCAGACGTTCACCCACTTGCAGGGTTTGGGTGGCGTGTTTCAGCACCACGGAATTCCCCGCGATCAGCGCTGGCGCGACCGTGTTGATCGCCGTCATATAGGGGTAGTTCCACGGGGCCACGACCAGCACAACGCCGCGCGCCTCGCGGGTGATCTTGCGGGTGGCCTTGTCGCTGTCTTCGACAATCGTCGGGGCCAGCGCCTTTTCGGCGATATCTGCCATATAGTTGCCGCGCTCGGCAAAGCCGCCAAACTCGCCGCCATAGCGCACGGGACGGCCCATCTGATGTGCCAGTTCCTGCGCCATACGATCGGTCGTTTTGCCCACCTCGGCAATGGCATCGCGCACCAGTTGGACACGTTCGGACAAGGGGCGCGCGGCCCATGCGCCTTGTGCTGCCTTGGCGCGGGCGCAGACATCGCGCGCTGCCTCCAGCGACAGGACAGGGCGTTCAAGGTAAACCGATCCGTCAATCGGTGAGATACATTTCAAAGTGTTTGTCATGGTTTATGCTCGCTCAAATCCGCGGTTGATTTCCCAGTCGGTCACGACCTTGTCGTATTCCTCCTGCTCCCATTCGGCTGCGCGGGTGTAGTGGTCAACCACGTCGTCGCCAAGGGCCTCGCGCAGCATGGCAGAGTTGCGCAAAGTTTGGGTCGCGGCGCGCAGGGTACGGGGGATTTCGGTGACGTTGGCGTCTTCGTAGACATCGCCCATCGTCGGCTCTTGCAGGGGCAGCTTTTCCTCGATCCCCTTCAGCCCTGCCGCCAGCAACACAGCCTGCGCCAGATAGGGGTTCAGGTCAGACCCGCCAATGCGACATTCAACACGAATCCCCTTGGTGCCATCGCCACACAGCCGGAAGCCCGCGGTGCGGTTATCGACAGACCAGACGGTTTTCGTGGGCGCGAAGGTGCCTTTGGCAAAGCGTTTGTAGCTGTTGATATAGGGCGCGAAGAAATAGGTGATATCAGGGGCATAGGCGATCAGACCGGCCATGAAATGCTGCATCATCTGCGACATGCCCAGTTTGGCGTCCTTGTCATAGAATGCGGGCGTGTCGTCTTTCCACAGCGACATATGCACGTGGCTGGACGACCCCACCTTATCCGCCGACCATTTGGGCAGGAAGGACGCAGAGAAACCCTGCTGATATGCGATCTCTTTCACCGCCTGTTTAGAGATCGTGTGATGATCGGCGCAGGCCAGCGCGTCGGCATAGCGGATGTTAAGCTCTTGCTGGCCGACTTCGGCCTCGCCCTTTGTGCATTCGACCGGAATCCCCGCCCCTACCAGATGGTTCCGCAGCGGCTGGAGGAAGCTCTCCTCTTTCGTGGTTTGGAACAGGCAGTAGTCTTCGTTGTGGCCGTTCAGGGGCACGAGGTTGGCGTATTTCTCTTTCTGCAAGCTGCGGTAATCGCCTTCGAACAAAAAGAACTCAAGCTCGGTTGCCATCATCGCGTCAAAGCCAAGCGCATCCAGACGGGCGATCTGCTTTTTCAGCATGGCGCGCGGCGAATGGGAGACAGGTTCGTGGGTGTGGTGATCCAGCACATCGCCAAGCACCAACACGGTTTTATCCAGCCACGGCATATGGCGCATGGTCGACAGATCGGGGCGCAGCACATAGTCGCCATAGCCGGTTTCCCAGCTGGTCGAGGCAAAGCCCTCGGGCGTGGACATCACCAGATCGGTTGCCAGCAGATAATTGCAGCAATGGGTTTCCGCGTGGGAATGATCGATGAAATTCGTAACGTGAAAACGCTTGCCCATCAGGCGGCCCTGCATGTCCACCAGTGCCACCAGCACCGTGTCCACCTCGCCTTTGGCGGCCAGGTCCTTGAGCGTGTCGAAAGTAAGGTTGCCCATCTGCAAACGTCCCTTTTGATGTGAGGGGGCGGCACAGATGCGCCGCCCCGATGGTCATGATGTCAAAGCCGGATCAGCCGAAAGTATAGGGCGGGCCCGCTTTCGAGATGACGTTGTTATAGTCGCGGAAAATCTGCACGATCTTGGCGGCGGTTTCGCCTTCTTCCGCCATCTCGTCCCAGAATTTCACCGCCGCTTCCTCGACCACTTTCCATTCATCCTGCGGTACGGATGTCAGCTCCAGCTTCTCGCCCGATGCACGCAGGCGCGCCTCGCCGCCCCAGTACCATTGGTTGCGGTAGGTGTGGCTTGCCTCGATCGCGGAGTTCACGATCTGCTTGAGGTGATCCGGCAGCTCTGCCCATTTCTCGGCGTTGACGAAGAACGACCCGATCCACGCCCCCGAGATGTTGTTGGTGCAGAAGTAGTTGGTCACATCGGCCCAGCCGACGGTGTAGTCTTCGGTGATGCCCGACCACGCCATACCGTCCAACTCGCCCGTCTGCACCGCGACTTCGGCGTCCTCATAGGGGATGTTGACCGGCACGACGCCGAATTGCGACAGGAAGCGCCCCGCCGTCGGGAAGGTATAAAGCTTGAGCCCGTCCATGTCGGCCAGCGATTTGATCGGCTTGACGGTGTTGAAGTTACATGGGTCTTGCCCCGCCGCAGACAGCCAATGCACGCCAACCTTGGCGTATTCCTCGCGCCAGATGTCGGCCAGCCCGTATTGGTTGAACAGCACTGGCACGTCGAGCGCGTGTTTCGTCGCCAGCGGGAAATACCCGCCGAAAGACCGTACAGGCGTGGGCGACGCCATAGAGTCATCATCCGAGTGCACGCCGTCGATGGTACCGCGCTGCAGCGCTTGAAAAAGCTCGCCCGTGGGGACGATCTGGTCGGCATAGAACAGCTCGATTTCCAGCTCACCTTGGGCAGCGGCGTTGATCGCGTCGATGGCGGGTTTCGTCACCTCTTCGCCCAGTGCAGACCCCGCATAGGTCTGGAAACGCCAGCGGATCGGCTCTTGGGCGTGCAGGATCGATGGTGCGGCAAGGGTTGCCGGACCGGCAACGGCGGCACCTTTCAGGAACTTACGTCTTGTTGTCATGTCTCATACTCCTTGTTGGGGTTGGGATGAAAAGGGCCAGTTGCTCTGACCGCTTGGTTGTTAATGCTTATTTTCCATAGACATAGTCCGGCAGCCAAAGCGCGATCTGCGGGAAGATCATGACGACTGCGAGCGCCAGCACCATGACCCCGACAAAGGGGATGATCGACCGGTAGATATCGCGGATCGTGATCTCTGGCGGGGCCATGGCGCGCATCAGGAACAGGTTATAACCAAAGGGCGGCGTCATATAAGCGATCTGGCAGGTAATCGTATAAAGCACACCATACCACACCAGATCGAACCCGAGCGCACCCACCAGCGGCACGTACAGCGGGGCCACGATGACCAACATCGCCGTGTCGTCCAGAAACGTCCCCATGACCAGAAACGACAGCTGCATCAGGATCAGGATCACCCAAGGGTTCAGACCCCATTGTTCGGTAAACAGGTTTTCAATCGCCTTGACCGCCCCAAGCCCGTCGAACACCGCACCAAAGGCCAGCGCGGCGAGGATGATCCACATGAACATACAGGTGATCGCAAGGGTCTGGCGCACAGAGTTTTCAAAAACGGTGCGCGTCATCCGCCCTTTCAGCACAGCCGCTACAAAGGCGGCGATAGCCCCAATGGCCGAGCTTTCGACAAGCGAGGTCCAGCCGTTCACAAAGGGCACCATCATCACGGCAAAGATCACAACCGGCAGCAGGCCCGCGCGCAGCAAGCGCAGCTTTTCGGGCCAGCCCACGTCGCGCTCTTCGGCGGACAGGGTCGGGCCCAGATCGGGATTCATGCGGCAGCGGATGGCGATATAGATGATGAACATCGTGGCCATCATCAGCCCCGGGATCGCGCCCGCCAGCCACAATTGCCCCACAGGTTGCCGCGCGATCATCGCATAGAGCACTAACACGACCGAAGGCGGCACAAGGATGCCAAGGCTGGACCCCGCCTGAATGACCCCCGTCACCATCAGCTTGTCATAGTTGCGTTTCAAGAGCTCGGGCAGCGCAATCGTGGCCCCAATCGCCATGCCCGCTACCGACAGTCCGTTCATAGCAGAGATCAGCACCATCAGCCCGATCGTCCCGATGGCCAGACCGCCGCGCAAACCGCCCATCCACACGTGAAACATTTTATACAGATCGTCGGCAATTTTACTTTCCGACAGCACGTACCCCATGAAGATGAACATCGGCAGGGTCAGCAGCGGGTACCAACGCATCAGCTTGATCGCGGCAGAGAACCCGATGTCATAGCCGCCGCGATCCCCCCAAAGAAACAGCGCCGCAATCACCGCGACAAAGCCGATGGCCCCGAACACGCGCTGTCCGGTCAGCAGCATCAGCATCATGGTCGAAAACATCAGGATGGCGATCAACTCATAGGGCATCGCGGGTCTCCTCTGCCGATTTGAGGAAAAGGATGTCCTTGAACAGTTCAGAGACAGCTTGAAGCAGCATCAGGGTGATGCCGATGCACATGGTCACTTTGACCGGCCACATATAGGGGCGCCACGCGGTCGGGCTGCGCTCCCCCCCGTACTTGAACGAATACATCGTGGATTCGATGCCGCCCCATAGCAGGATCACCAGATAGATCAGCAGGAAAAAGACGGTGATACAGTCCGTCCAGGCCTTCTTGCGCCGAGTCAATTCGGCATAGAACAGGTCCATCCGCACGTTCGCGCCCATCTGCAAAGCATAGGGCCCGCCAAGGATATAATAGCCCACCATCACGAACTGCGCCATTTCAAGCGTCCAGATCTGGGGCGAGGCGAATGTCTTGTTATAGGACGACCACAGCAGGATCCCCATGAGCACGAAAATCCCGTACATCATGATCCGGCCAAGGCCATAATTAAAACCGTCGACCACCCGGATATATCTGCGCATCGCGTTCATTCTGCGGCCTCGCTGTCGGCGATGGGAAAGGCTTGGGTCAGGCTTTCGGCCAGATGCCGCGCCATGGCCTGCGCTTTTTCGGGTGTATCGATCAGATCATTGCGAATCTCGATCATCACGGCGGGCAGCGCTTGCGCCTCGCCATGTTTTTCAAGCGTATAGGTCACACCGTCCGTCGCGGCATATGGTTCGTTTAGCGCCGAAACATAGCGCCCCCGCGCCTGTTCAACCGCCAGCAATGCCTGCGCGGCGGCGGGCTGCGCGTGGTAGAGAAAGCCGAGTTCAACCGCGCGGGTCGCCCCGTTATAGATAGGCGTAAAGCTGTGGATCGTGACCAGCACCGGTGCGGCTTGGGCGGGCTGCCAGCTTTCGCGAACACAGGCGACAGCATCATGAAATGGCGTATGCACCTGATCAAAACGCTGCTGCCGTCCGGCATCGTCCAAAGCGGCATTTCCGGGGATGTCATAGATCTCGCTGCGCGCCGGAATACAGTCCGGGGCCGCAAGCGGGCGGTTGCAATCATAGACCAGACGGGAGATGTCACCGGCCACCAAAGGCGCGTCCAGAGCATCTGACAGTACGTGCGCCACATCCAGCGCGCCGATGTCCCACGCGGCGTGCGAACAGCTTGCCGCAGGGGACAACCCCAACCCGTCCAACGCATCGGGTATCCGGCGCGAGGCGTGTTCACACACCAACAGCCAGCCCCCCTGCCCCTGCGGGTTCACGATGTTTACGGCATTCCAGTCGGTATTGGTCACGGTGCCCCTATCGTCTTGTTGCCTCACAATCACTACAGAATTTTCTAGCCTGTCAAGATTTTTTCTGTAATCTTTGCTTCACAGTAATCTGCGCTGTACCGAAAGGAACATGAGTTGCACAAAAAAGCACTGGTCCGCGATCTGCTGAAAGAAAAGCAGACCGAGCTAACGGCGGCAGAGCGTAAACTGTCGGCTGTTCTGCTGGACGACCAGCTGCTCACGGGGTTGCAATCTATCACACGGCTGGCCGAGCTGGCCGAGGTGTCATCGCCCACCATCGTAAGGCTAGCGCGCAAGCTGGGGTTCGATGGCTTCTCGGATATGCAGGACGCCATCCGCGACGAAATCGGCGCACGGATGAAAAAGCCGCTGGCCAAGCTCGACACCCCCGGTGACAGCAGCGATCACGTGGTATCGCGCTTTATTCAGGCGGTATCGGGCAATGTGAACCGCACGCTTGAACGGCTTGATCTGGCTGAATTCGACGAGGTTGCGGCGCTGCTTTCCGATCCGTCGCACAGGCTCTATCTGCTGGGCGGGCGGATCACGCGATCCAACGCGCATTACTTTTTCAACCACCTGCAGATCATCCGGCCGCAGGTCACCCTGCTCGATTCCTCCCCCAGTGCATGGCCGCAATCCTTGTTGGATATGGACGCGGGCGCGGTGCTGATCGTGTTTGACATCCGCCGCTACGAAAAAGAGCTGGAAAAGCTCGCCGATCTTGCGGTCAAGCAAGGCGCGACCATCGTGCTGTTCACCGATGCTTGGGGGTCGCCCATCGAAAAACACGCCCGCCACTGTTTCCGCGCCATGGTAGAGGTGCCGTCGAGCTGGGATTCAACGCTGGCTATTAACTTTCTGATCGAAGCACTGGTCGCTGACGTGCAATCGCGCAGCTCCGACCAGAGTGCCGAGAGGATCGCGGCGCTGGAACAGATGATCGGCGAGTCGCGCATTTTCCGCAGCAACTAAGCGCCAGTCGCCCCCCGCACGCCGCCACGGCGTCATGCATTCGTGACACATCAGAGTTTGCGTTGAACGGCAACATCCCCTAATCGGAACGCGCACCGCGTCTGCGTCGTTTTGTGAAGGATCTGCCATGAAGACCCCATATTATCTGATCGACAAATCCCGCCTTCAGGCCAACATGGAAAAGATCGCCTGGCTGCGCGAGGCATCCGGCGCGAAATCCTTGCTGGCGTTGAAATGCTTTGCCACGTGGTCGGTTTTTGACTTCATGGCGCAGTATATGGATGGGTCCACGTCCTCCTCGCTCTATGAGGTCAAACTGGGGTACGAGAAATTCGGCGGCGAAACCCACGCCTATTCAGTGGCCTACGACGATGACGAGATCGCCGAGGTGTTGGCCAACAGCGACAAAATTATCTTCAATTCCATCGGGCAGCTGGACCGTTTCGATGCGGCATCAGCAGGGCATACGCGCGGGCTGCGGGTGAACCCCGGTGTATCGACATCGGAATTCGATCTGGCCGATCCCGCCCGCCCCTTCAGCCGTTTGGGCGAACATGATCCGGCGCAGATCGCCGCCGTGGCCGACCGCATCACCGGGCTGATGTTCCACAACAACTGCGAGAATGACGATTTTGACCGTTTCGCTGACATGCTGACGTTGATCGAGGACCGCTTTGGCGACACGATCCACCGGATGGACTGGATCAGCCTTGGCGGTGGCATCCATTTCACCGGCGAAGGCTACCCGCTGGACCGTCTGGCCGCGCGGTTGAAAACCCTGTCGGATACCTATGGCGTGCAGGTCTACCTCGAACCGGGCGAAGCCGCGATTACCGGTGCCGCCACGCTAGAGACGACCGTGCTCGACACACTGCACAACGGCAAGAACCTTGCCATCGTCGACAGCTCCATCGAGGCGCATATGCTTGATCTGCTGATCTACCGCGAGCCCGCCAAAATGGCCCCAAACACCGGCGACCACGACTGGATGATCTGCGGTAAATCCTGCCTTGCGGGCGACATCTTTGGCGAGTTCAAGTTCGACGCCCCGCTTAAACCCGGCGACCGCATTTCGTTTCAGGACGCTGCGGGCTATACTATGGTCAAGAAGAACTGGTTCAACGGCGTCAAGATGCCCGGCATCGCCATTCGTGAACTTGATGGAACGATCACATCGGTCCGGTCATTCGACTACGAGGATTTCAAATCCGCCCTCTCCTAACCCTTCCCTTACAAGAGGTGTACTGAATACATGAAACGTAACGTTCTTATCATCGGCGCCGGTGGCGTGGCTCAGGTCGTGGCGCATAAATGCGCGCAAAATAATGACGTGTTGGGCGATCTGCATATCGCCAGCCGCACCGTGTCAAAATGCGAAGCGATCATTGAAAGCGTGCATGCCAAAGGCGCGATGAAACAGGACGGCGTATTCAAGGCCCATGCGGTCGACGGGATGGACAGCGACGCGGTAGAGGCGCTGATCAACGACCTAGGTGTGCAGATCGTGATCAATGTCGGCTCTCCCTTCGTGAACATGACCGTGCTCGAAGCCTGCATCCGCACCGGAGTCGCCTATATCGACACGGCCATTCACGAAGACCCGACCAAAATCTGCGAAACACCCCCGTGGTACGGCAACTACGAATGGAAACGCCGCGAGGATTGCGCCAAGGCCAACACCACCGCCATTCTGGGGGCAGGCTTTGATCCCGGTATGGTTAACGCCTTCGCCCGTTTCGCCGTGGACGAATTCATGGACGAGGTGAAGTCAATCGACATCGTCGATATCAACGCGGGCAATCACGGCAAGTATTTCTCGACCAACTTCGACCCCGAGATCAACTTCCGCGAATTCACCGGCACGGTCTACAGCTGGCAGGAAGGCGCGTGGCAAGAGAACAAGATGTTCGAGGTCGGCCGCGAATGGGATCTGCCCGTGGTCGGCAAACAGAAAGCCTATATGTCCGGCCATGACGAGGTGCACTCGCTCGCCGCGAACTATCCGGAGGCCGACGTGCGCTTCTGGATGGGCTTTGGTGATCACTACATCAATGTCTTCACCGTGCTGCAGAACCTTGGCCTGCTGTCTGAACAGCCCGTTGTGACCGCCGAAGGGCTCGAGGTCGTGCCGCTGAAGGTGGTCAAAGCCGTGCTACCCGACCCATCGACCCTTGCCCCGAACTATACTGGCAAGACCTGCATTGGCGATCTGGTCAAAGGCACCAAGGACGGCAAGGATGTAGAGGTGTTTGTCTACAACGTCGCCGACCACAAGGACGCCTATAACGAGGTCGGCAGCCAGGGCATTTCCTATACCGCTGGCGTGCCCCCCGTGGCGATGGCGATGCTGATTGCCGATGGCACCTATGACACCGGCACGATGGTGAACGTCGAAGAGCTGGACCCAAAGCCGCTGTTCGCCCTGCTCGACACCATCGGTCTGCCGACCCGTGTCAAACTGGCGGATCAGGACACCGGCTGGGACGAGGCCATCGCCTAAGCCTGCCGCCTGAGGCACCCACACCAACAACCCGCGCGCCCTTGCACCCGCGCGGGTTACCTCGCCCCGAGGGGCTACACCCCCATAAAATCAAACGATTAAACACAAACAGCCCAGCGCGCGATCATGCGTGCAGGGTGATCAATTACATTATGAAAAATGCGGACGATTGTGCCGCCAAGTTCAAAATCTAACGATGTTTGAAAGTGGCGGACCGAGGAGGATTCGAACCCCCGACCCCCTGATTCGTAGTCAGGTACTCTATCCAGCTGAGCTATCGGTCCGTTAAGGCGGGGTTTAGTTCTGGGCGCGGGGAGTTGCAACCCCTTCTTTTGCCTAACGTGAATTTTCTTCAAACAAATTAGAAAGACCCGTCGCCCTTGGGCAGTGACACGATGAAAACTGTGCCCGACGCGCTTGTCTCTGACAGTTTGAGCGTCCCACCGTGACCGCGCACCAGCTCTGCCGCGATGGCAAGGCCCAGACCGGAGCCCCCCTTGCGCGCACCGCCCTTGAACGCAGTAAACAGATGCTCCTGCGCCTTGGGGGGAAGGCCGGGGCCGTTGTCGCTGACGCGGACCACCCAGTCGCCGGCCTGTTCACTGGCAGCAACGATGATTTCGCCGGATTTACCCGTCGCAATGATGGCCTGTCGGGCGTTGCGCACAAGATTCGCCAAGACCCTGAACAAATGCTCCGGATCGGCGCGCACGTGCAAATCTTGCGGTACGTCGCAGGTGAACGTCAGGTCCGCCCCGTTGATCGCCAGCCGCTCGCTATCAACGACGTCATCGACGATGCGCAAAAGTGGCGTGACCGTCAGCGTCGGGCTTGGCTCTTCCGCGCGGCCAAACGCGAGTGTGGATTCGCACAGGTGCACGGCGCGGGTGATTGAGCTGACCAGCTTGGGAGCCATGCGTTTGACCGTCGGATCCTCGGACATTTCGATCCGGTCGGTAAACAGCTGTGCCGATGTCAGTATGTTGCGCAGATCGTGGCTGATCTTGCTCACCGCCTGCCCCAGTTGCGCCAGACGCTCTTTCTGGCGCAGGGCTTGGGTCAGTTCGGTTTCAAGCTTCATCAAAGCTTCCTCGGCCTCGCGCACCTCTGTCACACCAGCAGAAGGCGAAATGATTCGTCGCGCATCCTCGGGGGCAAGAGCGTAGTTCTGCATATGCCCGACCACGCCCTTGATCGGTTTCAGCAAAAACGCCCGCATGGTCAGAAACAGCAAAAACGCTGTGATCATCGAGATGGCGGCAGAGAGCACCAGAATGCGAATACCATAGTCAACCATGGCCGTTCGAAGGGAGCCCCCCTCCATCGTGATTTCGATCAGCAAGCCCGCATCCTGCACCGGGGCACCGATCACGCGGATCACCCCCGGCTCTGTTTCGGCCAGCTGATGGAACGCATCGCGAATCAACACCCATGCGGAGGCATCGCGCAGATCGTATGTCTCTTTGATGGTCTGCGACATCGGGGACGACAGTGCCAATTGCCGTATACGGTCCCGCCGCAGAACCACATTAAATACCTGCGCCGTGCGCAACAGCTCTGCCTCAAGCTCGGGGTCGATCATATCGCTAGCGAGCAGGGTCAGCGACGCGATTTGCGCCCTCTCTAGCCGGTTCATCATGTATTCTTCGCGAAACCGGGCGATAGAGGGCACAAAGATCAACACTTCTGCCAGCATCACAAAGATGGTGGTCAGAATAAGAAGCCTGCCGGAGAGGGATTTGAGCATCGGCGCGCGCTTTATGGGATGAACCGCTGCACCAGTCGAACGACAGTCTTGACCAAATCGCTTTCGAACAGACGCGGGCTGAAATACGCCCCCGCCGCACGTTTGTTGATTTCGCCGATGGTAGGATAAGGTGCAACCATAGACGCAATCTGGCTCATTTTCATGTTATTTGCCAGCGCCAAAGCCCACAGGTTGATCAACTCTCCTGCTTGGTAACCGACGATGCTTGCGCCCACGGGGCGCCCCTTGACCACCATGACCTTGATCAAACCTTTGGTTTTACGCTCCGCGATGGCGCGATCATTGTGGTTATAGTGAAAGCGCACGACCTCCAGCTTGTCACCGTGTTTCTCTTTGGCTTGCGCCTCGGTTAGGCCGACTTGCGACAGTTCTGGGTCGGTGTAGGTGGCCCACGGGATATGCGCCGTCTTCGCCTTGGCAGGCAGCGCGAACATCAGCGACCGGATCACGACGCCGCCATGATAGCCCGCAACGTGGGTAAATTGCATCCCGCCTGCAACGTCGCCAATGGCATAGACCTTGCGGTTGGTGGTGCGCAGGGAATCGTCAACCTTGATCCCGTTCTTGATCGGTTCGATCCCCGCCTTTTCCAGATCCAGACGATCCGTGTTTGCCTTGCGGCCGACGGCCACCAGAAGATGAGAGCCTTTGAATAGGCGCCCGTCTTTTGCCTCGACCTCTATCGCGCCGACATCCCCACGGATTTCAGCGGCTTGCGCACCCTCTGCAATCTCGATGCCTTCGTCCTTGAGCGTTTGCAAAACGATGGTGGCAAGTTCGGGGTCGTCCTTTGAAAGCGCTTTATCCCCCTCGATCACGGTAACTTTGCACCCCATGCGTATATGGGCCTGCGCCATTTCCATCCCGATCGGCCCGCCACCGATGATCAGCAAATGCTCGGGCTTCTCGCGCAGATTGAACAACGTCTCGTTCGTCTCGTACGGCGTTGTATCCAGACCTGTAATCGGGGGCACCAGCGGCGATGATCCCGTCGCGATGACGATGCGCCGCGCCTTGATCACCGCATCCCCGGCCTGCACTTCGTCTTCAGAGATGAAGCGCCCGTACTCCCGGATCACGTTAACCCCGAAACCTTCGAAGCGTTCCTGGCTGTCGACGGGCGCGATCTGCGCAATCACATCCGCCACATGATCTTTTGCGGCGGCGTAATCCACCTCGCCCGCCGCATTGGCCACGCCATATTCCGCGCTGTGCCGCTGCCCATAGGCCGCCTTGCCCGTAGCAATCAGCGCCTTCGACGGCACGCAGCCAAAGTTCAGGCAGTCACCGCCCATCTTGTGCCCTTCAAGCAGCACGACGTCAGCACCCATCTGCGACGCCCCCGCCGCGACGGATAGCCCGCCGGAGCCTGCGCCAATGATCAACAGGTCGGTTTTGATGCGGTTCATTTCAAAAGTTCCTTTTTGCCGGTGACAGCTTTCAACACGACGGGCAGCACCGACAAAGCGCAAAGCCCCAAAATGGGAAGCAGAATGTGAGGTTCAAAGATAATGCCGAAGTCTGGCGTTTCACCCCGTGCAAAGACGGAGCCCAGCCCAGCACCGATTGAGGTGAACACAAGCGACCCGGGAATAATCCCTAGGAAGGTAGAGATCACAAAACGATAGAGAGGCACACCCAGAAAGGCAGGAATAAGATTCGCCACAAAGAAGGGCACCACGGGCACCAATCGTATGAAGAAAAGCATCGACCACTGGTTTTCGTCGATGCCCGCTTTGACCTTCCGCACAAGCCCCTCCGACGCGTCCATGCGCGCCTTTAACGTCTCTCCGAGGCCCATACGCGCGGCAAGAAAGATCACAACCGCCCCCAGTGTCGCGCCGGTGACGTTTGCCAGAACGCCGAACACTGTCCCGAATAGAAAACCGCCAGTGATTGTTGCCACGCTCGCCCCTGGAAGGGAAAACCCCACAATCATGATATAAATGCCCAGAAAAACGAGGATCGTCAGCGCATAGTGCTGGTCACGAAAAGCGATCAGCGCCTCGCGGTTGTCGCGCAGCGTCTCGAAGGTAAGGTAATCGCGCAGGGCGAAATAGCCGATCACCGCGACCGCCAAGATGACCACAAAGGGCAAGTAGCGAAACCACGAAGGTTTTTCAGAGGCTTGTGCGGACATATTGTCGGGTCACTTTCAAAACTTTATAAGTTGCTCTTTATTAGATGGGTCAAATATCGCCAGTCAGATAGGGTGCTCACGTGTGGTTGATGTGACGGCGGCTTTTATGACGATGTCACCGCAATTCCCAAGAAAACTGTAACAATGCGCAGATAAGCTGGCTTAATTTGTTGCAAAGGCCGAAATAACGGTACCAAGGGTTTGACTTGCCCGTGCTGCAGCTTTAGGAGCAGGGCTTGAAATGACAGTGACGCACCGAATCTGGTCGCGTGCTAAAGTATAAAGTGGAGTCGGAGCGATGAAACGCACCTATCAACCTTCAAACCTTGTGCGCAAACGGCGCCATGGTTTCCGCGCACGCATGGCAACCAAAGCGGGTCGCAAGATCATCAACGCGCGCCGTGCACAAGGCCGGAAGGAACTGAGCGCGTAATACGCGACCTCGGTTTCAAAAAGATATGACACCGTCGGAGGCACCTATGGATGGCAGCATCGCCACACCAGAGGAAACGCTTCCGGCGGTTTCTTTACGTGTGCAAACGCTCAAAAATCGCCCCGACTTTCAACGGGCATCCCGTGCCCCTCGGGTCGCCATGCCCGGTTTCATCCTGCAGATGCGTAAACGCGCAGCGGGCGAAGCCGATGGCATACGGGTTGGGTTCACCTGCTCTAAAAAAGTGGGCAACGCCGTCGCGCGCAATCGGGCCAAACGACGTCTACGCGAAGTCGCACGCCTGACGCTCCCTCACGAGGGACGCGACGGTATGGATTATGTCCTCGTAGGTCGCAGCGATGCCACGGCATCCCTCCCCTTTGACAAACTGCAGTCGGATTTCACCAAGGCCTTGGGGATCCTGCACGGTAAGCAACGCTCTGGTTCAAAAAAGTGACCCCTTTGGCGCGCGTTTTGGCACTGCCTGTGAAAGGGTATCGCCTCGTCTTCAGCCCCTGGGTTGGCCACAACTGCCGATACCACCCGACATGCAGCGCATATGCACTGGAAGCACTTGCTAAACATGGCGGCATCAAGGGCGGCTGGCTCACCCTGCGGCGCATCGCTCGCTGCCACCCTTGGGGCGATAGCGGCATCGACAACGTACCTGACTAGCCCTTCCGCTTCCCTCCTTTCTCTACATCACCAATCGCCACCATACACATGCACTGGCGCTTGATCGGCAAACCCAGTTGCACTAAGCCAAGCCCATGCTTGATCAACCCGAAGATATTCACCCGCTCTTCAACGGTGCCCCCCAAAGCACCGAGTTTCGCAAACTGCGCAAACGTCTTGTGCGACAAACGCGCGAGGCGATTGAGCAATACGGGATGATCGAACCCGGCGGCAAATGGCTGGTTTGCATGTCCGGGGGCAAAGATAGCTACACCCTGCTGGCCATCTTGCACGAGCTCCAATGGCGCGGTCTTCTGCCCGTCGAACTGGTCGCCTGCAACCTCGATCAAGGTCAGCCCAATTTCCCCGCCACGGTCTTGCCCGCGTTTCTTGAAAAGATGGGTGTCAAACACCGCATCGAATACCAAGATACCTATTCCATCGTCATGGATAAAATACCCGCGGGCCGCACATTCTGTGCTCTGTGCAGTAGGCTTCGTCGGGGGCACCTCTATCGCATCGCACGCGAAGAAGGCTGTACCGCTGTTGTCCTAGGCCACCACCGTGATGATATCCTAGAGACGTTTTTCATGAACCTGTTTCATGGCGGGCGCCTGGCAACCATGCCGCCAAAACTTGTTAACGAAGAAGGTGATCTACTCCTATACCGCCCCCTCGCCCATGTTGCGGAGGTCGATTGCGAAAAATTCTCTACTGCCATGAATTATCCGATCATTCCGTGTGATTTGTGCGGCTCGCAAGAGGGATTGCAGCGCCAGCAGGTGAAAGCAATTTTGGACGGCTGGGAGGCAAATAGCCCCGGACGCCGTCAGGTGATGTTCCGAGCGCTGATGAACGCACGCCCTTCGCATCTTTTGGATCCGAACCTGTTTGATTTTGGGGCTCTGGCACGAACGAAGTAAACCCTAGAGATAACTAGAGTTTGGCTTAAATTATTCAGATCAAAAGCAGAACATTAACTTTTTGCTTACGGGTGGGCGGCTATCGCTATGGCGGTAACACCGACATTCGAGGCCTCTATTGCAACACGATCTAAAACGCAGTTCACATACATTGTTTCGGCGCGCCACGAGCCGCCGTTTTTCAGCTGCGAGCCTCGCATTCGCACTAGCATTCGTGCTGTCCCTTCTGTGGTTTGGATGGCGGGGGTTTGTCTTTGTTGGCGTCGTAGTGCCGCCCCTTATTTATTTATCGTTGCACAGGTGGTGCACCGCAATCCCGATGCGCCCCAAAGCGCCCGACGCGAATGCGCCAGTTACTACGCCCCCAATCACGAGTTCTGACCCCATAACGCCGCCGCCACCTCAGTATGCACGAACGCTGTTCCAACCTCAGATATCGACCCACTCCGGCGCAATCAGTGGCATTTCAGTAGTCCCTCGCTTTCATATCGACACGCAATTCAGTTCAGGCATGTCGGACTTGGAAAAAGGCAGTGCCTCTCATTGCAAAGTTGATATTCTCACCGACACGCTGCGCGCCTTAAGAATTTTTTACAAAAGCAGTCCGACTCCAGTTGTGATCAACTACAAGCTTTCTACGGCGGAACTTGAGGATCCACGATTTGCTGCCAAGCTCGAATGGGAGCTTGAACGCTTTGACCTACATCCAAGCAGCTTGCGCTTAGTCTTGCCATCACAGCACTGCAAACACCCCCCGCAGCAAACAACGGTCTCAGTCTCGAACGATCTGAAGGCTATGGGTTGTTCCCTTGCCATTAATGGGTTTGCCAGCGGACCACATTGCGTTGAGATAGTTGAAAAATGCGGTGTTGAGCTTGCGATAATCGAACCGACGCTAACAATGGGAGTGGACAGAAACACGAACCGTCGTCGTATTTTCTCAACAGTTATCGCGATGGCTCAGGATCTGGATATCGAAACCCTGGCCTGCAATGTGAGAACCGCCGGAGAACATACCTTGCTGTCTCAACTTGGGTGCGACCATGTCCAAGGCGACGGAATCGTGTCGCCTATGCCGCTCGATGAAACCGCAGCGTGGGTGCGTATACACCTTGAAAAACTGGCGCATCTTCACAGTGTCGGTAGCGGCATTTATTGACGCTACCCCTCAACGGATCATCATAGCTCAAAGGGGAAAAGGCGAATCTGCTTGACCTTTGGTGCCTTACTCTGTTGAACCCACGCTGATATTACAGGCATCAGGTGACGGTCAAATGGACGATCAAAACAAGAATCTCATTTTCGCGACGGTTCTAAGTTTCATAGTCATCCTAGGGTGGTTTGTGTTGTTTCCGCCTCCGGAAACCGAAACGGTATCAGACACGCCCCCAACAGAGCAGCTCACCGACGCTGCGCCAAGCGAAGCGGTTGTACCTTCCAGCGCAGGCGCAGGCGCGAATGTCACCGACACCCCCGTCCCAACAGATGATGCTCTTGACGATGCACCGCGCATTCCCGTTGAAACCGCGCGTCTTTCCGGATCAATTTCCCTTCTCGGTGGTCGGGTAGATGATCTTCACCTGAAAGACTACAACACGACCATAGAAGAAGACGCGCCGATCGTAAGTCTTCTGTCTCCCGCTGGCACCGCCGATGCATATTACGCCCTATACGGCTGGGCCCCCGGCGCAGGAATTTCCGCAGAGCAAGTGCCTGGTCCTAACACACTGTGGACCTTAAGCGCGGGCGAGACCCTTTCTGTTGGTGCGCCTGTAACCCTCACCTGGGACAACGGGGCGGGGCAAATTTTCTCGCGCACGATCTCGGTCGATGAAAATTATATGTTCAAGATTGACCAAGCCGTTGAAAATACGTCGGAATCCTCTGTCTCTCTTGCACCCTACGGTCTGATCGCACGCCACGGCATTCCAAGTGATGCGCAGAACTTCTTTATTCTGCACGAAGGCTTGGTCGCGATGAACAATGGCGAACTCCAAGAGACGGATTGGGATGATATTCCAGAGCTTGATGCAACCAACGGTGTGCCATCGCAGCGGATCGAAGGCGTAACAAACGGTTGGATTGGTTTCACGGGCCACTACTTCATGACAAATTTGATTCCGGATCCTAATCAGCCAACGCGACTGACCGTTAAATACCTTCCGCGGACCGAAATCTTCCAAACTGAATCGGTTATGCCGACCCAAACGGTTGCCGCCGGCCAGTCTGCATCAGTATCGACACAGCTTTTTGCTGGCGCGAAAGAATGGGAAATCCTGCGCGCATATGAGGCGCAAGGCGTGTACAAGTTTATCGACTCCATCGACTGGGGTTGGTTCTTCTTCTTGACCAAGCCGATCTTTTGGGTACTGCACCATCTAAACCTGCTGATCGGCAATATGGGCGTCGCGATCATCGGCCTGACGTTGCTGATCAAGGCTCTGCTCTTCCCACTGGCGTATAAATCCTACGTTTCGATGGCGAAGATGAAAGAGCTTCAGCCACAGATGGAGAAGCTGAAAAAGGATGCAGGCGACGACCGCCAAAAGCTTCAGCAGGGTATGATGGAGCTATATAAGCGCGAGAAAGTGAACCCCGCCGCCGGCTGTCTGCCCATTTTGATGCAGATCCCGATTTTCTTCTCGCTTTACAAGGTGATCTTCGTCACGCTTGAGCTTCGCCATGCGCCTTTCTTCGGTCCATTTCAGGATCTGAGCGCGCCAGACCCAACATCGATTTTTAACTTCTACGGACTACTTCCATGGGGTTCGCCAGAGGCAGGTTCCGTACTCGCGCTGGTATTCATCGGCATTCTGCCGCTGTTGCTCGGCATTTCTATGTTCCTACAGCAAAAGCTAAACCCGGCACCGACCGACCCGACGCAGCAGATGATCTTTGCCTGGATGCCATGGGTCTTCATGTTCATGCTCGGCGGGTTTGCTTCCGGCCTTGTTGTATACTGGATCGCAAACAACACGATCACCTTTACGCAGCAGTACCTGATCATGCGCAGCCAGGGTTATAAGCCTGATATCCTAGGGAATATTAAAGGCAGCATGACCTTCGGTAGGAAGGGTGATCCGAAATAATGTTAATGGTGACCCAGCTCTATCGCCACCCGCTTAAAAGCCATGGTCGCGAAGAGCTGGATCATACAGCGCCCTCCGCGGGGCAGTCGATGCCGTGGAACCAGACCTGGGCGGTGGCGCATGGCGCGGCGCGTCTAGATGGGACTGAATGGGCCAATTGTGCAAATTTCAGCAACCGGTCAAAAGCACCATTTGGTTTGATACCTCAACACCATGGAGCGAGCTTGATTGGGTCGGGAACGACGTGTCAGTTGGCTAAACTGTCCTACGCGTACGGGAACGCACCAAGCGGCGCCAAGCTACCACCGCGAATCCACACGATGGCAAGCGTGACATTGATATGTTGCCCGTATTGAACACTTGGGGTCACCAAGATTTCCGCGTATACGCTGAGGTCATTCAAACGGGGCCCGTCGCAGTTAGCGATAAGGTAAAGGTACTTTAACTCATGCAAGTCCAATTTAGCATCGCCGAAGAGCCTGATGCCTATGCAACTGAAAAAGGCCGCATGCTATTTGCAGGCGAAACGCTGTTTGTGAAAGGCGTTGTCGCGATGGACGGCCTGCCACCCGCCGACCGGATGGAGGTTTGTTTTGCAGGGCGATCAAATGTCGGTAAATCGACTTTGATCAATGCCTTAACAGGCACAAAAGCGCTGGCGAGAGCGTCCAACACGCCGGGGCGTACTCAAGAGATCAACTATTTTACCGCGGCCGACGATCACTACCTCGTCGATTTGCCCGGGTATGGCTATGCAAACGCCCCTCTCCCCGTCGTCGAAAAATGGCAACGGTTGCTGAAACAGTACCTTTCAGGTCGCCAAACGCTCCGCCGGGCGTTTGTGCTGATCGACGCGCGGCATGGTGTGAAGAAAGTCGACGACGAAATCATGTCCTTGCTGGATAGCTCAGCCGTGACTTTTCAATGTGTCCTCACGAAAGCCGACAAGGTTAAAGAAGTTGAGCGTCAGAAGGTTCTGGATCAGGTTCGCGGTGCGCTGGCCAAGCACCCAGCCGCCTACCCCGAAATCGTGGTTACGTCTTCTGAAAAGGGCTGGGGGATCCCTACGCTCCGTGCCATTATCGCGACGTTGGAGTGATAGCACTTCAGCGTTTACCGAGGCAGAGAATGAGAAAACAAGACATGAATCGCGACTGGATCGCCACCGCACGCACCCTGAGCCAAGCGCTCCCCTACTTGCAGCGTTACGCTGACGCGACCGTTGTTATCAAGCTGGGCGGTCACGCCATGGGCAGCGACGACGCGATGGAAGAGTTCGCGCGCGACGTAGCACTTATGCGCCAAGTCGGCGTGAACCCCGTCATCATTCACGGCGGCGGCCCGATGATCAATGACATGCTTGGCCGCCTGAACATCAAGTCCGAATTCGTAAACGGCAAACGAGTGACCGACGCTGCCACGATGGAAATCGTTGAAATGGTTCTGTCCGGTCTTGTGAACGCCCGCATCGTGCAAGCGATCACGGCACAGGGTGGGCGTTGCGTCGGTGTATCTGGCAAAGACAGCGGCCTTATCATCTGCGACCAAGAAGACCCAGAACTGGGGTTGGTTGGCGCACCGACCGAGGTAAACCCCCGTTTGCTGCGAGACCTCGCCGACAAAGGGATTATCCCCGTAATTGCGCCCCTTGGCATGGGCCGCAACGGCGAAACATTTAACATCAACGGGGATACTGCGGCGGGCGCGATTGCAGCTGCGCTGAAGGCAGACCGATTGCTGCTGCTTACTGACGTCGCAGGCGTGAAGAATGCTGAAGGCGATGTGCTGACGGAGCTAACAGCGAGCCAGATACGCGAGATGGTGGCCGACGGGACGATTGCCGGCGGTATGATACCCAAAACGCAAACTGCGCTTGATGCGATCGACGGGGGCGTGCGCGCAGCGGTGATTCTGGACGGAAGAGCCCCTAACGCCTGCTTGTTGGAGCTTTTCACCGAACATGGTGCAGGGAGCATTATCCGCGGCCAGTAACAACGACGTCTTTGATTATTGCATATTGCCCCCTCCCCTGTTTCCGGCTGTTTGAGCTTCTTGTTTATGCGGCCGATACATTAAGGAAACGTTGATGAGACGCCTTATTTTGATGCGCCATGCAAAAGCAGGTTGGCCGGCGGGGGTCGCGACGGACTTTGACCGGCCTTTGGATGACAAAGGTCGGCAAGACGCACATGCAATCGGGCGATGGCTCGACGCCGAAGACTACAGACCTGAACTTGTGCTATGCTCTGCATCTCGGCGAACCTCGGAAACGCTCGAACTTTTGGAAATTCCCTCCGCTGTTAAACGAATCTTCACAGACCGCCTTTATCTAGCAGATACAGAACGACTGATGGCGGCCATACAGGGCGCTGAAGGGTCCACAGTATTACTTCTGGCGCACAACCCCGGCGTGGCGGAGATGGCGCACCTCCTGCCCCGAGTGGGTGCCACTGCGCATCTCGCAGCGGGAAGCCCACCGGGTGCGACAATGGTGATGTCATTCGATGTGGACGACTGGCGGGATGTGCGCTGGCACAGCGGCGACGTACAGGCGTACATGACGCCACGGATGCTTGCCCCATAGAAAAGGGCGGGGAAATCCCCGCCCTTGAAACTTAGTGGCCCAGAATCTGGCTGAGGAAGAGCTTGGTCCTCGGGCTTTGGGGGTTGTTGAAGAACTCTTCAGGTTCGTTCTGTTCGACGATCTGACCTTCATCCATAAAGATGACGCGGTTGGCCACCTGACGGGCAAAGCCCATCTCGTGCGTCACGCAGAGCATCGTCATGCCCTCCTCGGCCAGTTCGACCATCGTGTCCAGAACCTCTTTGATCATCTCCGGGTCCAGGGCTGAGGTTGGTTCATCAAACAGCATGATACGCGGACGCATACACAGGCTACGCGCGATCGCCACGCGTTGTTGCTGACCACCGGAAAGTTGACCTGGGTACTTGTCCGCCTGATCCGGGATCTTAACCTTCTCAAGGAAATGCATCGCGATTTCTTCGGCTTCCTTCTTAGGTGTTTTTCGCACCCAGATCGGCGCAAGTGTGCAGTTTTCGAGGATCGTCAAATGTGGGAAAAGGTTGAAGTGTTGGAAACACATCCCGACTTCGGACCGGATCTTGTCAATGTTCTTGACGTCCGAAGACAGCACAGTACCGTCAACTTCGATCCGGCCTTTCTGATGCTCTTCCAGGGCGTTGATACAACGGATCAACGTCGACTTCCCCGAGCCCGACGGCCCAGCGATAACGATGCGTTCACCACGGTAAACGGTCAGGTCAATATCCCGCAGCACGTGAAACGTGCCATACCATTTGTTCATGTTCTCGATGCTGATCGCGACCTCGTTCGAGACTTTCAGCGCTTGTGCTTGTTCAGCCATGATTACAGCCTTTCCTTAATGGTGGTCGGTCTGGAGTTGACGTTCCAGCCATTGTGAATATTGCGAGATGCCGTAGCAGACGACGAAGAAGAGCAAGGCGGCAAAGCCCCAAAGTTCCCAGTAGACGCCGTTCCAGTCCGTCGACGCTAGGATCGGCCCGCGGATCATCCCAACCAGGTCGAACATCGAAATAATCGACACCAGCGTGGTATCCTTGAACAGCCCGACGGCCACGTTAACGATCCCTGGGATCGAGATTTTCAAGGCTTGGGGCAAAATAATCAGGCGCATGGCCTGCGCATAATCTAGGCCCAAGCTGTCTGCAGCCTCGTATTGACCACGTGGCAAGGCTGCCAACCCGCCCCGGATCACCTCGGCGATATAGGCCGAAGCGAACATCGTGATCATGATGATAACACGCAGGATCAGATCGAAGTTTGTGCCCGGTGGCAGGAAGTAAGCCAGGACCACGTTGGCAACAAAAAGCAACGTAATCAGAGGCACCCCTCGGATAAACTCAATGAAAACAACGCAGATCAGTTTGATGATCGGCAAGCTCGATTGACGACCCAGCGCAAGCAGAATGCCCATCGGCAGGGACAAAGACACGCAGATCACGCCCAAGATCATGTTGAGCATAAAGCCCCCCATGTTTCGCGAGGCGACCGGTTCCAGCGCGAGTACGCCGGATAGGCTTGGCGTAATGAAGCCGCAGATAAACCACGTCACGATGCCTGCGATGAGACCCGCAAAAAGTCCGCCTGCAAAGCTTGTCTTAACGATTCTGCTGTAGACCACATAGCCGACCACTACGGCCAGCAACGCCGACAATGGCACCAAAAGGGAACCGCCCCAGACCAACCAAAAGGCGATGAAAGGATAGATGACGGTAAAAAGGATGAGCCCACGTGGCAGATTGCTAAACAGCACCGGTGACACAGCGACGAACAGGAGCACGAATGCCAATGTCGGGCGCCAGTAGCCGTCCTGCGGATAGGCGATTCCAAACAACAGTTGGTTCCAGCGTTCTGTCAGCACCGAGAAACAGCCGGCTTGGACGCCGTCCAATACTTCGCGACACTCGCGAATGTTGGATGTCGTCCAAACCCCGCCCAGCAACCAAGGAAGGAAGCCGGAAAGGATCAGGTAGATAACGTAAAGCGCTGCGAGCGTGAGAATGGTGTAAGGGATCGACGAAAACAGGCTTTCGCGGACCCATTTTACGGGCCCCTGCGCGGTTGGCGGGGGCGCGTGCTGTGGCAACATGGTGTCCCGCACATAAGGGACGGAGGCGGCGTGTGTATCTGACATCTTACCGCTCCTTCAAGCTGACAGAGTTGTTGTAAACGTTCATGATCGCAGAGATCGACAGCGATATCGTGAGATAGAACAGCATCAGCAAAAGCACGCATTCGATCGCGCGGCCGGTCTGGTTCAGGGTGATCCCCCCCAGTGTCGCAGTGATATCGGCATACCCGACGGCAATCGCGAGAGACGAGTTCTTGGTGATGTTGAGGTACTGCGAAATCAGCGGCGGGATGATCACGCGCAACGCCTGCGGCAGAACCACAAGGTTCATAACCCGCTTCGGGCGCAAGCCAAGCGACGATGCGGCTTCGGTTTGCCCCTTTGAGATCGCCTGAATACCTGCGCGTACGTTTTCGGCGATGAAGGCACCGGTGTATACGGACAAAGCCAACCACAATGCGATCAGCGGCGCGCCAATTTGCAGACCACCACGGAAGTTAAAGCCCTTAAGCTCGGGGTAATCCAAAGCAATGGGGCTACCCATAACGAAGAACATCAAAATCGCTGGCACTAGCAGGATCGCGGCAGTGGGCCATCCCATAGGCAGCAACTTGCCCGTACGGAACAGAAGGCTAACTGCATACCGGCGATAGATAATCGCGGCGATAATCGACAGCACAAAGGTCGCGACCACGATCATTGACCCCGGGCCCCAAACCGGTGCCGGAATATAGATGCCGCGGTTGGTGAAGGCGAAGGCGTCAAACAGCATGCTCGACGTGGCGTTGTCACCGCGGAACTTGTTGGGCGCGGGTAATACGGCCGTCATCAAGGTGTAGATCATCAGGATCCAAATCAGAACTGGAATATTCCGGAAAATCTCGACGTAGACCGACATCAGTTTAGACACGAGCCAGTTTTTGGAAAGACGCGCCACACCGGCGATCACACCCAGAATTGTGGCAGTGACACAGGCCAGAAACGCAACAAGCAGTGTGTTGATGATACCGACCATTGCGGCACGCAGGTTCGATGACTGGCTGTTATAATCGATTAAGGATTGGTTGATATCATACCCGGCAGGTACGTTCAAAAATCCGTAAGAAATGTTCAACCCAGCTTCGGCCAGGTTTCGCACAAGGTTGATGCCAAGAAAGGCCATCAACGCAATCAGCAAAATCAGCGCAATAAACTGGAAAGTGTAGGATCTATAGCGGGTGTCGTTTAGCAACATCGACAGCCGGAACGAGCCCTGTTGAGGGTCGGACATTGTCGTCATTAGATTTTCCCTGTGTGCCGGACCTGTTTTTCACGCACCATTCGGTGTCGCGGGCCGGGTTTTATTTTTGCGTCGTATAGGCGCAAAGGGCGCGGAATTGCTCCGCGCCCCTCGACGGATGTGTTTAGCGGAAAGGAGGCGCGTACATCAGGCCGCCGTCTGTCCACTGAGCGTTCAGGCCACGGGCCAGACCGATTGGTGTTTCTTCGCCAATATTTTTGGCAAAGATTTCACCGTAGTTACCCTGGGATGCGATGGCTTTCTTCGCGAAGTCAGCTTCCAGACCCAGCATTTCACCCAAAGTACCTTCGGTGCCAAGCAGACGGGCAACTTCTGGGTTTGTGGTGTTTGTTGTCATCTCTTCGACGTTTGCCGATGTGACACCCAGCTCTTCAGCTGCGATCAGAGCGTAGAGAACCCAGCGGGTTACATCGCCCCAGTCGTTGTCGCCGTGGCGAACAAGCGGGCCCAGAGGCTCTTTGGAGATGATTTCGGGCAGGATGATGTGCTCACCTGGGTTTTCAAAGGTCGCACGTGTCGCGGCCAGACCAGACGCATCGGTGGTATAGGTGTCGCACGCACCGGCCAGATACTGCTGTTGGCCTTCGGCGTTTGTTTCAACAGGCACGGGCTCGTAGCTGATGTTGTTGTTGCGGAAGAAGTCCGCGAGGTTCAGCTCGGTTGTGGTGCCGGTTTGGATGCAGACAGTCGCGCCATCCAGATCCTTGGCAGAGGAAACGCCAAGCTCTTTCGGGACCATGAAGCCCTGACCGTCATAGTAGTTCACGCCGATGAAGTCGAACTTCAGGTCGACGTCACGGCTAAACGTCCATGTGGTGTTACGTGCAAGGAAATCGATCTCGCCAGATGCCAGCGCGGTAAAGCGTGTTTTACCGGTTGTGGGAACGAATTCGACGGCGTTCGGGTCGCCCAGTACGGCGGCGGCGACAGCACGGCATACCGCGACGTCAAAGCCTTCCCATTCGCCATTGGCGTTAGGGGCAGCGAAGCCGGCCAGACCGGTGGTGACGCCGCAGTTCAGCGAGCCGCGCGCTTTGACATCGTCAAGCGTGGACGCAGCAGCTGCGCCAGCCGCAAGGCCGGCTACTGTTAGCGCACCAAAAAATACGGATTTGTTCATTTTAACCTCTTCCTGATTTTCCGCCACGTTTTAGGGCGGTTCACCCGGGACCTTTTCGGACCGGAGATGTTTTGGCGGGGTTATCCCCGTCAGTGGAAGGGAGTTTGGGCGAATTTACGCCGGAACGTCAAGTCAGTGTGCTTAAAAAATGCCCTCAATCCTATGTATTGGGGTCACCGTGAAACCTATTCGGGCAAGCTCAGGTCAAACATCAACTTAGCGTGTAAGAAACTAGTCTTTTTCACTGCGGCTAAGGCGTCTGCCTCGTCATCATTGCCCCACTGTTCGGCCTGCCAAATCTCGTCCAGACGCGAGATTTCCCAAATCGATTCCGCTTCCTTGGCGTCAAGCGCAGCCGCAAAGCCCAAGACTAATGAGCCGGACAGGCTCACAAGGTCGTGAAAGGCCGCAAGTTCAAAGTTGCTTAACGCATGGGTGCGCCCCGACAGACGTGCGACATCCGCTGCCGACTGGGGCTCGTGCATGATCCCCACGCGAGTCTGCAAGCTCACGCCCAAAGCCTTGTGGGCCCACTCCAGCATGGGGTCCCATTGTTCGGCCTGCCGCGCGACCAGCTCGGCCGGGCTATCCGCGCGATAGCACAGCAGATCGCAGTCGCCGTAGGCCGCCAACATATCCGCGACCTCGGCATGTTGCAGCGCAACTTTGTCGATTGCTGCATTGGCGGTTTTGGTGGCGGGCATGGTATCAGGGTTGATCACCCCGTCTTGTGCCTGCCATTCAGCGGCGATTTTCTGCGCCATAGCGCGGGTTGGCACCACCAGCGCACGTTTGGCCGGCGTCTTGATCCCGCGCCCGTCAAGCTCGACAGTATAGCCACCCTCCGCCTCGACAACGGTCGCCTCTTTCCAGAAACGTTTCGCTTTCCAATCGCTCACCCCCAATCCTCCTCGAACGGGTCAGCGGGCACGTCAGAGGGTACCCACTGGAACGTGTCCCAGGTGCGCGCCATATGGTCCGGCAGCGGGGCTGTGAGATTCAGCCGCGCCTTGGTGACAGGATGCTCCAACGTCAGGGATCGCGCATGCAGGTGCAGCTTCTTAGAGATGTCGCCCCCCAGTTGCGCGCCCCATCCATCGCCCATGTTTTCCTGACCTGAACCGCCATATTTTCCATCGCCGACAATGGGATGTCCGATTTCAGCCATATGCGCACGCAGCTGGTGCGTCCGGCCGGTCACAGGGATCAGCGCCATCCAGCAGGTCCGTTTACCGGCTTGTGCGAGGGTCGCATAATCGGTGGTCGCGCGCTTGGCGCCGTCGGTGGTCTCCATGTCTTTCGGGTGGACGCAATACATCTTTTCGCCCTCACCACGGGCCCCGTGGCCGAAGGCTTTGACCAGCCCGAATTTGATCGTCCCGTTGCGCGGATGCGGTACACCCGCGACCGCAGCCCAGTAAATCTTGCGGGTTTCGCGATGGCGGAACGACGCGGTCAGCGCGGCGGCAATTGACCGTGTCCGCGCCATGATCAGCACGCCAGAGGTGTCTTTGTCCAGCCGGTGCACAAGGCGCGGCTTTTCATCAAGCTCAAACATCAGGGCATCGGCAAGCGCGTCGACGTGGCGGTCCGATTGACCAGACCCGCCCTGCACCGGCAGCCCCGGGGGTTTGTTCAGCGCTATAATGTGATCGTCCCGATAGATGACACAGGACCGGATAAACTTGGTATCCGCCTCTGATATCCGCGTGCGCTTGGGCGGCGGCGGTGCCTTTTCATCGGGCAGCGGCGGGATACGCACGGTCTGCCCGACCTCAAGCCGAGTAGAGGCTTTGACCCGCCCCCCATCAACACGGATGTCCCCTTTGCGGCACATCTTTTCAATCAGCCCTTGGCCAATCAGCGGAAACGTCCGTTTGAACCAACGGTCCAACCGTTGATCCCCGTCGCCTTCTTCTACGACCAGATGTTGAACCCGGCTCATGCAAATACCCCTCTGGCCACCAAAAGGCCCAGCATTAATCCTAGCACCGATAGCCCGACGGACAGTGCCACATATATCCCTGCCGTCCCGATCTGGCCGCGCTCCATCAACGTGACGGTCTCGAGCGAAAAGGACGAGAACGTTGTAAAGCCGCCAAGCACGCCGGTCATCACAAACGGGCTGATCTGCGTCAGCCCTTTTTGTGCGGCACACACCACAAAGAGGCCCATCAAGAACGACCCGATGATGTTGACCGTCAGCACCGCGACTGGAAAATCCGACAGCCCGACCAGCCGCGTCACGGCGACACCAAACAGATACCGCAAGGAGGCACCGATCGCGCCGCCCATAGCGACAAGGGACAGGGTTGAAATCATCTGCGGTCTCTCACGGTTCACGCCCCGAATGTCAAGTTTTCCGCGTTGCCCGCAGCTTTTCGAAATAATCGACGCGTTTTCTCAGGTCACGTTCAAAACCTCGTTCGACAGGTTGATAGAATTGCGGCCGCTCCATCCCGTCGGGAAAGTAGTTCTGGCCGGAAAACCCGTCTTCGGCATCATGGTCATAGGCATAGCCCGCGCCGTAGCCCTGCTCTTTCATCATCTTGGTGGGCGCGTTCATGATGTGCTTGGGTGGCGGAGAGGACCCGGTCTGCTTAGCCGCACGCCGCGCTGCCTTATAGGCCACGTAAGCAGCGTTCGATTTCGGGGCCAACGCGAGATAGGTCAACGCCTGCGCAATCGCCAGCTCTCCTTCTGGCGAGCCGAGCCGCTCGTATGTCTCCCACGATTGCAGGCAAACCGACTGCGCCTGCGGATCGGCAAGCCCGATATCCTCGACCGCCATGCGCGTGATCCGGCGCATCAAATACCGCGGGTCTTCGCCCCCTTCCAGCATCCGCGCCAACCAGTACAGCGCCGCATCAGGGTCAGAGCCGCGCACGGATTTATGCAGCGCCGAGATGAGGTTATAATGCGCGTCCCCCCCTTTGTCGTATTGCGCCGCGCGCCGCATCAACCGCGCCGACAGGGCTTTGCCGTCCAGCTTGCCCTCGACCTTCCAGGCGGCGACCTGCTCTATTAGGTTAAGCAACGCACGCCCGTCGCCATCAGCCATCTCAAGCAGGTTTTCGCGCGCAGGCCCGTCCAATGGCAAGCCACGACCCAGTTCCTTTTCGGCCCTTTGGGCCAGCCGTTCCAGATCAGCCAGCGGCAAGCGTTCCAATACCAGAACCTGCGATCGGCTCAGCACAGCGGCGTTCAGCTCGAACGATGGATTCTCGGTCGTCGCCCCGACCAGCAGGATCGTTCCATCCTCCATATGAGGCAGGAAGCCGTCCTGCTGCGCCTTGTTAAAGCGGTGGATCTCGTCGACGAACAGCAGTGTGCCCTGCCCGTTCTGTCGCCGGATTTTCGCCGCATCAAAGACCTTGCGCAGCTCAGGCACACCGCTGAAAATCGCGCTGATCTGCACGAAATGCAGGTCCGTCTCATCTGCCAGCAGTCGCGCGATGGTCGTTTTGCCAACGCCAGGCGGCCCCCAGAAAATCAGCGACCCGAGCGACCCCGACTGCAGCATAACCGTCAGCGGCGCGTCCGGCCCCAGCACCTGTGACTGGCCGATGACCTCGCCCAAACTCCGCGGGCGCAGCCGGTCCGCCAAAGGGCGATGCCCGCTTTCCACAGCCGGTGCGTCCGATCCAAATAGGTCCGCCATCGCGCTAGACCCGGAATTGCAGCGACAGACGCTGCACGCCACGCTGCACCATCATCGACACCTGACGGCTGCCCGCCATCTGGTCGCTGACATCCGACGGTGTTTGCACCTCGGCCCCATTCACGGCCAGGATCACATCCCCCTGCCGCAACCCCACACGCGCACCATATGGCCCGGTATCCATCACCGCCACACCCGCTACCTCAAGCGGGAGGTTCAATTCAGCCATCACAGCAGGATTGATCCGCGCCAACGCCAACCCCGGTAGCAAGCTGCTGTCATCCAGCGTCAGAGCGGCACGCGATGGCTCCTCCGGCGCGGCGATCAAGGCGACCTCAACCTCTGCCACCTTGCCATCGCGCAGCCGCGTGATCCGTGCCTGCACTCCCATCCCGACCACGCTCATGCGGTAGATAATCTCGGCGGGTGTATGTACCTCTTGCCCATCGACCGCCGTGATCACATCGCCGACAGCCACACCCGCCTTCAGAAACGGGCTGGCAGGGTGCATCCCAGACACGATGATCCCACCAGGCCGGTCCAACCCCAGCGGGCCCGCCATATCCGCGTCCACCGGCTGCCCGCTCATCCCCGCCCAAGGTCGGGTAAATTCAACGGCCCCGTCGCGCGCCTGCGCCATGAACGCCGCGATCAAATTGGCAGGTATCGCAAAGCCGATCCCGTTTGACCCGCCCGAGCGTGTCAAGATCGAGGTGTTGATCCCGATCAACCGCCCCTCTACATCGATCAACGCACCACCAGAGTTGCCCGGGTTGATCGGTGCATCCGTCTGGATGAAGTATCCCTGCCCGCCACCGTTCATCCCGCCAGACCGCGCAAGCCCTGACACGATCCCGCTGCTCACCGTTTGACCGACCCCAAAGGGGTTGCCGATGGCTAGCGTCAACTCGCCGACTTCGACGGTATCGCTATCGCGCAACGACAAAGGGGTAAGCCCGTCCACGTCATCAATTTTCAGGATAGCCAGATCGCTCTCTACATCGCTCAGCAGCACACGGGCGGAAAACTCACGACGGTCCGACAGAACGATCCGAATGTCCGTCGACATCCCGACCACATGATAATTCGACACGACAATCCCGTCCTCCGACAGGATCACGCCGGACCCAAGCGAGTTCCGAACCCGCGGGCGGCCGGCATCTGGCCGTCGGAAGAAACGTTCAAAGAAGGGATCAGCCTGCAGCGGCGTGCGGCTTTGCTCGACGATGGTGCGGGCGTAGATGTTCACCACGGCGGGCGCGGCCTCGCGGACCAGCGGCGCAAAGCTCAACTGGATCTGCGCGGCAGAGCTTGGCACAGTTTGCGCAGCGACGGGGAAAGACAGAACGGTCAGCAGGATCAGAAGTATTCTCATGCCCCCAGATATGCGCAGCCATAGGCCCTTGCGCAACACCCGAGTTCCAAATGGATTTAAATCCTCGCCGAAGGCATAAAAGCAAAAAGCCCCTGCGTTGGCAGGGGCTTTCAGAATTCTTAACAAAAGCAGGTCGCTTTAGTCTTCGGCAACCTCATAGGCCGCTACGCGCGCCTTGTCGTTTGCACCCTTCGCGTCGCGGTCGCGATCTACGAATTCGATGATGGCCATAGGTGCCATGTCGCCATAACGGAAGCCCGCTTTCAGGACGCGGACATAGCCGCCCTGACGGTCTTTGTAGCGTGGGCCCAGGATGTCGAACAGTTTCGCAACATACTGGTCTTGCTTCAGCTTGCTTGCAGCCTGGCGACGCGCGTGCAGGTCGCCGCGCTTTGCCAATGTGATCATCTTTTCGATGATTGGCTTCAGTTCTTTAGCTTTTGGCAATGTTGTTTTGATTTGCTCATGTTCGATGAGTGAGCCTGCCATGTTCGAGAACAACGCCTTGCGGTGCTCATGTGTACGGTTCAGGCGGCGGTAACCACGTGCGTGACGCATTTTCTAGTCTCCAATTTAATGCCCTCTACGGGCGGTTTTGCTTTGTCTGGTTGGCGTGCGTAGCGCCAACTCTCCTTGGGGCCGATGCCCGGTCGTATTGTCGGGCGGGGAAACCCCACCCGACAAATCTCTTAGAACGAATCCTCGAACTTTTTCGCGAGGTCTTCGATGTTGTCTGGTGGCCAGTCCTCGACGTCCATACCAAGGTGCAGGCCCATGCCCGACAGCACTTCCTTGATCTCGTTCAAGGACTTGCGGCCAAAGTTCGGCGTGCGCAGCATTTCGGCCTCGGTCTTCTGGATCAGATCGCCGATGTAGACGATGTTGTCGTTCTTCAGGCAGTTTGCCGAACGGACGGACAGTTCCAGCTCGTCCACTTTCTTCAGCAGCAGCGGGTTGAACTCCAGACCGTCGTCGTCGTCCTGACGCGATGCGGATTCGGGCTCGTCGAAGTTGACGAAGATGCCCAGCTGATCCTGCAGAATACGCGCAGCAAAGGCCACGGCATCGTCAGGAGAGATGGAGCCGTCTGTTTCGACCTTCATCGTCAGCTTGTCATAATCCAGCACCTGACCTTCGCGGGTCGGCTGCACGTCATAGGACACTTTCTTGACCGGCGAATAGATCGCGTCGATCGGGATAAGACCGATAGGCGCATCTTCTGGCTTGTTCTTGTCTGCCGCCACATAGCCCTTGCCGGTGTTGACCGTCAGTTCCATGTAAACGTCAGCGTTGTCATCCAGGTGGCAGATCACGTGATCGCGGTTCAGAATTTCGATACCAGCGCTTTCGGAGATGTCACCAGCAGTGACAACACCCGGCCCCTTGGCAGAGATCGACAGGCGCTTGGGCCCTTCGACTTCCATGCGCAGGGACACGCCTTTGAGGTTCAGAACGATGTCGGTGACATCTTCGCGAACACCCGCAACGCTCGAAAATTCATGCAAAACATTATCAATTTGTACAGATGTGATGGCGGCACCTTGCAGCGACGACATCAGAACGCGGCGCAGTGCGTTGCCCATTGTCAAACCAAAGCCACGCTCGAGCGGCTCGGCGATGACAGTAGCCTGACGTGCAGGGTCATTGCCCGGCTTGACGTCCAACTGCTGTGGCTTGATCAATTCAGCCCAATTTTTGTGGATCATACGTCCCTCCATTCCTGTTCTGCGCCCCATGTCCAAATGGCGAAGAACTCCCGAGGTTTCAACAAAGCAGTAAGAGGCCGTGCGCAAAGGCGCGGCCCCTTTTGTAACTTATACTCTTAGACGCGGCGGCGTTTCGGAGGGCGGCAGCCGTTGTGCGCCATTGGGGTCACGTCACGGATCGATGTGATGTTGAACCCGGCAGCTGCCAGCGCGCGCAGGGCGCTTTCACGGCCGGAGCCGGGGCCTTGCACTTCGACTTCCAGCGTTTTCACGCCGTGGTCTTGGGCTTTTTTACCTGCATCTTCAGCAGCCATTTGAGCCGCGTAAGGTGTCGATTTACGCGACCCTTTGAAGCCCATGGTGCCTGCGGAGGACCAGGAAATTGCGTTACCCTGAACGTCAGAGATCAGGATCTTTGTGTTGTTGAAGCTGGAGTTAACATGCGCCACGCCTGCGGCGATGTTCTTGGAAACCTTACGCTTCGTCTTTGTCTTTTCGCGTGCCATTGATCAGACCCTCCCTTACTTCTTCTTACCGGCAATGGCCTTTGCAGGGCCTTTGCGCGTACGAGCGTTGGTGTGGGTACGCTGACCACGAACCGGCAGGTTACGACGGTGGCGCAGGCCACGGTAGCAACCAAGGTCCATCAGGCGCTTGATGTTCATCTGCGTGTCGCGACGCAGGTCACCTTCAACGGTGTAGTTTTCGTCGATATATTCACGGATCTTCAGGATTTCAGCATCCGAAAGTTCGTTGATACGACGCGTGGAATCGATGCCAACAGCTTCGCAGATTGCAGCTGCGGAGGAGTTACCGATACCGGTGATATATGTGAGGGCGATTGGAACCCGCTTTGCAGTCGGGATGTTTACGCCGGCAATACGTGCCACGTGTGTGCTTCCTTTTCGTTGCGGGTCCGTCATGCCAGACCCTTTTTTCACAACGTGAAGCCCGAGGCGAATGTGCCGTCGGGCTCCAGCTGATCAGGTGTTCATGCGCAGGGCGTGATCGGTGCCCGTTGCAATTCGATTCTCTTACGAGATACGGCTGGTTATGAGGAATTGACCGGCGCGTCAACCCATAGCGGCTGCGCGCTGGATGCATAACCCTTTCGATCCGAAAGCAGGCCGCCCTACCCCGTACAATAGCAAAACGGCGCGCCTCGAAAAGCGCGCCGTTCCCTACCTGTGGTAAGGTTGGATTAAGCGTCCAGAACCTTGGCGATGCTGTCCTGCACCTCTTTAATGTCCGCCAAACCATCAACGCGCGTGAGCATGTTGTGGGCGTAGTAATAGCCCAACAGCGGCGAGGTCTTCTTGTAGTATTCCATCAAACGATTGCGGAGGCTTTCCTCGTTATCGTCTGCGCGGCGTTTGAAGTCGGACGCACCGCATTTCTCGCACTTACCGTCGGCTGGCTGAGGCTTGGTCACGTCGTGATAGACTTCGCCACAGTTGCCGCAGGTGGACCGACCGGAGATACGGGTGACCAGCGCCTCGTCATCCACGCCCAGCTGGATCACGTGATCCAATGGCTTGCCTGTCGCCTCAAGCAGCTCACCAAGCGCAGTGGCCTGCGCCAGTGTGCGCGGGAAACCGTCAAAGATAAAACCGCCGTGATCGGTGGTGTCTTCCAGCTTTTCACGGATCAGGCCGATCACGATCTCGTCGGTCACCAGATCACCGCGCGCCATGACATCGGCAACCATGTTGCCCATCTCTGTCCCGCTGTCTTTGGCTTCACGCAGCATGTCACCAGTGGAAAGCTGCACCATATTGCGTGTCTCAACCAGATGACGCGCTTGTGTACCTTTACCCGCTCCGGGTGGTCCTAAGAGAATAATGTTCATCGACGTACCGGGCTCCGTTTTTTCCGTGGTTTGCCAGACTTACCGCGCAACTGGGAACGTTCAAGCAGACCTTCATACTGATGTGCAAGCAGATGGCTTTGGACCTGCTGGATCGTGTCCATGGTCACGGACACAACAATCAGCACCGACGTACCGCCAAAGTAGAACGGGATCGCAAACTGTCCGCGCAGAATTTCGGGCAGAATACAAACAGCCGCGAGGTAAAGCGACCCGAGCACCAGAATGCGGTTCACCACATATTCTAGATACTCAGCGGTTTTCTTACCGGGGCGGATGCCGGGGACGAAACCGTTCTGGTTCTTTAGGTTGTCCGCAACCTCGTCAGGTTTGAAGCTGACGTTGAACGTGTAGAAATACGCAAAGAAGACAATCATCGCGACGAAGAACAGCAGGTACAGCGGCTGGCCGGGGCCGAAGTTGGCCAGCAGTACCGACATCACCGGACCCGTAGAATTGCCCGAGAACGTGCTGATCGTGACCGGCAGCAGCAACAAAGAGCTGGCAAAGATCGCGGGAATAACACCGGCGGGGTTGACCTTGACCGGCAGGTGCGAAGAGCCGCCATCGTACATCTTTTGCCCAACCTGACGGCGCGGGTACTGGATGTGGATCTTGCGCAAGGCACGCTCCATGAACACAACGAACATGATCGTCGCGATGACCATGACCAAAACGCCGACGATAATCGCAGGGCTGATCGCACCGGAACGACCCGAAGAGAAGAACTGCGCGATCGCGGCAGGAACCTCGGCGATGATGCCAACAAAGATGATAAGCGAAATGCCGTTACCGATACCGCGTGCAGTGATCTGCTCACCCAGCCACATCAGGAACATCGTGCCGCCGACCAGTGTGATCATACAAGCGATGCGGAAATACATGCCCGGATCAGCGGCGATATCGCCAGCCTCTAGGGATACAGCCAGGCCATAGGCCTGCAGCGTCGCCAAAGCCACCGTGCCGAAGCGAGTGTATTGGTTAATCTTCTTGCGCCCCTGCTCGCCCTCTTTCTTGAGCTGCTCAAGCGCGGGCACCATCGAGGTCATCAGCTGAACGATGATCGATGCAGAGATGTAGGGCATGATACCCAAGGCAAAGATCCCCATACGGCCAAGTGCGCCGCCGGTGAACATGGAAACCATGCCGCCGATGCCTTGACCCGCGCTTTCCATAAACTGGCGCAGGGCGGTGCCGTCGATCCCGGGAACCGGAATGAACGTGCCAAGGCGATAAACGATCAACAACCCCAGAGTGAATAGAATCCGGTTGCGCAGGTCTGTCGCCTTGCCCAACGCGGACCAACTGGTGTTGGCGGCCATGCTTTCGACGGCTGATACCATGATATAGGGCTCTTTCTTTGCAAAAACGCCGCCCAAGCCGTTTTCCGGCGGGCGGCATTTGGGAAAACTCGATTGACTATGTAAGCGGGACGCGTCCCGCTCACAAGGCAAAAGGTCGGGTTACGCGTCTGCGTTTGCCGCGGCAGGTGCTGTGACGGTCAGTTTGCCGCCCGCTTTTTCAACGGCTTCAACCGCGGATTTGGATGCACCGGAAACCTGCAGTTCAACCTTGGCGTTGAAATCGCCTTTGGCCAGAACGCGGATACCATCCAACTTGCGACGGACCAGACCGGAGGAAATCAGGGCATCCTCGGTGATCGCAGCGGAGGCGTCGATCTTTTTGGCGTCGATGAATTTCTGGATCAGGCCCAGGTTTACAACGGCATAGGACTTCCGGTTTGGCTTGGTGAAGCCGCGCTTTGGAAGACGTTGGTACAAGGGCATTTGACCGCCTTCGTAACCGTTGATCGATACACCCGAACGGGATTTCTGACCTTTGATACCACGGCCACCCATTTTACCGGTGCCGGAACCAGGACCACGGCCGACGCGCTTGCGTTTCTTGGTGGCGCCTTCGTTGTCAGACAGTTCATGAAGTTTCATGTCGCTTCTCCTTTTGCCGGATGTGGCCCCCAGCGACGGGAGCGGCCAAACGCGGCGTTGCATGATTCTTGTGGCGGATCGATTGCCACTGGGGGCGTATAAACGGGAGGCCCGAAGGTTTCAAGCCCTGCCCCGACTCCCAGGCACCCGAGACAAATGAAAACGCCCCGCAGTTTCCCACGGGGCGTCGATACCGAGCAACGAGACCATTATAAAGCCTCTAGCTTTCTAGGAAAGCGATCAGCCTTTTTCTTCGATGATCTCAACCATGTGAGAGATCTTGCGGATCATGCCGCGCACGGAAGGTGTGTCTTCCAGTTCACGCACACGGTGCATTTTGTTCAGACCCAGACCAATCAACGTAGCGCGCTGGTCGGCGGGGCGGCGGATTGGCGAGCCAACCTGCTTGATTACGATCGTCTTAGCCATGCTTATGCCTCCTCAGCGACTTGTGCGGACGATTCAACATTGTCCTCACGCTTGGGCAGAATGTCTGCAACTTTCTTGCCGCGACGCTGAGCAACAGCACGTGGCGAAGATTCTTTTTTCAGGCCGTCCATGGTGGCGCGGATCATGTTGTAAGGGTTCTGGGTCCCGATGGACTTCGATACAACGTCCTTAACACCAAGCATTTCGAATACGGCACGCATTGGACCACCGGCGATGATCCCGGTACCTTCTGGTGCTGTGCGCATTACAACGCGACCGGCGCCGTGACGGCCTTCCATGTCGTGGTGCAGTGTGCGGCCTTCGCGCAGCTGAACGCGGATCATTTGGCGCTTTGCTTGCTCGGTGGCTTTGCGAATGGCTTCTGGAACCTCTTTCGCTTTACCTTTGCCGAAGCCTACGCGGCCCTTTTGGTCGCCAACAACGACAAGTGCAGCAAAGCCAAAGCGCTTACCACCCTTAACGGTTTTGGAAACGCGGTTGATCGCCACTAGGCGGTCGGCGAATTCGGGTGTCTCGTCGCGTTGGTTGCGGCGGTTGCCACCCCGGTTGTCATCTCTTGCCATGCGGCATCATCCTTTTGGTGCTGCGCTTGCGCGCGTCATAGAGTCAATCCAAGTGGGCAAAGCCCCCGGATCATCGAGGCGGCGCGAGACCCGCGCCGCCTACGTTCGCTTAGATTTTCAGACCGCCTTCACGGGCTGCATCGGCCAAAGCTTTGATCTTGCCGTGGAACAGGAAACCGCCACGGTCAAAATATGCTTCGCTTACACCGGCCTTCTGGGCACGCTCGGCGATTGCCGAACCAACCTTGGTCGCTGCTTCGATGTTGTTCTTGCCAACAACGCCCAAGTCTTTTTCCATCGAGGACGCGGAAGCCAATGTGACCCCGTTTACGTCGTCGATCAGCTGGGCGCTGATGTTTTTGTTCGAGCGGTGAACGGAAAGGCGAAGACGCCCTGCGTTGACCCGGCGAAGTTTGTTCCGAACGCGCAGGCGGCGTTTCAGAAACAGTTGTCTTTTGCTGTTTGCCATCTGTGCGATCCTTACTTCTTCTTGCCTTCTTTGCGGAAGACGAACTCACCCTTATAGCGGATGCCTTTGCCCTTGTAGGGCTCGGGCTTGCGCCACGCGCGGATGTTCGCAGCGACCTGACCAACAAGCTGTTCGTCAATGCCTTCTACCACAATCTCGGTCTGTTTCGGGGCTGTGACTGTCACACCTTCGGGTGCCACATAGTCAACATCGTGGGACAGGCCCAGGTTCAGTTTCAGCGTGTTGCCGTTCATGGCAGCACGATAACCAACACCCTGGATCTCAAGCTCTTTTTTGAAGCCTTCGGTGACGCCGGCAACCAGGTTGCTTACCATTGTGCGGCTCATGCCCCACTGCTGGCGTGCGCGCTTGGATTTGCCGCGTGGTGTGATGGTGACCACGTTGTCCTCGACAGCCAATGTAACGTCGTCAGTTGCCTTGAAGGAACGTGTTCCCTTGGGGCCTTTGACTTCGATGGTCTGGCCGCTCACGGATGCTGTAACACCGCTTGGCAGGTCGACCGGTTTTTTACCAATACGAGACATTTTGTTCTCCTTAGAATACGGTGCAGAGCACTTCGCCGCCAACGTTCTGGCTGCGTGCATTCTGATCCGACATCACACCCTTGGGGGTGGAGACAATCGACACACCAAGGCCCTGACGGACAACGGGAATGTCATTGACGCCCATGTAGACGCGGCGACCGGGCTTGGAAACCCGCTTCAGCTCACGAATAACAGGTTCGCCCTCGTAGTACTTGAGGCTGATTTCAATCGCGGGGTGGCCATTGGCGCCCGTTGTTGCTTCATAGCCACGGATGTAGCCTTCGTCTGCAAGCACGTCCAGTACCCATGCACGCAGCTTGGAAGCAGGTGTCATGACAGTGGATTTGCCGCGCAGCGAAGAGTTACGGATGCGTGTCAGCATATCTGCGATAGGATCGTTCATCTGATGCGCTCCTTACCAGCTCGACTTGACCATGCCGGGGATTTGGCCCGAAGAGCCAAGGTCCCGCAGCGCGATCCGCGAAATTTTCAGTTTACGGTAGTAAGCGTGTGGACGGCCTGTCAGCTGGCAGCGGTTGTGCAGACGCACAGCGCTGGAGTTGCGAGGCAGTTTCGCCAGCTTCAGGGAGGCGCGGAAACGCTCTTCCATCGGCTTGGATTCGTCGCTTACGATCTCTTTCAAGGCAGCGCGCTTGGCAGCGTACTTCTTGACCAGTGCTTCGCGCTTCTTTTCGCGCTCGATCATGGATTTCTTAGCCATATCTAAATCCTCCCCGCGCTTACGATGTGAAGGGCATGTTGAACGCTTTCAACAGTGCCTTCGCTTCAGCGTCGGTTTTCGCCGTGGTGGCGATCACGATGTCCATTCCCCAAGTCTCATCAACTTTATCAAAGTCGATTTCGGGGAACACGATGTGCTCTTTCAAGCCCATGGCGTAGTTGCCACGGCCGTCAAAGCTGTTGCCGTTGATGCCGCGGAAGTCGCGGATACGAGGCATAGCGATCGTGATCAGACGATCCAGGAATTCGTACATACGTTCGCCACGCAGGGTCACTTTCGCACCCAAAGGCATGTCTTCACGTACGCGGAAACCAGCGATGGATTTCTTGGCAACAGTTGTCAGCGCTTTTTGGCCGGCGATTGTTGTCAGGTCTTCCTGTGCGGATTTTGCTTTCTTGCTGTCACGGACAGCTTCAGCACCACAGCCGATGTTCAGAACGATTTTATCCAGACGCGGGATCTGCATTTCGTTCTTGTAACCGAACTCTTCCTTCAGAGCAGCGCGGATTTTGTCCGCGTATTCGCCCTTCAGGCGGGGTGTGTATGTTGCGTTATCAAGCATCGATCACGTCCCCCGTGGTTTTTGCAAAGCGCACTTTCTTGTCGCCTTCGACTTTAAAGCCAACGCGGGTTGCTTTGCCGTTGGCATCAACCAGCGCCAGGTTGCTCAGATCGATGGGCATCGCTTTGGGAATACGGCCGCCTTGCGACGTCTGGGACTGACGCGTGGCGCGGATTGCCATGTTGATACCATCTACGATTGCTTTGTTGGCCTTTGGGTCAACGGACGAGATGGAACCCGTCTTGCCCTTGTCCTTGCCAGCAAGCACGATGACTTTGTCACCTTTGCGAAGTTTAGCAGCCATTACAGCACCTCCGGCGCAAGCGAGATAATCTTCATGAAGTTTTTGGCGCGCAGCTCACGAACAACTGGCCCGAAGATACGTGTACCTACAGGTTCATTCGAGTTGTTCAGGATGACGGCGGCGTTACGATCGAAACGGATGGCTGTGCCATCTTCACGACGAACTTCCTTGGCAGTGCGAACGACAACGGCTTTACGCACGTCACCTTTTTTCACACGACCGCGAGGGATGGCTTCCTTGACCGACACGACAATGATGTCGCCGACGGATGCGTATTTACGCTTGGAACCACCCAATACCTTGATGCACTGAACACGGCGCGCGCCGCTGTTGTCAGCAACATCCAGGTTGGTCTGCATCTGGATCATTTGGTTTCTCCCGACCTTCTGGGGGGCGATGCGTGCCCTAACCCCAGGGTTTCGATTATATTGGTCCACCCGAAATGGGCATCTCGCCCGAGCCTTTGGGCCTTGCCGCCCTCAGAGTCAAGGGAAACAAGGACCTCAGGCCCGAGCGAGCAGTACCTTAAGCCTCAGCGGCTTGCAGCACTTCCCAACGTTTGGTTTTCGACTTTGGTGCACATTCGATGATGCGAACAGCGTCGCCCACTTTGAATGTGTTGTTCTCATCGTGCGCCCGGTATTTTTTGGACTTACGGATGGTTTTCTTCAGAACCGGGTGCGTAAAGCGACGCTCTACGGAAACGGTTACTGTCTGTGCATTGGCATCGCTTGTCACGGTGCCTGTCAGGATACGTTTGGGCATACTCTCAGGCTCCTATTATTCAGCAGATGCCGCAGTTGCGGCTTTCTGGTTCAGAACGGTTTTGACACGTGCGACGTCACGCTTAACGGTCTTCAGACGTGCGGAATTTTCCAGCTGGCCCGTAGCTTGCTGAAAACGCAGGTTGAAGGATTCTTTTTTCAGGTTAACAAGCTCATCGCGGAGTTGATCCGGCGTCTTGTCGTGCAGTTCTTTGGCGTTCATCGCCTCTTCCTTTCGACATCACCAGTAGGCCCCTTATGGGTGACCATGATTCTGGTGGAGTTCATGTGAAAGGTTCCTCTACAGGCCCTACCCCTGTTTGGCAAGCAAGCTTTCTATAAAACCGTATCGCCACCCAGAACAGGCTGATATAGAACGGCCCTATGTCACAGATAGAATCCCTTTTCGTCACCCGTCTTTACCGCGCCGCCCTGTCCGAGCACGGTCAACCCGTTGATCCGGCCGAGCTGGAGGCCGCGTGCCTGTCCATCGCCGAGGATGACGAGGCCGGGCAGGAATGGTGCGAGGAACATGATTTCCCGGGCTACACCAGCTATGCCTCGCTCACCGATCTGCCGTGGCGGTTCCCGATCTTCAAGACGGTGAAGAAAGCGCTGGATAAACATGTCAAAGCTTTTGCAAAGGAACTGGCGTTTGATCTGGACGGGCGCAAGCTCAAGCTTGAAGACCTCTGGATTAACATCCTACCCGAAGGCGGTATCCATACGGCACATATCCATCCCCATTCGGTGATCTCCGGCACGACCTATGTGGCGATGCCCGAAGGCACGAGCGCGCTTAAGCTCGAGGATCCGCGGCTGCCGATGATGATGGCTGCCCCCGGTCGCAAGAAAGACGCACCACGGGAGCTTCGCCAGTTCGTCTATGCGGAGCCCGTCGTCGGTGACGTGCTGCTTTGGGAAAGCTGGCTGCGGCACGAAGTCCCGATGAACATGTCCGAAGACGATCGAATCTCGGTCTCGTTCAACTACGCCTGGGGTTAACCACGTTTGAGCGGCGCTGCCTTGCGCGCCGCCTCTTGCTCTTTGATCGCGGCCTTTTCCTCTTTGGTCAGCTTATTGCCCCACTGATTATTGCTAAGCCCCAGATCATCCGGCATCGGCTTGGTCTTACCCTTTTTGATCGTACCCCCCTTATCAAGAAACGCTTTGATCAGGTCTTCGTCGGTGGTAGGCTTGGGCACATGTTTCATGTCAGCTCCTATAGGCGGGTTAATCCGAGCCTATGCGCCACGCCTTGCGCTGGCTAGACCCTGCCCCCGCTTATTCATCATGCATTAATGTTTCAAAAATCGCGGGCTGGATCACGTCACCGCGGGTTCAGCAGCTTGTGACTAGGATTGCATGTGTCCCGGTGCCATCTCGACACCGTTACCGTAAACGATGCGCACATAAGGAAGCCCCACGTGGATACCCCAAACCAAAGCCCCCTGCCCGCCCTTGCCCTTGCCGGTCTGGTCGGCGAACTCACATTCGAGGCCTACGCATGGCTCGCCTCTCCCGCCCTGTTCGGCGTCAAGCTAGAGCCCGCGAACCTGGTCATCGGGCTAAGCAAAAAGCTTTTAGGCCTCGACCTGACTTACGGCGCGGCCTTCGCCGTCCACTTCCTGATTGGCGCGTTAGGATTTGCAGCGGTGGTCTATCTGACCAAGCGGATGACACAGCTCGGCTATTTCGGCGCGGGTGCCCTGGCCGGCGTCATCTTGTGGTTTGTCGCCCAAGGTATTTTGGCACCGCTGATGGGGCGTAGCTTCATGATGGGTTTTGGTGCCTATACGCAGTCATCCTTCGTGGGGCACGTCGGTATGACGATTGTCATTGCGATGGTCTGGCAGAAGCTGGCGCGCCGCCCCGCCAAGCTGTTTACCTAAACCCCGCACCCACCCCGACAAAAACAAAAGCCCCCGCTGAGAACTCAGCGGGGGCTTTTCTATTCATTCCTCCGACATGTGTCGAAGCGAAGGTCTTACCAATCTTCGCGTACAACGACGCGGGTTTTGATAGGCAGCTTCATCGCGGCAAGACGCAGAGCTTCTTGTGCAACGTCCTCGGCGACACCGTCGATTTCGAACATAACACGGCCTGGCTTGACCTTGCAGACCCAACGATCCACGGAACCCTTACCTTTACCCATACGAACTTCGATGGGCTTTGCGGTGACAGGTACATCCGGGAAAATACGGATCCAGACACGGCCTTGACGCTTCATGTGACGCGTCATGGCACGACGAGCAGCTTCGATCTGACGTGCAGTTACACGCTCGGGCTCGAGAGCCTTCAGACCGTAGGTACCAAAGTTCAGGTCAGACCCGCCCTTTGCCACACCTTTGATACGGCCTTTGTGCTGCTTGCGGAATTTAGTACGCTTTGGTTGTAGCATCTTTCATTCCCCCTTAGCGACGACCGCCGGCACCGCGTGGTGCTGGGCCGTCTTGCATTTCTTGTGCCTTGCGGTCACGCGCAGCCGGGTCATGTTCCATGATCTCGCCTTTGAAGATCCAGGTTTTGATCCCGATGATGCCGTAAGCGGTCGACGCTTCAACATGCGCGTAATCGATGTCGGCACGCAGAGTGTGGAGCGGCACGCGGCCTTCACGGTACCATTCGGTACGCGCGATTTCTGCACCACCCAGACGGCCAGCAACGTTCACACGGATACCCAGGGCACCCATACGCATGGCGTTCTGTACCGCACGCTTCATGGCGCGACGGAAAGAGACCCGGCGTTCCAGCTGCTGTGCGATGGATTCACCAACAAGGGCTGCGTCCAGCTCTGGCTTGCGCACTTCAACGATGTTGAGGTGCAGGTCAGATTTGGTGATCTTGGCGATTTTCTGACGCAGACCTTCGATGTCTGCACCTTTCTTGCCGATGATCACACCGGGGCGCGCTGTGTGGATCGTGACGCGGCACTTCTTGTGTGGGCGTTCGATGATCACACGGGCGATACCGGCCTGTGCACATTCTTTCTTGATGAAGTCACGGATGGCGAGGTCTTCGAGCAGAAGATCACCATAGTCCTTCGTATCGGCGTACCAGCGGCTGTCCCAGGTGCGGTTGACCTGAAGACGCATACCGATCGGATTTACTTTGTTACCCATCAGGCTTGCTCCTCAACTTGACGCACGACAATCGTGATTTCCGAAAACGGCTTGATGATCTTGCCGAAACGGCCACGCGCACGTGGACGACCACGCTTCATGATCAGGTTCTTGCCGACATATGCTTCGGCAACGACCAGTTCATCCACGTCAAGGTTGTGGTTGTTTTCGCCGTTCGCGATGGCGGACTGAAGGCATTTCTTCACGTCCTGTGCGATCCGCTTTTTCGAGAAGGTCAGGTCCGTCAGGGCCTTGTCTACCTTCTTGCCACGGATCATCGCGGCGACGAGGTTCAGTTTCTGCGGGCTTGTGCGAAGCATGCGCAGTTTTGCACGGGCTTCGTTGTCAGCCACGCGGCGGGGATTTTTATCCTTGCTCATGGCTTATTTCCGCTTCGCTTTTTTGTCAGCTGCGTGACCATAATAGGTGCGAGTTGGCGAATACTCACCAAACTTCTGACCGATCATTTCTTCGCTGACGTTTACTGGGATGTGCTTGTGACCGTTGTACACGCCGAACGTCAGGCCAACAAACTGTGGCAGGATCGTGGAACGGCGCGACCAGATTTTGATCACTTCGCTGCGACCGCTTTCGCGGGAGGCTTCGGCCTTCTTGAGGACATAAGAGTCAACAAAAGGACCTTTCCATACTGAACGAGACATCTATTAACGCCCCTTCTTCTTGGCGTGGCGCGAGCGTAGGATAAGCTTGCTGGACGCTTTGTTCTTGTTGCGGGTTTTTGCACCCTTTGTGGGCTTGCCCCAAGGCGTAACAGGGTGACGACCACCCGATGTACGGCCTTCACCACCACCGTGAGGGTGGTCGATCGGGTTCATAACAACACCACGTACCGAAGGGCGGATACCCTTGTGACGCATGCGGCCCGCTTTACCGTAGTTCTGGTTGGAGTTGTCAGGGTTGGACACGGCACCAACGGTGGCCATGCATTCCTGACGCACCAGACGCAGTTCGCCCGAGGACAAACGGATCTGAGCGTATCCACCATCACGGCCTACGAACTGTGCGTAGGTACCGGCGGCGCGTGCGATCTGGCCGCCTTTGCCTGGCTTCATTTCGATGTTGTGAACGATTGTACCGATTGGCATGCCCGAAAATGGCATAGCGTTCCCAGGCTTGATGTCGGCCTTGGCCGAGGAAATCACCTTGTCGCCAACAGCGATACGCTGTGGGGCCAGGATGTAAGCCTGTTCGCCGTCTTCGTACTGGATCAGTGCGATGAATGCGGTCCGGTTAGGGTCATATTCGATACGTGCGACAACCGCGGACATGTCCAGCTTGTTGCGCTTGAAATCGACGATACGGTAAAGGCGCTTTGCCCCACCGCCTGTGCGACGCATTGTGATCCGTCCGGTGTTGTTCCGACCGCCAGATTTGGTCAAACCCTGTGTAAGGGATTTGACCGGGCGGCCTTTCCAAAGCTCCGAACGGTCGATCAGTACCAGCCCACGCTGGCCTGGCGTCGTCGGTTTGTACGACTTGAGTGCCATGTTCTCTGTCTTCCGTTTTGCTTGTCCCCGGCCCCGTCGTGATGGCACCGAGATGGTTGTAGGGCCCCGAAGGTCCCCAATTTGAAATGCCAGACAAAGAACCCCTTTGCCCGACGTTGCGCGTGGCTAGAACTCACCAATGCGCAAAACGACACAGCCCCGGACGAATCCGGGGCACTGCCGATGGGGTCGTTTAGGGGAGGATCAGCCGAGGGTCAAGGGAGCGTTCGGGAATAGTCGGGAAAACCCAACGTAGACCTACGCGGCACCCTTCAGGACGCCATCGCCTTGACCTTGCGCGCGACGCTTTCAACCGACGGGTCGGCAGCCTTCGGTACAATACGGTAGACCGCATTCACAAAGCAGAACAGCGAAAACATCAGCAATCCGGCACAGAGCAGCCCGACCAGCACGCGCCCGTAGGCCTGCTGGTGCAACCACTCAAACGCCGCGTCAATGCCACCTGCGCTCGACGCATTCGCACTTATCGCGGCATAGGCAATTAGACCACCGATGATCAGCACCACGACGCCCTGCGCAGCCACGCCGATACGCAATAGCGGGTTCCAATGCATGGTAAAGTGGTTCGCTTCCAGATGCTCGCGATACGACTGCGACGCTGCCTTGTAGAAATAGTAGAACCCCGTGCCCATCGTCGCCAGACCGATCCCGCCCACGACCCACACGCCCGCTGTCGTTTGCAGAAACTGGTTCAGCAGCTCCTTGCTGCTTGAACCGGAGGACGCCACCCCCAGCACCGTCACAGCCAGCGCACCGATGGCGCCGTGGATCAGGCCGGTGACCAGCATGCCAAACCGCGCAACGATGCCCTTGGCCCCGCTGCCATATGCCTCAAGGTCCCAAAAGCTATCAACTGCGCGCCAGATCGCATAGGCGAACATGCCCGTGGCGATCGCGAAGATCACTGCAAACCCCGTAGCGCCGTCTAGTGACTGCAGCGTCGATTTGGTGCCTTCGGCCTGACCACCAGATACAACGGACCAGAGCGACAGCCCGGCCACGACAAGGTAAACCAAGCCACGCCCAGCATAGCCCGTCCGCATGATCGGTACGGCCCAGGCGAAGTCGTCTGGATCGACGTCGGACAGGATCTGGGATCGGGCGGACTGGGCGGAGTTGATCGACATAGTGATGCTATCCCTTCGGGCAAAGCCGGCCCCCATTCAGCGGGGCCATTCCTTTGACGTGATGTGCAGGGTCAACGCACCGTAGGTCGGCAAGTTCCCGCTCGACATGCGCAGCGGGTATCATGCAGGCACCACCGCCTCGAAAACGGAAAAGGCCCCCCGCCTTGCAGCGAGGGGCCCTTTAACTTTTACGTCCAGGCTGACTTACAGACCGGTGGATACGTCGATCGAGTTACCTTCTTCGAGCGTAACGTAAGCCTTTTTCACGTCTTTCCGGCGACCCATCTGGCCACGGAAACGCTTTGCCTTGCCTTTGGTGATGGTCGTGTTCACGGCCTTCACCTTAACACCAAAGAGAGCTTCAACAGCTTCTTTGATCATTGGCTTGTTGCTGTCGATCGCAACTTCGAAAACGACTGCATTGTGCTCGGAAGCCATTGTCGCTTTTTCAGTGATGATCGGCTTACGGATCACATCGTAATGTTCGTGCTTGGCGCTCATTTCAAACGGGCCTCCAGTGCTTCGATCCCCGCTTTGGTGATCACGAGAGTGTCACGCTTGAGGATGTCATAGACGTTTGCACCCATCGTCGGCAGGATATCCAGACCTTCGATGTTGCGCGCGGCTTGCAAGAAGTTCTCATTTACCGAGGCACCGTCGATGATCAACGCGCGCTTCCAGCCCAGGTTCTTAACCTGTTTGGCCAAAGCAGCTGTTTTCCCATCGGATGTGACATCGTCGATGATGACCAGGTTGCCGGTTTTTGCCTTGGAAGACAAAGCGTGGCGCAGACCCAGTTTGCGGAACTTCTTGGTCAGGTCGTGACCGTGGCTACGAGGGGTTGGACCCTTGTAGATACCACCCGAACGGAAGATCGGTGCAGAACGTGCGCCGTGACGTGCGCCGCCGGTGCCTTTCTGGCGATAGATCTTCTTGGTCGAATAGCTGACCTCGGACCGTGTCTTGACCTTGTGCGTACCCTGCTGCGCGTTGTTACGCTGCCAGCGGACAACACGGTGCAGAATGTCGGCGCGTGGCTCAAGACCGAACAGGGCCTCGTCCAGGTCTACCGAACCGGCTGCGCCGCCGTCGAGTTTGATGACATCAAGTTTCATTCGTCACCTTCCTTCTTGTCCGACTCAATGGATGCTTCGGCTTCGGCAAGTGCGGCAGCTTCGGTCGCTGCTTGCTCTTCTGCCAAGCGTGCTGCTTCTGCTTCGGCCTCTGCAGCGGCGGCTGCTGCGGCTTCTTCAGCGGCTTTCGCGGCTTCGTCAGCGGCGGATTTCAAAGCGGCCGGCAGGATCGCGTCTTCGGGGAACGGCTTTTTCACCGCGTCCTTAACAGTCACCCAACCACCTTTGGAGCCTGGCACGGCGCCTTTGACCATGATCAGACCGCGTGCGCTGTCGGTTTTGACAACTTCGAGGTTCTGCGTGGTAACACGGGCAGCACCCATGTGACCGGCCATTTTCTTGCCTTTGAAAACCTTGCCTGGATCCTGACACTGACCTGTCGAACCATGCGAACGGTGAGAGATCGAAACACCGTGTGTCGCACGCAGACCGCCAAAGTTGTGGCGTTTCATCGCACCGGCAAAACCTTTACCGATGGAGGTGCCTGCAACGTCAACATACTGACCAGCAAAGTAGTGATCGGCGATGATTTCTTCGCCAACGTTCAACATGGCTTCTGGGTCGATACGGAATTCCGCGACCTTACGCTTTGGTTCAACCTTTGCAGCTGCAAAGTGACCGCGCATGGCTTGCGATGTCCGCTTAACCTTGGCTGTACCTGCGCCGAGCTGAACAGCTGTGTAGCCGTCCCGTTCGATGGTACGCTGAGCAACAACCTGAAGTTTGTCGAGCTGAAGAACGGTCACAGGAATCTGCTTGCCGTCTTCCATGAACAAACGGGTCATGCCCATCTTTTTTGCAATAACGCCTGAGCGCAACATATTATTACCCTCCTACGCTTATGACTGCAGCTTGATCTCGACGTCCACACCAGCGGCCAGGTCGAGCTTCATCAGCGCGTCCACGGTCTGGGGGGTCGGATCAACGATATCCAGCAGACGCTTGTGCGTGCGGATTTCGAACTGGTCACGGGATTTCTTGTCAACGTGTGGGCCACGCAGAACTGTGAATTTCTCGATCTTGTTCGGCAGCGGGATTGGGCCGCGAACAGATGCACCGGTACGCTTGGCGGTGTTAACGATTTCCTGTGTGGACGCATCCAGCACGCGGTAATCGAACGCCTTCAAACGGATGCGGATATTTTGGCTTTGTGCCATATGTCATCATCCCTCATTGGGAGTAGAAACGAAGAGGAAGAGACGCCTCATCACGGCCCTTCATTGCGTTTTGTCGTAAATCAAACGGGGCGCGTAAAAACGCACCCCGCTGAGACTTGGGCTCTATAGGTCGAGTCGCGCCATGTGGCAAGGGGGGAATCCGAGGTTTCGCTCAAATCCGCCCAGTACGACCGCCATCCGCGGTCAAAACAGTCGTGTCACAGCCAGCAACGCCCGCCCCCAGACAAAGAAAAAGGCCGCCCCGATTGGGAGCGGCCTTCGCGTTCATGCCGGTTAGCGGGGTGACCCGCGGGTCGGCTTACTCGGTGATTTTGGAAACCACACCCGCGCCAACGGTACGACCGCCTTCGCGGATCGCGAAGCGCAGACCGTCTTCCATCGCGATGGGGGCGATCAGTTCAACGTCGAACTGCAGGTTGTCGCCAGGCATAACCATTTCAGTGCCTTCTGGCAGCTGAACGGTACCGGTGACGTCTGTGGTCCGGAAGTAGAACTGTGGACGGTAGTTCGCGAAGAACGGCGTGTGACGGCCACCCTCTTCTTTGGTGAGGATATAGGCTTCGGCTGTGAACTTGGTGTGCGGCTTAACCGAACCTGGCTTACACAGAACCTGACCACGCTCAACGCCTTCACGGTCAACGCCGCGCAGCAGGGCACCGATGTTGTCGCCAGCTTCACCGCGGTCCAGCAGTTTGCGGAACATTTCAACGCCGGTACAGGTGGTTTTCTTGGTGTCGCGGATGCCAACGATTTCGATTTCGTCGCCAACGTTGATCACGCCACGCTCAACACGGCCCGTCACAACTGTACCACGACCGGAGATCGAGAACACGTCTTCCACTGGCATCAGGAACGGCTGGTCAACAGCGCGTGCTGGTGTCGGGATGTATTCGTCAACAGCGGCCATCAGCGCGCGGATGGATTTCTCGCCGATTTCCTCATCGCGACCTTCCATAGCTGCCAGAGCGGAGCCAGGGATCACAGGCATGTCGTCGCCTGGGTAGTCGTAGGAAGACAGCAATTCGCGGATTTCCATTTCCACCAATTCCAGCAGCTCTTCGTCGTCAACCTGGTCAACTTTGTTCATGTAGACAACCATGGTTGGAATACCAACCTGGCGGCCCAGCAGGATGTGCTCGCGGGTTTGTGGCATGGGGCCATCAGCCGCGTTCACAACCAGGATCGCGCCGTCCATCTGAGCCGCACCGGTGATCATGTTTTTCACATAGTCAGCGTGGCCGGGGCAGTCGACGTGTGCGTAGTGACGTGCTTCGGTTTCATATTCAACGTGAGCAGTCGAAATGGTGATACCGCGTGCTTTTTCTTCGGGCGCGCCGTCAATCTGGTCATAGGCGCGGAAGTCGCCGAAGTACTTGGTGATCGCCGCGGTCAACGTGGTTTTGCCGTGGTCAACGTGACCAATGGTACCGATGTTAACGTGTGGTTTATTACGTTCAAACTTTGCCTTAGCCATGGTGGCCTCCTTGGTTTTCAAATTGGGCGGTGGGTTGATCACCCACCCTACGGTTTGGGTAGGGCGGGGTTATCCCCGCCGTCCCAGTTATTGCAACGCGCAGTTACGCGAATTTCGCTTGGATCTCATCAGAGATGTTCTGCGGAACAGGTTCGTAGTGCGAGAACTGCATGGTGAAGTTCGCACGACCCGACGACATCGAACGCAGCGTGTTGATGTAGCCGAACATGTTGGCCAGTGGCACATTTGCGTCGATCGCAATGGCGTTACCGCGTGTATCCTGACCCTGAACCTGACCGCGACGCGATGTCAGATCGCCGATGATACCACCTGTGTAGTCTTCAGGGGTGATAACTTCGACTTTCATGATCGGTTCAAGCAGTTTCGCGCCAGCTTTACGCATGCCTTCGCGCATACCCATACGGGCCGCGATTTCAAACGCCAGAACGCTGGAGTCAACGTCGTGGAATTTACCGTCGATCAGCGCAACCTTAAAGTCGATGACCGGGAAGCCCGCCAAAGGACCGGAGTCCATGACCGAGTTGATCCCTTTTTCGACGCCTGGGATGTATTCTTTCGGAACGGCACCACCAACGATGCGGCTTTCAAAGGAATAGCCTTCGCCTGGCTCGGTTGGCATCAGGATCATCTTCACCTCAGCGAACTGACCGGAACCACCGGACTGTTTCTTGTGGGTGTAGGTGATTTCCGCTTCGCGCGAGATGGTTTCGCGGTAGGCAACCTGAGGCGCACCGATGTTCGCTTCAACTTTGAATTCACGACGCAGACGGTCCACCAGAATGTCGAGGTGAAGTTCGCCCATGCCCTTCATGATGGTCTGACCGGATTCCAGATCCGTTTCAACGCGGAAGGAGGGATCTTCTGCAGCCAGACGCGCCAGACCGGTGGACATCTTCTCTTGGTCAGCCTTGGTCTTAGGCTCAACCGCGATTTCGATAACCGGATCGGGGAAGGTCATTGTTTCAAGAACAACAGGGTCGTTGACGGCGCAAAGCGTGTCACCTGTTGTCGTGTCTTTCAAACCTGCCAGCGCGATGATGTCGCCCGCGAACGCTTCTTGAATCTCTTCACGATCGTTGGAGTGCATCATCATCATACGACCGACGCGCTCTTTCTTACCTTTGGTGGAGTTCAAGAGCGTGTCGCCCTTGTTCAGCACACCAGAGTAGATGCGGGTAAAGGTCAGCGAGCCAACAAAGGGGTCGTTCATGATTTTGAACGCCAGACCGGAGAAGGCCATATCGTCATCCGCACGACGTGCGATGTTACGTGTTTCTTCTTCGTCGCCTGGTTTAAAGCCCATGTAGTCAACAACGTCCATCGGGGATGGCAGATAGTCGATAACAGCGTTCAACAGAGGCTGAACACCTTTGTTTTTGAACGCGGAGCCGCACAGTACGGGGATGAACTTGATCGCCAACGTCCCTTTGCGGATCAGCGACCGCAGAGTGTCGACGTCAGGCTCTGCGCCGTCCATCAGGTAGTTTTCCATGGCTTCGTCATCCATCTCGACCGCAGTCTCGATCAGATGCGCGCGCCATTCGTCGGCCAGGTCTTTCAACTCGGCACGGATTTCGCGCTGTTCCCAGCCGGCACCCAGGTCTTCGCCGCTCCAGACCCATTCTTTCATGGTGACCAGATCGACCAAGCCTTCCAGTTCGGTTTCGGCACCGATCGGAATTTGAATCGGCGCAGGTGTCGCACCGGTACGGTCTTTGATCATCTTCACGCAGTTGAAGAAGTCAGCGCCGATTTTGTCCATTTTGTTGACGAAAACGATGCGTGGAACCTTGTAGCGGTCAGCTTGGCGCCAAACAGTTTCGGTCTGGGGCTCAACACCGGCGTTGGCGTCAAGAACAGCAACCGCGCCGTCAAGAACGGCCAGCGAACGTTCAACTTCGATGGTGAAGTCAACGTGGCCGGGGGTGTCGATGATGTTCATCCGGTACTTGGTGTCGGATGTCGCGTCGGCTGTTGGCTCTTCCTGGCGCTGCCAGAAAGTTGTCGTCGCAGCGGAGGTAATTGTAATACCGCGTTCCTGCTCCTGCTCCATCCAGTCCATCGTGGCGGCACCGTCGTGCACTTCGCCGATGTTGTGGGACTTACCAGTGTAAAACAGGATCCGTTCGGAGCAGGTTGTTTTACCTGCGTCGATGTGGGCCATGATGCCGAAATTGCGGTAGCGTGAGAGCGGATAGTCGCGTGCCATTGGGCTGCTTCCTCGAATATATCTGAAACGGATAAATCGCGCCCCAGGGTGGGACGCGACGGGAACGGCTTATGCCGCCCGAATTACCAGCGGTAGTGGCTGAACGCTTTGTTCGCGTCGGCCATCTTGTGGGTGTCTTCGCGCTTCTTAACAGCAGTACCGCGCGATTGAACAGCGTCCAGAAGCTCACCGGCCAGGCGCTCTTCCATAGTGTTCTCGTTGCGGGCGCGGGACGCTTTGATCAACCAGCGGATCGCCAGTGCTTCGCGACGCTCGGGGCGCACTTCGACAGGTACCTGATAGGTGGCACCACCAACGCGGCGCGAACGCACTTCGACGGACGGCTTGATGTTGTCCAGCGCTTCGTGGAAGACTTCGATGGGCGCGCGTTTGATTTTGTCTTCAACGCGGTTCATCGCGTTGTAAACGATACGCTCCGCAACCGACTTCTTACCGTCGATCATCAGGTTGTTCATGAATTTGGTGAGAACCAGATCACCATACTTGGCGTCTGGCAGTACTTCGCGTTTTTCAGCGGCGTGACGACGTGACATTTAAAGCTCCTAATTGTCAGTTGCCGAGGCAGGTTTGGTCCAGTGCGTCTGGTGCATATTGCACCCCGATCGTCCGGCGCTCAGTCTTACTCGGCTCACTCCCTTACGGGAAAACATGGCGGGCGGCGGGATCCGGCATCGTGTATCCGCGATACGCGACCCCAAACCGACCCAAATTACTTTGGCTTCTTTGCACCATATTTGGAGCGACGCTGCTTACGGTCTTTAACGCCTTGCGTATCGAGAACACCGCGCAGGATGTGGTAGCGCACACCGGGAAGGTCTTTTACACGGCCGCCACGGATCAGAACAACGGAGTGTTCTTGCAGGTTGTGCGATTCACCCGGGATGTAGCTGATGACTTCGAAACCGTTGGTCAGGCGCACTTTGGCGACCTTACGCATGGCCGAGTTCGGCTTCTTAGGTGTGGTGGTGTAAACACGTGTACAAACGCCGCGCTTTTGCGGGCATTCCTGCAGGTGCATGGATTTCGAACGTTTGATTTTAGGCTGGCGCGGTTTGCGGATCAGCTGTTGGATCGTTGGCATTCCGGTTTTATCCCCGTTTAGCTCACATAAGTGGTGCAGCGGGGCGGACCCCAGTGCGGTTTCAAATTCGGTCACTTCGCACGTCCACGAAGCCTATCTTTCGCCCTACACCACTGGCGCAAAGCAAAATCACCGCAGCGTTCCCGTACCGAGGAAAACGAAGCGGTGGGGTAACAGAGGATCGAGTCAGCAGTAGACCGGATCGTGACCACAGTAGATATGATGTCGGCAAAGCAGGGCGACCCCCGCATCCGAGATAAGGGGCGTATAGGCAGAGTCGTCCACGCTGTCAACAGCCCCCGCCCCCAAGCCGCCCACGGCACGCCAAACGGGTATTCCACCTTGCAAGACACCCCGGCTACCGCGCATATTTATGCCACATTATTCGGACAGGGCGGATCACGATGCAGGTACTTGGGCTATGCCGCTTTTCCTATCCGGCGCTTGGCGGGTTTCAGGTCGGGCATGACACCACCGCTGATCGTATCGCCTACCTTTATGATCCCACGCGGCTTGAGGAAAGGTTCCGGCTGTTCGAAACCGTCGCCCTGCCTAGCCTGATGGCGCAAACAGACCCCGATTTCGAAATGATCGTGCTGGTCGGCGATCGCTTTCCCCGTGTCCATCTGGAACGGCTAACGGCTTTGCTCGCCCCACTGCCCCAAGCGCGGATTACGGTAGAACCGCCGCGACCACACCGCGAGGTGATGAAAGAGATTCTGAACAAGGCCCGCCACGCGCGCTTTGAGCCCTGCGTCCAATTCCGCTTTGATGACGACGACGCGATCGCGGTCGATTTCGTGGCCAAGCTGCGTAAAGCTGTTGATGACGCCGCCCCGCTACTGGTCCAGCACAAATCTGTCGCGCTTGACTGGAACAAGGGCTACGTGGCCAAGTTCGGCGCGGATGGTATCGCGGCGACCCCGTCGTTCCGGCCCTTCTACACCGCGGCTTTGGCAATGTTCGTGAACGCGGGGTGTCCGCTGACGATCATGAATTTTGCCCACGACAAGCTGCCTCGCTTCATGCCTGCGCTCAGCTTCCCGGACCCTGCGATGTATGTCCGCGGTCACAATGGATTTAACGATTCACGTCAAAAGAATACGCGGGCGGTCGACCTATCCCCGCTCAGCCCCGAGGAAGAGATCCTGTTCAAGGACCGCTTTGCCATCGACATCGACACTGTGCGCCGCGTCTTTTCCAAGGGTTAAAGCGGCGGCAGTGGGCGGGTTGTGATGCGTTCACGGTAGAGCGTGAACAGCCCCGTCGCAGCGACGATAGATGCGCCGGCCAGTGTTGACGGCACTGGCCAGTCGCCGAACACCAACCACCCGAGAATAAGCGCCCAGATCAACCCTGTGTAGCGGAACGGCGCGATGAACGATACGTCGCCCACCCGCATCGTCTGCACGCTGAAATAATACCCCATCAGCACAAAGACCGCGGCCGCCGTAATGGCGATCCAATGTGCGGAAGTGACCGGAGCCCACGGCGTGGTGAACTGCGCGAAAGTCGAAAACCCCGTCACGGCCAGCACAGCGGCGAAGGTCACGGTCATCGACGGCACCTCTTTCGACAAGCGGCGGGTGCTGAGATCGCGCACGGTGACAAAGAACACCGCGATCAGCGCGTAGATCGACCAAATATTGAACCCGTCGGTGCCCGGTTTGACGATCAGCATCACGCCGAGGAACCCCACAAGAATCGCAGAGAAACGCCGCCAGCCGACCTTTTCGCGATAGACCAGCGCCGCGCCCAAAGTCACCGTCAGCGGCAGGGATTGCAGAATGGCGCTGAGGTTCGCCAAGGGCATGTTGAACAGCGCGGTCACGAAGAAAAAGCTCGCCCCGACTTCGGCACCAGACCGGATGGCGACCAACTTCCAATCGCGCCGGCTAAGACGCAGGTGCATCGGGCCAAGCCGCCCCCATAGCATTACAATCAACGAGATAGAGATCACACCACGCAGAAACAGCAGCTGGAACAGCGGAACCGCCCCGCCCGTGGTCTTGGTCATTGTATCGTTCAAGACAAAGGCCGCCATGGAGCCCATCATGAAAAGTGCTCCGGCAAGGTTTGGCGACATCGGGTGGCTTTCAGTTTGTTAGGTTGACTTATCATTGGCGCAAGCCGCGGTGGAAAACCAGCCCACCTGCGCAAATTTTCGACGCTATTTCATCCCCCTGCCCCACAACGAAAAACCCCCGCCGATCTCTCGGCGGGGGCTCTGTTCGTCAGCTATCAAGCCTAGGCTTAGCTGCGGCTTTCGTCGTCGCTGGGGACGTTGTCGAAGACATCGCCACCAACGACATCGTCGGCTGTAGGCTCGGGCGCGGCCAGACGTGCTGCGGCTTCGGCTTCTTCGCGACGGGCTTCGATAACCACGTTGTCACGATCTGTCGCAACCTTACGCATCTGCTGCGTCGCACCACCGGTACCGGCTGGGATCAGACGGCCCACGATGACGTTCTCTTTCAGGCCAACCAGCTTGTCGCGCTTACCCTGAACCGATGCTTCGGTCAGAACGCGTGTGGTTTCCTGGAAGGACGCCGCCGAGATGAAGCTGCGGGTTTGCAGCGACGCCTTGGTGATCCCCAGCAGGATCGGTTCGCCCTGCGCAGGACGCCCACCTTTGGACAGCGCTTTGGCACAGGCCTGGTCGAACTCTTGCTTGTCGACGTGTTCGCCTTTCAACAGGGTGGTATCACCGCTGTCTTGGACTTCCCACTTCTGCAACATCTGACGCACGATCACTTCGATATGCTTATCGTTGATCTTAACGCCTTGCAGACGATAAACATCCTGCACTTCGTCGATCATGTAGTCAGCCAGCGCTTCGACACCCATAATCGCGAGGATGTCATGCGGCGCAGGGTTGCCGTCCATGATGTAGTCGCCCTTCTGGACAAAGTCACCTTCCGCAACGGGAATGTGCTTACCCTTAGGCACCATGTATTCGACCTTGTGATCCGGATCCTCGGACGACTCGATCGAGATACGACGCTTGTTTTTGTAGTCCTTGCCGTAGCGGACGTACCCGTCGATCTCGGCGATGATCGCGTGGTCTTTGGGGCGACGTGCCTCAAAGAGTTCCGCAACACGTGGCAGACCACCGGTAATATCCTTGGTCTTGGCACCTTCACGCGGGATACGCGCAACGATGTCACCGGCCTTGATTTCAGTCTGGTCCTCAACGGACAGAATGGCATCAACGGACATTGGGTAGGTCACCGGGTTGCCCGCATCGTTGCGGACCGGCTCGCCATCGGCATCCACCAGAATGATTTCCGGCTTCAGCTCATTGCCTTTGGGTGCTGCACGCCAGTCGATCACGATCTTCTGTGTCATACCGGTTGCATCATCGGTTTCATCCTTAACCGCGATCCCCGACGTCAGGTCGACGAACTTGGTCATACCGGATTTCTCCGCGATGATCGGCAGCGTGTAGGGGTCCCATTCGAACAGCTTGTCGCCGCGCAGGATCGACTGACCCTCCTTGACGAACAGCTTGGTCCCGTAGCCAACCTTGTGGCTGGCGCGCTCGTCGCCGTTATCATCCACGATGGCAAGCTTCATGTTCCGGCCCATTACCATGATCTCGCCTGCGGCGTTCTCAAGGGTTTGAGCGTTCTCGAACACAACCTTACCGGACTGCGATGCCTCGAGGAAGGACTGCTGGCCACCCTGCGCAACACCACCAATGTGGAATGTACGCATGGTCAGCTGCGTGCCGGGTTCACCGATCGACTGAGCAGCGATAATGCCGACAGCTTCACCTTGGTTCACCAGCGTACCGCGTGCAAGGTCACGACCATAGCACATGGCGCAGACGCCCTCTTCGGCCTCGCAGGTCAGCGGGCTGCGGATCCGTGCGGATTGAACAGCCGCTTCGTCGATGATGTCAGCCAGACGTTCGTCGATCACAGTCTGCGCAGGCACCAACACTTCGTCGGTCCCGGGGCGCAGGATGTCATCCGCCGCAACGCGACCCAGCAGACGTTCTGCCAGCGAAGAGACAACTTCACCATCATTCACAGCCGCTTCGGCAGTGATCGCGGTTTCGGTGCCACAGTCATGCATACGAACGATACAGTCCTGCGCAACGTCCACCAGACGACGGGTCAGGTAACCCGAGTTCGCTGTTTTCAAAGCGGTATCCGACAGACCCTTACGGGCACCGTGGGTGGAGTTAAAGTACTCCAGAACGGTCAGACCTTCTTTAAAGTTCGAGATAATCGGTGTCTCGATGATGTCGCCGTTCGGCTTCGCCATCAGACCGCGCATCCCGCCCAGCTGTTTCATCTGTGTGACCGAGCCACGCGCACCGGAGTGCGCCATCATGTAGACCGAGTTCGGCTCCATGACCGCGCCGTCATCATTGCGACGTTCAGCGGAAATGGCCCCCATCATCGCGTCGGTGACCTTGTCGTTACACTTGGACCAGGCATCGACAACTTTGTTGTACTTTTCACCCTGAGTGATCAGGCCGTCCATGTACTGCTGTTCAAAGTCTTTAACCTGCTCGCGCGTTTCGTCCACCAAGGTCCACTTGGTTTCTGGGATCAGCATGTCGTCCTTACCGAAGGAAATACCGGCACGGAAAGCTTCGCGGAAGCCCATGGTCATGATCTGGTCACAGAAGATAACGGATTCTTTCTGACCACAGTAGCGGTAGACCGTATCGATGACCTGCTGCACTTCTTTCTTACGCAGCAGACGGTTCACCAGATCGAACGGCGCTTTAGCGTTCAGCGGCAACAGCGCGCCAAGGCGAATACGGCCCGGCGTGGTGTCGAAACGCTTCATCACTTCGTTGCCTTCGGCATCGATCTGCTTGATCCGCGCTTTGATCTTGGTGTGCAGGTGGATCGCACCGGCACCAAGCGCGTGCTCGACTTCTTCGACAGAGCCGAACACCATGCCTTCGCCCGGCATGCCTTCGCGTTCCAGGGTCGTGTAGTACAGACCCAAGATCATATCCTGCGACGGAACGATGATCGGCGCGCCGTTTGCAGGCGACAGAACGTTGTTCGTCGACATCATCAAGACGCGTGCTTCCAGCTGTGCTTCCAGCGAAAGCGGCACGTGAACAGCCATTTGGTCGCCGTCAAAGTCAGCGTTAAAGGCGGAACAGACCAGCGGGTGAAGCTGGATCGCTTTCCCTTCGATCAGTACCGGTTCGAACGCCTGAATGCCCAAACGGTGCAAGGTAGGCGCACGGTTCAGCATGACGGGGTGTTCGCGGATCACTTCGTCCAGGATGTCCCACACTTCGGGACGCTCTTTTTCAACCAACTTCTTGGCTTGTTTCACAGTGGAAGACAGACCTTTGGCTTCAAGACGCGAATAGATGAACGGCTTGAACAGCTCGAGCGCCATCTTCTTGGGCAGGCCGCACTGGTGCAGCTTCAGTTCAGGGCCGGTCACAATGACCGAACGACCGGAGAAGTCGACGCGCTTACCCAAAAGGTTCTGACGGAAGCGACCTTGCTTACCTTTCAGCATGTCGGACAGCGACTTCAGCGGGCGCTTGTTTGCGCCGGTGATGACGCGGCCGCGACGGCCGTTGTCGAACAAGGCGTCGACGGATTCTTGCAGCATGCGCTTTTCGTTACGCACGATGATGTCAGGCGCGCGCAGTTCAATCAGACGCTTCAAGCGGTTGTTCCGGTTGATCACGCGGCGATACAGGTCGTTCAGATCCGACGTCGCGAAACGGCCACCGTCCAGCGGCACCAGCGGGCGCAGCTCTGGCGGGATCACGGGAATGACGGTCATGATCATCCACTCGGGCCGGTTGCCGGACTCGAGGAAGGATTCAACGACTTTCAGACGCTTGATGATCTTCTTGGGCTTCAGTTCGCCGGTCGCCTCTTTCAGATCGGCACGCAACTGGTCTGCTTCGGCTTCCAGATCGATGGCGGCCAGCATTTCGCGGATCGCTTCGGCACCGATATTGGCGGTGAACGCGTCCATGCCATAGGCATCCTGCGCGTCCATATACTCTTCCTCGGTCATCATCTGACCATAGGTGAGGTCCGTCAGACCGGGTTCGATCACAACGTAGTTTTCAAAGTAAAGAACACGTTCCAGATCGCGCAGAGTCATGTCCAGCATCAGGCCGATGCGCGATGGCAGCGACTTGAGGAACCAGATGTGCGCAACAGGCGACGCCAGCTCGATGTGGCCCATACGCTCCCGGCGGACCTTTTGCAGCGTGACTTCAACACCACATTTCTCGCAGACAACCCCGCGATACTTCATGCGTTTATATTTACCGCACAGGCATTCGTAGTCTTTGATCGGGCCAAAGATACGCGCGCAGAACAGGCCGTCACGCTCTGGCTTGAACGTCCGGTAGTTGATGGTTTCTGGTTTCTTGATTTCACCGAACGACCACGACAGGATCCGCTCTGGCGATGCCAGAGAGACCTTGATTTCGTCGAACGTCTTCATCGGCGCGACGGGGTTGAACGGGTTGTTTGTCAGTTCCTGGTTCATCTTAAATCCTTAGATAAGTCTCGAAAGCGGAGGGAGTGAGGTGTTTCCTGCTTCAGGAAACGGTCCGGGGTTTATGAAAACCCCGGCGCGTGCCTCACTCGTCTTCCTCCGCATCCAGGAGTTCCATGTTCAGGCCAAGACCGCGTACCTCTTTCACAAGTACGTTGAACGATTCCGGAATACCGGCTTCGAAGTTGTCTTCGCCTTTGACGATGCTTTCGTAGACCTTGGTCCGTCCGGCCACGTCATCCGATTTCACAGTCAGCATTTCCTGCAGGGTGTATGCAGCGCCGTAAGCTTCCAGAGCCCAGACCTCCATCTCACCAAAGCGCTGACCACCGAACTGCGCTTTACCGCCCAATGGCTGCTGGGTGACCAGCGAGTATGGACCGGTTGAACGCGCGTGGATTTTATCGTCCACAAGGTGGTGCAGTTTCAGCAGGTATTTGACGCCAACGGTGACGGGGCGGGCAAACTGCTCGCCTGTACGACCGTCAAACAGAACCGACTGACCGGAGGTATCGAACCCGGCCCGTGTCAGGCTGTCGTTCACGTCCGCTTCCTTGGCACCATCGAAAACCGGCGTGGCGATAGGCACACCGCGCGCGACGTTCTTGGCTGCGTCCAACAATGTTTCCTCGTCCATGCCAACGATGCCTTCTTCATAGACATCGTCGCCATAGGCGTGGTGCATTGCTTCGCGCACAGGTGTCAAATCGCCGGAGCGTTTGTATTCCTGCAGCGCCTCGTCGATGTTGATGCCCAGGCCACGTGCGGCCCAACCCATGTGGGTTTCAAGGATCTGACCAACGTTCATACGCGACGGAACACCCAGCGGGTTCAAACAGAAGTCGACCGGTGTACCATCCGCGAGGAACGGCATGTCTTCCATCGGTACAACCTTGGAAATAACACCTTTGTTGCCGTGACGACCGGCCATTTTATCACCCGGTTGCAGCTTGCGCTTCACCGCGACGAAAACTTTGACCATCTTCATCACGCCCGGGGGCAGATCGTCACCACGACGGACTTTTTCGACTTTGTCCTCGAAACGTGCATCCAAGGTCCGTTTCTGGATCTCGTACTGCTCGTTCAGGGCTTCGACGATCTTGGCATCATCTTCGTCGGCCAAAGCCAACTGCCACCACTGACCGCGCGACAAGGATGCCAGCAGGTCTTCGGTGATTTCAGAGTTTGCCTTGACGCCTTTCGGGCCTTTGACAGCCGTCTTGCCGATGATCATCGACTGCAAACGCGCGTAGATGTTACGGTCAAGAATGCCAAGTTCGTCGTCCCGGTCACGGGCCAGACGTTCGACTTCTTCACGTTCGATCTGCAGCGCACGTTCGTCTTTTTCAACGCCGTGACGGTTGAACACGCGGACTTCAACAACCGTACCGAAGTCACCGGGCTTCACACGCAGCGACGTATCGCGCACGTCCGAGGCTTTCTCACCGAAGATGGCGCGCAGCAGTTTTTCCTCTGGCGTCATCGGGCTTTCGCCCTTGGGTGTGATCTTACCGACGAGAATGTCACCGGGTTCAACATCCGCGCCGATGTACACGATGCCCGCCTCGTCGAGGTTGCGCAGCGCTTCTTCACCGACGTTCGGAATATCGCGTGTGATTTCCTCTGGCCCCAGCTTTGTATCACGGGCGGCAACTTCGAATTCCTCGATGTGGATCGAGGTAAACACGTCGTCACGCGATACACGTTCAGAGATCAGGATGGAGTCTTCGTAGTTGTAGCCGTTCCAGGGCATGAACGCGACGACCACGTTCTTACCAAGCGCCAGTTCACCCATGTCGGTCGATGGACCGTCCGCGATAACCTGACCTTTTTGAACCGTCTCGCCCACTTTCACCAGCGGACGCTGGTTGATGCAGGTGTTCTGGTTCGAACGCTGGAATTTGCGCATGCGGTAGATGTCTACGCCCGCGTCGCCCAGCTCAAGGTCTTCAGTGGCGCGGATAACGATACGGCTGGCGTCGACTTGGTCGATGATACCACCGCGTTTCGCCATATAGGCAGCACCGGAATCCCGTGCGACGACTTCTTCGATACCTGTCCCCACCAGTGGTGCTTCGGCTTGAAGCAAAGGCACCGCCTGACGTTGCATGTTCGAGCCCATCAAGGCCCTGTTCGCATCGTCGTTTTCTAGGAACGGGATCAAGGACGCAGCGACCGAGACCAACTGTTTCGGCGAAACGTCGATCAGATCGACATTCTCGGAAGGCGACAGCGTGTAGTCACCGGATTTCCGTGTCGACACCAGATCGTTGACGAACTTCATGTTCTCATCAAGGTTCGCGTTCGCCTGCGCCACAGTGTGCCGCATCTCTTCGGTGGCGGACATGTACTGCACGTCATCGGAAACCACACCGCCTGATACCTTGCGATAGGGTGTTTCGATAAAGCCGTATTTGTTCACGCGGGCGAATGTTGCCAACGAGTTGATCAGACCAATGTTCGGACCTTCGGGCGTTTCAATCGGACACATACGACCGTAGTGGGTCGCGTGAACGTCACGCACCTCAAAGCCGGCGCGTTCGCGGGTCAGACCGCCTGGCCCAAGCGCGGAAAGACGACGCTTGTGCGTCACCTCGGACAGCGGGTTGGTTTGGTCCATGAACTGCGACAGCTGGCTGGAGCCGAAGAATTCACGTACCGCAGCAGCCGCTGGCTTCGCGTTGATCAGGTCTTGTGGCATGACTGTGTCGATCTCGACCGAGGACATACGTTCCTTGATCGCACGCTCCATCCGGAGCAGGCCGACGCGGTACTGGTTTTCCATCAGCTCGCCAACGGAGCGTACACGGCGGTTACCAAGGTGGTCGATGTCATCGATGTCGCCACGGCCGTCACGCAAATCAACCAGCGCCTTGATGCAGGCGACGATGTCAGCACGGTCCAGCGTGCGCTGTGTGTCTTCTTTGTCGAGCGCAAGACGCATGTTCATCTTAACGCGGCCAACCGCGGAAAGGTCATAACGGTCCGCATCGAAGAACAGCGTGTCGAACAGGTTCGACGCGGCTTCGACTGTGGGCGGCTCGCCCGGGCGCATCACGCGGTAGATGTCCATGAGCGCGGTATCGCGGTTCATGTTCTTGTCCGCCGCCATGGTGTTACGCATGTAAGGGCCGACGTTGATGTTGTCGATGTCGAGAAGTGGGATCTCGGTGATGCCCGCGTCGATCAGCTCTTTCGCTGTACCGCCGATGAGCGTGCCGTCTTTATCGTGCTCGAGCGTCAGCTCGTCGCCCGCTTCGACATAGATCGCGCCAGTTTCTTCGTTGATGATGTCACGCGCGGCGAATTTGCCCGCGATGTGATCGAAGGGCAGCAACAGTTCTGTAACTTTGCCTTCGTCGATCAACTGCTTAACGGCACGAGGTGTAACCTTTTTGCCCTTCTCGAACAGGATCTCGCCTGTTGCAGCGTCAACCAGATCATACGATGGACGTGTGCCCCGCACACGGTCAGGGAAGAAGGGTGCAACCCAACCTTCGCCGTCTTTCAGCGTATAGTTCACGGTGTTGTAATACGCGTTCATGATCGCTTCTTGGTCAAGGCCAAGCGCGTAGAGCAGCGTTGTTACAGGCAGCTTACGACGACGGTCGATGCGCGCGAACACGATGTCTTTTGCATCGAATTCAAAGTCGAGCCACGACCCGCGGTATGGGATGATGCGGCAAGCAAACAGCAACTTACCCGAAGAGTGGGTTTTGCCTTTGTCGTGGTCAAAGAACACGCCGGGCGAACGGTGCATCTGGGATACGATAACACGCTCTGTACCGTTCACAACAAAGGTACCGTTTGGCGTCATCAGGGGCATGTCGCCCATGAACACGTCTTGTTCTTTGATGTCTTTTACCGATTTCGCACCGGTGTCTTCATCCACATCAAACACGATGAGGCGCAGCGTCACCTTCAAAGGCGCGCTGTAGGTCATGTCGCGTTGCTGACATTCCTCGACGTCGTATTTGGGCTTTTCAAGCTCGTACTTGACGTATTCAAGCACCGATGTCTCGTTGAAGTCCTTGATCGGGAAAACCGACTGGAACACGCCTTGGATGCCGTCACCGTCTGTCGGTGTTTCCGCATCGCCGGAGCGCAGGAACAAATCATAAGAGGATTTTTGAACCTCGATCAGGTTCGGCATCTCCAGCACTTCGCGGATTTTGCCATAGTATTTACGTAGACGTTTCTGGCCAAGGAAGGTTTGCGCCATGTGTCTGTCACCTTTCGTATCTCTTGCCGAGCTCGCCATCACCGGGGCCGTGATGCGCGCCCATAAGAGCGGTAAATCCTGATCAATTCTTGAGGCACGTCCCACCGTACCTCTTCCGACCACTAGGACCTATCCAGAGAAATATTTCGCACGAAATACTTTTCAAAACAGATCAGGCTGGACAGGGAATTCCCCGTCCAGCCTTAATTTTTATGGGCTTGCCCGAAGCTTTACAAACTTCGGTCTGCTCTCATCAAGTAAAAACAGCACCCTGATCGAATGGCTTAGGCCAGTTCAACTTCTGCGCCAGCTGCTTCCAGCTTGGCTTTAACGTCTTCAGCTTCCGCTTTATCAACGCCTTCTTTGATCTTGCCGCCAGCTTCAACCAGATCTTTGGCTTCTTTCAGGCCCAGACCGGTGATGCCGCGAACTTCTTTGATCACGTTGATTTTGGATGCGCCGGCGTTCTTCAGAACGACGTCGAATTCAGTTTTCTCTTCTTCAGCTGCGCCGCCATCTGCGGGGCCAGCCATCATCACTGCGCCGCCAGCTGCGGGCTCGATGCCATACTCGTCTTTGAGGATGGTTTTCAGTTCTTGTGCTTCCAGCAGTGTCAGACCAACGATGTCTTCTGCCAGTTTTTTCAGATCAGCCATGTTTAGCTCTTTCCGTTAACGATATGTGTGTTCCAACGCGAGTGTTCAACCCTGCGCCAGCTTGACGATATTGCTTCACGCAGCCGCCTTGTCCTCGATCGTGGACAAGATGGAAGCGATGTTGCTTGCAGGTGCGCCAATGGCCCCGGCGATGTTGGAAGCAGGTGCGCCCAGCATACCCGCGATGGTGGAGATAAGCTCCTCCCGCGAAGGCATCTTGGACACGGCTTCAACACCGGCGACATCCAGTGCGTTCTCACCCATTGCGCCGCCGAGAATGACAAACTTTTGATTCTCTTTAGCGAATTCCTGAGCGACCTTGGCAGCTGCCACGGGGTCTTCGGAATAGGTCAGAACGGTCATACCCGTCAGGAGATCTGCAATGCTTTCGCATGGCTTTCCGTCTAGGGCAATTTTGGCGAGCCTGTTTTTGGCAACACGCACGGCCCCGCCCGCAGCGCGAGCGCGCGCACGGAGGTCCTGCATATCAGCAACTGTCAGGCCGACGTAGTGGCTTACCACAACGACGCCAGAGCTTTCGAAGATTTGGCCGAGCTCGTCGACCAACTGTTCTTTCTGGGCTCTATCCACAGTTTCACTCCAAATCTGGGGGTTACCCCCCGGCTCAATTAAGTCCGCTTACGCGAACAGTCTTGGTCCATTTTACGGGAATAAGCCAAAATAGCCCCACGCTTACGCGAACGGTAATTCTTGCATCTCCCATCTCAGAAAGGAATTAAGGCTTGCGCCACCCTTCGTCTCGGACAGAAGACTCACCATGCGATGCATAGTGAATCGAGGGCTTCTTAGGGAATGCAGCGCGGAATGCCAAGGGGAAACTCGACTTTCTTGCGCCGAGTTTAGGCTAATCTGTTTCAAACGCCATCAGACCGCGATTTTCCGGCCGGTTTCCGCATAAAAAATCCCCGCATTGGATGACCAATGCGGGGATCTGATAACGGGCGCAGGACTGCGCCTATCGCTGAACCTTACTCGGTTACGGCGTTGTCGACTTCTACAGTCACACCTGGGCCCATTGTGGAGCTCAGCGCGATCTTTTTCATGTAGGCACCCTTGGAGCCGGTAGGCTTGGCTTTGGACACGGCACCAACAAAGGCACGTACGTTTTCAACCAGCTTGGCTTCGTCAAAGGACAGTTTGCCGATGCCAGCATGCACAACGCCGCCTTTTTCAGCTTTGAACTGAACCTGACCGCCTTTAGCAGCTTCAACAGCTTCTTTGATGTCCATTGTAACTGTGCCAACTTTTGGGTTTGGCATCAGGTTACGTGGGCCGAGAACCTTACCAAGACGACCAACGATGGGCATCATGTCAGGTGTCGCGATGCAGCGATCAAAGTCGATCTTGCCGCCTTGGACGGCTTCCATCAGGTCTTCTGCGCCTACGATGTCGGCACCTGCTGCTTGTGCTTCGTCAGCCTTGGGGCCACGGGCGAATACAGCAACGCGAACGGATTTGCCGGTGCCGTTTGGCAGGCCGACAACACCGCGAACCATTTGGTCAGCGTGACGGGGGTCAACACCGAGGTTCATCGCGATTTCGATGGTTTCGTCAAATTTCGCGGTTGCGTTGGCTTTGATCAGTGCGACTGCTTCTTCAACGGTCAGATCTTCTTTGCCTACGAATGCTTCGCGTGCGGCGCGGGTGCGTTTTCCGAGTTTTGCCATCTTACTTAACCTCGATGCCCATGGAGCGGGCAGAGCCCAGAATGATTTTCATCGCGGATTCAACATCCACAGCGCTCAGGTCGGCCATTTTGGCTTCTGCGATTTCGCGCAGTTGCTTGGTGGTCACGGTGCCGACGGTCTCGCGGCTTGGTGTTTTCGCGCCGGAGTTAACCTTGGCAGCTTTCTTCAGGTAGTAGGACGCAGGAGGCGTCTTGATGTCCATGGTGAAGGACTTGTCCTGATAGTAGCTGATCACGGTTGGGCAAGGTGCACCTGGCTCCATGTCCGCTGTCTTGGCGTTGAACGCCTTACAGAATTCCATGATGTTGATCCCGCGCTGACCCAATGCGGGGCCGACGGGTGGGGATGGGTTCGCTTGACCCGCTTTAACTTGCAACTTCATCGTACCGACGAGTTTCTTGGCCATTGGCCTTCTCCTTTTAATGTCGGTGAACTTTCATTCACCCTATACAACCACATCGCGATGTGGCCGCTTGCTAGCGTGGTGCGGTTGGGCGGCGCGCCGCTGTCCCCTTCCACAAACGAACGGTGTTGCCACCGTATGGCGGGTCGCCCCGCCGATCGCTCAGACCTGTTTGTTGACCTGAGTGAATTCCAATTCGACCGGTGTTTCCCGGCCAAAGATCGACACAGACACCTTGAGGCGCTGGTTCTCGTCGTCGACCTCTTCGATCATGCCGTCGAAGTCTTCGAACGGGCCGTCCGCCACCTTGACCTTCTCACCCACTTCAAAGTGGATCAGGGTGCGCGGTGCTTCTTCGCCCTCTTGGACGCGGCCCAGGATCGCGGTGACTTCGGCGTCACGCATCGGCATCGGACGGCCCTGCGGCCCCAGAAAACCGGTGACGCGGTTGATCGAGTTGATCAGGTGATACCCGCGATCGGACATCTCCATATGGACCAGCACATAGCCGGGCATAAAGCGACGCTCTGTCGTGACTTTCTTGCCGCGCCGGACCTCGATCACCTCTTCGGTGGGGACCAGCACTTCGTCGATCTGGTCCTCAAGCTCTTGCTCGGCGACCGTGGTGCGGATTTGCTCGGCAATCTTCTTTTCGAAGTTCGACAAAACACTGACCGAATACCATCTTTTCGCCATCTGAACTTGGTCCCTGTCTTGTGATGCAGCAACGGCCACATCTAATTCTCGTAAAAACCAGCCTGTCGCAGCATGCCGGCGGTGAACAAAAAATCGGCGCGCAACACGAATCGCCGCACGCCCCTCTTGATCAGGTCTGCGGGATAGCCCGCAATCGCACATGTTTCAAGAGGGCCGCGGCGTTTTAAGGTGCCGCACCCCTGGATCAGCCGAAGGCGGCCAGGATGTACTGCAATCCGCCACGGATGAGGATATCGACAATCGCAAAAAACACCGCTGTCAGCGCGGCAAGGATGAACACCATAACCGTGGTGAGCATGACCTCGCGACGGGTGGGCCAGACGACCTTGGATACTTCGGAACGCACTTGCTGGATGAACTGAAGCGGGTTGACTGTGGCCATGTCGGTTTTCCTGTATACGAACGATTGTGGGGATGTATCTGTCAAAAGCGCTGAATTCAAGGCTTCAAATCAAGCTTGCCTACTGGCGAAGCTGATACACCAAAGTGTGCGTTCTCATATGTGTTGAGATTGGCAGGGGCTGAGGGACTCGAACCCACGACCCTCGGTTTTGGAGACCGATGCTCTACCAACTGAGCTAAACCCCTATGCCGAGTGGTGAGGTAGTCGATATTCGCTGGGGGATCAAGGGCAGATAGACGCATTACGCATGAATAATCACGCCCGCCCCCAGACAAAGAAAAAGGCCGCCCCGATTGGGAGCGGCCTTCGCGTTAATGCCGGTGCGCGGGATACCCCGCAGGTTGGCTTACTCGGTGATTTTGGAAACCACGCCCGCGCCAACGGTACGACCGCCTTCGCGGATCGCGAAGCGCAGACCGTCTTCCATCGCGATGGGGGCGATCAGCTCAACGTCGAACTGCAGGTTGTCGCCAGGCATAACCATTTCAGTGCCTTCTGGCAGCTGAACGGTACCGGTGACGTCTGTGGTCCGGAAGTAGAACTGTGGACGGTAGTTCGCGAAGAACGGCGTGTGACGGCCACCCTCTTCTTTGGTGAGGATATAGGCTTCGGCTGTGAACTTGGTGTGCGGCTTAACCGAACCTGGCTTACACAGAACCTGACCACGCTCAACGCCTTCACGGTCAACGCCGCGCAGCAGGGCGCCGATGTTGTCGCCTGCTTCCCCACGGTCCAGCAGTTTGCGGAACATTTCAACGCCGGTACAGGTGGTTTTCTTGGTGTCGCGGATGCCAACGATTTCGATTTCGTCGCCAACGTTGATCACGCCACGCTCAACACGGCCCGTCACAACTGTACCACGACCGGAGATCGAGAAGACGTCTTCCACTGGCATCAGGAACGGCTGGTCAACAGCGCGCTCTGGTGTCGGGATGTAGTTGTCGACTTCTTCCATCAGCTTGCGGATGGAGTTCTCGCCGATGTTCTCGTCACGGCCTTCCATCGCCGCCAGAGCGGAACCGGGGATCACAGGGATGTCGTCGCCTGGGTAGTCGTAGGAAGACAGCAGTTCGCGGATTTCCATTTCAACCAGTTCCAGCAGCTCTTCATCGTCCACCTGGTCTACTTTGTTCATGTAGACAACCATGGCGGGGATGCCGACCTGACGGCCCAGCAGGATGTGCTCGCGGGTTTGTGGCATGGGGCCATCAGCAGCGTTCACAACCAGGATCGCGCCGTCCATCTGCGCCGCACCGGTGATCATGTTTTTCACATAGTCAGCGTGGCCGGGGCAGTCGACGTGGGCGTAGTGACGGCCTTCGGTCTCATACTCAACGTGTGCGGTCGAGATGGTGATGCCGCGTGCTTTTTCTTCGGGCGCGCCGTCGATCTGGTCATAGGCGCGGAAGTCGCCGAAGTACTTGGTGATCGCCGCGGTCAACGTGGTTTTGCCGTGGTCAACGTGACCAATGGTACCGATGTTAACGTGTGGTTTATTACGTTCAAACTTTGCCTTAGCCATGGAGCAGCCCTTTATATTAATGAGGGCCTGAACCCAGACCCAAACCTATCTGGCGGGCGATGTATTGGGTCTGGCGCATAAAATCAAGCACCTGTTCGCCTCACACCGCCCCAGAATTCATGTAAATGCGCACTAGTTCGCTGTTACCGCCGGCGCAGAGGGGATTTCTGCGCGCTCGATGACCGCGTCCGCCGGGCGTTCGAACCAGCCTTCGGCCTTATTTTGCTTGACCAAATAGGTCTCGATCGACTTTGCCGCATTCTGGCTGAGGTTCTTAAGCTGTTCTTCAGCAGTCTTGGTGTAGCCAGACCCGACGATAGGCCCCTGATCAAGGGATTCGAAAACGGTGATCTGGTGCGGCTCGTCCGTAAGCTTCTTACCCGCGGCGTCGTCCCAAACGGTAAGGTTCAGGATCATGATCGACTTGGGCGCAAGCACAAGCGGAATACCCGGCGGGGCAAGAACGTAGCCTTCGACGCTGACGCCAAAGTGGTAATTGCGCGCGCCTTCATAGCGGTCAAAACGCTCGGCAATGGCGTCTTTGACAGCCGTCGTCAGCACCTCTTCGCTGACTTCGCGGCTGATCGGCAGTTTCTGTACCTTCGGCGCGACGACGATGTTGTGGTATAGATTAAAGTCACCCAAAGGCACCGCCGGCTTGTCGAGGTCGGATGCCCCGTTACACGCAGAAAGGACCACGATACTGATCAAAGCTGATAAAATTCGAACCATTTCATGCCTCCTCGGCGCATTTATGCCCTTTGCGATACCCTAAGGCGGAATAGGGTGCAACGTTTGCTAAAGTGGCACGCACGGGGTGGCGTGCTACCCTATATCCGTCTGATGAAGGATAATTGCCATGGATCGCCCCCTGCCCGCCCGCGTGGCCTTGGTTAACCAGCCCCTAGGCCTGTTTCGCAGCCTCGCGATGGCGCGACGCAATGTGCTTAGCATTATTCCTGAAATAGCTGTCAAACAGCCGATGGTCTCTGGCAAAATGGGCAAGCGCTGGCACATGGTTATGGACCCGACTGCCATCCGCGAGATGCTGTTGGATCGGGTCGACGACTACCCCAAATCCTTGGTGACAAAAAACCTTTTGCGCCCCGCGATCGGAGAATCCCTGTTTATTGCGGAAGGTGCGCATTGGCGCTGGCAGCGCCGCGCGGTGGCACCGGCCTTTTCGCACCGCAATATGCTGAACCTGTCGCCCATCATGACCGCAGCGGCGCAAAGATCCGCTGACCGGATCGCCGCCGCTGGCCCGCGGGCCATCAATATGCTGGACGAGATGGTCACAACGACATTCGACGTCATCTCGGATGTCACATTCTCGGGGGGCGACGGGTTTGACCGCGACGCCGTGCACCGCGCCATCGACGACTATATTGCAGAGGCTGGGAAGCTGAGCCTTTTCGATATTCTTGGCCTTCCAGACTGGCTTCCGCGCCCAGGACGGGCGATGTCGGGCCGTGCCTTGAAAGACATGAAACGCATTGCCGACGGCGCGATAGAGGCCCGAGCCGAACGGGAGCCCAGCGATACGCCGGACCTGCTGGATCTTCTGTTAGATGGCACCGACCCCAAGACCAAGCGTCAGATGAATACGGCCGAGCTACGGGACAATCTGTTAACCTTCATCGTGGCGGGGCATGAGACGACGGCCCTTACCCTGTCCTGGGCGCTCTATCTGATGGGCTTTGATCAGGCCGTGCAGCAAAAGGCCCGCGCCGAAGCACAAACCGTGTTGCAGGGGCGCGCGGCGACAGGTGCAGACGTCGAAAACCTACCATACATCCGCCAAATTATCGACGAAACCCTGCGCCTGTACCCGCCAGCGGGGGTGATTTCACGCACCGCGCAGAGAAACGACACCTTATGCGGCAGGGAAGTTCGGCCCGGCGATACTGTCATGGTGCCGATTTACGCGCTTGGCCGCCATCAGCAGCTCTGGGATCAGCCCGACGTTTTCGACCCCGACCGTTTCAAAGATCGCAAAGCGATCGACCGATACGCCTACCTGCCCTTTGGCGATGGCCCGCGTATCTGCATCGGCGCGTCCTTTGCGCAGCAAGAGGCGGTGATCATCCTCGCGACCTTGCTTTCGCGGTTTCGTTTCACACCTGTCGCCGGAAAAAGCCCTGAACCGGTTATGATCCTGACCCTACGCCCCGAAGGCGGAGTATGGTTAACCGCAACGCCTGCCTAGTCGCAAATCCGCCGCAGGTCGCCCCAGGCGTCCACGTCGACAATAGCTGAGTATTCAGACTGCGCGCGCGCCGCATTTTGCGCTGTGGCGATGCGGTCATCGAATGATGGATGGCTCAGGAAATGGGCCATCAACGGGTTCGCGTCGCCTTGGGTCTGGCGCATGCGCTCGAACATGGCCCCCATCGCTTTCGGAGACACGCCCGCAGCCGCCAGAAGCTTATGCCCGAACGCGTCTGCCTCTGTTTCAGCCTGCTGGGTATAGTTCGCGCTGATCAAACGCTCTGCCAGAAACAACACCACGGCACCGCCTGCGAAGTCACCGAACAAAAGCCCCAACACGCCAATCGATCCGGCGGACCGCAACGCATGGCGTGTCGGGTCACGACTGACAACATGACCAATTTCATGCGCCAGCACAGCGGCGACCTCATCCGGGGACTGGGCTTGCTGGATCAGCCCGTCGAACAGCACGACAATCCCGCCGGGCAGCGCAAAAGCGTTCACCATCGGGTGGTCCAGCACCAGAACATTCAAATCCTGCACCGCCCCCTCGCCCGCGTTAAGCGCGGTGATCATGCTGGTGAGCGCCGCTTCGCCCGCCGAGGCGTCGCAAATGGCGAGGGGCTGCATGCCGGTTTCGTCCAAGGCCCTGCGAATTTGACCCAATGTCGCCTTACCCAAGGCCGCCTCTCCCGCTGGTGGGATGAAATTCGCCAAGCGGTCCGCCAGAAATGGCACCAGCACTGTAATCTGAAGCACAACGGCCGCGACGGCTGCGATTGCCCAAGCGAACAAGCGGCCCCGCCCTCGGGCCGGCGCAGGACGCCGAGCGGCAGGAAGATGTCGTAGCAGCGTCTCATCCGCAACGATAAGCCGCGCCAGCGGATCGGTAACCGAGCGCAGGGTATAGTCTTTCCCACGCGACTGATCGGGCACCAACCGAATATTGCCAAGCCGCCAGAAGATAATATCTTCGCTATCCAGTCCAATCTGCAGATTATCGTTCGCAATATGCAGGCTGACATCTTCGGCGACCGGACAATCACCATCAAAATATGCCGCCCCCATGCCGTTAAACCCGACGCTCATATCGCCGCTCCCAGGTCCAACGCCTCTGCAAACCCTTCGGCTTCGGCGAAGTCATCCCGCCCCGACTGGCTGATGCTTTGCAAACCGTCATACCGCGGAAGCGCACAGGTTTTGGCCATGTGACGCATTAACGGAAAGGTGACGAATGTGTTGTAGCAAACGTTCCACATCAAAAAGACCGAGAGGTAAAAGCCCGCCAACACCACGATCGCCAAAGCCCGAGGAATCGGAAGCGTTTCAATGTCGATCCCCAAATCAAACCCCATAAAGGCGCTTGGTCCAATGACGACAAATGCCCCTAACACTAGCAAAATCACCCCCAGAACGAGGACGGAATATGCGATAAAGCTACCGAAAACGTAGATGAACGCGATACGCGGTGCGCTTAGCCTCGACGTTATGGCGATACCATTCGCTGTCTTGTGGTTTGCCATTATTCTTTTCGAAACAAAGCGATAGTGCACTGCACCGTAGACCATGCCTAGCAGGCTCACGGGGAAAAGGAGCAACCACCAAGCGCCTTGCATAGAAAATGCTGCGCCCTGCCCGTCAGCCAGCGTTTCGAGCATCTGCGAGGCGAAGCCCGACGTATCGAAAGTCTGGGACGCGGCAGATATGTACGCGTAGGCCACGCTACCAAGAAGTAGCAACGTGAACAAACAGAACGGAATCGCGGCACGATAGAGCATGCCCCAACGCCCCCCTTGATGCAGCTGTGCCGATCCGAAAAAGGTGCGGTCGGTCGTGTATTTTTCAAGGTAGAAGGTCATACGCGGCCAAAGCAGCCCTAGCGAGAAAACGGTGACCAGCCAATGCAGCATAGCGCGCCAGACATATCCCCACGCACCCTTATCAAGGCCAAATCGCACCCCGCGCCATCGCGTGCGCCCCAAGACATACCGTCGTGCACGATATCGGGCATAAAACCACAGGGGTACAACCCCGAACCCCGCTGCGAAGTACCCTAAGGTCGCGCTTGAGAACACCGAGAAGCTGACGAACATCAGAATCAGATTAACGATCCCGATGTAGAAGGTGAGGATCACAACGGCGATAAAGAATCCCAACAGCTTCTCAATCGGATCGCCGACGTATTCCATCGGATGCCCGCCCGGCCGAATTGCGGACCAATACCATCGCCGCAAACGGGTCTTCATCCAGAACCGATAGACCCCCAGCGTCATAATCGTGAGAAGGCCGGTTTTGAACGCCAACCAAAAGAGCGCGCCGCGCCCCCCGACGAATTGAACCGACATCGCAGGTGCCGAACCGCTGGGGTATGATAGCTCGGCGTCACTCACGTCGTTTGCGATTAACTAAAACGGTTATCACGCGGGAATCCACGCGGTGCCATGCGCCCCGCTGTCGCGCGTTTGCCAGTCCATTCGGTCAGGTCAGCTTCGGTGCGTGTCCGTCCCGCAGGATCCTGCCAGCTTAGCCCGTTTTCTCGGTTAAACGTGATCGCATCAGACATGCCTCCGTCTTTGTACTTTTGAAGGCGCACACCTTTGCCGCGTCCCATTTCGGGAAGTTCGTCCAAGCCAAACACCAAGACTTTGCGATTTTCGCCCACAACGGCAACGGCATTCGCATCGCCGGTTAACGGCGCGCAGATCATTGCTTTCGCGTCACCGCGCACGTTCAGGACCTGTTTACCGCTGCGTGTCTGCGCCAGAACATCGTCCTCTGGCACGATAAATCCATCCCCGGCTGAGGAAGCCACCAATAGCCTGCGCCCCGCCTTGTGGATCAAAATATCGACAATTTGAACTTCGTTGGGCAAATCCACCATCAACCGCAATGGCTCCCCCATGCCGCGCCCGCCGGGCAAGGTCGATGCAGACACCGTGTAAAAGCGCCCGTTCGACCCGAAGACCAGCAGCCTGTCTGTTGTCTCTGCATGGAAAATAAAGCGGGGGCCGTCACCATCCTTGAACTTCAGCTCGCGGTTCAAATCGATATGCCCCGTCATCGCACGAATCCAGCCCATCTGCGAACAGACAACTGTAATCGGTTCGCGGTCGATCATCGCCTCCAGAGGGACTTCCTCGATCACGCCGGCTTCGGAAAAGCTCGTTCTACGACGACCGATGTTCTTACCGTCCAGCGACCAGTCCTTGCCGAACTGCTTTTTCGTCTCGCGCAGCTGGTCGATGATCGTATCCCATTGGGTTCCTTCGTTTTCCAACAGATCTTCAAGACCCGATCGCTCCTCCATCAAGGCGGATTGCTCGCGCAGCAACTCGATTTCTTCCAGGCGGCGCAACGACCGCAGCCGCATATTCAAAATCGCGTCCGCTTGAACTTCGGATAGGGAGTTTTCTGCGGAGGGCGCTGGCGGTACATAGTTCGCCTCGTCCATTGCGCGCACGTGATCCTTGCCCCAATCCTCGGCCATCAAAGCTGATTTCGGGTCCTCGTCATAGCGAATGATATCAATCACACGATCGAGGTTAAGAAACGCGACGATAAAACCTTCCAAGACCTCTAGGCGGTGGTCGATTTTCTCCATCCGGTGGGTCGAGCGCCGCTGAAGCACCTCGCGCCGGTGATCAAGAAACGCGCGCAGCACTTCCTTCATCGAGCATACTTTTGGTGTCACCCCGTCGATCAAGACGTTCATGTTCAACGAGAACCGCACCTCAAGATCAGAGCTGCGATACAGCATCCCCATCAGGACCTCGGGATCAACGTTCTTGGAACGCGGCTCGATAATCAGGCGAATATCGTCGGCCGATTCGTCGCGTACATCGCCCAGAATTGGAATCTTCTTGGTCTGGATAAGCTCTGCGATCTTTTCGATCAGCTTGGATTTCTGCACCTGATAGGGAATTTCAGTGATGACAATTTGCCAAGCACCGCGCCCCAGATCCTCGGTTTCCCACCGACAGCGCAAACGGAAACCGCCCTTACCCGTACGATAGGCATTCGCAATGTTTTCAGGCGGTTCAACGATAATACCGCCGGTCGGAAAATCGGGACCGGGAACGTATTTGAGCAAGGTATCATCGCGGGCATCGGGCGTTTTGATCAGGTGAATACAGGCGTCCACCAGTTCCGAGATGTTGTGCGGCGGGATGTTGGTGGCCATGCCGACAGCGATACCCGACGACCCGTTTGCCAGAAGGTTGGGGAACTGCGCCGGCAGAACGGCAGGCTCGGTCAGTGTACCGTCGTAATTCTCTCTAAAATCGACAGCATTTTCGTTGAGGCCTTCAAGCATGGCCTCGGCCACGGCGGTCATGCGCGCTTCGGTATATCGGCTTGCAGCGGGGTTATCCCCGTCGATGTTGCCAAAGTTACCCTGCCCGTCAACCAACGGATAACGCACGTTAAAATCTTGCGCGAGACGCGCCATCGCATCGTAAATCGCAGCGTCGCCGTGCGGGTGATAGTTCCCCATCACGTCGCCAGAAATTTTCGCAGACTTCCGGAATCCCCCGGTGCTATTAAGCCTCAGTTCACGCATCGCGAATAGAATCCGTCGGTGAACGGGCTTTAACCCGTCGCGCGCATCTGGCAGCGCGCGGTGCATAATTGTAGACAGCGCATAGGTCAGATACCGGTCGCCCAAGGCACGGCGCAAAGGCTCTGACGAATTGCGAGAATCTGGATCGGCGGGGGTGGTTACATCTGACATCTTCATTGTTTAGCCAAGGCCGCGAGACGCGGCAAGCGACTGTTTGGCGCGCAATGCCCCAGCACGGCGTGCGGTGTCTCTGTCATGCAACTTTGCAAACATATTGGAACGATTAGGCAGCATTTTATGTTATACTTGATAATACAGCCTTGGGGAGACCTGCTGCGGGTCTAGGCTGTCTGCTATTTCGAGGAATGTGTGATGAAGCGGTTTATTTTGTTGACCTTCGGGTTTCTTGGTTGGGCATTCTACGAGATGAGCGGCGGGGCCGATTTCCAACCCGCGAGCGCTCAGATGGCTGCGAATGCAGACCAAATGCCCGCGCAAGAGAATGAAATCACTGCCAAAACCCCAAGCAACGACACTGTCAAGACTGCAGAGGTCATCCCGGCGGTCGCGACGGCTCCGGTTGATACGACCCCGCCAGGTTTTGAAAGTACCGCGCAAGCTGATGATGCCGAGCGCGTTTCTGTCACCCTTACCACCGCATTGAATGGCGCGGACACCGGTGCCGCGACAGACGTATCGTATGTGCCTGTTGCCCAGAATATCGCGGTGAACGGGGCGGACACTCCCGCAATTATTCCCAGTCTGATTGTTCCGAACGACAGCGGTGCCGCGATTGTAGACGCCAGTGCTGAAACCAACCTGAGCAGCGAAGCGGACATTCGGTCTGTATCCGGTAACCGTGTGAATGTTCGTGGTGGGCCCGGCACCGAATTTCAGGTCGTGACCAAGCTAGGGCGCGGCGATTCGGTCGAGATCATCCAAGATAACGGCGATGGATGGGTGAAGATGCGCCCCGTGGACGGCGGGCCAGAAGGCTGGATGGCCGATTTTCTGTTGTCGAACGGGTAAACTATTCAACAACTGTTCATGCAAAAACGTTCAATTTTAATTACCGGCTGCTCCTCTGGGATCGGCTACGCCGCTGCGCATGCCTTGCGCGAACGCGGCTGGAAGGTTTATGCCTCGTGCCGCCAAACACACGATTGCGAAAAGCTAGCCGCCGAAGGATTCGATGCGCCCCACCTCGACTATACCGATGCCACCAGCATCGCCGCTGCGGTAGATCATGTACTTGAGCAAACCGGTGGCACGCTAGATGCCCTGTATAATAACGGTGCCCATGCGACACCCGGTGCCGTCGAAGACCTTCCCACAGATGCGCTGCGCGAGATATTCGAAAGCAATTTTTTCGGCTGGCACGAGCTTACGCGCAAGATCATCCCTGTGATGCGGGCACAGGGTCACGGGCGCATTATCCAATGTTCGTCCGTCCTGGGTCTTGTCACAATGCCGTGGCGTGGCGCTTACAATTCTACGAAATTCGCGCTGGAAGGCTTAACGGACACGCTGCGCATTGAACTGCGCGACACCCCCATCCACGTGACCCTGATCGAGCCCGGGCCCATTACATCCAACATCCGCGCGAACTCTATCCCGCACTTCGAGCGCTGGATCGATTGGAAAAGCTCTGCACGAAAGGCACAATACGAAAGCGCGTTGTTAGACAGGCTATACACTGCGCGAGGCCCCGACAGGTTCGAGCTTCCACCTCAAGCAGTCGTTGACAAGCTTATCCATGCGCTGGAGGCCGACCGCCCACGGCCGCGGTATTATGTCACGACGCCGACGCGTATCTCGGGCATTTTAAAGCGTATTTTACCCACACGCGCCCTGGACTGGGTACTCTCTCGTTAAATTCGGGTTGCGCTACGGCATGACCCCGCTACATCTTTCAGCAACACAAAGGATGCTTATGTTTGCTGATCCGTTATATATCCTGACCGTCGTTGCCGTGATTGCGGTGGTTATCGTATTGATTTTTGGGCTTGGGGGCTTCGCGGGTGGCGGAGAATTCAATAAGCGCAATTCAAATAAACTTATGCGTATGCGCATCATTGCACAGTTCATCGCGGTCGTTCTCATCGTCATATATGTGTACCTGCGAAAGGACGCCGGCTGATGGTTGTTCTTAATAAAATCTACACCCGCACCGGCGACAAAGGCGAAACCGCGTTGGGGAACGGGGACCGAGTGGCCAAACACGACCTGCGGGTCGAGGCATATGGCACGTCTGACGAATTAAATTGTTTTGTTGGTGTCGCGCGGCTTGAGGCGAAAGGCGAAACCGACGCCGCGCTGTCGCGCATCCAGAACGACCTGTTCGACCTGGGCGCTGATCTGTGCCGCCCCGATATGGAAGCGGATGCAGACGCCGAATACCCGCCTCTCCGCCTCGCGGCTGAACAAGTCGACAGACTTGAGCGCGAGATCGACGTGATGAACGCAGAACTGTCGCCGCTGCGAAGCTTTATTCTGCCAGGCGGCACCGCACTTGCCGCGCATTTGCACGTGTGCCGAACAGTTGCCCGCCGCGCCGAACGGCTCGCGGTGCACTTGGCAGACAGAGATTCTATTAATCCCGCCACCGTCAAATATCTGAACCGGCTAAGCGATTGGTTTTTCGTCGCGGCTAGGGCTTCAAATAACGGCGGTAAGGACGATGTATTATGGGTGCCCGGGGCAAATCGTTAAGGCCGTCAGTCAGAAACGCCGCGTCGAAAGACAATAAATTACTATTTTTGACTGTTTTGCATTCGATTGCTTCGTTACACCGACGAAGAGTTCACATGATCGGGGCCGAACCGGCCCCGATCGTCAACTGAGGAGAGAGAACGCTCATGAAGGTACTGGTACCTGTAAAGCGCGTGATCGACTACAACGTGAAAGTACGCGTCAAAGCGGACGGCACGGGTGTTGATCTTGCCAACGTAAAGATGTCGATGAACCCGTTTGACGAGATTTCCGTCGAACAAGCGATCCGCATGAAAGAGGCCGGCCAGGTCGAAGAAGTTGTGGTCGTCTCTATCGGCGTAAAGCAGGCGCAGGAAACACTGCGCACAGCGCTGGCAATGGGCGCGGACCGCGCGATTCTGATCGTGGCAGCCGACGATGTGCACAACGATATCGAGCCTTTGACCGTTGCCAAAATCCTGAAAGGCGTCGTCGATGAAGAGAAGCCCGACCTTATTCTTTGCGGCAAGCAGGCGATCGACAACGACATGAACGCCACTGGCCAAATGCTGTCTGCTCTGCTGGGTTGGTCGCAAGCGACCTTCGCCTCCAAAGTCGACATCGATGGCGACAGCGCTGTTGTTACACGTGAAGTAGACGGCGGTTTGCAGACTATTAAGGTTTCCATGCCTACAGTCGTGACTGTGGATCTGCGCCTGAACGAACCACGCTATGCGTCGCTGCCCAACATCATGAAGGCTAAGAAAAAGCCTTTGGATGAAAAGACACCTGCCGATTATGGCGTCGAGGTTTCCAACCGTTTGGAAATCATCAAGACGGCTGAGCCAGCGGAACGAGCTGCAGGCATCAAGGTCGATTCGGTCGATGAACTGGTTGCAAAACTTAAAGAAGCGGGGGCTGTGTAATGGCTGTTCTACTCCTTGCAGAAGTGACTGATGGCGAACTGGCACTCGACGCGACATCCAAGGCCGTTGCTGCGGCCAAGATGCTGGGCGATGTCACTGTTCTATGCGCTGGTGGTTCCGCCGCTGCAGCGGGCGAAGCGGCAGCGAAAATCAACGGTGTTTCCAAAGTTCTGGTTGCCGAGGATGAGACCCTTGGCCACCGCCTCGCGGAATCTACGGCGGCATTGATCGTGTCGCTCGCCGGTGATTACGACCACATCACCGCGCCAGCGACCACAGACGCTAAAAACGTGATGCCACGTGTTGCTGCGTTGCTTGACGTCATGTTGCTGTCCGATGTGTCCGGTGTTGTCGACGCCGACACGTTCGAACGTCCCATCTATGCGGGCAACGCGATCCAGACGGTCAAATCTTCGGATGCGAAAAAGGTCATCACCTTCCGCACCACGACGTTTGACGCCGCGGGCGACGGTGGCTCCGCCTCTGTAGAAACGGTATCCGCTGCGGCCGATCCCGGCCTTTCTTCCTGGGTTGAAGACCACGTTGCAGAAAGCGACCGCCCCGAGCTGACATCGGCTGGCGTGGTTGTTTCCGGCGGCCGTGGCGTTGGCTCCGAAGAAGACTTCGCCTTGATCGAAAAGCTGGCTGACAAGCTGGGTGCCGCTGTTGGCGCTTCGCGCGCTGCCGTTGATTCGGGCTATGCTCCGAACGACTGGCAAGTTGGTCAGACCGGTAAGGTTGTCGCGCCCGAGCTTTATGTGGCGGTTGGTATCTCCGGTGCGATCCAGCACTTGGCCGGTATGAAAGACAGCAAGATCATCGTCGCCATTAACAAAGACGAAGAAGCGCCGATCTTCCAGGTTGCGGACTATGGTCTAGTTGCAGATCTGTTCGAAGCCGTTCCCGAACTGATCGAAAAACTGTAAGCCTTTTAGGTTTTAATGGATAAGGCCCGCAGTCACCTGCGGGCCTTTTTCTATTTCAGGCGTTCAATCGCCTGCGCAACCGCCGTCGCAATCTCTTGATGCGCCCGAACGCCGGGGAGCTGTAGCGCCCGCTCCTTCTCTATTGCAGGGAATACCATCCCCGCCGTCGCCTCGGACACGGCCGCGTGTGACAGTGTCACATATACGACCCCAGCCGCCAGACGGCTTACCTGAGCAACCATAGCTTTGGTCACGAACAAAGGCCCCGCACTAGCCTGCGCCCTCATTTCACGAATCGGCTCCTCGGGGCCAAGGTGAAGCAGCACGCATGGCCCCGTCATCCGGCCAAGCAGCAGGGTCATCCGTGCGATCCAAGCCTGCTGAAGCTCATGCACCACCATTGCAAACCGAGTGGGCGAGACTTGCTTGAGCGCTTCCAATAGGTGGCGCGTGAAATGAAACTCCGCAAAATCGACCTCGGGGTAGATGGAGCAAAGCAGTTTCGACGGTGCGATAAATCTGTCGTTTCGGCGAGGGTGTACGGAATAGTAACGATTCGACATGTTGTGTGCCCCCAACACCTGCACCACGGACACATGCGCCCCGGCGGCAATTTTCATGACTTCGGCATCATGTAGAAACACATCCAGACCCGCATTTTGACACCCGAAATTGATGCAAGGCATCCTGCTAGACTGTTCAACCACCGCAGGGAACGGAGTTTCGACATAGCGGCCAAACGTCTGGGTGCCGCCGACGAAAACCACATAGGGCACGGAAGTTCCCCGAAGAGGTCCGCGAAAAAGTAGTTTCGACGTGCCATAGCGGCACAACGCGTAGTCCAACCGCCGCCTGCCATAATCCGTAGCGCCCATACCGCTCACCCTGTTCTACCGCTTTACGGACGCAGAATCGCCCTAAGTATTTTCAATTTCCTTAATGTTCGGATTTGAGAAAAGCTGTCGTGAATTCCGACCCTTGCGGCTGCTACCCCGCCCGCTTTATGCTGCGGCGAAACAAAAGGGGACAGCGCATGGATATCCAGACAATCGGCATCGTTGGCGCAGGCCAAATGGGCAACGGCATCGCCCATGTGATGGCTTTGGCGGGCTACGACGTGCTGTTGAACGATGTAAGCGCTGAGGCACTGCAAAAAGCGGTTGATACCATTACTGGCAACCTCGACCGTCAGGTCGGCCGCGGTAAGGTGACAGAAGCGGACCGGGACGCGACGCTTAAAAGAATCGTGACAACCCAAACACTTGCAGAGTTGGGGCAAAGCGATCTGGTGATCGAGGCGGCGACGGAACGTGAAACCGTCAAACAAGCGATTTTCGAGGATCTGATACCCCACCTCAAGCCGAGTACGATCCTGACGTCAAACACTTCGTCGATTTCAATCACCAGACTGGCCAGCCGAACTGACCGCCCCGAGAAGTTTATGGGGTTTCACTTCATGAACCCAGTGCCCGTGATGCAACTGGTGGAGCTGATCCGCGGGATTGCGACGGATAAGGAAACCTTCGAAGCCTGCCGCGGCGTCGTTGATAAACTGGGCAAAACTGCGGCCTCTGCCGAAGACTTCCCGGCATTTATCGTAAATCGTATCCTGATGCCGATGATCAACGAGGCTGTCTATACACTCTATGAAGGTGTGGGCTCTGTCGAATCTATCGATAGTTCACTCAAGCTGGGGGCCAACCACCCGATGGGTCCGCTGGAGCTTGCAGATTTCATCGGTCTAGACACCTGCCTGGCGATTATGAACGTGTTGCATGACGGGCTGGCCGATACGAAATATCGTCCCTGCCCGCTGCTGACAAAATATGTCGAAGCGGGATGGCTGGGGCGTAAATCTCAGCGGGGTTTCTATGACTATCGCGGCGATGTGCCTGTTCCCACGCGATAAATCTGCGGCAAGAAGCGGGGGCCAGCCCCCGCGCCCCCGGGATTTATCCCATTTGGAAGATAGCGTTAATCTTTAAGCGCTAGTGTATGCGCCCGTAGCCACGCCATGAAACCGCGCGGATCGTCCGCATGGGCGGCCATCTGCTCTGGCGAAAGCGGTGCGCCCACAATCGGGCCCTGCGGCTTGTCGCATGCGTGCACAATCTCGTGAAGCAGAAGCCCCTGCCGCAGGATGGGCGAGATTTTATTCGCAATTTGATAGGCTCTGCTATTTTGGCCAGGGAAGCGCATCGGCACCACTTGAGCGCCCGAACGCCGGATCATTTTCGCGGTGAAAACGTTCCATTCCGCCTCGATAGCAGGGCCGAACATTGTATCCGAAGCCGCGACGACACCAGAGGGGAACAGCGCGACAACACCGCCATCCTTCAGATGCGCCATCGCTTTGCTGCGCATTTCGACACCCTTGCGCTGCGCATCAGGGTCATGGGGAAACGGCACGGGGATCATATAGCTGCCCGCAACCTCGTCGATTGAAGTCAGCAGCGAGCGTGTGAGGATACGATAATCAGGGCGTACCCGTCCGATCAGATCGGCGAAAATCATGCCATCGACCATCCCGTGCGGGTGGTTTGCCACAACGACCACCGGACCCGTTTTCGGAATGCGATCCAGCTGTTCTTGAGGGGTCGTCAGGTCGATCCCCATGGTATCGAGTGCCGCACGCCAGAAGCCCTGCCCTGTAGGCGCACCCTGTCTCTCGAACTGTCGGATAAGGCGCAGAACCTTGAGCTTTCCGGTGAAAAGCTCAATAGCGCTGATGATCCCGGACTTTACCGGGTGGTCGAAAGTCGACGCATATGAAAGGCTGCTTCTGTCGTATTTGGTAAAGGTCACGGGCTCGCCAGTGCCCTCATTCAGCAGGGGTGCGGGTCCAGTTTGCGCATTCTCCGTCATATCGTTAACCATTCACCCTCTGTAGTGATCGCCGACGGCAATAGACGCACGGCAATCAGTGGCCTTCGCCAAACTTGTCAGCAACCAATGCAGTCAACGCTTCCGCTAAAGCATCCTGGTCAGGACCGGATGTTTGCACATCAATCATACAGCCTTTGGATGCAGCAAGCATGAGCAGGCCCATAATGCTGTCACCCGATGCCGACATACCGTCCTTGCTAACTTCGGCGCGCGCATCGAATGCCTCGACGACCTCCACCAGTTTGGCAGAGGCGCGGGCGTGCAGACCTTTTTCGTTTACAATTTTCAATGAGACTTGGGTCATAAGTTTAAGGCCTTGCTATTCCGCACTGACATTTTGGCTATCAATGTACTTTCTGCCAGCCGCCAGCGCGGCGCGCACGGCTTCTGGTACATCCAAGTCTCGAGACTTGGCGAGTTTGATCAACATGGGCAGGTTCGCGCCATATAGAATACGGCGGTTTTCAGGGCGGCATGCGAGAAGACTAAGGTTTGACGGGGAGCCCCCGAAAAGATCGGTTACGACAACGACGCCGTTCCCAGTATCCACATCGTCAGCTGCCGCACAGATTTCCTGCTGCTTTTCAGTCCGGTCGTGATCCGCGTGAATGGCAATTGCACGCACACCGTTTTGCGATCCAACAACATGTTCGATCGCAGCCAAATATTCTTTGGCCAACCCGCCGTGTGCGACAATCACAATACCAATCAACGCTGTGTCTCTTCCCGTCTGTTTCGGTCCAACTCGCGATGCCTGACCGACACTTGCCAACCTGCATTCGATAAGTTGGACGCCAGATGTTCCGCCAAAGTTACGGAACGGTGTTGCCCCCCTGTGCACCCAAAGGCAAGAGAGATATGCGATTTCCCTTCCGTCTTGCATGCAGGGAGGATCAATTTACACAAATCTTGCACCTGCGTGGCGTAGTCTCGAAACAGGAGGTCAGCCCTCACATAATCAGCGACGGGCTGCTGCGTCCCGTTCATACTCCGCAGCGAGGGTTCCCAATAAGGGTTCCGCAGAAACCGACAATCAAACACCATATCGGCGCTGCGGGGCAGCCCGCGTTTATACGAGAAAGACTGGACAGATATACTCAGATGGTGCACACCGTCGAGGGCAAACCAGCGTTCCACCTCGGCACGCAGCTGATGCACGTTAAGCTCAGACGTGTCGATCAAAACATCGGCCAAGGCCAATACAGGTTCCAACAATTCTTTCTCACGGCCAATGCCGTCAACCGGTGCCGCCGTCGGTGCCATCGGGTGGCGCCTTCGGGTTTCGGAAAAGCGGCGCAGCAATACACTCGTGTCGCAATCAAGGTAGAGCAGTTCGATGTCGACATCAGGGCGTGACCTCATCTCCGACATCAATTCGATCACTCGATCTGTAGAGAAGTCCCGGTTACGTAAGTCGACACCAAGCGCCATAGGGCGCAACTGTCCAGGTGCTTCGAGCAACGCGCGCAGCATCCGCATAGGGATGTTATCAATCGCTTCAAAGCCTGCATCTTCCAGTACGTTCAGCGCAGATGACCGCCCTGCCCCTGCCGGACCTGTTACCAGTACAATGCGCCGGTTGGGTGTAATCTCGTCAGTCATCTGGTGTGTATTTCATCATCTTTACCATCAAGTAAACAGAGGCCGCGAAATGAGGACCATTGGCGCGCTTCAGACAGCGCGCCCGTATGCCCATCACCTCACGATGGGTAATCTCCGGCAGTCGGTCGGGCTCTTCTTGGTCTAAGTCTACAATCAGATAAATCGGTACGAGCGCGCAGTGTTTCAAGGTCAGCAACCCCACCCCGCGCGCTTCAATCAAGCCTTCGATCGCTTTGGGCGGGCTCGCTAGAAGTTGGTCGCCTTGGATAATCAGATCTGTGCGATCGTCCGATACAAGGTCAGCCCCTATCGCGATCATCTGCAATGCCAGTGTCGACTTCCCACGCCCAGAAGCGCCAAGTATCATCACGCCACGCCCTTCGACCGCGATGGTGGTGGCGTGAAGATTGCTAGCCGGCATGCCCAGAGATCAGGTAGGCAAACCGACCACAAAGCGTGCGCCAAGTGGCTCGGATGTCATATCGGCATCGGTGGGCCGGATGTTCTCGGCCCAGATCACACCGCCATGCGCCTCAACAATCTGCTTGGAGATCGCAAGGCCTAGCCCCGAGTTATTACCAAAGTGTTGTTCGGGACGCTCAGAATAGAAACGTTTGAAAATTTTAGAGAGGGCTTGTTCGGGGATGCCCGGGCCTGTGTCCTCGACCACCACAAGAACCCTATTTTCCCTCTGCCTTGCCCAGACACGAATCGCGTCGCCATCCTCGCAGAAGGATACAGCGTTGCTGATCAGATTAACAAAAACCTGTGCCAGCCGGGCTTCTAGGCCATGCACGATGATTGGTTGTTCAGGAAGATCCGTGATGAAATCGATGCCGCGCTTACGGGCATCTTCACCCAAATATTGCCCTAGGTTACTGATCATCATCAGCAGATCAAACGGCTCTTCTTCCTCCTTGACCAATTCGCTATCCAAACGGGACGCATTGGAGATGTCGCTGACCAAACGGTCCAGGCGGCGCACATCGTGATCAATTACATCAAGAAGCTTCTCGCGTTGATCTTCGCGTTTGATCAAGCGCAGCGTTCCGACTGCAGAGCGTAAGGAGGCGAGAGGGTTCTTAATTTCATGCGCGACGTCGGCTGCAAATTGTTCGTTTCCGTCAATTCTGTTATACAGCGCAGATACCATACCGCGTAGTGCGCCAGACAAGCGGCCGATTTCATCGGGGCGTGCTGTAAGATCAGGAATACGGATACGCCCCGGGTTCATCTTGCGCGCATCTTTGTCCCGCCCGAGTTCAGCCGCGGCAGCCAGATCAGATAGCGGGTTCGCAATGGTAGAAGCCAAAACAAGACTAAGCCCGATGGACACCAGCGTGGCGATCACGAACATCTGCAGGACGCGTTCCCGCTCCGCGCGGACCAGCTTGTCAATTTCACCGGCTGCCGACGTGACCGCGACAACCCCAAGAGGTAATCCGTTCTGCACGATCGGGGTCGCTACGGAAAACAATGTACCGCCCTCAGCGATCAAATCGTTGCGCACTTGTGTGCCTGCGGCCAACGCACCGGTCACTAAGGGCTGCAATTGATCTTCTAACGGAGCAGCTTCTGCTACGACGTCGCCCGCAAATGGGCTGGACAACAAACCCCAAAGCCAGGTTAGCCCATCTGAAATAAACGCCCTTTCCCCAGCCGCCCCATCATCGGCCGTGCGATCAATGCGCCCCGCGGTCTGTGCGACTAAATCTTGCGCCGTATCGAAGATAAAAACCTCAACCCCGCTTCGAAGATCAAGCCTACCCAAGCTTGCATCAACATTCACCGCTCCGGCTAGATCGACGGCATCTACGGTCGCCAATTGGGCCTCAAATACGTCGGCAATCAATTCAGCTTCCGAAACGAGCGATGCCCCTCGCTGCACCACAAGACTATCGCGCGAAGAGTTAAGATAAAGGATACCAGCAGCCAAAACATTCAACGCAATTAGGTTAAATGTAATGATTTTTCGCGTCAGCGGCGACGCGCGCAGCGAGAAAAGGCCCCGCCGTGCGCGTTTGCTGCGCAATTCATCTGTCGCGGCTTTGTCCGGAGCAACCCAGTCGTCGCCCAGCACGACATCACCGTCCCCACCAGGCGTGGTCATGTCTCGCACAAAATTCCTTTCGACAATGGCCATGGCTCAGGTCACTCTTCGTTGTATCTGTAGCCGATGCCATACAGTGTTTCGATCGCGGAAAACTCGTCATCCGCAGATCGCATCTTTTTACGCAAGCGTTTGATATGACTGTCAATTGTGCGGTCGTCTACATAGACTTGATCATCATACGCGACATCCATCAGTTGATCGCGCGATTTCACAAAACCAGGGCGCTGCGCGAGCGCTTGCAGCAACAAAAACTCCGTCACCGTCAGAGAGACCTCTTTTCCCTTCCAGCTTACAGCGTGGCGCAAAGGGTCCATCCGCAGGTCGCCGCGCTCTATGACTTTTGTTTCTTCAGTTTCTCCGACCTCGTTGGTCTCGACCGCTTCTTGGCGGCGCAGAAGCGCACGTATCCGCTCTACTAATAGGCGCTGGCTAAACGGCTTCTTAACGTAGTCGTCCGCCCCCATGCGCAGGCCAAGCACTTCATCAATTTCGTCATCTTTCGACGTCAGGAAAATTACAGGCATCGCCGTTTTCTGGCGCAAACGTTGCAGCAGATCCATCCCATCCATGCGTGGCATTTTAATATCAAGGACCGCCATATCCGGCAGCTTTTTGTTGAACGCATCCAACGCCGCTTGACCATCGTTATAGGTTTCAACCTCGAAACCCTCAGCTTCCAACGTCATCGAAACCGACGTCAGGATATTCCGGTCGTCATCCACCAATGCAATTTTTGACATTGCCTGTTCCCTTTATATTCTGCTCAACTGCCATATGTTTTTTCTTCTATTGATCCTCAATTTACGCGGCCGAATCAATCGGAAACTGCGAATCGCTCCATAACTCGGCCACAATCACGCCACAATTTGCTAAGAAATGGCTAAATTGCCGCACATACAAACCTGGACCTTACGTTACTCGACAACCGTTTACGTCGAATTAATAAGAGTTTCCGCAAACAATTGGATGATGGCGCTAACTGCGACTAACCCACCTGTTCATACTGTAAATCAACGTGCTAAGAGGCATCCACGGCCCGCAGGGTCGAGCCATTTGTGCAAGAATTGGCACCACTTCTCGGTGCAGCTACAGGAGACATCACATGACGTTAGGCCGCGTAAATCCGCAATTCCGCCTCGAAGATCAGGGCATTAGCGGGCTTGGTGATGTCTATTACAACATGATCGAACCCGCGCTGGTCGAGGCCGCGCTGAAAAGAGAAGAAGGCACGCTTGGCAAAGGCGGCGCATTTCTTGTCACGACGGGCAAATTCACCGGACGCTCCCCCAAAGATAAACACGTGGTAAAGACTGATAGTGTTGCCGATAAAATTTGGTGGGAAAACAACGCCGAAATGTCTCCTGAAGGCTTCGAGGCGCTCCATAAAGATATGCTCGAGCACATGCAGGGGCGCGACTATTTTGTTCAGGATCTTGTGGGCGGGGCAGACCCCAAACACGCGATAAACGTGCGTATGGTGACCGAGCTAGCTTGGCACGGCCTCTTCATTCGTCACATGCTGCGCCGGCCTGAACGCGACTCCTTGGATGACTTCATCGCAGATTTCACCGTGATCAACTGCCCCAGCTTCTCGGCAACCCCAGAGAAACACGACTGCCGGTCGGAAACAGTTATCGCGATGAACTTTGACAAGAAGCTGATCTTGATCGGAGGCACGGAATATGCGGGCGAGAACAAAAAATCCGTCTTCACCTTGTTGAACTACTTGTTGCCTGAGAAAGGCATCATGCCGATGCACTGCTCCGCCAATCACGCGAACGGCAACCCAGTGGATACCGCCGTTTTCTTCGGCCTGTCGGGCACCGGAAAAACAACACTTTCTGCAGATCCCGGCCGGACCTTGATCGGTGATGACGAGCATGGATGGTCCGACAACGGCACCTTTAACTTCGAAGGCGGCTGCTATGCGAAGACGATCAACCTAAGCAGCGAAGCCGAACCCGAAATCTATGCGACCACCGAAAAATTCGGCACCGTTATCGAGAACATGATCTTTGACCAAGAAACCAAAGAGCTGGATTTCGACGACGACAGTCTGACAGCAAATATGCGCTGCGCCTACCCGCTGCACTATATCTCAAACGCTTCGGCCAAAGCGACCGGTGGGCATCCGAAGAACATCATTATGCTGACGTGCGACGCGTTCGGCGTGCTCCCTCCGATTGCAAGGTTGACACCGGCGCAGGCTATGTACCACTTCCTGTCAGGCTTTACGTCGAAAGTTGCCGGCACAGAGCGTGGCGTAACCGAACCAGAGCCCACATTCTCCACCTGTTTCGGCGCGCCCTTTATGCCCCGTCGTCCAGAAGTTTATGGAAACCTTCTACGCGAAAAGATCGCCGACCATGGCGCGACATGTTGGCTTGTGAATACTGGCTGGACTGGCGGTGCATATGGCACAGGTAGCCGGATGCCAATCAAGGCGACACGGGCATTGCTAACGGCCGCGCTTGAAGGCTCGCTCGCGGGGGTTGAATACCGCAAAGATCCAAACTTCGGCTTTGACGTACCTGTTTCTGTGACCGGTGTCGCTGACATTCTACTTGATCCGCGTCGGACCTGGGACAATCCCGAATCCTACGATCGCCAAGCCAATAAACTTGTCACGATGTTCGCCGAGAACTTTGAGCAATACCTCCCCTACATTGATGAGGATGTAAAATCCGCTGCGATTGGATAAGCCTATCAGAGCCGCGCAAAAGCGCGGCTCTTTTCTTTCGTGCTAAGCTGCCTTCGAAGACCTGTCTGACAGCGGCATATCAAGTATGAAGCGTAGGTCGTCGCGCCCCATGTAGGCCATAAATCCCTCGACTGGGGTGTCATTGCCCTGAATGAACCACCGCAACGTGCCAGGTTCCGTATGCATATACCCATGACGCGCAGGAAAACCCTTATAGACCACTGAGTTTGTCATAAATGCGATAACGTGATCCGGGTCCCAATGCTGCATTGCCTGCCAAAAGGCATATCGCCCCAGCACGGACGAGAGACCTGCATTTCTGAACTCCCGTGGCGTCGTTCCCACCCAGAATTCACCATGATAACAAACATCCCCGGTGATACGATGAGCTCCCGGCCCCGCACGATAGCGCGAGCGTAGAAAGTCAATGTCGACACCGGGTGGCGGGAATTCCACGAACGAACGCCGTAGGTACTCTGACAGTTTTACACCTTTCAAATCCAGCATCCGCATTGCCTGCGTATGCATAACGTCCCCGTTGATGTTTCGCCCAACGATCCAGAAGGCGTTGGTTTCGTTCAGGTCGTGCGCCGCTGGGTCGAACGGCAGGCCAAGCAAATGATCTGGGCGCGCGTCTGATAATATCGTCTTATAAACCTCAAAATCATAACCGACCGTTAATGTGATGCCGGCTTCATGCAAAAGCGCGGCGCTACTGGCGATGAACCTTTCTCCGTCGTGAAAACTCAACAAGGTCATAATGAACTCTCCTTTGATGCAAGCTGATCAAAGGTTAGCTTATCTGCCGAAAATTTTCTTTGAATTTTCAGAAGTCGGCTAGAAGCCGACAATGGCATCCTCTGGCATTCCCGCCATCACATCTTGATCCAGTCCGGAAATGGTCACATTTCGCGATCTATCCACAGCCGAGATCAAGGCAAAACTTCCGTCAGGGAAACGGCTCGCCATTAAAAGTCGCTTATAGGCCAACGGGATAAGCTCCCCCCCTGCAGTACTTCTTGGCATCTGCGTGACAACCTCGTCGAGGCGGACCCCGCCGTTCGCCTGAACCTCACGAAAGGGAAAATCCAACATCGCTTCAAACTCTGGCCCACCGGGGAAATTCCCCAACGGACGCCCGATGCTGCTCCGTGCATTTTCCCAACCCCACCAACTTGTGTAAAATGATTCTTGTCCGACCTCGATACAAATCCAACCACTGGGGGAATCCCTGTAGACCAAAACATAAGGCCGAATTTGTTGAAAATTTTCGTGCTCCAATCGACCTTCGCTTCGGACCCAGGCGGAGAATGCCTCTTTAATCATCTGCGATTCGCCATCCCATATCTGGGTGAGAGGCCGCTGTTGCTGATAGAAGTTCCACCCATTCGGCGTCTCGTGCGAAAGACGCAATAGGCCACCGCTGCTACGGGTATTGCCTTGTATCCAAACCTTTCCGCGGGCCAGAAACTCGCGTGCTTCGGGCAAAGCTTCTTCACCACGGAGTGTTAGTCGATACCGGCGCTCATCGACCTCAAACATCGGTGCGCCTAAATACTCTTCGATTTGGGCAATGTGACGCCGCACTGTTTGCCTGGTACTGCCTAACAGACGCACCGCTTGGCTTAGGTTCAACGTGTCCGCGAGAACAGTAAAAGATCTAACCATTTCATACAGTAAGGGCGGAATCCGGTCTACATCAAGATCAACTGGCTTTTGGCTGTCGATACTGTTCATAAAGCACCAGTGGTAAATCAATCATACATTAACGCATTATTCATAATACATGCGTGGCCACTTTGTAACCACAAATTGAATAAATCTATCCAATTGAACGGGAAGAGAGATTTGGGGATGACTATTTCAACAACAACCGGAGGTAATGAAAATGTCACATCCAGTGGATATCCACGTTGGCAAAAAACTAAAACAAATTCGCACGCTGCGTCGGCTTTCCCAAACTGATGTTGCAAAGCGCCTAAAGCTGTCGTTTCAACAAATTCAAAAGTACGAAATTGGATCGAACCGCGTTGCCGCCAGCCGCCTGTTTGAACTGTCTCAGATTTTAGACGTAACGCCCGCGTATTTCTTTGAAGGCCTTCACGACAACACCAATGACGCCCCAGCGTCAGACCCAAGCATTGAAATTGTGAGCGCGCTTGCCGCGATACATGATGACGCGCTGAAAACGCGCATTGTCACCTTTATCGAAGACGTCTCTGGGTTGACCGTCGCACGTCAGGGATAGGTTTTACCCCAAAAGCCCCCGACGCACCAAGTTTGCGCCAGCAACTAACAAGATGACCAGCGTCGCTTTTTTAAACGATGCTTGGTCAATCTTGTCCATCACACGACCACCAAGCCACATCCCCAGCAACGCTGGCAGGATCATCGCCGCTGAAAATGGAGCGGTTTCCGCGCGCAAAACGCCTGAGCCAAAGTGCGAGAAAAGCAGCAGCACAGCACCAAGTCCGTAAATGACACCTTGAACGCGCATCTGGTCATGCTTTGGGGTACCAAGAGCGGTCAGATAAGCGACTGTCGGCGGGCCCCAAACGGCTGAAACGCCGCCAACTGCACCGGCGAAGAAGCCAATAAATGCTTCCAATTTTGCCGATCGATGAGACAACGCAAAACTGCGCCCCGTCACTTGCCAAAGGGCGAACAGCGTGATCGGGACACCAATGACCAGCAACATTGTATCGGCCGCGAGGTAGCGAACCGTTTGCGCAGACAAGCAAAGTGCAATGCCGCCCGCAATCAGAAAAACTTTAAACATTTTCATAGATGCCCACGCAGCACCAAAGCCCTGACGTAGAGCCTGAAACATATTCGTAATGACTGTTGGAAAAATCAGCCCCGCCAGCGCGAGCTCCGGCGACAGAAACATCGTCAGGCCAGAGATCAAGACCAAAGGCATTGCAAAGCCAACGACACCCTTAATAAAACCTGCAACCAACGCAATACCGAAGGCAAACAGCCACTCATGCGGAGTCAAAAGTGCTAGCAACATATCCATATCGCCCCTCATACCAAGATTGAAGCCGAGCGCACGTGAAATCCTCAAGGTAATTTAAAACCAAATTGCCGCACTCAAACGTATCTTTATTGTGCTGCAGCTGCGAAAGGTCTATGTCATCCTCAAGCAAACAAGGGAGCAACCAGATGGCACATGACGGACACGACGTGATTTCCAGTGGGCAGGTCGTGATTGACGATCTTCTCGCAATCACCAAATCGACGCTGCCCCACGTGGATAACCTTTTGCAGGCTGCCAAGACGGCTGTCCGCGCGACGGTATCGCAAGATGAAAAAATTTCTAACGCGCTCGTCGAGGAAAACCAAACTGCCGCGCATGGCTTGGCCTGGCTGGCGACCTATGCTCAATCACTGACGCAAATGCAGCTCTGGTCAGAAAAGCTAGAGGCCGAAGGAAACTTTCTCGAGACAGAACAGCTGATCCATCAAATCGCGTTTGGTGAATATCTTTGCCAGATCTGCGGCGGCATCCAGATGAACCAAGGGGAAATTCTGCGCCTTCATGATTTGGGGATATCCAACGAGGACCAGCAAGCCTTTACCAGCACTAGCATCGAGACGCTTAAACGCGCCGGCAACACCCAAACGGCACGCACCCGGCTGGTCGAACTCATGCAAGAGCAAAGCGCAAACATCACCGTCGGGCGGTCCGGCCTTGACGAAGAGCTGGAGATGATCCGCGAACAATTCCGCCGCTATGCCGTTGAAAAAGTAGAGCCCTTTGCGCATGAATGGCATCTCAAGGATCAACTGATCCCGATCGGAGTCATCAACGAGCTGGCCGAGATGGGCGTATTTGGCCTGACCATCCCGGAAGAATTTGGCGGCTTTGGCCTATCCAAAGCTTCCATGTGTGTCGTGTCTGAAGAGCTGTCGCGCGGTTACATCGGGGTCGGCTCACTCGGCACGCGGTCTGAAATCGCTGCAGAGCTGATCATCGCAGGCGGTACGGATGCCCAAAAGGAAAAATGGCTCCCTCGGATTGCCAGTGCAGAGACTCTCCCCACCGCGGTATTCACTGAACCCAACACTGGGTCCGACCTTGGCTCTTTGCGCACACGCGCGGTGAAGGATGGCGAAGATTACAAGATAACAGGCAATAAAACATGGATCACGCATGCAGCGCGCACCCATGTCATGACGCTCTTGGCCCGAACCGATCCGCAGACCTCGAACTACAAAGGTCTGTCAATGTTCCTAGCCGAGAAAACGCCCGGCGATGACGAGAACCCCTTCCCTTCCGAAGGCATGACCGGCGGCGAGATCGAAGTGCTCGGCTACCGCGGCATGAAAGAATACGAGCTTGGGTTCGATGGCTTCCACGTCAAAGGGGAAAACCTTCTGGGTGGCGAAGAGGGCAAAGGTTTCAAACAGTTGATGGAAACCTTTGAAAGCGCGCGCATCCAAACCGCTGCACGCGCCATCGGAGTCGCACAATCCGCGCTCGACATCTCTATGCAGTATGCGATTGATCGCAAGCAGTTCGGCAAGTCCCTCATCAATTTCCCTCGCGTGTCGTCCAAACTGGCAATGATGGCGGTTGAGATTATGATCGCGCGTCAGCTCACGTATTTCTCCGCTTTCGAAAAGGATGAAGGCCGTCGTTGCGATGTCGAAGCGGGTATGGCCAAGCTTCTAGGCGCACGTGTTGCGTGGGCAGCAGCGGACAACGGCTTGCAAATCCACGGCGGGAATGGTTTTGCCCTCGAATACAAAATAAGCCGTGTCCTTTGTGATGCGCGTATCCTCAACATCTTTGAGGGTGCCGCAGAGATTCAGGCGCAGGTCATCTCGCGCCGGTTGCTCGGATAAAGCTCGGGCAGCCTGACGCGTGAAATCGTCTGGCTGCCTATCCTGACCCTATGATCAAGCTGACCTCCCTCTTACTGGCTATCACCCTGACGACCCAGTGCAGTCAGGACGAGACTCTGCGGGCCTATGGGGCCGCCGACCGCCTATGGCGCTTGCAAGAACTGAACGGGGTCGCGTTCTCAGCAAACACACAGCTGTCCTTTCCGGAAAAGGAACAGGTTATCGTTCAAGGCCCCTGCAATCGGATGTCCGGCACGAACAAACTGCCCTACCCTTGGTTTTCTTTCACGCTCATATCCTCCACCAAAAAGGCATGTCCTGATCTAAGCCAAGAAAACATCGTTATCGACGCGCTCAACAACGCCACCCTCGTCGAGATTCTGAATGACGTTATGATTCTGTCTAACACCGAAGACCTTAATATGGTGTTTCGCGCCGTCGACTAAATGCCTCTACGTAGCGCGCGCGCGCTTCGGGGAGGGGCTTGTCCCCTAGATCGCGCGCCAGATGCCGCTCCAGGAAATATCCCGTGGTTTTGAACGCCAGTGCAATATCCGCATCGCTCGCATCCCCTTCCCCGCGTAAAACGGGAGACAATGGCAGCATTTTATCAACCCACTCCCCCGCCCCTTCCCGGGTCACAGCACGCCCCGTTTTCGGGGACACGAAGACCAGCCCGCTGGTCCGTCCAGTCACCGCACAGGCGCTCAGATCAAGACCATACCCCAGTTCATCCAGCAAGCTGACTTCCCACTGAAGATAGGCCAACGGCCACAGATCGCCTTGCCCTAACAGGTCCAGCAACGCCTCGGTGCGCCGATATAGCGGAGCGTGCGGCTCGCGTTCGGGCAATGCAAAGGCAAGCAGCCCCGTCACCGCATTCAAACCCGCAAGGCTAAGCCGATCATGCATAGCCAGTGCCGCACGGCTGCGCACAGGTTCAACGGTGAACGCGCCGATATGATCCTCAAGCCGCGCGCGCCATGCGATGTCTAACTGCGCGCCCGGTTGAAGAATTGGGGCAATCTTGCGACTGGTACCGCCGCGCACGATCCCGGCATGGCGGCCGCGCTCGGGGGTGAACACCTCGATGATGGCCGATGTCTCACCATGGCGGCGCGCGCTTAGCAAAATGCCTTGATCGCGCCATTCCATCAGCTCAGCCCGTCATCATGCAGCAGATGCCGACCCTGCCTGTCTTCGACCTCGATCACCCATAGGTCCGGATCAAAGCCGCGCTGCCGGCTGATCGACGCATCAACCTCCGGCTCCTGTCCGCTTGTCATTTCAACCCAGGTCCGCTCACCACTGATTAAATCGAAACTTTTCTGAAAAAGCTGGGCATTTCCATCGAGCGTTGCGAGCTTCACTAGAACAGCGCCGCCGGTGTCATCCCCATGCGCGACCACGAACGCGGGAATATCATACACCCGCAGCCGCGCTAGATAGGCATCGACCCAGAACCGCGCGGTCAGCCGGGCCATGACAGCCCCGTCGTTCCAAATGGTGTAAAATCCTCCCCGAAGGGTCGGGCCGCACCAAACCTAGACATTGCCGTCTTTGAACTCCAACCCCATCTCGGAGTAGCGCTCCGCCTCATCCAGCCAGTTCGGGCGCACTTTGACCTGCAAAAACAGGTGCACTTTTCGGCCGAGGAATTCTTCAAGCTCCTCGCGAGAGGCTTTGCTGACCGCCTTGATCGTTTCGCCCTTGTTGCCAAGCACGATACCCTTGTGACCGTCACGTACTACATAGATCAACTGATCCACCCGCGCAGAGCCGTCTTTACGCTCTTCCCAGTTTTCCGTCTCGACCGTCAGCTGATAGGGCAGCTCCTGATGCAGACGCAGGGTCAGTTTCTCACGGGTCATTTCGGCGGCGATCATGCGCATGGGCAGATCGGCGATCTGATCTTCGGGATAGAGCCACGGCCCCTCGGGTAATTCGCCCGCCAGCCATTGGCGCAATGTATCCACACCATGCCCCCGCTCGGCCGAAATCATGAATGTTTCGGCAAAATCATAACGGTCGTTCATCTCTTTGCTCAGCCCCAACAGGACCGGAGCTTCGACACGGTCGATCTTGTTGATCGCAAGCGCGACCTTGCGTCCCTGACCAATGTCGGCGAGGCCTTCCAGGATACGCTCGACCCCTTCGGTGATCCCGCGGTTGGCCTCGATCAGCAGAATGACAACATCGGCATCCGCAGCGCCCCCCCAAGCCGCGGCCACCATGGCGCGGTCCAGACGGCGACGGGGCTGGAACAGACCGGGGGTGTCCACGAACACAAGCTGGCTTTCCCCTTCCATCGCAACCCCACGAATGCGGGCGCGTGTGGTCTGCACCTTATGGGTCACGATCGACACTTTCGCGCCGACCATGCGGTTCAGCAACGTCGATTTGCCCGCATTGGGCTCGCCGATCAGGGCGATAAATCCGGCGCGCGTGGTCATGAGGGTCTCTCCAATTGGGCCAAGAGCGTCTTGGCAGCGGCCTGTTCGGCCTGACGTTTCGATGGGGCTGACGCGACGGCGCTGGCCCCGTTTTCAATCCGGGCGGTGATGGTAAACACCGGGGCGTGGTCTGGCCCCTGCCGGTCGGTCTGAACATAGGCGGGGGGCGGCAAGCCGCGCGCTTGCGCCCATTCTTGCAGCGCAGTCTTGGCGTCGCGGGCGTCTTGCTTGACCTGCATCACGCGGTCACCCCACAATCGCAGGATCAACGCTTTGGCCTCGTCAAATCCGCCATCCAGATAGACAGCCGCGATGATAGCCTCGATCGCGTCCCCCAACAACGCCTGCTTGCGGCGACCGCCAGACAACATCTCTGACCGGCCAAGCTTCAGCACGGCGCCCATGTCGATCTCGCGCGCGACCTCGGCGCAGGCTTCCTTGCGCACCAACGCATTGAACCGCGGGGCCAGCTGCCCTTCGGTTGCGGCGGGATCAAGTTTCAGCAGCGCTTCGGCCATAACCAGCCCCAGAACGCGATCCCCCAGAAACTCAAGCCGCTGGTTGTCGTCACGATTGGCCGACGACATAGAGGCATGGGTCACCGCGCGGTTCAACAGCTCCGGCTTGGCAAAGTGGTACCCGATGCGGCCTTCAAAGGCCTTGAGATCAGCGTTTAACTTCACTTGATCGCCTTAAAGAAACGATCGCTGCGCCACGTCCAGAAGAACAACATCGACCGACCGGCCGAGCTGAACATGATCCGGTCCGCGCGGCCGATCAGGTTTTCATACGGCACGAAACCGACGCCACCGGCCTGCTGTGCCAGGCGGCTGTCGGCAGAGTTGTCGCGGTTGTCGCCCATGAAAAAGTAATGCCCTTCTGGCACCGTGTAGACACCGGTATTGTCCGACGCCTGATTGCCAATGTTCAGGATCGCATGTTCGACCCCATTGGGGAGCACTTCGATCTGACGGGATTTTTCGCATACACCACCGGCACCGACAGCACCGTTCTCGCAACGCGGACGCATACCTTGCGGGCCCTGACGGTCCATCACCTCTTCGAAGACACCATCGTCACGCAGTTCCACCGCCGTGCCATTGATGCTAACCACACCACCAGTGATCTGAACCTTGTCACCCGGCAAGCCGATCAGACGCTTGATGTAATCGCGACCAGACACGGGATGACGGAAGACCACCACATCGCCGCGCTCGGGCTCTGACCCGAATAAACGCGTGTTGTCACCGTCAAACACACCGCAGACGTCTTTTGCGTCGACCTCAATACCGAACCGCGGCATCATCACGCTGGGACAGGATGCGTAGGAATAGCCATAGGCCATTTTGTTCACGAACAGGAAATCCCCGATCAACAACGTCTCTTTCATCGACCCCGAAGGGATCCAGAAAGGCTGGAAAAACAGGGTCCGAAAGACCCCTGCGATCAACAGCGCATAGACGATTGTTTTGATGGTTTCGACAAAGGCGTTGCCGGTTTTCTCTTTGGCGGCCATTTTGGCGCTCCTGTTCATGCGTTCGAGCGTTACATGCGGGTGCCATTGACGCAAGTCAAGCAACCCTGCCCCCGATCCAACGACCGAATGAGCTATGATCTGCCGTTAGGTCTGAATACCTGCCTTGGGGCGGGCTTCGATGACGACAAAGGCCTGCGCCCAAGGGTGGTCATCTGTCAGCGTGACATGGATGATCGCCTCGTGGCCGTCGGGTGTCATTTTGGCCAAACGCTCCGCCGCCCAGCCGGTGACCTCCATCACGGGCTGGCCGGTGCGCAGGTTGCTCACCGCCATGTCGCGCCAAGCGATCCCCATGCGCAGACCGGTGCCAAGCGCCTTTGAGCATGCCTCTTTCGCGGCCCAGCGCTTGGCGTAGGTGCCCGCGACATCACGGCGACGTTCGGCCTTTTGCTGTTCAACCTCGGTGAACACGCGATTGCGGAAACGGTCGCCAAAGCGGTCCAGCGTGCCTTGAATCCGTTCGATATTCGCGAGGTCGGTGCCGATGCCCAAAATCATGCCGCGCCCTCAACCCTTGCGGGCGTCATCCATCAGGCGGCGCATCTCGGCGATGGCGGGGCCAAGGCCCAGAAAGATCGCCTCGCCAATCAGGAAATGCCCGATGTTCAGCTCTTGCACCTCGGGAAAGGCGGCGACGGGGCTGACGGTATCATAGGTGAGACCGTGGCCCGCGTGCACCTCAAGCCCCAAATCATGGGCGAATTTTGACATCTCTTCGAGCTTTTGCAGCTCCTTTTGTGCTTCCTCCCAATGCCCTTCGGCATAGGCGTCGCAATAGGCACCGGTGTGCAGTTCGATCACCTCTGCTCCGATGCGGTTCGCCGCCTCGATCTGGCGCTGATCAGCGGCGATGAAGATGCTGACGCGGCTGCCCGCTTCGCGCAGAGGAGCAATGAAATGCGCCAGCCGGTTTTCCTCGCGTGCGACTTCAAGCCCGCCTTCGGTTGTCCGCTCTTCGCGCTTTTCCGGCACGATGCAGACGGCATGGGGCTTGTGGCGCAGGGCGATGGCCTGCATCTCTTCCGTGGCGGCCATCTCGAAGTTGAGCGGCACGTTCAACACCTCTTGCAGCCCTTCGATATCCGCATCGGTGATGTGGCGACGATCCTCGCGCAGGTGCGCGGTGATGCCATCAGCGCCTGCCTCTTGCGCGGCGCGGGCTGCGCGCAGCGGGTCCGGATAGGCACCGCCGCGCGCATTCCGCACAGTCGCCACGTGGTCAATATTTACGCCCAGCCGAAGCTTACCTTGTGCCGCCATGATCTTTCCCCTCCAGAGCCGCCTGCTCTGCCTTGCGTTTCGCCTCGGCCTTGGCCGAGGCTTTCTTTTTCAACAAATCGAACTTGGCCTTGATCGCGCCCTTGCGCCGCTTTTGATAGGCCCGCAGCAAGGGCACGGCCAGATAATAGGCGATCGTGGCACAGATCATGCCGGGCACGATCCCCCCGATCAGATACGGATAGAACACCTGATGCCAGAAGACCTCAAGCCCCGACCAATCCATGTCGCGGCTGGTAAAGATCGCTACAAAATTGGCCAATAAATCGTGACCGGCGTCAAAGAACTTGCCCCCGAAGGACCGATGCTCCCCCGTCCGCATGTGGGAACCGAGAATCCAGTGCCCCATGGACAGCGATGACAACCCGATCGGTACATAGGTCAGCGGATTGCCAAAAAACGTCCCCATCAATGCGGCCAGCAGATTGCCTCGCATGACACGCGATACCAGCGCCGCCACGATAAAATGCATACCGTAGAAGGGCGTAAACGTGGTAAAAACGCCAGCCCAGATGCCACGCGCAATGCGTTCGGGCGTATCAGGCAAGCGGCGCATCCGGTGTTTGACATAGTGAAACGCCCGCGTCCAACCACCCCGAGGCCACATGAATTCAGCCATCGCGCGCACTGTCGGCTTTGGATCGCGGCGTTTGAAAATCAACAGTTCGTCCTTGGGTCAGTGCAGTCCGGGCGGATCATGCGTCTTTGGTACCTGCCTTGAACAAGTCGGGGTTCCGGTATCGGCTGATCTCAGCGACCTCGCTCTCGGCCTCCAACATCGGGATCAAAGAATGCAGATGCGCAATGTCTCGCAATTCTACGTAGATCAACAACCGGTAAAAGTCAGGCTTGCGGTCCAAAAATTCCAGATCTGCGATATTGGCAGAGGATTGGCCGATCAGCGTACAAATCCGCCCGAGCACGCCCGCCCCATTGCCGATGGTCAGATCCAGTGTCGCCCCATAGATCGCGGGATGTGGCCCGTCGTGCCAACGCAGGTCCAGCCAGCGTTCGGGCTGGTCCTCGTAATGCGACAGACGCTCGCAATCGATGGTGTGGATTTTGACGCCCTGCCCGCGGAAGGTGATGCCGACAATGCGTTCCCCCGGCAGCGCCTGACAACAAGGCGACCGGTCAAAGGATTGCCCCGCTTCCAGCCCCACCACCGCGCGCTTGCGATCAACATGCTCGCCGGGTTTGGGGCGCAGGTTGGGATAGACGGCCTGCACCACCTCTTGGCCCGTCAGTTCGGCAGAGCCAAGTTGCGCCAAAAGCTCCTCGGCGCTGGAGAGACGCAGGTTACGGGCCGCGGTGCGTAGCACTTTCTCCGTCGCCGATTTATTCATCTGCTCGAAGGCAGAGCGGGCAAGTTCGCGCCCAAGGCTGACAAAGCGCGCGCGATCCAGTTCACGCAGCGACCGACGGATCGCCGTCTTGGCCTTGCCCGTCGTTGCGATATCCAGCCATGTCGCCTGCGGTGTCTGACCTTGGGCGGTAATAATCTCGATCGACTGGCCGTTTTTCACCCGCGTCCACAAAGGCACGCGCATCCCGTCGATCTTGGCGCCGACGCAGGCAGAACCGATTCGCGTGTGGATCGCATAGGCAAAATCAATCGGCGTCGCCCCACGCGGCAGCTTGACCACCTCCCCCTTGGGGGTAAAGCAGAACACCTGATCGGCGTACATCTCAAGCTTGACCGCCTCGAGGAAATCCTCGTGGTCCTCCTCTGAATCGAGCTGCTCTGTCAGTTGCGCGACCCATTTGACCGGATCAACAGCAAAGGGGTTCCGCGACCGCACGCCATCGCGATAGGACCAATGCGCCGCCACACCGGATTCAGCGACATCATGCATCTGCCGCGTTCTGATCTGCACCTCGACCCGCTTACCATCACGGCCAGAGACGGTGGTATGGATCGACCGGTAACCGTTTGTCTTGGGCTGGCTGATATAATCCTTGAACCGCCCCGGCACGGCCCGCCAGCGCCGATGGATGGTGCCAAGCGCGCGATAACATTCATCCTCCGAGGTGGTGATAACGCGGAAACCGTAAATATCTGATAAACGGGAAAAGGATTGCTGCTTTTCCTGCATCTTGCGCCAGATCGAATACGGTTTTTTCGCCCGCCCAAAGACTTCGGCCTCGATCCCGGCTTTCTCAAGCTCGTGCCGCATGTCGCCGGTGATTCGCTGGATGACATCGCCCGTTTCGCGCTGAAGGGTGATAAAGCGCCGGATGATCGACTGCCGCCCTTCCGGGTTGAGCACGCGAAAGGCCAAATCCTCAAGCTCTTCGCGCATCCATTGCATCCCCATACGCCCCGCAAGAGGCGCATAGATATCCATTGTTTCACGTGCTTTCTGGATCTGCTTGTCAGGGCGCATCGACTTGATCGTGCGCATATTATGCAGCCGATCCGCCAACTTGACTAAGATGACCCGCAGGTCTTTCGACATTGCCATGAACAGCTTACGAAAGTTCTCGGCCTGTTTTGTCTCGTTGGAATTCAGTTGCAGGTTGGTCAGCTTGGTCACGCCATCGACCAGCTCAGCGACATCATGTCCGAACTTATCATCGACGCTGCTATAGGACGCTTTCGTGTCCTCGATCGTGTCGTGCAGCAATGCGGTGATGATGGTCGCATCGTCCAGCTGCTGTTCGGTCAAAATAGCCGCGACAGAGACAGGATGCGTGAAATAGGGCTCTCCGGAATGGCGGAACTGGCCCTCGTGCATCTGCTGGCCATACTCATAGGCCAGCCTGATCTGATTTTCGTTCGTCTTAGGGTTATAGGCGCGCACAAGCGCGATAAGGTCGTCAGCCGTAATGTCGGCGGTATTCATACCTGTCCTGCCTATAAGCCCCGAAGGGCGCGGGCCTTAGCCCTGCCCTTGTGCCGCCATCAACTGCCGCAGCAGCATCTCTTCGGACATGCTGTCCTCTTCGGGCTTGTCTTGCTCAGCCCCCATAAGAAGCGCCATTGCGTCCTCTTCGGGTTCATCAACCTCGATCTGGTTCTGGTTGCTTTCGATCAGACGCTCGCGCAGCTCGTCGGCCGATTGGGTTTCATCCGCAATCTCGCGCAGGGACACGACAGGGTTTTTGTCGTTATCGCGATCAACAGTAACCGTAGAACCTGCCGCAATTTCACGCGCACGATGCGCGGCAAGCATGACAAGCTCGAACCGGTTTGGCACTTTATCTACACAATCTTCGACAGTGACGCGGGCCATGGGGATGCTCCAATCATGAATGCTGCAAGAAGCCGACTATTTAGAAGCCATCGGCGGAATTTACAAGGGCCTATTCCAGCGGCCATACCCCCTTTTTATCTGCCTCTGGCAGGTCATTCAACATCTCGCGAACGGTTTTGCCGATTAGAGGATGACGCCAATCCGGCGCGATGTCGGCCAGCGGCACCAAAACAAAGGCGCGATCCTGAAGCCGTGGGTGCGGCAGGATCAGCTGGTCGGGCGCTTTGGCCATCTGCTGTTCAAGCGGAATCTCCCGCCAATCGGTCTGGGTCTGGACATCCGGCGACACCACATCCCCCATCGCGATCAGGTCCAGATCGACCGTCCGAGGGGCCCAACGGCTATGCCGCTCGCGCCCAAGCTCTGCTTCAACGGCATGAAGAATAGCTAAAACTTGATCAGGCTCACCCTCCGCCCTTATACTAGCGGTTGTATTTACGAAATTCGGACCTGACCCTGCGGGAAACGCATAGGTTGAATAGAACGGGCTAAGCGCGACAACCTGCACGCCCATACCAACCATAATTTCAAGGGCGCGGCACAGAGTTTCTGCCGGCCCCCCCGCAACTGATGATTGATTGCTGCCGAGGGCGATCAGCGCGCACTTGCCGATTTCACCCCCCTTGGGGTCAGGGATGGCCAATGTCTTCACTTGCTGCCTCTCGAAAAAACCTTAGTTAGTATTGTATTCATAGTCGGAAACTAAATTTGAAACATTTCGTTTTATAGCGGCTCTACACGACGCAAATTTACGACGCAAATTTCCGAACGACGTGTATTAGGAAGGCACTTCATGTTCTACAAGGACGAACGGCTAGCTTTGTTCATCGACGGCTCCAACCTTTATGCAGCTGCCAAGAACCTGGGTTTTGACATTGATTACAAGCTACTGCGGCAGGAATTCATGCGCCGCGGCAAACTGCTGCGTGCCTTTTACTACACCGCTTTGCTGGAAAACGACGAATACTCTCCCATACGCCCGCTGGTCGACTGGCTGAACTATAACGGGTTCTCCATGGTGACCAAACCGGCGAAAGAATACACCGACAGCATGGGCCGCCGGAAGGTCAAAGGGAACATGGATATCGAGCTTGCGGTCGACGCGATGGAGCTTGCGCCACATCTTGACCACATCGTGATCTTCTCCGGTGACGGCGATTTCCGCCCGTTGGTCGAAAGCCTTCAACGCCAAGGCGTGCGCGTCTCTGTCGTCAGCACGATCCGTAGCCAACCTCCCATGATCTCGGACGATCTGCGCCGCCAAGTGGACAACTTTATCGAACTTGAAGACCTGCGCGACGTTATTGGCCGGCCTCCACGTGAAACATCTGACGAATAACCCGCGACTGCGCGCCTAAATCTCCGCATCCCTCTCGCGCCCGCAATCAGTGCGCGCGCATTTGAAGCATCAGACTGTGCCGCCGCTGGTCTGGACGATGCGCCGCGCAACCCTTACCTATGGCCTATGCCCAAGGAGAGTGTGATGACCAAACCGCCTTTGACCCTGTATCTTGCCGCGCCACGCGGTTTCTGTGCGGGCGTCGACCGCGCGATCAAGATCGTCGAGATGGCCATCGAGAAATGGGGCGCGCCGGTCTATGTGCGCCACGAGATCGTGCACAATAAATTCGTCGTCGACGGGCTGCGCGAACGGGGTGCGATCTTTGTCGAGGAACTGTCGGAATGCCCTGATGACCGGCCCGTCATCTTCTCGGCGCACGGCGTACCGAAAGCCGTCCCCGCCAAGGCCGAGGCACGCAATATGGTCTATGTCGACGCGACCTGTCCGCTTGTATCCAAGGTGCATATCGAGGCGCAACGCCACGCCGACGCGGGGCTGCAAATGATCATGATCGGCCACGCGGGCCACCCCGAAACCATTGGCACCATGGGGCAGCTCCCCCCGGGCGAGGTTTTGCTGGTCGAAACGCCTACCGATGTCGAAAACGTCGAGGTGCGCGACCCGAGCAAGCTGGCCTATGTCACCCAAACGACGTTAAGCGTTGATGACACAGCCGAGATTGTCGCCGCCCTGAACAAACGCTTTCCGCAGATCATCGGGCCGCACAAAGAAGACATCTGCTACGCCACGACCAACCGTCAAGAAGCGGTGAAGGCAATGGCGCCGAAGTGTGATGCGATGCTTGTTGTGGGCGCGCCAAACTCATCAAACTCACGTCGTCTGGTCGAGGTCGGATCGCGTGCGGGCTGCGATTACGCCCAGCTGGTGCAGCGCGCGACCGACATCGACTGGCGCAGCCTCGAGGGGATCAAAAGCGTCGGGATCACCGCCGGTGCCTCGGCCCCCGAACAGCTTATCAACGAGGTCATTGACGCGTTCAAAGACCGCTACGATGTGACCACCGAAATGGTCGAAACCGCCGTAGAGAATGTGGAATTCAAAGTCCCCCGTGTGCTGCGGGTGCCTGCATGACCGGTATCCCCCGCGCGCCGCTTTGGCTTGGCCTTGCCGGGCTGATCCCCTTTGTCTGGGGGGCCTTGACCGGGCTGGTTGATCCCTTGGCGAACTGGGGCGCAGCGACGTTCGGCGGCCGTTTTGTCGGGCCATATATCCAGCTGTTCTACGGAACCGTTATTCTTTCCTTCATGTCCGGCGTGCTATGGGGCTTCGCAACCAAGACCAGCGGCGCGAAGGCAACGGCGGGCTATATCCTCGCCGTGATCCCGGCGCTTTGGGCGTTCTTCATGACAAGCGGCGGCCCTGTGGGTGCAGGGCTGAACCTGATGTTCGGTTTTGCGGGTCTACTGGTCCTTGATGCCGCCTTCTGGCACTGGCGTCTTGCGCCGCGCTGGTGGCTAAAGCTGCGCACGCTTCTGACCGCAGTCGTGCTGGCGTGTCTGGCTGTGGGCGTCTTTCTGTAGCAGCGAAACTTGCGGGCGGGGCGTAAATTAGGCTGGACGCCCCCACGCCAGACTAGATAAGGCAGCCCCATGACCAAGCTGATTGCATATACTGATGGTGCCTGTTCCGGCAATCCCGGCCCCGGTGGCTGGGGTGCGCTGATGCGGGCGATGGATGGCGACAAGATCGTTAAGGAGCGCGAGTTGAAAGGCGGCGAACCCGCCACCACCAACAACCGGATGGAGCTGATGGCCGCCATCAGCGCGCTCGAAGCGCTGGCCCGCCCGACCGAGATCACAATCGTCACCGATAGTAACTATGTCAAAAATGGCATCACCGGCTGGATCTACGGCTGGAAGAAAAACGGCTGGAAAAATGCCGCTAAAAGGCCCGTCAAAAACGCCGAGCTTTGGCAGCGGCTGGATGCGGCAAATGCGCGGCATCAGGTCACCTGGGAATGGGTCAAAGGCCACGCAGGCCATCCCGAGAACGAGCGCGCGGATGAACTGGCGCGGGCGGGCATGGCCCCGTTCAAAACCAAATGAGCCTGATCACCCTGCTGGAGTACGCCTCCGTTTTGGTCTTTGCGATCACGGGGGCGCTGGTCGCCAGCCGCGCCCAGCTTGATCTTGTAGGCTTTGCCTTTATCGCCTGTCTCACGGCCTTGGGCGGCGGCACACTGCGCGACCTGTTGCTGGATCGAAACCCGATTTTCTGGATTGCGAACCCCACCCATCTCGCCGTGGGCGTCACTGCCGCAATGGTGGTTTTCTTTACCGCGCATCTTCTCGAAAGCCGCTATCGCGCGCTGCTATGGCTCGATTCCGTGGCGCTCGCCGTGGCGGTTGCTGCGGGTACGGGTGTGGC